>JAEWAF010000094.1 GCA_023391815.1 Pseudomonadota bacterium
CACATTATTTTTACCACCCCGGGGGGGGCCAATCCCCCCCCCGCGCGGCGTTTGGCCGCTACACTCGAACGCAGCAGTCGCAACCTTTGCCGGCATGGAGGGGCAGAACGATGACTACTGACGTGACCGTCACGCCGTGGAACAGTAAACCCACCGAGAAGAATCCCGACGCGCATCTGCACGACTGTCTGTGGGAGATCGCGATGGAGCAGGCGGTGCTCGATCGCATGAAGAAAACCGGTGAGGACTTCGGCACGGCGACCAAGAAAGTCACGCCCCGGGAGCACATGAAGCAGCTGGACATCGTGTGCCAGGACAACGGCTTTCGCAAATTCGGCAGCAACGGCTCGGGGCGCGATCCCAATCTGGTTCTGGACGGCGAGCAGATCAAGGTGCGGATCGATCCGGCCTCGCTTATGAAGAGCGCGCCCGGCGTGGATACCAATCCGGTCACCAATGCGTACACCAAGGCCGTGCAGAGCGAGACCGGGCAAGGACCGGATCTGCAGAAGAAAGAGCAGCTCGATCAGTGGCTGCAAACGGTGCCGGGCTTCGACAAGCGTTCTGAGAACGAGCGTATCTCGCTGATCGAGGCTTATGGCCGCAACGGCGATCGCACCAAGCTGGCGCAACTGGCCAACAACAATGATTTCAAAGCGCTCGATGAAGCGACCCGCATACGCTTGTTGAAGTTATACGGTGACGACAACCAGTCGCAGAGCACGGCGAAAATCGACGAGCTGCTCGGCAAGCCGGGCGAAGCGACCCAGAAGAAACTGAAGCTGATCGGCAGCGAGGGCTACGCGGTGCTCACACCCGATCAGCAGAAAAGGCTGCTCGAACGCTACGATCAGGACAAACACTTCGCGGCTGCGCTCGATAAGATCATCACGCAGAACAATTTCACCGAGAAGAGCGCGGCCGCCGAGGCACATGCGCTGGATATTCTGTATCGCTACGCGGGCCGCAAGGGCAGTGGCTACGGATATCGGACAGAGAAGGAAAAGACACCGGTGCTGGTCGGGCTGTACGACCGCGTGCTGGCGAAGCCCGAGTTCAAGCTGGAGGAGAACGGCGGCTCCGGCAAACCCGAGACCAAGGATCAAAGCGACAGGATCGAGAACTTCGTCAAGGACGAGATGTTCGAGATCACCAAGGACTACTGACGTGAGGTGAAGCGCGGCGGGCCGCGTCATTGAAACTGAGCGATGGATGGCATCGCCAGGTTTCAGGGGCTGTCATGAAAGACTGTCCGCGCTGCGCCTCGACGCAGGCTTGGGTTCTGGGCGATGGACGCTGCAAATGCCGGGCTTGCGGCCGGCGTTACAGTTGGACCTCGGCATGGGATTCGGCGCGCCTGAGCGAGCAAGCGAAGCATGCGTTGCTCGATGCATTCGTACGTGGCGTACCGGCCGCTCAGTCCTCGGTGGTCGATGCATGCGCCGACAGTCGCGAGCGGTTCTATCGACTGATTCGCGCTTGTTGCGCTCATTATGAACGGCCGGCGCGCGACGCTCTCGCGATCGTGCAATGTCCGATGGCAAACACGCGATCGGCGATGCGCGGCTGGTCGACGAGCCAACAAGTGATCGTGCTCGGCATCGCTGAACGCAACGGCAACGTTCGGATCGCCGCGCCGTCCGGCGACATACTCGACACATTGCCGATGTTACGGGAGCGCACGGCGGTCGGCGGTGTCGTTCAGGTAAGCAGTACGCAGGCATATGCATGCCTGCAAATACAAGGCGAATACGTCAGCGTGCCGCGAACCACGCGGGCTCCGCTCGGGTCGAGGCCGGCGCAGGAGTTCTGGCATCACGCGCGCGTGCATCTGCAGAGGTTTCGCAAGATTCCGCTGAAGTTTTTCCCGTTGTATCTCGCCGAAACCTGTCTGCGTTTCAACCATCGCGACCAGGACCTGCGCACGCTGCTGCGAGAGATGATGAACAGCACCTCGAGCGGTGACGTGAAGCTGTTGCTCAGAGGCGAGAGCGCCAATCCCACAGTCCGATTCCATCGGGCTGAGAGTGTCTTTCACTCCGCGACGTGCGGCGCGTCGCAGTCGGGTGCGTCATAGTCAATGCCATCGCAGCTACGGCACAGAGAATAGACGGGAGGCACGGCCCGCGGCGCCGGACAGAATATGAAGAGGCAACTACGCATCCTGAGCGGCTTGCATCGTGGCGCCGAGGTGTCCCTGGGGCGCGAGGAACGTTGCGTGATCGGCTCGAGTGCCGAGTGTTCGGTTGTGCTGTTCGATGCTGGCGTTGCCTCACGACATTGCGTCGTGCAATCCGATGCGTTCGGCTTGTCGTGCCGCGCGCTCGAAGCACCTGTGATCGTCGGCGATCGCGAGGTTGCGCCCGGCGAAGTCACCAGGCTCGAAGAGCTCGAGCCTATTCGCTGCGGACAGGCCGTGCTCGGAGTGAGCGTGGAGAATGCGGATTGGTCCGCGGCTGAACGCGCGCTACAGAGCTCGAAGCCGATACCGTTGCGAGCGGTTCGTTCGCTGCGCCAACTCAATCCTTACGCGCTGTTTGCGACCGTTTTGTTTGGCATCACTTGTGTGATCGGGCTGGCGTACGCGGCGCTTTCGGATCGTCCTTATGAGCTGACACCCGATCGAATCGCAGCGGCTCGCACTTGGTTGAAGAGCATCGCGCCCGAAGGCAGCGAGCTGACGATCGGCGCGGACACGCAGCCAGGGCAGCAGTTGTTACTCACTGGCTACGTGCATAACGAGCGCCAGTTGGAGACTCTGCTCGCTGCGAGCCGCCGCTCGACGTTCGCTCCACGCGTGGAAGTGTATTCGATTGAAGCTATGACCGCGGCGATGGATCGGCTGTCTCGATTGGCGCAGCTGCCTTGTCAGCCGCGCTATGAGGGGGCAGGTCAGCTGGCCTGCGCTGAAGCCGTCCCAAGCGATGCGGTCGCAACGAAGCTGCGCCTGGTGGCCCGTGACGTGCCTGGCCTGCGAGCGCTGAACGTGTCAGTGCTGCCGCCACCGGTGGTGGCCGCGGCACCACCGCCGCCCGCGCCACCGAGCGATGCGGCCCGGCTCACCAAGAAATTCTCGGTGCTGATCTGGCGGAATCAACGCTATCTCATCGGGCAGTACGGCGAGCGCTACAAGGAAGGCGAGGAGTTCGACGGCTTCAACATCAGGCGCATCGGGGTCGACAAGATTCTGTTCGAACGCGATGGACGCGAGTTCGAGTTCTACGTCGCTGCGCTGAGGTTGCCGCAATGAGCGACGCACTCGATGTGGTGATTCCCGAGGGCGTGCCCTTAGGCGTGCTCGCATCAGCCTTGCAAGCGGATCAGACCGGCGCGGTGAAACGGGAGCTGATCGAGCTGTTCGACGGCGCTGGCACCGATGCACGACGACGCTTGCACGAACCGTTGATGCCCCAGGATCACGATAGGACGGCGGCGTTGGCGCAGGCGGCGAGCGAGTGCGCGGAGGTAATCGACGCGGTTTGGAATGCGTTGCATCCATGAGCGGATGCGGCCGGATTACGCAGGGATGGCGATGGAAACGGATTTCCGGCGAATTGGATGAGATGTTCAGTGGCGATAACGACGGTAACTATTTCGAGGAGAGCACCATGGCTGTGAATCTAGACGGATTGGCCGGCGCGGTCGGCGGGGCGGAAAACGCGGCGAGCAGCGCTGTGAACGGCCTCGGCCCGAATTCCACGGCGGCGCAGCTGACGCAGGCCAGCTTGAAGATGAATCAGTACCAGATCGTCGCGACCGCGGTCAGCGCCATCATCAAGGCGGATTCCGAAGCGAAGTCGGCACCCGCACGCGCCATTTCGCGCTGAGCCGCGCATGTCGAATCGAGACTTCGAGCAAGCCGGGCCGCGTCGACGCAAAGCGCCGGACGCGGCGTTGCTCGAACGTCTTGCCGAGACCGGTTTTCTGGCCACGGAGTTCGGCCTGCATCGGCAGGCCGAGCTGATCTTCTCCTGCCTGGTGCGGCTCAAGCCGGGCAAGCCCTCGCCGCACATCGCGCTCGCGATGGTCCAGGCACGGCGGGGTCGCATGGAGCCGGCGATCGCTTCGCTGCGCGAAGTGATCGACAGACATCCGGATTCGGAGCTGGCGAGGGCGGTGCTGGGCACGATGCTCGTGCATATAGGCGATCCCGAGGGCCGCGAATTGTTGGAAGGAGTGATCGCCCGTGACGTCGATGCCGACGCGGTCGGTGTGGCAGCGAGCTGCGTCGATCAGGCCAACGTCAGGGCTCAAACCAGTGCGCCCATAGCGGCGGTTGCATCGGGACCGGTCGAGTATTTCCGTCACTACAACGTTCGAGCTTAGCCGGAGCGATAGGGAGAGACGAACATGGCGAACCATCTCGCACCGAACGCGCTGACATTTTCTCCGCAGACAGCGCGGGAGAGCCTAACTGTCGAACGCTTGCCGGCGGCGCCCGGCGCCGCGCAGAAGTTCGAGATGCTCATGTACGCACCGAGCAAGGCGGGCACGGCCGCGGCCAGTACGAATCCGCTGGTGCGGGCCGGCCTGCATAACTATGTCGAGGGACTGTCGCGTCGTTGGGAGGCCGGGCAAGCCTCGCTCAAGCGCATGATGGACGCGGGTCAGTACACCTCGAAGGAGCTGATCCAGACCCAGATTCAGATGATCAATTGCGCGCTGGATGTGGAGGTGTCGTCCAAGTGCGCGTCGATGTTCGAGAACGGCGTGCAGACGCTCGTTCAGCGCGGCGGCTGAACCATGCGGCCGATCACTGGCATGCAACGCGTCTGCCTGGTGCTGCTGCTCACGCTCACGATGGCCGGCTGCAAACAGGCGATTTACACCCGCCTGACGGAGCCCGAAGCAAACGATGTGCTGTTGACCTTGATCAAAGGCGGCGTCGATGCGCAGAAGCGCGCCAGCGAAGAAGGAACATTCAGCGTATGGGTGCCGCAAGCGGAGATCGCGACGGCGATCGAACTGCTGCGCGCCGACGCTCAACCCTCCGAGCACTACAGCAACCTGGGGGAAGTCTTCGCCCGCAATAGTCTGGTGTCCTCGCCCACCGAGGAACGCATTCGCTTCATCTATGGTCTTCAGCAGGAGCTCGCGAAGACGCTGTCGCAAATCGATGGAGTGCTGGTGGCCCGAGTGCACATCGTGGTGCCGGCGAGCGATCCCTTCGATGCGAATGTGAAGCCGTCGTCGGCGTCGGTGTTTCTCAAGCATCGGGCAGATATCAACATGCAGCTGGTCGTGCCGGCGGTGAAAGACCTGGTCGTTCGCAGCGTGGAGGGAGTGAGCGCCGACACGGTCGCGGTAAGTTTGTTTCCGGCTCGAGCGACCATCACACCTCCGGCGCAAGTGCCGGTCACGCGATTCTTCGGCGCGCTCGTGGCGTCGCGCAGTGTCGCCATGCTGTGGGTCATCTTCGTCGTGCCTTGGGTGTTGGTCGCGGTGCTGATCGTGATGTTCCTGCATGCGGCTGGCGTTCGCGATGCCGTCACACGGTGGATCGAGAAGCGCCGTGCTCGCAATGCCAGCGATCTTGAACCCGAACTGGAGTTGCCCAGTGGACGCCGCGCCGCTTGACAACGCGGCGAGCGCCGCCGAGGCGAACGGTGCGGAGCGGCTGCTCGATCTGCAGCTGGCTTTCAATTTATATCCCGCGTGGTACGCACACCCGAGCTGGCTCGCCACGCTGGGAGATGCGACCACGATGGCGGAGGAATACTGCGAGTTGCGGAGCTCGCCGCAGTGGATTCGCGCCGTGTCGAGCGCGCTATTGCGTAGCGGACAATTACATCAACATTTCGATTGTGATTTTTTCGATCCCGCCAAGCGGCTGGCGCTCATCGATGCCGGCACGCTCATCCGGCTCGCCGGACTGGTATCCGCGACGTTGCTCCGAGAGCGGCTGAGGCGAGCGGTGACTCATGCCGAGGTGCGCGCCATTCAACAGTGCATGGGTGAAGAGGCGCACGCATTCGCCGTTCGCTGGCAGGGCTTGCTGCCCATGGTCGCGCCGATCATCGACAATCACGGCTGGCCGCGCCCGGAGATCTGGGAAAAAAACAGCGTCGAACTGTTGTTGTCGGCGCTGCCGGGGCACGCGATCGGTGTGCTTGGCCGATTGCACATGAAGTTTCCCATCGACTGGCTCGAACCGCGGCGTCGTCTGGTCGAGCCGCAACGGGTCGGGCTGACCCGCCTCATCATCGCAGTGTTATTGCAGGCCGGGACGCCGTGGAACTGGTTGTTCGCGCCCGATATCACATCGATTCAATTCACCGAAGCGGCCAACGGAGCATGCGCATGCTGACACTGCCGGTCATGGTGGATGTTCACAAGCTCGCGGCGGCGACGGGACCGGTCGTCAAGCGAGCCGATTTTGCCGCGCTGGTGGAGGCCCGCGAGTTAGTGGCAGCCGCACGGCGGCATGCCGATGCGCTCAAGGCACAGATGCAGCAAGAGATCGAGGTGGCGCGTGTGGCGGGGTACGAAGCAGGCGTCCAGCAAGGAAGGGCGGATATCGCCGCCAGTGTCGCCGGCACCGTCGCCGAAATGGAAAGCGCGTTCAATCGCCTCGAGCTTCGCATCGTCAACACGGTGATGGGCGGCTTGCAACAGGTGCTCGGCCGATTGGATCAACGCACGGTCATGGAGCAACTGGTTCGCCGCGTACTGAACGAAGCGCGCGATCGCAAACAGCTCAGACTGCGTGTGGCGTCCGCTGAGTACGACGATGTGAATCGATGGCTGGGCACGGTGATCAAGGAGTATCCGGACATCGACTTCATCGATGTCGTGAAGGACCCGCAAGCCCGCATCGGCACCTGCGTTCTGGAAAGCGAGTTCGGTGCCATCGATGCGAGCCTGGACGTGCAACTCGCCGCGGTTCGCCGGGGGTTGATGAATGCCTTCGTCGACAAGCGCGTCGCGGCCGCGGCGGCTCGGGATTGATGCCATGAGCACCGTGCATCGCCAGTTTCGTGGTGATTATCTGGCGGCCGCGCTCGATCATGCACTCACGAGCGTGCCGCCCATGGAAGCGCGAGGGCGAGTGCTCGATGCGGTTGGAACGCTCGTCAAGGCGACGGGACTGGCGGCGCGAGTCGGCGATCTTTGCGAGCTGCGAAATCCTGGTAACAACTGGTGCTTGCGTGCCGAAGTCATCGGTGTCTCGCGACAAGCGACATTGCTGCTTCCGTTCGGCGATCTCGATGGCATCTCGTCGCAGACCGAAGTCGTCAACCTCGGCCACACGCAATCGGTTGCGGTCGGTCCGGCGCTGCTCGGGCGCATTCTCAATGGCTTCGGCGAGCCCATCGATGGCCTCGCGCCACTGGCGGGCGCGGTCGAGTACCCAGTGCGTACAGAGGCGCCCAACGCGCTGACTCGCAAGCCCGTCAGCAGATGTTTGCAGACGGGCGTGCGAGCCATCGATGGTTTGTTGACCTGCGGTGAGGGTCAGCGCGTCGGAATCTTTGCTCCCGCGGGCGCAGGTAAGAGCAGCTTGTTGAGCATGATTGCTCGCGGCACCAGTGCCGATGTGACGGTCGTCGGTCTGATCGGCGAGCGCGGGCGGGAAGTGGGCGAATTCATCCAGGCGCTTCGGAACTCGGATAGCGCACGCAAATGTGTGTTCATCGTCGCCACGTCGGATCGGCCGGCGGTGGAACGAGCCAAGGCTGCGAACGTCGCCACGGCTGTGGCGGAATATTTCCGGGATCAGGGGCTGAGCGTGCTCCTGCTCGTCGATTCAGTGACGCGCTACGCCAGAGCCTTGCGGGAGATTGGTTTGGCAGCCGGCGAGCCGCCGACTCGACGCGGCTATCCGCCCTCGACTTTCACCGCCCTGCCTCGTTTGTTCGAGCGAGCAGGTCAGGCGGCGACCGGCGCCATTACTGCGTTCTACACGGTGCTGGTCGATGACGACGAAGGTGGCGATCCGATCGGTGAAGAAGTCCGCGCGACGTTGGACGGCCATGTGGTTCTGTCGAACAAGCTCGCGGGTGCGGGTCATTATCCCGCCGTCGATGTGCTCGCCAGCCGTAGTCGCGTGATGCGGCAGATCGCGGACCAGGCGCACCGTGAGCTGGCCGCGGACGTCGGCAATCAGCTCACCAGATACGACTCGATTCAAATGCTGGTCCAGGTCGGCGAATATCGTTCCGGCGCGGACGAAGAAGCAGACCGGGCGCTGCGGTGTCGAGACGCGCTCATGCGCTTCTTGCGACAGGACTTGTTCGAGCAGTCGACCCTGCCGGAAACAATTTTCCAGATGCGCGAGGCGTTGGACGGATGATCGGCCAGCTGCAACTGTTGTTATCGGTGCGCGAGCTTCGGGTCAATCGGATTCGATCCGAGCTCGTGCTTGCCATGACTGCGTTGACCGAGATCGAGGCGGAGCTCGCCAGCATCAACGAGGAGCTCGAGCAAATCGCTCGTCAGCGAGCGGCGTGGGAGCGGGACTGGCAACACTGGCTGCATCAGGATCGCGTGATTCGGCACGGCCAGGACTACAGCCTCGCGCATACGGCACTCAGCGCGTGGGAGCAGGACGCAAATCAGGCACATCGCGAAGTGTCGACGCGCCATGCGCAGGCTTGGGAACGAGTGCTGTCGATCAGAGCGCAGCTGATCAAGGCCGAACAACTGTTGGAAGTGCTGCGCGAGGAACTGCGAAGCAGGCAGCGACGCGAATTCCTGCGACGGATCGCCCTGGCGGAATCACGATCGCAAGATGAGCCGCGCGTGCTCAGCGTCCATTAACCGATTACTAGAGGGAGGCGCGAGCCATGGATCAATCCAGAGTCGGTAGAACGGCGGTGCCCGCATCGACGCAGGCCGCGCAAAGAACCCAGCGTGAGGCCGATCCGGCATTGAAGAGCCGCTTTTTGCGTGCGTTGGAGCAGCGAGCACCGACGAAGGAACGTGCTTCGCAGAATCAGAGTGTGCCGCTGTACATGCTGCTGACGGGCGGCGCTCACGCCAGACCGGCAACGGCCGCACAGACTCAAGCGTCGCCCAAGAGTGAAGCAAATGCCGATCTGGTCGCATTGCTCGAGCGCGCTTGCTCGGCGATGTATGTGAACGAGCGCTCCGCGACAGAGCAACGGGTCGTTCTGTCTTTGGATCCGGTGCTCGCCGGCGCCTCCGCCGAGATCGTGCGCAATGGCACGAGCCTGCGCATCAAGCTGCTGGCGAAGAACGAGCATGCCTATCGCTCGATGTCGGAACAGCGCTTCAGTCTGATGCGCGTGCTGCCCGATGACCCGAATCGCCAGCTCGAGCTCGAAGTGGTCGACGTCGATCGGCCGCGCGGCGGCGGTCTGGCCGCGCGGGCTTAACTGTCATGGCCGCCGAATTCGACACGACTTCCTGGTCCGAGCACACCGCAGTGAGCTCAACCTCCGATTTCACATCGCTGTTGCCCGCGTTCGACGCAGCGACGTGCGACATCCTGAATGAGTGGCTCACCCGACGCAGCGCTCCGGTCTTTCATCTGGGCGACCAGGAGTTCGAGATCGAGTGGCTCGACACCGTCGAAGGCACCTTGCCGCTCGTGATCGAGCTGCACGTCGGCGCGCATCGCGCCTTGCTGGCGCTCGATGGGCTCGCTTCATTCGATCCGATGTTCGTCGGCGAGCCGTTCCTGCTGATGCCGGAGCCGCTGAGGGATCTGGCGATCCAACGGCTGGTGGCAAGAGTCCTCGCGCCGGCGCCGGCTGCGCTGGTCGAGGCGATGGATGTGCGCGCCATTCGGTGGGATGCACCGGAGCTGCCGGAATGGAATTGTCGTTTGCCGTTCGTGTTGAGGCGAAGGCCGGAGGGCACCCAGCTCATGGGATGTTTGCTGGTGGAGAGCGCGCAGGGGTTGAAATGGTTGCACGAAACATTACCCGTCGACTCGTCATCACGAGAGGCGCGTCTGCATGTGCCGGTGCCGCTCCGCCTCGTCCTGGGTCGATCGCTCGTGCCCACGCAAGCGCTGAACGAATTGGAAAGCGGCGATGTCGTGTGGATCGAAAGCGCCAGTGTCGCGCGCGATGGCGTCGCTGTTGAGCTCACGGCGCCCCGCGAGCGCGTGAGTTGGCGATGTCGCGCCAAGCATGGATCGCTGCGCCTGATCGGTAGCGCGGTCCCGCTCGCGCCGACCGCATCACCGATCCAAGGAACATCACCGGGAGTACGAACCATGCAAACACAGCGATGGCAGCTCGAGGTGCCCGTGTCGTTCGATCTGGGCGAGCTGCATCTGAAGACCGCCGATCTGGAGCTGCTCCAGCCGGGCCATCTCATCGAGCTGGAGCAGGATGTTTCCACCATCTCGGTCGGCCTGCGAGTGGGCGATCGGCTGGTCGCGCGTGGCACCTTGGTTGCGATCGGCAAGCGCCTCGGCGTGCGAGTGAGCGCGGTCCTCGCGCCCGCCGTAGCGGAGGCTTGACGCCATGACGTCCGGGACGCCCGACCCGGTTGTCGTCCTGCTGACGCTGGGCTTGCTGGCATTGGCCCCATTCATGGCCATCATGGTCACGTCGTTCGCGAAGCTGGTCATCGTGCTGGCATTGGTCCGCAACGCGCTCGGTCTGCAACAGATTCCGCCCAACCTGGTGCTCAACGGTCTGGCGCTGGTGTTGTCCATGTACATCATGGCGCCGTTGGGATTGCAGATCGTGAATGGCGCCGAGCAGCGGCTCGCCGGCGGCGGACTGAGCTCCAAAGCGCTGTTCGAGATCATCAAAGACACACGCGATCCGTTACAACAATTCCTCGGCAAGCACGCGCAGCCGAGAGAGCGCGATTTCTTCGTCAAGTCGGCGGAGAAGTTGTGGCCGGAGGCGCAGGCCAAGGCGCTCAAGAACGACGACCTGATGGTGCTGGTGCCGGCGTTCACGGTCAGCGAGCTGACGGCCGCGTTCAAGATCGGATTCATCATCTATTTGGCATTCGTCATAGTCGACCTGGTGGTGGCGAATGTGCTGGTGGCGCTCGGCATGATGATGTTCTCGCCGACGGTAGTCTCCGTGCCCTTGAAGCTGCTGCTGTTCGTATTGCTCGACGGCTGGGCCAAGCTGATCCACGGATTGATCCTGACGTATCGATGAGGAGCGCCGCATGGAGCTTGCGACACTGATCACCTACGTCAAGCAGGCGCTGTTATTGATGCTGTGGCTGTCGCTGCCGCCGGTGCTGGTGGCGAGCGTCGTCGGGCTGGGCATCGCATTCCTGCAAGCCATCACCCAGGTGCAGGATCAAACCATTTCGTTCGGCATCAAGCTGCTGGCCGCGATGCTCGCCATCGCCTTGACCGCGGCGTGGCTGGGCGGAGAGTTGCTGAACTTCGCCGACGAGCTGTTCGGCGCCATCCAGAACATCAAATGAGTCGCTGATGGATCTGGAGCGGCAATGGCAGGTCGTGCTCATGATCGTGGCGCTGACCATGTCGCGCATGCTGGTCGCGTTCTCGGTGATTCCGCTGTTCGTGGGCAACGGCGTGCCGGCGTTCATCCGGGTGGTGTTCGTCGCCGGGCTGTCGCTGGCGTTGTTGCCGTTGGCATTGGGCGATGAAGCGCTGGCGAGCATTCCATTGGTGAGCCTGCCGATCTATGTCGCGAAGGAAGCGGCCATCGGCCTGGTGCTCGGGTTGCTGACGAGCGTCGTCTTCTGGGCGCTGTATGCGGCCGGCGCCATGATCGAGTATCAGGCGGGCATGGCGTTCGCGACCACCATCGACCCGCTGACGGGACAGGACGAATCGTTGCTGGGCAGCCTGCTGGTCCGCTTGTTCACCACGTTGTTTCTGGTGACCGGCGGCTTGCTATCGCTGTTATCGCTGCTGTTCGACAGCTACGCTGCCTGGCCGCTGTCGAGCCTGATGCCGGTCGTTGCGAGTCCGCTGCTGGTCGAGCTGCTGCTACGAGCGTTGACTCAGCTGCTCACGACCGCACTGACGGTGGCGGCTCCATTCGTCATCATGATGCTATTGATCGAGGTGGCGTTCGGTCTGCTCTCGCGCTTCGCACCGTTGTTGAACGTGTTCTTCATCGTGCTGCCACTGAAGGTGCTGGCGCTCGCGCTGATGCTGCTGTTGTACGGAATGGTGGTCGCGAGCAGCGGCTCCTTGCTGCCGTTGGCGGACTTCACCGATCTGCTCAATGCGCTGCGCGGCGCATGGAGGCCGGCGCCGTGAGCGAGCAGGAGAGCAGTCAGGCAAAGACCGAACCGCCGACACAGAAGCGACTAAGGGATCTGCGTCGCAAGGGGCAGGTCGCCAAGAGCCCGGATGTCGCGGCGACGGCGGCGCTCGTTGTCGGCGTTTGTTTCTTCGTGTTCGCGGGCAACATCATCCTGTTCCGCATCCAGCGCGTGCTCGACGTGGCCGCGTCCGTCGACTTTCGTACGTTGATGGATACGCATGCGCTCATGCGCTGGACCGCGCTGATGCTGCTCGAAGTCGTCTGGATGACGGTGCCCATCGTCGTGGTGCTGGTGGTCGTTTCGGCGATCACCAGCTTCATTCAGGTCGGCCCGGTGTTCGCGACCGAGCAGGTCACGCCGAAATTGGCGCGGATCGATCCTGTCGCCGGCATCAAGCGGTTGTTCTCGATTCGCACGTTCGTCGAGCTCTGCAAACTGATTGTAAAAGCCGCGCTGCTGACCGCGGTGATCTGGTTCACCGCACGTTATGCATTGCCCGCACTCCTGCAATCCCACTGGTTGAGAGTCGAAGGGTTGCTGCCGTTGGCGTTCCGGCTGTTGAAAATTCTGTGCTGGTTCGCCCTCGCGGCGTTCATCGCGGTGGCCGCGTTCGATCTATGGTTCCAGAAGTGGGAGTTCCTGCGGAGGAATCGTATGAGCATCGAGGAGGTCCGACGCGAGCACAAGGAAGTCGAAGGCGATCCGCTGATGCGTCATCGGCGCAAGCAGCTGCATCGCGAAGCGGTCGAAGCCAGCATGCTCGGCAACGTGCGGCGAGCGAATGTGGTGGTGGTGAATCCCACGCACATCGCGGTTGCCCTGTTTTACGAAGCGGGCGAAACCGATCTGCCCGTGGTCGTCGCCAAGGGCGAAGGCGATCTCGCGCGCGCGATTCGCAAGATCGCCGAGGAGGAGGGCATTCCTATCATGCACGATGTGGATCTTGCCCGGCGCCTGCGCTCGGACGCGCCTGTCGATCAATACATTCCCGAAGAGCTCATCGAGCCGGTGGCCGCGGTATTGCGCTGGGCGCGCGATCTGGAGCGGCCGCGATGATATGCGACGAACGCTTTTGGTCCGCTTGGCAACCGCTCGCCCGCACTTGCGCGTCGAGCGCTCTTACCTGAGGTAAGTCATGGCTACATCCGCTGCCGCAATGAGAGCTTCCGCCTGGCGCGCGTTGTTCCGTCAGCACGATCTGCTGCTGGCCGCGCTGATCGTCGCGGTCATCGCGCTGATGATCCTGCCTTTGCAGCCCTTCGTGCTGGACACGCTGATCGCGGTCAATCTCGGGCTATCCGTGGTCCTGTTGATGGTATCGCTGTACGTCAATTCGCCGTTGGGACTTTCGACGTTTCCGTCACTGCTGCTGTTCACGACCTTGTTCCGGCTGTCGCTGAATATCGCCGCGACCCGACAAATCCTGCTGCACGCAAATGCCGGCGAGATCATTTTCACGTTCGGCAATCTGGTGGTCGGCGGCGACATCATCGTCGGTATCGTGGTGTTCCTGATCATCGCGATCGTCCAGTTCGTGGTGATTGCGAAGGGCGCGGAGCGCGTCGCCGAGGTGGGCGCTCGCTTCACGTTGGATGCGATGCCGGGCAAACAAATGAGCATCGACGCGGATTTGCGGGCCGGGTTGATCGACAAGGAGGAGGCGCGGACACGGCGTAGCCTGCTCGAGCGCGAGAGCCATTTGTATGGCGCCATGGATGGCGCGATGAAGTTCGTGAAGGGCGATGCGATCGCGGCCCTGATCATCGCAGCCGTGAACATCATCGCAGGCATCTGCGTGGGCACTCTGCGCAAAGGAATGGACTTCGGCACGGCGCTCGATACCTATTCGGTGCTCACGGTCGGCGATGCGCTGGTGTCGCAGATCCCATCGTTGTTCGTATCGATCGCGGCCGGCGTGCTGATTACTCGCGTAGCCGACCCCGCTCGGCGCCAGGGCACGGGATTGGGCGATGAGATCGCCGAGCAGCTGCGTGCGCATCCTCGCGCGCTCATGATCGCCGGCACGGTGATCGTCGGTTTGATGCTCGTGCCGGGCTTTCCGAAGTTGCAGTTCCTGTTGATCGCGGCGGTGGTCGGACTGGTCGGCTATACGCTCTTGCCAGGTCGGCGACGTTACAGCGTTCCCGGCGAGACACCGATGCCGTCGATGCAGCGTGCGGGCAGCAACGTGGTGCGTCCCTGGCTGGACAGCACCGATCATGTACTGGCCCCGCCGGTGACCGTCCACGTCGGCGCGGGCATCGAACGATTGCTGTCGCCACAACGGCTGGAGCTTGAGATGCGGCGTGTCCGTCGCAGCCTCGAAGGCGATCTCGGCGTGCCGTTTCCCGGGATAGTGATGCGACAGGTGGGCGGATTGCAGCCGGGGGCATACACCATTCTCGTCAACGAAATCCCCATCGCCATGGGTAGCGTGGCGACGCGGGGCCGCTTACAGGCGGCGAAACAAACCGAGCGAAACCTGTTGGCACTGGTCGCCGTCCCGACGCCGCAAGCCCCTGAGCCACAGACCGCAGCGGGTCCGGAGCACGCTTTCGCGCAGACGCTGTTGCGAGCTTTGCGGGATCATGCGGAAGACTTTGTCGGAATCCAGGAGGTACAACTGCTGCTTCGGCGCCTTGCCGAAGATTATCCGGACCTCGAGCGGGAGTTGACTCGCAACGTGCCTTTGCCGCGCCTGACGGAAGTGCTCAAGCGACTGGTGCGTGAGGACATCTCGATTCGCAATCTGCGCGAGATCGCGCATGGGCTGATCGATTGGGCACCTCGGGAGAAAGATACCGTGCTCGTGACCGAGTACGTTCGCACCTGCCTGTCACGTTACATCTCCTATCGATTCGCCAACGACGACGGCTCGTTATCGGCCGTCGTGCTGCATCCGACGGTCGAGGAACAAATGCGTCAGGCGATCCGCCAGACCTCGGGCGGTACGGTCTTGATGCTCAATCCGGCGACGAGTCAGCTGATCGCGACTCAGATCCGGGAGGCGATCCAACCGTTCATGGGCAGCGAGCACTCAGCTTCGGTCGTGCTCCTGACTTCGCTCGAGCTGCGCCCGTACTTGCGCAAGCTCACCGAGATCGAGCTTGGCAAGGTGCCAGTGCTGTCGTACCAGGAGCTCGTGCCGACGATCCGCGTCAACACCCTCGCGACGGTGTCGCTGAACTGAGGTTCAGCGACCGTAGCGGTAGGTGAGGCGGCCGTAGATGAAACGGCCGCTGAAGCCGAACGGTGAGAATCCGGAGAAGGGCAGGATGTAATTGTTCACCGAGTAGTTGCCGCCAAGCTCGGCGGGGCGCTGTCCGACTGGAAAGTGCGTCGGATATTCGTCGAACACATTGTCGGCACCCATCGCGATCTGTACGTGGCGCAGGTCATAGCGCAGCTCGAGATCCGTGACCCACGCCGACTCGATGGTGAGATCGTCGCGAGGATCGACCCCTGGCGCAAACACTTCGCCATAGCGATTGGTCCGCAGCGTCATGCCGAACGGGCCGCGACTCCAATCGACGGAGAACGTCAGCTTGGAGCGCGGTTGGCCGCTCTCGATGCGCTCGCTTTCGAGCCGGCCGAACAGCTCCAAGCCGGGGATCTGCGCGAGCGGGCCGAGGTCATTGATGAAGCGCTGGATCTCGGTCTTGGTGTAGTTGTAGCCGGCGGTGAGGCCGAGATCGCCGCCAGCGAGGCCGGGCAGGCGATATGTTGCGACGACGTCGACACCGTGGGTCCGCGTATCGAGGCCGTTGATGAAAAATCGTGCGCTCGAGATGGAGGTATAGCCGGCGGCCGCGAGCACTGCCTGCACGGCCGCGTTCTGCGCGGGTGTGCCGCTCGTGCCGAGGTTTTCCGTCAGCACGATGCGATCGTCGATGTCGATGCGATAGTAGTCGAGCGTCAGGCTGAGCCGCTCGATCAGATCGAACACGATGCCGGCACTCAGGTTCAACGAGGTCTCGGGATCGAGATCCTTGGCGCCGAGCGCGCGCGCCGCGCCGTCGGTCACCGCGAACGTTCCGACATCCACGAGTCGCCCGGCGACATTGTTGGTCGATGTGGTGGAGAAGAACTGTTGGTGTAACGAGGGTGCGCGAAAACCCGTCGAGACGCCGCCGCGCAAAGCGAGACCGTCGAAAGCTTCGAAGCGAGTCGCGAGCTTGTAATTCACATCGGAGCCGAAGTCGGAGTAATCCTCGCCGCGCGCCGCGAGCGTCACGTTCCAGCGTTGCGTCAGGTCGGTTTCAAGATCGATATAGAGGCTGGTGCTATGGCGGTCGCGCTTGGTGGCGTTGTCGGGGCGAAAGCCGGGAAACACTTGTGCACCGGCGGCCGCGAGCTGGCCATTGGGCAGCCGCACCGGTCCTTGCATATAGGAAGCGGGCTCGCCGGCGTCGACCTGGAAACGTTCGCCGCGATATTCGAAGCCGAACGCGACGGATAGCGGCTGGGGCAATAGCGGGGCGGTGACTTCCCGCTGAAAATCCAGGTTCGCCGAGTATTGCTGATAGCTCAGCCCGCCGGCGTCGAAGCGCGTGGGGCTGTCGGCACCGAGCGAGGCGTTGTTCGAATTCGCGGTGACGAAGTCCACGTCGTTGCGGCCGTAGTTCAAGCTCGCGTCGTAGTTCCAATTCCACGCATCGCCGCGCACGCCGGTCGCGCCCGACAGGTCGGTGAGATCGATCAGCACTTGGGCGAGAAAGCCGTCGGGGTGAATGGCGGTGACCGTACGCGCGTCGTTGGCCTGTCGATAGAAGCCCTCGGTGCGTCCGTCGCGCTCGCCGTAGGTGCCGAAGCCATACCATTCCATGCTGCCTCCCATGAGCGGGGAGCCGGCATTCACGAGCAGATTGAAATCCTCGATCTTGGCTTCGCCGAAGTGGTGCGACAGTCGGTTGAAAGTCAGCTCGCGCGGATCGTACTGGCCGTTCGCCAGGCGCGGATACTGGGGACGAGGATCGTACGCAGCTCGGTTGGTGGGATCGCGATCGCGATACTGAGCGGACACATTCACGAAGCCGTCGCTTCCCAGCGGGAGTCCGATGTCTCCAGAGAGGGTCACGCTCTCGCCGTCGTGCACTTCGCGCTCGTCGCCATAGTCGAGTGCGAACACGCCGTCGGATTTGAGAATCGGCTGGCCGTTGGGTTGCAATAGCACGCCACGCGATTTTCGTACGCCGTCGACCGTTGTGTACGACTGGCCATAGGTGACGTTGAAGGAGCCGCCTTCGCGATCTTGCTTGAGCAGCACGTTCAGCACGCCGGCGATGGCGTCGGAGCCGTATTGCGCGGCCGCGCCGTCGCGAAGGACTTCGATACGCTGGATGGACGCGACCGGTAGCAAGCTCATGTCGACCGCCGCCGAGCCACGGCCCACCGAGCCGTTGATGTTGAGCAACGCGCTCACGTGTCGCCGTTTGCCGTTGACCAGCACCAATGTTTGATCGGGGCCAAGGCCGCGCAGCGTCGCCGGCCGGATGATGTCGGTGCCGCCGGTGATCGACGGCTGCGGAAAGTTATAACTCGGTACCAGCACCGACAGAGCTTTGTTGGTATCGGTCGAGCCGATGTTTTGCAGACTGGACGCGCCGATGACATCGATCGGGACCGGCGACTCCGCAACCGTGCGTCCATCGCGACGCGTGCCAGTGACGATGACCTCTTCAGTGTTCCTCTGCGTGATCTCACCTTCGACGGGCGTGCTCATGCCCGCCTGCGGCGGCTCCATGCGCATCGTGAGAAACTGCACTGAATCCAGAGCGACGTTCTCGGTGCGATCGAGCTCGGGTCGTTTGCGAATGATGACGCTGTGGTCGGCGTTGACGTGATACTCGAGCGCCAGGCCGCCGAGCAGCCGACACAACGCCTCGCCCGCGCTCATGTGTCCTCGCAGGCTGGTCGTGTTCATGCCGGCGACCGTTGAGGGCTCGAACAGCACATCCACGCCGGTCTGCGAGGCGAGGGCCAGCAATGCTTTCTCGAGCGACTGTGCGGGGATGCTGATCTCGCGAGGCGCGGTGTCCAGACCCACCGGACAATTGGCGGCGAGCGCCGCTCCCGTGCTGCCAGCGAGGATGGCGGCGAGTGCAATGGCAAGCTTTGCAGGCATGGCGTGCGAACTTCTGTAATCGTTGTGAGGGCGTTCGCTTGAATGACGCAGCCTGTTGCGCCTCACCTCAGTGATCCCGGCTGCGGAAAGCACCGTGAGGGTTACACCTCCGGACCGGGCGGACGTATCCGGGCACGCTTGAAGAGCACCAGGGAATCGCCGGTGTCGTCGACACGAAGTGACAGCACATCGGCGAGGGCGCGCGCGAAGGCGTCCACGTCATCAACCGAGAATGTGCCACTGATCGGCAGTTCGGCGAGCGAAGGATCGCCGAGTTGCAACGGTCGCCTTGCATATCTGTTGATCTCAGCGACGGCCTCACGCAAGGGCGTGCGCTCGAAGATCGCGCGACCCGCGACCCAAGCCTCCTCGCGTTCCAGGTCAGGGGCCGATTTGATCGCGAGCGCCGGTTGCTCGAACAGCAGCCGGTCGCCGGGAGTCATGCGGATGCCGGGGCGACTCGGCGATTGCTGTGCAGGCAGCACGGAGACGCGGCCTTCGAACAAAACAATCGCGAGCCGCTCCTCGGTCCAGCGAACATCGAATTGCGTGCCACGCGCGACGATTTGTTTGCCGCCGGCGCGGACGATGAACGGACGAGCGGGATCCTTGGCCACTTCGAAACGCGCCTGGCCGCGGGTCAAATCGATGATGCGGGAATCGGCGGTGAATGTGACGGACACGTGCGAGTCCGTGTTCAGCACCAGCCGCGAACCATCCTCGAGTTGCAACGAGCGGCGCTCGCCGAGGCGGGTTTCGAACACCGTCACTTGCGGCGCCTGACTGTGCGGCAGGAACTGAATCGCAAAGCCGATCAGCACTACCAGCACCGCTGCGGCCGCCAGTACTTGCGTAGCTGCGATCCAGCGAATGCCGCGTCGGGGTTGTGCTTTCGGAGCTTCCGGTGCGACGGCGGCGGGGCGAGAGCGCAGCGCGCCGGTCGCTTCCCACGTGTTGGTCATGCGCTCGAACGCAGCGGCACGCTGGGCGTTGCCGGCGAGCCAGTCGCGAAAGTTGCGCTCCATTTCTTCGGAGCGTTGATCGGAATGCAAGCGTGCGAGCCAGACCGCCGCCTCGGCGCGGATCGGCTCCGGCAACGGCACCGGATCGGATTCAGTGGGTGTCGTCATTTAAGATCGTATCGAGTAACAAACAGGCTCGGGCCATGTGTTTCTCCACCGCGCTCACGCTGATGCCCAGTTGGGCGGCGACCTGCGAGTAGCTGAGCCCGTCGAGCCGATGGAGCAGAAACACTTCGCGACAGCGGGGCGGCAATTGCGCAACCGCCCGCTCTACCTTGTTCAGACGCTGGCTGGCGTACACCACCTCATGCGCGTCCGGCCAGGTTTGCGTGCAGGCTTCCAAGACTGCGTAGTCGGTCGCAGTTCGTACCCTGACGTGTCGTCGTCGGCGACTGTCGACGGCGAGATTTTTGGCCGCTGAGAACAGCAGGCGCTCCTGACTCTCCACGGCGTGCTCGGCCGAATAGCGCAGCACGCGCAGGTAGGCTTCCTGGATCACGTCCTCGGCGTCTTCGCGTGTGGCCACGCGCCCCCGAATGAATCTGCGCAATCGTCCTGTCAGCTCATCCATGCTCCCCGCGCTCCGTTCAAGGCACCTTGAACTCCGGCTGGCCGTAGGCCGGGTTGAACGTAAAGAACAGGCCCGAGCCGGTCGAGACCGATTTCGAGCCCAGCATCCAATGCTCGCCGGACCGGTAGGCCTTGGCGCGTTCCGCCGCCGAGAATACTGAAGTCTGCGTGGCACCGGACAGTGTCACGTGCAGGCTGCGGACCAGAACGCCATACCTGCCCACATAGAATGCATGCGAGACGCTGGGCATGAACCAGGTGTGCGAGAAGGGAATCTGCAAACCGTGCGGACCGCCGGCCTGTATGGGCACGTCGACGCGCCCGTTCACATTCACCGGGCTCAAGCGGATCGACGCGGCGGTCACCGCCGAGACGCCGTCGTTATTACCGAACCAGCGGATGCCGAGATTCGCTTCGCTGAGCACGCCTCGTGCGGCAGTCAGGCCGCCGGCTCCTTTAGGACCTTTGGGATCGGTGAGCGGCGCGCTGGCACGAAACAACGGTTGCAGTCCGTTGTCGACCAACGGCGCCGGGCCACGCACGTTCCAGCCACTGACCCAGCCGGACAGCATGGTGCCGGTCCAGGGGAAATAGATCGCCACGGATTCGCTGCCCGGCAGGCCGTTGAAGGGTCGGATCGCGCGATCGTCGTTGCGAATAATGTAAACATTGCCCGTCGCCGCTTGTAACAAGGCCATATCGACGACAGCGCCGCGATAGGTGGTCCAGCTTCGTTTGATTCCGTACTTCGCGGCCCAGCCGGTACTGCGCAATGCCGAGCGCACGGTGCCGGGCTCGAAGGCAGTGAGCGAATACGGATTGATATATTCGTTCAGCCGCTTGCCGGCACCGATGGTGCTCTTGACGGGTTTGAGCACGGGCGCTCGCACCGGTTCCCAGGTGTGCTGCTGGGTCCAATACTTGGCGTCCTGGATGCGCCACTTCGCGGCGATCCACCAGCTGTCGGCGGTCGGGTTGAAGTCCATCTCGTAGCGGGTGAGCAGCGAGCCGTCGTCGGCCTTGGCGATGTATTTGGTCGGATCGCCGTTCTCGTTGATGGCATCGAGCTTGGCCTGCAGCACTTCGGGCGAGCCGTTCGACTCGTCCATCATCGTTTTGAGATCGGGGTGCAGGCGCGCCAGCGCTTTCGGATCGGTGACGCCGAGCAGATATTCACCGGATTTGCCGCCGAAGCGTGCGTCGTACACGGTCATCGGCAGTTGCGCGTCCGCGGGCGCCGCCGTTTTTGCCGGCCGTGCACCCATGTCGCTGTAAAGCTTTTGAGCTCCGCTCCATTGCGTCAGAAAATCGAAGTGCCGGGCGCCGTTGCTCTTCGCGACTTCCGCGGCCGCGTGCACCACCTGATTGCCCGCCTTCATGCGGGGTGTGGCGAACACATGCCCCAGGTAGGTCGTGCCGGGTTTGTATTGCCGATCGCCCAGCCAGGGGAACGCGTCGGGAACGCCGTTGCGGAAACCCTTGAAATTGGAGGTGAGGGCGGCGTTGCCGAGCACGGTTTGCTCGCCGGTCAACTGATTGGTTTCCGTCAGTACCACCAGGTCCAGCTTGGCGAGGGTGGCCTTGGCCGAGGCCACCAGGCGCTCGGGCGGATGATTGTTGAACGAGGTCTTGTTCTTGAACCCCCGGTTCGCTTCCACTTCCTGCTTGGCCAGCGTGGTGAGCAGGTCGTCGGATGCAGTGCCCGCTTTATAAAAGGTCGCGACCCGATAAGGCGCATCGGAGCTCACACCTTCGGGGATCTCATATCGGCCGACCACTCGCGGCGCGGCTTCGGCCTGCGGCCGCAGCTTGCTCAGCACGAAATTGAGCGGATTGGCCTTAAGATTGAAATGGCCGAGATATGAATCCTTGTGCATCGGATGCACCAGCTTGCCGAGCCATTGCTGGCCGAGCGCCGTCAGCGGGCGCGGGATACTCACATCGTAGACCAGGTCGCGTGTGCCGCTCGGCCAGTTGACCCGATCGGCTTCGGGAATCGCGGCCAGATTTTTCAGTTGCTGCTGTGTCGTGCCGCCGCCATCGAGCGCCTGCGTCGTGCCCCACGGGCGCTGGTCTTCGGGCAGTTGTGACAACTGCGCCGGCGCGTCGCGTCGGATGCGCTGAGTTTTCAGATTGGCATCGGGCACCCAGCTCGAGTCATCGGTATCGCGCGACTGCCAGAACACACCGTTCTGAGTCGTGAATTGTTTCGCGCCTTCCACGCCCGCGGCGATGACTTGCGCCTTGACCTCGCCGTCCCCGAGCAACGGCTTGATCTCCGCGGTCTTCGGCTGAATGGGATTGCCCAGCGGATCGCGACCGAAGCGACCGGCGGTGCTGGTGCGAACGCTGGCCGCGCCGACCACGGTGTGCGTGCCGTCGTCCGCGACTGTTTTCAACACGACCAACGGATTGCCACGCATCGAGTTCGCGTATTGCCGGATCGCTCGCGGTGATGCCTCCGCGCCCAACGCTTCAGTCGCGATTTGAGTCCGCAAATCTTTCGGCGCGCCGCGCGTGTGCCAATCGGCCAGACGGATCGGACTGCCGCTGGCAGCGGTGACGCCTTCGGGAAGATTGGCCGGATCGTAGGTGACGTATTCGGTCTTCACGGTGCCTGGCGATCGCACTTTGGCGGCATGCGCGAGTCCACCGATGCCGACCAGACTGCCGAGCGCGAGCACGTAGTTGGCCTGAGTTTGCGTGAGCCCCGCATTGGTCAACTGCTCGACTGCAAAGGGCTGAACCGCTTCGTTCGTGATGATGGAGCGCGTGCCGGCTTGCGCGCCGTCCGCGACCACGAGCCCGCCGAGCAGGCCCGAGCCTTTGAGCAGCATGCTGGAGGATTTAGCGACCGTCATCGCGGCGCCGCCGACGCCGACGGGCACGGTCGCGAGCAAGCTGACGCCTGTGTCGATACGATTCGCGGTCTCACGAGAGACACCGGCTTTTTGCATCAAGGCGCTGAGCGGATTGTCAGTGACGGTGCCGTTGGCCGCGTCGCTGATGCTGTGGCCGAGGCGGAACAAGCCGTCGACCACGATGGCGCCGCCGGCCACCGCGCCCAGACCTGTCCAGCTGAAGAACGCCATGGTCGCGAGGCCGCCGATGATTTCGCCGACGCCCATGGCGATATCGAGCGCGCGATCCCACCAGCTCTTCTTGGGTTGTTCCGGCTTCAGCTCCTCTTCGAGTTTCTGGCGCTGTTCCTTCGCCTGCTCGAGCTGCGTCTTCGCTTCGTTCACCGCCTGCAAGGTCGGCACCACGCCATTGGTTCCTTGCGGCCCGGTATAGGAAACGTTCTGTGTGCCATCGCCCGTGCCGGCGAGCGGGGCATTGGCGGGCTGACCCGTTTGATATTTGGTCAACGCGACGTCGTAGTTGAACTGGCGGCTCTCGACCATCAGATCGCCATTCTTCTGCAACGACTTGACCATGGCTTGATCGAGCTGCCCCTTCAGATCGTCGTCGTCGGGCGAGGCGGCTACTTTCAAGGCAATGCCGCGCATCGACCGGTTGTGCTTGATCAGCTCGAACTGGTGCTGGGCGAGCGTGAACTGCTGTTTCTGCAACTTGGTGGGTTGCCGGTCGCCGGTGCCGGAGGTGAGCGTGCGCAGCTCGTAGAAATTGCGCTCGCCCTCGGCCTCGTCCTGAAGCGTGCCGGTCACCGATTGCAGGTGCCGCTGATAGGCCTCGAAGCCTTTGATGACGTCGCGATCCTTGGGATCGACGAGCCCGTAAAAGGCGTTGTCGAAGGCGGTCTTGGCGTTCTCGAATCGGGTTTTCAGATCGGCGTTGTTGGGATCCGCCTGCAGCTTGCGCTGAGCGTCGAACAGTGCCTGCTGCTGAGGTTTCAGCTTCTGCAGGTTCTCCGGCGTCATGATCAGGCCATAGAGATCCTGCAACTTGCGATCGACCGTGAGCTGTTGCTTCTGACCGATCAGTGCGCGAGCGTCGGCGAGCGCCAGCGACAACAATTCCTGCGGCGTGGTGCCTTTCGGATCGTTGGCTCCCGGACCGTTGCCGGCCTGCGCATCGCGAATACGCTGTCCGATCATCTGGCCGTTCAGATGGATCTGCGCATCCTCGCTTGCTCGCTGCAGCGTGAGCAGTGTCTTGCGTTGCTGGGGCGTCAGCATGCCGTCCAGCGCCATCATGTACTCGGTCTGCGCCGATTGTTTCTTTTGATCGTCGGCGGTGCGCGCGGCTTCGTAGAGCGGCTTGAGTTGCCGCGCCTGCTCGGGCGAGAGATCGGCGATCACGCCCTTGAAGAACTGCGCCTGCCGATCGTTGGCGGCGGTGAGCTTTTTCTTCGCATCTTCGATGTCGATGGGCTGGGTGCCCAGCGCCTGCACCTGGCTTTCCAGATCCTGAACGCCGGTGCTCAGCTGGATGACTTCGCCCCGAGGATCGGCCTTGTCGCCATCCTTCGGAACCGCATATTTCTGGCCGTAGGACCGGCCTTCGGCCGCCAGATCGGACGGCACCAGCACCAGCCCGGTCGGGCTGAGCGTCGGCCGCTGCGTCGATGTGGTGATATAGGCCGGCGAATAGGGACTGGTGGCCGGCGAGGACGTGGAGTAAGGCGCGCCGCTCGACGTGTTATGCGCGGGACCCGTCGACGGCGGCGGCTCACTTGCTAGGTTGCCATAGGGATTCCAGCGCCACGTGACTGGCGATGTCATGCGCTCTCTCCTTGAATGTCCTCGTGCCTATGACGCCGCAGGCGGTGTGTCACCTCACTATAGGCGGGTTGCCGGTCCGAAAGACTCGGGGTGGGGCGGTCGATTGCGAGCCGCGTGGCTGCTTTTTACAGGGATGGACTAGCGTGCGGCGGGCCTGCCGTGAAAGAGAGCGTCGCGGACATGCGCTACCATCGCCGCATGAGCAACGTGCAATCCCTATCGGCCCTGCTGGGCATCGAGCATCCCATCATTCAGGCACCGATGGCCGGCGTTTCGACGCCGGCGCTGGCGGCGGCGGTGTCGAACAGTGGCGGGCTGGGCTCGCTCGGGCTGGGGGCGAGCAACGTCGAGCAGTCGTGCGCGTCCATTCGTGCGACGCGAGCGCTCACATCCCGGCCGTTCAACGTCAACTTGTTTTGTCATCGACCCGCGACGGCGGATGCCGGGCGGGAAGCGGCGTGGCTGGCGTATCTGGAGCCGCATTTCGTCGAGTTCGGCGCTCGACCGCCGCAGGCGCTGCATGAAATCTACCAGACGTTCGTCGGCAACGAGGCGATGCTGGCGATGCTGCTCGAAGAGCGGCCGGCCATTGTGAGTTTCCATTTCGGTCTGCCGGCAACGGAGTGGATCAAGCGATTTCGTGCAGCCGGCATCGTCACGCTCGCCTGTGCGACGAATTCCGAAGAAGCGACGCTGTGCGAGCGTGCCGGCGTGGACGCAATCGTCGCGCAAGGCGTCGAAGCGGGCGGCCATCGCGGCGTGTTCGATCCGGAGCGAGGCGATGACGGTCTCGGCACGTTCGCATTGGTTCGAATGCTGACAAAAGAATGCAGTCTGCCTGTGATCGCCGCGGGCGGCATCATGGATGGGCGAGGCATAGCGGCTGCAATGAGCTTGGGCGCGGCCGGCGTGCAAATGGGGACGGCGTTCGTGCTCTGTCCGGAGTCATCCGCGAACGCGACGTATAGAGAACAAATGAAGAGCGAGCGCACTCGCCACACTCAGATCACAGCGGCGATTTCCGGACGGGGTGCGCGTGGTCTGCCGAATCGGATGTATCAATTGATCAAGGCCGGCGCGCCGGCGTTGCCGGACTACCCGATCGCGTACGACGCCGCGAAAGCGTTGCATGCGGCGGCAAGCGCGAAGGGCAACCACGAGTTCGCGGCGTATTGGGCCGGGCAGGGCGCGCCATTGGCTCGCGAGCTGCCGGCGGCGGTGTTGATGAGCCAGCTCGTTGAGGAGTGGCAGGCCGCGAGCGGCTGTTGATCGCACCGCAAGTCTGCGGGGGGCTGTTGCGATGTCATCGCGGTGAGCGTGTGCGCCGACGATGCACGGAGTAGAATGCGCGCCGTCCCATAACGCACGAGGTAAGCGTGACCCAAGCGCCGTCGTCCGACGGCCACGGAAGGTCCCTTCATTGCCGCCTCTGCGATGGCATGCTCGTGACTCGTTTTCGCCGCCGTGTTCTCGGTAAATACGACGTTGCCTACTCGCGATGCGAGCAGTGCCAATCGCTGCAGACCGAGCCGCCCTATTGGCTCGACGAGGCTTATCGCGAGAACAATTTGTCGACTCTCGACACCGGCGCGGCGCAACGCAATCTGCAAAACCTCGCCGCGTGCTGGTCGATCGCGAAGCTGCTCGGTTTGAAAAACGTGCTCGATATCGGCGGGGGCGATGGCTTGTTATGCCGCTTGCTGCGCGATTACGAGATCAACTGCTATGTACGCGATCGTTACGCGAAGCCGACTTATGCGCAGGGATTCGAGCATCCGGACTTCGCGACGCCGGAGATGATCGTCGCGTTCGAAGTGCTGGAGCATTACCCGCAACCGCGCGACGATCTGGATGCGATTTTCAAACAAGAACCGAACGCGGTGCTGGCCAGCACCGGGCTCTACACGAATCAAGGCGAGGACTGGTGGTATCTCGCGCCGGAAGCCGGCCAGCACATTTTCTTTTATAGCCGTCGGGCGCTGGAATGGGTGGCGCGCAAGTACGGCTATGAGTTGTTGGTCAGCGGCGGGTACTCGCTATTCCTGCGCACGAGAACGTTCGGCGGCATACGCCCGGCGCTCGCCAGGCTCCTGCTCCGGTCCACAGCGCGACGCTGGACCAAGGCGCTGCTGGTCATGCGCTCGGCGGATGGCGTGTGGAAAGACCACACCCGGCAACTCGAGCATTTGAAATCAGGCGCGCGCGGCTGAGGCGAACGAGGGCGATTGCGGCTGCGCTGCGGCTCGGCGGGGCGTCAAGATTAGTAGCTAAACGTGATACCGGCGTGTGCC
This sequence comes from Pseudomonadota bacterium, assembly GCA_023391815.1. GTDB lineage: Bacteria > Pseudomonadota > Gammaproteobacteria > Steroidobacterales > Steroidobacteraceae > Steroidobacter. The sequence continues at coordinate 26,882 of JAEWAF010000094.1, forward strand.
TGGTCGTCCTTGTTCTCGCCGGGGAGCGCGTGAAGTTGCCAGCCGTAGGCGAATCGAAGTTCGCAGGATTGGCCGAGCGACATGCGGCCGCCGAGGCCCGCGGAGCTCAGTGTCGTTCGGTCGCGCTCGCCGGGAAGCAGGCGCTTGTTCGAGCCCTGGGCATAGTCATGAAAGACCAGCGGCTGCAGCCGAACGGACGGCGAGCTGGCATTCACGACGGGCAACAACAGCTCGTTCCGGATGAGATAGCCGCGATCGGAGAAGCTGTCGTTCTCACCGTAACCTCGCGCACCGTACGTTCCGGTCAGCGCCAGCTGTTCGGAGCCGAGCAGGTTGCCGCTCGCGACTTGTAACGATGCGGTCAGATGCCATGCAAAGTTGGCGGGCAAGCGAGTGAGCCGATCCAGGTCGAGCCGGGCATAGGAATAATCGGACTCGGCACCCCATCGGCTGACATCGAAATACCGGGTTTCGTTGCGATTGCCGAGCGAGCCCGGCGAGTACACGACAGTCGTGGCGAGGCCGGTGCGGCCGTAGTTGTCGTCCGTGCTCAGTCGATAGGCAAGCACCGCCTGCACGATATCGGTCGTGTTGTCGGTGACCGGGATTCCGCCGAATTCCAGGTTGTTGTCGGAGCGCTTGAAGTCGGCGCCCGCTTGTATCGAATGCTCCCAGCTCAGCGCTGGCAACGGCACTTCGTAGCGAAATGCCGTCTGCCAGGACGTGCCCTGCGAATCGAAATCGACCGGCATGTCGGCATTGATGCGCGACCAGGCGCCACTGAAGGTCAGCAGGTGATGCCACGGCAGCGGCACGACATAGCTGGCCGAATGGCCGATGGAGCGATCGAAATCGGTGCTGGTGGTCAGCTGATAGTTGAGCTGATGGCCGAGGCCGAACGCGTTCCCCCAATTCACGCCGACGCCGAGGCGTTCTTCGCCAGTGTTCGGCGAGCCGGTGTTATCGGCATTGGCGTAGACCCGCAGCGGATAACGCTCATTGGCGCGAACGATCAGGTTCGTGCCGCCGAAAGATTCGCCCGGTGCCGCGACGACCGCGGCCGCGCGGAACGGATTGCGATTGATCCACGCAATGTTGGCGTCGAGGTGTGACTTCTGCAGCGGATCACCCGGGTTCAGGCCGAGCGCGGCGAGGTATTGATCGTCGGAGAAGTAACGATTGCCTTCGACCTTGACCCGTTCGACGCGGCCTTCAACCACGAGGATGCGCAGCACGCCGTCGGTCACGTCCTGACCCGGCGCGCTCACGTTCACAAAGGGTTTGTCATGCGCGGCGTAGTACAGGTTGACGGTTGTCAGCAGGCGCTTGAGCCCACTCTGGCGCAGCGGCTCGCCGAGATACGGTTCGATGCGGCTCCGGAATGTTTCATTGTCGAGGAGCGGGACGCGGGACGTATCCAATGCCTGATCGTGCGCGCTCGCTTCGGAAAGCTGTTCCGGTCGAGTGATGAAAATCAGCCCGTTCAGCTCGGGCAGCAACACCGCCGAAGTTGCGGTCGATCCACTGCCGTTATCGGCGGTCGCGGTGGCGGGCGGTTCGACGGCCGGCACCGGCGCCGGTTGAATACGATTCAAATCCTGCGCAAGGGACGTTGCCGACCAGCAACCGAGCGCGGTGAGAAGGGCGAAATGTTTCATATCTCATGTACCGGCGCGCGGTGAGCGAACTGGCTGCAAATTGTTGCGGATGGCGTCCATCTGGGCTTGCACCGCCGAGGGAATCGGAGGCGGTACGGGGGCCAGGACTGGCGGCGGTTGGGCGCCTGGTTGCGGGGGCGCTTGGAACATGCCGCTTTGAGCCGGGTTCGGCTGCGGTATGTTTTTCAGCGGTGGTGGCGGCGCCGGAGGCGTCAGAGGCAGCTGCCCCGATGGCGGAGTAGGTGTTGGCAGGCCGTGGAGGACCGGGGGATTGCTCGCGAAACTCATACTGGCACCGGCGATCTGAGTGATGCCGGAGATGATCGCGGCTGCCATCCGCTGAGCGGCCGCGTCACGCAGTTGCTGTGCTGCCTGGTTGAGCTGATCTAGCTGTTGTTGCAGTTGCTGATTGCGAGCATCTAATGCCTCCTGCCGCTGATTCATTGCGTACTGGGTCATGATGATGGCCAGCTGCTGCTGGAACATGGCCGGGAATTGGTTCAGCAGTTGCTGCACGCCCTCGGGCACCGAGTTGAGCTGTTTCATGAGCTGCTCGGGGTTGGCCCCGGCGCCGGTACCTTGCATTTGCTGCAGGAAGGCCAGTACCTGCATGATCATGGCATCCATTTGCTCGACGATCTGTTGCGGTGGCTGCGGCTCTCGGGACGGCCGATCGCCATCGGGATTCTTTTGTTTGGTCGTCCCGGCTTCGCCTTCGGCCAACTGCGCCATTCGTTGCAATTGATCGATCATGGAGCTCGTCAAGGTCAAGCCATTCGGAGCCGCCGGTGACGGTGGTGTGGGTTGAACCACTGGCAGGCGCGAGACCACCTCCTGCGCCGGACGATTGAGTTGCTCGAAGGAGTTGCCGCTCAGCGCGTTCTGGATGAGCTGCGACCTTGGTAACGGCGGAAGTTCGGGAACATGCGGTGGATCGACCGGGTGCTCCGGCTCGACCGGATCGGGATCGGACGAGTCCGGGCCTTGCGGCGCGTTGGCGCTGTAATAAAAGCCGGTGCCGGCGGTCTCCGCGTGCTGGGCCGAATAGGAAACGTTGTAATGAGCCGGCCCTTCGAGGCCGCCGTTGTCGCCGACGCTTGCGGCATACACGCGCGTGCGGCCGAGCCCGGTGGATGACGTGCCGAACACATTGGCACCCGCGACGGATTGATTGCGTAATACTCCGCCCGTGGCGACCAATGTGACGTCGCCGTCGACCTGCGTCTGAAACCCCGAGGACAACGTGAGATCGCCGGCAGTGCGGAGACGGAAGTTGCCGTCGGTGGAGTAGGTGATGCCGCCGACATTGTTGGTCGTCAGGCTCAGTCCGCCAGCGCTGTCGACGATGTCCACGTTTCCGCTCCGTGCGCGCAGGTCACGCACGAACGTCACCGTGCCGAGCTGATTCTGTTCGTTCGTCAACCAGCTATGGCCGCCGACGTCATAGAGCGTGACGTTCTGTGCGATCACACGGTTTGCCAGATTCACTCCGTCCGCCGCCGAAAGCCACAGATCGCGGACCGTGATGGTCGCGGGTTCGAGGTCGCTGATGCCGCCATTGAGCGAGATCAAGTGCAGCGCACCGTTGCTTGCCTCGATGGACTCATTGAGGTCGACGTTGTCGCTGGCTTGCAATGTGAGTCGCGTGGGACTCTGCCATGTGACGGGAGCGAACACGTCGATGTACCGATCGGTCCCGTTCGCCGCGATCTTCACATTGCCGTAGTTCAGCTGCGTGGCGAGCGCGTCCACATCGATGATGCCGGGGTAATTGGTGCCGGTCATGGCGATGGTCAGGTTCGCGTAGGCGCTATCGATGTTCACGGTGCCGAAGCGCGCGTCGTTGCCATACGCTCGCAGGTCGGCGAGCCCGGTGTACTCGACTCCTTCGCCGGAATGAATGTTGAACGTCGCCTGCGTTCCGGCCCCGCGGGCTTGCAACTGGCCATGGAAATACACGCCGGCGCCGGTGAGATCGACGTTGCCGGCATCGCCGGCGGTTGAATTCGCCTCGATGCTCGCGCCTTCGGCGACGGACAGATAATCCGTGCTCTCTTCGGAGCCGATGAACACGCCGCCCGCATTTCCGGTGCCGCCCGAGACGAGCAGGTGTGCGCCGTCATTCAACTCGATGCGAGAAGAACCGATGTAGATGCCGCCACCGGTCGAGGTCGATGCGGCGTCCACGGTGCCATTCACAAGGACGGCGCTGCCGAAGCCGACACCCGCACTGATGTGAACGCTGCCGCCGCTGCCGTCGCTGTTTCGGGCACTCAACGTCCCGGGAACGTCGATTTCGCCGACATTCGTCGTGAGATAGATGCGGCCATCGCGATTCGCGACGCCCGTGGCATTGATCTGGCCGCCCGCGTTGACCGCGAGGCCGTACATGTAGCCACCGACGGCTTGCAGTTCCGCCTGGGCCGCGCTGAGGACGCCTGTCTGATTGACCAAGGCGCCCTGACCGGTGGCAACGCCATCGACGCGCACCAGCAGTCGTTCGGAGCCCGGCGCGGCCAGCATGACTTCGTCGCCGGCGGCGAGCGCGATGATGCCTTGAGGTGCGGTGATCACGCCGCTGTTGATCACGCGGCTACCGATGAGCGCCACGTCGCCGTCCGCCGCTTGTATGGTGCCCAGGTTATGGACTTCGCTCGATCCGGTACCCAGAAAGGTGAGATCGCCGCCGTCCATGAAGTCTTCGTCGGCGAGATAGCGCGTACTGGCGATGAAGCTCTGGGTTTGCACCATGCCCGTCGCGCCGACGATGACGCCGTTCGGATTGATCAGATACACGCGGCCGTTCGATTCGAGGCGGCCGTCGATCTGCGAATGCAAACCGCCGGTGACGCGGTTCAGCACGGCCTGGTCGGCACCGCTCATGACGAAGCGCGTCAGCTCGCCGGTGCCGATGGAGAAGGAATCCCAATTGAGGATGGTTCGACCGTTGGTGGCGATGCTGAGTTCGGAACCGTTCGTGGTCAGCACTGGTGTGTTGCCTTCCACCAGGGTGTGATTCTGAGGGTTGCCGAGCGCGGCGCTGGAGAAGCCGGCGACCACGAAGGAGGTGAGAACGGCGTTGAGCGGGCGCTTCGAGGCGTGCCGCTGCTTCTGCATGGTCGTCATCGACACCGCAACCTGTTGTCCAACAGGTGTCCTGGATTCCGAGGGGGTGTCTTTTTAGCGTGCTGAGCGAGCCCGCCGTTGAGGATTCGCTCACATCCCGGCGAGGTGGGGCGGGCTGATTATGAAAATTGCGGGTCTCCCCGAACGCGGCCGGGTGACTTAATGTCCGGCCGTCGCGCGGGTCGCGCTCAAAAACCGTTCGGCCACTTCCCGGCCCATGTATTTGTAGAGCTCGCGCGGTTCGACGCGGGTCAGATCGACGACGATCATGCCGTCGACCACGTCGCTGAAATTGGCGTCGACATTGAAGCCGACGACGCGGGCGCCGAGCTTCAGATACTGACGCAACAGCACCGGCACGCCTTTGCCATCGGGCTCGATCTTTTCCATCAATTGCGACAGGCCGTCGAGATCGCCGAGTCCGGCGAGATCGCCGCTCAGCGCCGCCAGCGAGTGCGTACGACGGAACGGCCGCCGCGGTTTGATCAGTTGCGCCAGTCGATGGTCGAAGCAGCGACGCTTGATGAAGTCCACCAACAGTGCCTGCGAGTGCGGACGATACTCGGCGCTCATGCTCACGGGGCCGATCAGCACGTGGTAGCGCGGATGCCTGGCGACGTACTGAGCGATGCCTTTCCAAAGCAGCAGCAGGGCGCCGAAGTTGCGCTGATGCTCGGGCACGATGAACGAACGCCCCAGCTCCAATGCGTTGCCCACGGCGCGAAGGAACGGCGCGCCGTAAGAAAACAAGGAGTGTGTATAGAGTCCGTGCCGGCCGTGCTTCGTCAGGATCTCGTCCACGTGGCCGATACGATAGGCGCCGATGATGGTGCGCTTCTGCGTATCCCACGAGAACATATGAACGTAGTGCTCGTCGTATTTGTCGAGATCGCGGCTGCGACCGGTGCCTTCGTCGACAGCACGGAACGCAATCTCGCGCAGCCGGCCGATCTCACGCAGCGTCCAGGGAATCTGCTCGGCGCGCGCAAACAACACTTGTGTGCCTTGAGTCGACGCGAGCACATTCTCCGGAGGCAGATTGCTGATCTCCGCTTCCAGCAGGGCGGCGGCGACCGGCTCGGCTGTCGGTTCGGGCGAACGAGCGAAACGACGCTGCACGGTGCGGTGAGCTTCCAACGCATACGTGCTCAGTCGCAACGAGCGGGCGAGTGCTACATCGTCGGCCTCATCGGCCAGCGAGCTGGCTTTGATGGCGCGACCCACGGTGACCGGGATCACGTGATTGCGTTTGTTGAGCAGCTCGTGTGACAGCATCATCGTGCGCATGCGCGGATGGAGCAGCCCGAGCGTCTGAAAGATCGAGCTGTTGCCGCCACCGAAGTGCAGGGGAATGACCGGGCAGCCACACATCCGCAGGAAGCGTGCCGCGGTGGGATTCCAAGGCGGATCGCAGACCCGGCCATTGGACAGATGCAAGTGAGAGACGGCGCCGGCGGGAAACAGGATGATCAGTCCGCCATCCTGCACATGTCGAAGCGCGGCACGCATGCCGCGCACGTTGGCTTTAGCGGCCCGCGAGCCGCCAAATGCATCGACCGGAATGATCGCCTCTCGCAGCTCGGGAATTCGCTGCAGCAGCTGATTGCCGATGAGCTTGCCGTCTTCTCGCAGCCCCAGCAGCAGCTGAATCAGATACAAGCCTTCGAGTCCGCCGTAAGGATGGTTGGCGACGATCGCGACCGGCCCGGACTTGGGTATGTGCTCGAGCCGCGCCGGGTCCAGCTCGAAACGAACCTGCAGTAGTTCCAGCGCTTCGCGCGCGAACCGGGCGGGCGACAAATCGCGTCCGGCGAGCTGGCGGTGGATATTCGCCAGCCGCTGAAACGCGAGCGCGCGCTCGGCGACATTCAGAAGGAGAGGACCGACCGCGGGAACGCGCTTCAGCGGTCCAGTGAGTTCGAACGGTGACGCGGAGATCGGCATCGATCACTCAAGCTCACGCCTTGGATGGGCGCGTAACTTAGTGGGGAAAGATGACAATCGCGTTGCGTTGGCGAGCGGCGGGCGAAATATGAGACGTCGGGCACGAGTGCGTGCGGCAGCCGATACACGACCGCGGACGATTCAGTTCCGATGCAGCGATGGTTGCTCGAGCGGCTGCTTGGCAAAGGTGTTCGAGTACGGCGCGTCGCGACGGGTCGGCTGACCGCCACCCTCGGGGTCGCTGGAAATCATTCGCAGCCGAAGGTCGGCATAGGTCTTCACCAGCGAGGCGCGTACCGACTCGATGTCGGTCTCCATGAGCTCGGCGATTTCGCGATGTTTCTTGCCGAGCTTGAAGTACCGCAGGATCTGATAGTCGCGCTCCGGCAGCTCCTGCAGGTAGCGCTCCATCGCGGCTTCCTCGAACGGGCGTGCCTGGAAGCCGAGCTTGGAAAGCTCGTTGACGGCGCGCTCGATGATGGGACGCGCATCGATCTCGTCCGATTCGTTCTCCGAGAGCTTGCGCAGATCGGAGGCGGTACGCTCGAGGATGCGACTGACCGCTTCGTTGGGTAGGCCGAGCTCACGAGCGAGTCGGGCACTGGCGGCGGCTTCGGCCCCCTGAGGCCAGCCGATCCGCTCCAGCCAGCGAAAGATCCTGCGACGCAGCGACCTCATCTCTTGTTCGATTGCCTGCATCATTGGCTTGGCCTGAGGTATGTGACGCCCAGGCGAAACTTAGATGGATTCGGCAGTATTACACAATACGCAGCTCAGGCGGCCGCCGCGCCCCGTTCACTGAAAAAGCCGCGATTTCAAGTTAGGGATTGGTGGAAGTACGGATGGGGTGGAGAACGCGCGAGATAAGCAATCGAGGCTTCGCGCGCAGCGAATATTTTGAGCGCCGCTGTCGGATACTTGGACTCTGTCTCGTTCTTGAGGCGGAACGATTACATTTGACCTGCGATGGAGAAGGATATGTCCGAGTTTGCCGCCCCCGCCCCGACCCCGATCGAACAACGCGAGCTGGTGTTGACGCGCATCTTCAATGTGCCTCGTGCCAAGTTGTATCGCGCCTGGACCGAGCCGGAGCTGGTGAAGAAATGGTTCGCGCCGGCGCCGTGGAGCGTCTCGAAGGTCGAGTTCGAGTTGCGCCCCGGGGGCACGAGTCTGATCGTGATGCGCAGCCCCGAGGGTCACGAGTTTCCGAACGCGGGTCTGTTTCTAGAGGTCGTGAAGAACGAGAAGCTGGTGTTCACCGATGCGTTCGCGAAGGCGTGGCAGCCTTCCGAGAAAGCTTTCATGGTCGCGACTGTCACGTTCGAGGATCACGACGGCGGGACCAAATATACCGCTCGCGTGCAGCACTGGTCCGCGGCCGATCGTGAGGCGCACGAGAAGATGGGCTTCCACCAAGGTTGGGGCCAGTGCGCCGATCAGCTGGCGGCGGTGGCCGCGACGTTATAAACCAGATGAAAGCAGAGCTGAGCACGGCGGAGCTGAAGTCACAGCTGCTCCGCCTGGGTGTGAGGCGCGGCGGCGTGTTGCTCGTGCATACGTCGTTTCGCGCCGTTCGTCCGGTCGAGCGTGGGCCGGCGGGTTTGATCGAAGCTCTGCGTGATGCGCTCGGTCCCGAGGGCACATTGGTGATGCCGTCGTGGACCGAGCTCGATGACGAGCCGTTCGATGCACGCACGACACCGAGTGCACGAGACCTGGGTGTCGTCGCGCAAACATTCTGGCAGCTGCCCGGCGTTCGTCGCAGCGATCATTTCCATGCGTTCGCGGCGGTGGGGCCGAAAGCGACGGCGATCACCGCCGATCCGTTGCCGTTGCCTCCGCACATTCCCGCAAGTCCAGTGGGTCGAGTCCACGATTTCGATGGCCAGGTGCTGCTGCTCGGGGTGGGGCACGATGCCGACACCACGCTGCATCTGGCGGAGTTGATCGCCGGCGTTCCTTATCGAACGCCGAGCTATTGCACGGTCCTCGAAAACGGTCGCGCCACTCGTATCGATTACGGCGAGAACAATCACTGCTGTGCGCGATTTGCGATGGCGGACGACTGGCTGCGGGCCCGCGAGCTTCAGACAGAAGGGCGAGTCGGGCACGCGCATGCCCGGCTCGTGAGATCGCGCGACATCGTGACAGTCGCGCTCGAATATCTATGCAAGGACCCGCTGGTATTTCTTCATCCGCTCGGCGCGGGCTGTGAGGAATGCGACGAAGCTCGTCAGACGGTCGGAGCCGCGCCCTTGATCAGGAACACGGGTTGATTCGCGGCACGCGAGGACACGCTGATCCATTGCCACGAATCGATGCTTTGAGGCAGCTCCGCGCCGGTGTCGTCGATGAGCTCGCAACCGCTGCTGTGATGGCTCACGCATTGGGCCGCCGCGTCGGCCGACGGAAACGAGCCGACGAAATCGTCATTGAGCCAGAGCTCACAGCTCATGCTGTCGCCAGTGGCGGCCCGGATGGTCAGCGTACCCGCGGGGATGACTGTGGCGTACATGAGAACCTCCATCCGCTTATTCGCTGTTGTCAGGGGTCCAAACCATATGCCTGCCGGCGACCGTTTTACAATCGGTTTTCCGTAGGAGATCGGCGACACTTGTTGTAATCGCGCCCGCGGCTGCTGTCGGCGGGCGCCCGATGGCGGCGGCGCATAACTAAGTTATACGCGTACGATTGGTGAGATTACGCGGACTTAGCAAACGATGCGCGGCTGTGTTCTGAACTCCAGCCGCGATCCGTCTGAGTTGTTGCTAGCGCGCCATCGGAGATGTGATGACGCGGCCTGGCAAGCTCACTTCTTACCGTTCTTGCCCTTGGGCTCGTCCTTGGCTTCCTCGGTCAGGCTCTTGTCGAGTTCGGGCAGCGCCGGCAGGTCCTTCTCATCCGCGACCAGCGGCTTGAGCTGCTCGTGCAGCTTGCTCGCCAATGCATGGGTCTCGGTGTACGCGGTGACCAGCTTGGCGTTCTTGTCGTTGGCCTTGGTGAGCTGCTCGTCGGTCTGCTGTTTTTCCTTGCGCAGGGTGGCCATGTTGGCTTCGGCCTGACGACGACCGTCGGCCTCGTCCTGCTTCTCCTTGCGCAGCGCCTTGAGCTTCTTCACCACGTTCTCCGGCGTGTCCGCCAGCGCGGCGTTGATCGCCTTGACCGTCTTGTCCTTCTCGGCCACGACGCTCTTCATCTGCTGCATTTCTTTGGTGAAGTTCGCGCGCTCGATCTCGATCTGGCGAGTGGCGTTCTCCTGGGCGACGCGAATCTCCTGCGCGGTGGTCTCCGCGACAGTGCGGGCCTTCTCGGCGGCCTGCAGCTTCTTCTCCATCTCGGCGATCGCCTGCTTGGCTTCCTGCCGGGCGGTGGCAACGCTCGAGTCGGCCTCGGCGATCTTCTTGATGACTGCGTCAAGCGCTACTTTGAGTTCATCCTGAGAGCAGTTGGGATCCAGCTTCAAGGCATCGGTCGCCGACCGCATCAAAATCTGCTTGCTGATCGCAAGCTCTTTCCAAACTTTCAACTGCAGCTCAAGTTGCGCTTGTTCCACATTCACTTCCTGGGGTTGGTTACGGGGAGTAGACAAAACGTAGCTCGCCATTCAGGCCAATAATCGGGCAGATCCGGCATGGGAGTTTTTCGGGGCGCGGATTGTATGCCAAAACGCGGCCGCTGGGGCCGCCTCTAACACGGGTTTCACCGTGAAATTCGCCTCAATCGGGGCTCAGATTCGCATTCAATCCGCTTCCGGTGCCCATTCGGGCATCGCCTTCGATTTAACCGATGCTCGCCGGGGCGCTGGCCAGGGATGGGGCCGGGCCTGAAAAATCCAAGGCTTAGGCCAAAAAATCCTCGCCGACAGTGACCCGGGTATGGAGCCATGGCGGGTGCTTCCGGCGTCGGAATAATCCGTTGGACCCCTGCTCACGCCGTGAGCGCTCCGGCGATCTGAACGCGGTTCCGACCTGACCTTTTGGCATCGTAGACGGCCTGGTCCGCGCGAGCGATCAGGTGTTCGCCCCAGACGCCGAGGGTGTCGCTCGTTGCCACTCCGATGCTACAGGTGACCCGGATCGGCTCGCCGAAACCTTCGACCCGCACGTCGGCCACCCGATTGCGGATGCGCTCGGCGATCGGACCGGCGGCGGCAATATCGGCGCTGCTCAAAATGACCACGAACTCCTCACCGCCATATCGACCGATGACATCCGACTGACGCAGCTCGGCGTGAATGGGATCGATGATGGCGCGCAGACAGGCGTCGCCGGCCTGGTGGCCGCGGGTGTCATTGATCTCCTTGAAATGATCCAGATCGATGAACAGCAGGGCGATGGGCAGGCCGCGTGCCCGAGCGCGCAGGCAGGCCGCTTCGAGCCGCTCGACCAACGAACGTCGATTCAGCACGCCGGTGAGCGGATCGGTCTGCGCACGTTTTTCGGCATCGGATAGCGCGAGCCGCTGATCGCGCAGGCGATCGGCCACTCCGAGCGCGATCAGCACGGCCGCGGCGACCATCGACAGCGGCAGGCCGTAATACAGCAGTCCTTCGGCGCCTTCGGGATCGGTGACCAGCAGCCGGATGGCGGTGGCGATGGTGAAACCCTCCAGCAGGCCCCAGGCGATCAGGAACCAGCCGGCGGCACGGTTGTTTCGCTGCCAGGCGAGGAATGCAACGACCAGCGTGAACACCGCTGAAGCAAGGAAAACCAGGTTGCCGATCGCGGCCACCACGCCGCCGAGGCCGACATTCTGGGCGACGTTCGCGAACGCCAGCACCACGAACGTCCCGGCCATCCAACCGAACATTGCATGGACCTTGGGCGAGTAGAGCCGCAACTCGGCGATCTCACGCACGAACAGGCAGGCCGCCGCGCCACTGAGCGCGGCTGTGACATTCCAGGTGTACGCCATCACGGGCGCACCGAGTTCGAGCACCGGCCACTCGAAGCCCTGGCCGGAAAGGTAGGCGACATATAACGCCTGCAAAGAGAACAGCGTCGCGTACAACAACAGCAGCCGATCGGAGAGCACCAGCCAGATCAGCAGCGACGAGAACGCCATCGCGAGCAGGGCGCCGAAGGCGAGGGCGATCATGCGTGCATGCTCGGCCCCGGTCGCCAGTGTTTGTTCGAGCGTGGAGACCGAGAACAGCAGTCCCTCCCAGCCTTGGCCTTGCGGATCGATCCGAACGTACAGCAGCTGACCTTCGACCAGCCGATCGGGCAGGGCGAACACGAGCTGATGCAGGCCACGGAAGCCGGGCAGATATGTGGCGGTTCGCAGCGGCACCGCGCGGCCGTTCTCGACAGTGTATGCCTGGATTTGCAGATGCCGGCTCTTGCTGATGTTGAGCGTCGGCACCGCGCCGGGCGTGGAATCTTCTTCGGCGCGAAGTCGGAGCCAGAACGCACCGTCGCGCTTGCGAGCGGCGCTGAAATCGAAAGGCTGGAAGCGGGCGTCGAGTGCGCCGCCGGTCAATGTCTCGATGCTGATTTCGCCCACGGCGGGGTCGAGCATGTCGATTCGCAGGCTGGTGCCACTCGCGACCAGCGTCGCCGCGTAGCTGCCCGAAACCGGCAGGGCCAGCAGGCAGGCGCCCAGCGCCAGCAGCCACGTGGCCAACCATTCACGCACGATTTGCCTCCCCAACCCGATGACGTCCCAACGGTGCCGGTGTCGACCGGCATCCCCCCGGTGGGAACGGCGCGAAGCTTAACATGGGATGCAGCAGCGATATTCGGGAACGGCTCCGTTGCCGGATCGGACATCCAAACCGGTGCGAGCGTCGAACCTGCGTTCAGGTGCCCAACTCGGTTATCACATGGACTGGATGCGCAGGACCTTCGGACGCGGCGGACTCGCGGCGCTGCTGATCGCGTGCTGGGTGCCAGTGCCCGTCGTTGCCAGCCAGATCTGGGATTTCCGGGTGTTCCTCGATCAGAAGGAGATCGGCACGCATCGATTCGAGTTGGTCGAGCGCGATGGCGAGCGCGAGCTCACCAGTGAGGCGCGCATGACGGTCAAGCTGCTGTTCGTGACCGCGTACACCTACGACCATCGCGATATCGAGCATTGGAACGGCGACTGCCTGACCCGCCTGTCATCGAGCACCGATGACAACGGCGAGAAACATCGGGTCGACGTGCAACGTCGGGCCGGCGAGACGGTCGTGCAAACGCTCGAAGGCACGCAGCGCCTCGGCGAATGCGTGCTGACCTTCGCGTACTGGAATCCGGCGATGTTACGGCAGACGGAGCTGCTCAACTCCCAGGACGGCGAGCACGTGAAGGTGAAGATCACCGATGCGGGCGCGGACTCGATTGTCGTGCGCGGTGTGAAGACGCCCGCGCGCCGCTATGAGTTACGCAGCGAGAAGCTGTCGATCGATCTGTGGTATTCGGAGCAGCAGGAATGGCTGGCGCTGGAATCCAAGACCGAGCGCGGCCAGAAGCTCATTTATAAACTGAGATGACCCGGCGCGCTCACGGCGGGCGACCGCGGCTCGGGCGCCCGCGGATCACAACGGTCAGGTCGCGTTCGCCGATGCGATGAATTGCTGGGTGTGGAAGTCCGTATCGCCGAGGGTGAGATCGATGGCGGTCAACCGTTTGAAGTAATGGCTCACCATCAGCTCCTCGGTCATGCCCATGCCACCATGGAGTTGCACGGCTTGCTGACCGATGAAGCGTCCCGCCTGACCGACGATCACTTTGGCGGCGGACAACGCCCGGCGCCGCTCGCCCGCATCCGGATCGACACATTTGATCGCGGCGAGATAGCTCATCGAGCGCGCCTGCTCGCCGTGCAGGAACATGTCCGCCATCCGATGCTGGAGCACCTGGAACTTCGCGATCGGCTGTCCGAACTGTTTACGGTTCTTGGTGTAGTCGAGCGTCGTCGTGTTCACGGCTTTCATGATGCCGACCGCTTCGGCGCACAGCGCGCTGAGGGCCTGATCATGAGCGGCTTCAATGGCTGCGAACGCTTTGCCTTCCGCGCCGACGAGCGCAGAGGCGGGCACCGAGACTTTCTTCAGCTCGATATCGGCAGCTCGCAGGCCGTCGATCGTTCCGTAGTCTTTCAGGGTCACGCCGGCGGCCTTGGGATCGATGCGAAACACGCTGATGCCATCCGTCTCGTCCGTGCGGCCGCTGGTGCGTGCGCTGATGAGTAGCTCATCGGCCGCGCTGCCGCCGATGATGACGTTCTTCAGACCGTCGATCACATAGCCACTACCCGTTTTCTCCGCGCGTGTCGCGACATGATCGATTTCACCACGGGTCTGCGGCTCTTGATGCGCCAGGATGACGATGCGCTCTCCTGATGCGACGTCGGGAAGCAACTGCTCGGCCGCGGCTTGGTCGCCGATGCGAGTCAGAAACACCGGCGTGATCACGGCGGCGGCGAGGAAGGGCTCGACCACCAAGCCTTCGCCTAGCGCGTTCATCACCAACATCGTTTCCACGGGACCGTTGCCCAACCCGCCATGTTCCTCCGGAACATTCAGCGCGGTCAGGCCGAGATTCGCCAGCGCCTGCCAGGTCTCGCGACTCCAGCCTTCGCGGCTCTTGAGAATCTCGCGCCGGGCTTCGAAGGCGTAGGTGTCGCGCACGAAGCGCTGGACCGTGTCGGCCAATAGCTGTTGTTCTTCACTGAAATTGAAATCCATGATGCTCGTGCTCTAAAGGCCCAGAATCATCTGGGAAATGATGTTGCGCTGAATTTCGTTCGAGCCGCCGTAAATGGTGACCTTGCGGACGTTGCAATAGGTCGCGGCCAGCGGCGCGGCGTATTCCGGACCCGCGACACTGTTCAAGTCGCCTTCCTCGATGGAGCGCCGCTCGAAGGGCAGGGCGTACGGGCCGACCGCATACATCATCAACTCGCTGATCGCCTGCTGAATCTCGGTGCCTTTGATCTTGAGAATGGAGGCTTCCGGGCCGGGTGCGCGTTTCTCGGACTCAGCCGAGAGCGCACGCAGATTCGTGATCTCGAGCGCCATCAGCTCCATCTCGACCTGCGCCACGCGCGCGGCGAACAGCGGGTCTTCGAGCAACGGGCGGCCGTTCTTTGTTTCTTTTCGCGCGATCTTTTTCAAGCGGCCGAGCTCGCGCTTGGACGCGCCGACGCCGGCGATGTTGGTGCGCTCGTGGCCGAGCAGGAACTTGGCGTAGGTCCAGCCCTTGTTTTCCTCGCCGATCCGGTTCTCCACCGGCACCTTGACGTTCTCGAACCAGACCTCGTTCACTTCGTGCGCGCCATCCATGGTGATGATGGGGCGCACGGTGATGCCCGGCGTTTTCATATCGATCAGCAGGAACGAGATGCCTTGCTGTTGCTTGGGCGCGTTCGGATCGGTGCGCACCAGGCAAAAAATCCAGTCGGCGTACTGGCCGAGCGTGTTCCAGGTTTTCTGACCGTTCACGATGTAATGATCGCCTTGTCGTTCGGCGCGGGTCTTGAGCGAGGCGAGGTCGGAGCCGGCGCCCGGTTCGGAATAGCCCTGGCACCACCACACTTCACCGCTGATGATGCCGGGCAGGAAACGTTGCTGTTGAGCCGGCGAGCCGAACGCCATGATCACGGGCGCGACCATCTTCAAGCCAAAAGGAATGGTCCGAGGCGCGCCGGCCGCGGCGGCTTCCTCATCGAAGATATGCATTTCCACGGGGCCCCAGCCCGGTCCGCCGAACTGTTTGGGCCAGCCGGGCGCGCCCCAGCCGCGCTGATAAAGGATTTTTTGCCAGCGGGTGTAGTCCTCGGCTCGTAACGCCAGCCCGTGCTTGACGCGGTGGGCAATGTCCTCGGGCAGCCGATCGCGCAGAAACGAGCGGACTTCGTCGCGGAATGCGAGCTCGGCGGGCGTGAAATTCAAATCCATGGCAAAACCTGCGTTGACTGCTATGCAGAACAATGATTCTCGATGCAGACCGGAATCATAGGGTCTGCACCTTTCTATTCGCAACCGAACGAAACTCCGGCGGGCGTTGCGGGGTCTCGCGTTGTCAGGTGCCATTTCAGCCGAGAGGGTGCTTGCCTGGCAATGCATGCTCACATACCTTGACGGACAGCCGGCTTGGTTGCGCACTGCGAGATGTGATAATTTTTCAGCAGAACCTACGCCCGCATCGTGGAATATTTGGCGGGTGGGTAGAACTGACGAGGGTGCCGGGTCGCGACAGGCACGCGACGCGAAGGCTGGAAAAAGGACCGTTGGGGGGATGGGGAGCATGTCCCGAAAGCATTTCGAATTCTGGCCAGTCGGCCTGCCACGCAATATCACCGCGCCGGCGACCAATCTGTTTTACAACGTGGAAGTGTCCGCGACCCGCTACCCCGACAAACCGTATCTGATCTTTTTCGAGGCGCCGCTCAGCTACGCGCGCTTCAAGGATGAGGCCGAGCGTCTAGCGGGATATCTGCAGGCGGACTGCGGCGTCAAAGCCGGTGATCGCGTGCTGGTGGTGATGCAGAACAGCCCGCAGTTCATCCTGGCCTATTACGCCGTCCTGCGAGCGAACGCCATCGTCGTTCCGGTGAATCCGATGAGCGTCACCGCCGAGCTCAATCACTATATTCAGGACAGCGGCGCCACAGTCGCGCTCGTCGCCCAAGAGGTTTATCCGCAGCTTCATCCACTGCTCGGCAAATTGGATCGTGCCATCGTCGCGGCCTACAGCGATTACATCAAACCGACCACCGATCTGCGCATGCCCGAGGTGGTGAGCGCGCCGAGACAGCCGATTGCGGAGCCGAATGTGACTTTGTGGGTCGATGCGCTGGCGGCGAAGCGCACGCCCGGGCCGTTGACCGCCGGGCCCGACGATCTTTGCGTGATTCCGTACAGCTCCGGCACGACCGGCCGGCCGAAAGGCTGCATGCTCAGCCATCGCAATGTGATGCACACCCTGCTCACCAATGCTTTCTGGTTCGGCGGCAACTCCGATACCAGTCAGTTGGTCGTGCTCCCGTTCTTCCATGTCACCAGCATGCAAGGCGGCATGAACGCGCCGATGTACTACGGCGGCACCATCGTGCTGATGTGTCGCTGGGATCGCGAGGTCGCGGCCGAGCTGATTCAACGTTACAAGCTGATGTCGTGGACCGCGATCGCGACCATGGTGATCGACTTCCTCGCCAATCCGAAGCTCGATCAATATGACCTGTCGTCGCTGATCAAAGTGAGCGGCGGTGGCGCGGCGATGCCGGCCGCGGTCGGCGAACGTTTGCAACAGCTGATCGGCTCGCCGTACATCGAAGGCTACGGTTTGACCGAGACCATCGCGCCGACGCACGTCAACCCGCCGCACCGGCCGAAGCGGCAATGCCTGGGCGTGCCGATCTTCAATACGGATTCGCGCATCATCGATCCGGAAACGCTGCAGGAAGTGGCGCAGGGAACGGTGGGCGAGATCGTCACGCACGGCCCGCAGATTTTTCAGGGTTACTGGCGCAATCCGGAAGCGACGGCAGCCGCCTTCGTCACCCTCGAGGGCAAGCAGTTCTTCCGGACCGGCGATCTGGGCTATGTCGATGAGGATGGATATTTCTTCCTGGTCGACCGGCTCAAACGAATGATCAACGCGTCCGGCTTCAAAGTGTGGCCGGCGGAGATCGAGGCCCAGATGTACAAGCATCCGGCCATCCAGGAAGCCTGCGTGATCGCGGCCAAGGACGCCCATCGCGGCGAGACGGTGAAGGCCGTCGTGGTGCTGCGGGCCAGTCACAAAGGCAAGGTGACCGAAGCCGAGATCATCGAGTGGACGCGCCAGAACATGGCGACTTACAAGCATCCGCGGGTGATCGAGTTTGTCGAGGCGCTGCCGAAGTCGGCGACCGGCAAAGTCCAGTGGCGCCAGTTGCAGGAAGCGGAAATGGCGCGGGCACGGGCGTGAAATGCCGAGCCTCGCAGAACAACGTCAGTACGAACCAGCTGGGGAACATTTTATGGCGACCAGAGCATCAGAGACGACTCGCATGATCGAGACGACCGCAGCGGCCAGCGCCGCGCCGAAGCCCCACGTGGGTAAACAGGACCGGCACTTCGTCACCGCGTTGTCGCGCGGGCTGGACGTGTTGTCGTGCTTTCGAAGCGGCAGCCGGTTGTTGGGCAATCAGGACATTTCCGAACGATGCCGCCTGCCCAAGTCGACGGTGTCCCGTCTGACTTACACGCTTACCAAGCTGGGCTATCTGCACTACGTGAAAGAGTCCGGTAAATATCGCCTGGGCACGGCGACGCTGGCGCTCGGTAGCGCGGTACTCGGCCGCTTCGAAGTGCGCGATCTCGCGCGTCCGCTCATGCAAGAGCTGGCGGATGCGACCGGCACCTCGGTCGCGCTGGGCGCGCGTCAGCGGCTCAGCATGGTGTGCGTGGAAGTTTGTAAAGGCAACGCGGTCCTCTCGTTGAATATGGAAGTGGGCATGCGTCTGCCGCTGGCCACCTCCGCGATCGGTCGGGCCTATCTTTCCGTTTGCAGCGACACCGAGCGCGCCGATCTGCTGGATCAATTGAAAGAGCTGGATCATCTGGCATGGCCGGGCTTGAAGCAGGGCATCGACAAGGCGCTCGCCATGTATTCCGAGCTCGGCGTGTGCAGCTCGTTCGGCGAGTGGCAGCCGGATGTGAACGGCATCGCCGTCGGCTTCCGCCCCGGCAACGGCTTGCCGCCGATGTCCATCAACTGCGGCGCGCCGGCGTTCAAGGTGTCGCAGGAATATTTGCTCAACGACGTACGGCCGAGACTGGTGGAGCTGGTACGTCGGATCGAAGAGGGGCTCGGCCAGGCTCGCGCCTGAACCCTTTCAATCGGGATTCAAAAGGAACGGCGCGCATCGAAAGGTGCGCGCCGTTCGTTATTTTGTGCGCCGTAACCAGCTTGTCATCCAGTTGAGACGTAGCTGCAAGCCGACGCCCATGCAAGCTGGAACTTTTGTGGTGCAAGGCCAGTTAAAGGGCAGCTCTTGGTAATTTTTGTATCTATTGGCGAGTCATGCGCGAAGCCTTTCAAGCAGAGAATTCCGGCGCTGATTCGCGCGGCTCCGCTACGCATGGTTCGAGTGATAACGTCGCCGCGCTTCGCCGTCGCAATCAGCGCGTTCACCATGGCACGTCGGAGCCGCCAAGCGTCGCTCTGCTCAGACACATATTGAATCCGTCGGTGATCGTGCTGACGCTGATGTTCTGTGTGTTCCTGTTCTCCCAGGAACTGACGCCCTCGTATTTCGCGCTGGCCGCGCTTGCGTTTCTGATCGCCTCGCAGGTCGTGAGCGAGCCGGTGATGGATTGCTCGGCCCGCAACGGTCTGACCAATCTGCTTCAACATCGCATCTTCGCCGAGTGGCTGCTGGTGTCGGCGGCGCTCTTATTGATGGCGTTCGCCTTCAAGGTCACCGAAACCTTTTCGCGACGGGTAATTCTTACCTGGTTCGCGATCACGCCGTTCGCCGTGGTCGCGGCGGAGGCGGGCTTGCGACGGTACGCCGCATTCTCGGCTTTGCGAGGGAAGATTCAGCAAAGCCACGTCATCATCGGCGCGAACGAAGCCGGCTCACGCCTGGCGCGCCGCTTGATGGCGCATCCGCATCTGGGCCTGTTCAAAGGTTTCTTCGACGATCGCGATACCGCGCGTCTGCCCGACATGCCGCAGGAACAATTGCTCGGCGACATGGCGGACATCGTCAACTACGTGCGCATCAACAACGTCAGCAACATTTATATCTGCCTGCCGATGCGCGCCGATGAGCGCGTCACCAAGCTGCTCGAGGAATTGAAGGACACCACCGCCTCGGTGTACTTCGTGCCTGACATCTTCATGTTCGATCTGATTCAGGCGCGCGTTTGTGACATCGACGGTATTCCGATGCTGGCGGTGTGCGAGTCGCCGTTCGCCGGTCTGGACGGCGTAATCAAGCGCGCCAGCGATATCGTGTTCTCCTCGGTGCTGCTATTGATGCTCTGGCCGCTGCTGCTGGCGATCGCGATCGGTGTGCGACTGAGCTCGCCCGGTCCCATCCTGTTCCGACAGCGTCGTTATGGCATGTACGGCGAAGCGATCAACGTGTTCAAGTTCCGGAGCATGACGGTGTGCGAGGACGGCGCCAAGGTTACGCAAGCTCAGAGAAACGATCCGCGCGTGACCCGCTTCGGCGGCTTCCTGCGTCGGACCTCGTTGGACGAGCTGCCGCAACTCTTCAATGTGTTCCTCGGCTCGATGAGCCTGGTCGGACCGCGCCCGCACGCGGTCGCTCACAACGAGGAATATCGACGCATCATCGAAGGTTACATGCTGCGTCATAAGGTGCGGCCGGGCATCACCGGCTGGGCGCAGGTGAATGGCCTGCGCGGCGAGACCGACACGGTCGACAAGATGCAGCGTCGGGTGGAGTACGACCTCGATTATCTACGGAACTGGTCCCTGGGACTGGACCTGACCATTCTGTTGCGGACCGCCTCGCTGGTGTGGCGAGACCGTAATGCATATTAAGAGGTAGAGCCATGCGTAAAACACAAATTCACGTCTGGATCACCATGATGTTCTGCGCGCTGGCGATGGCGGCGCAGGCAATGCATGCCGGCACGCTCCATCTGCCGTTCTGATCCAGGACATGCAGGCACCGAACGTCACTGATGCCGGCGCGCTCCGGCTCGGCGCGCTGCTCCGTTATTTGCAGACGGAGCAGATCGAGCACGTCGTCTCCGACGAGCGGTCCGATGACGCCTGCTCCGGCGCGCAGCTGACGGCGACGATCGTTGTGGCCGCAGAAACTTTGCCGCTTTTGCCTCCTGTCCTGCATGAATTCTGTCGACGCCAGGAGATGCAACTGGTCCATCACTGGTGTCGCGGCAGCGATCAGTTATTCATGCTGAGCTGGCTCAACGAGCTGCAGCGCCCGGAATTCGTGTCGTTGCGTGTCCAACGGCACGCCGCGCGGCAGGGTAGTTGGTGGCAACGACAAGTGGATCGGCTACGCCGTTGGCGCGAGCCGTCGGGATTATTGATCGCCTGTATCGGCCCTGATGGCAGCGGTCGAAGCAGCGTGGTCGAGCAATTGGGCGCAAGGCCGCTCGCGCCGTTCGCGGCCGCTCATGTCATGGAGCTTCGCCCGCATGTGATGCGGCCGGTGCCGGTCGAGCCGGAGTCGCGCGAGCCGCGCGGTCGGCTCGGCACGGTGGCCAAGCTGATGATGTTCGTCGCCGATTACTGGCTTGGTTACTGGTGGCAGATTCGTCCCAAGCTGGTGGCCTCGACCATGGTGGTCTCGAACCGCTACTTCGACGACATCCTGGTCGATCCGGGTTATTACCGGATCGATCGCTCGCGCAGCCTGGCGCGCTGGCTGTTGCCTTGGATTCCCCGGCCCGAGCTGTGGCTGGTGTTCGATGTGCCTTCCGAAGTCTTGCAGACTCGAACCCGTGAAGTGGCGGCGGAGGAGGCGGCACGACTGCGCAGCGAATACCGCAAAGTGCTGCGGCGTCGTGAAGATGTGGTCGTGCTCGATGCCGAGCAGCCGATCGATGAAGTGAGCGCGGAGGCGGAGCGAGCGATCGTCGCGCAACTGGCCCGTCGTACCGCTCGACGGCTCGGTTTGCCCGACACCAGCAAGGACAATCCAAAGTCGACGAATGTGCTGCTGTTCTTTTGTCGGCGGCACGTGCCTGTATTGAGCAGGCTCGTTCGCGTGCTCTTTAATAGTGACATCAACTGTCGCGTGCCGAGCGACGTCCACATGCCCCATCCCTATGGCATCGTTCTGCATCGGCAAGCCGTGATCGGGCACCGAGTCACGATCATGCAGCAGGTCATGATCGGCGGTCGCGATGGCGATCCGAACATCGCTGCGGTGATTGGCGATGACGTCACAATTGGCGCGGGCGCGCGCATTCTGGGTGACGTTCGCATCGGCAATGGCGCCACCATCGGTGCCAACGCAGTCGTGACTCGCGACATTCCTCCTGGCGCGACCGTGGTTGGCGCGGATCGCATCGTTGCCACGGGTCGCCATTCAGCGACGACAGCTGCCGAACCCCCGAAGGTAGCCAAATTCCCGAGACCGCCTCGTCGAACCACCGCCGCGTAACGCGAAGGCTCGCGACGCGAATCGCGAAGCCGGCAAAATTGAGCGGAAAACCGCTGAAATCCGGCGTGCCGACCCCATCATGCACCGTGATGGACAGCGTGACCCACGGCCCGGCGCAGTCAAGGTGTGAAGTCGATCTCGCTAAGCATGCGACTTATCACACTGCGTTTCTCAACCGCAGTGTGGTTCGGCTACACTACCGGCCCTCTAAAGTAATGTACGTGGCCGTTGGCGGCCAAACCTTCCTCAGTTCGAACAGGAACTTGCGAGCGCAATGAGCGACTCTTTGCGAGCTTTGCTCGACTCTACGCCTCTCGGGGCTGGCAACGCCCCCTACATCGAATCCCTCTACGAACAATTCCTTGCTGATCCGGGATCGGTCGAGCCGAAATGGCGCGACTACTTCGCCGGGTTGGGCAAAGCGGGCGGTGGCGCCGATGTGGCGCACGGCCCGATTCGCGATGCGCTCGCCAAGCGTGCCTACTCGATCGGTGCACCGAGTGGGGCGGCCCCCGCCGCCGTGTCCAGTGATGCAGCGGCCAAGCAGGGCGCGGTGTCGCGACTGGTGCAGGTCTACTCGAATCGCGGTCACCTGGTCGCCGACATCGATCCGCTGGGCTTGATGAAGCGTCCGGTGCCCGAAGTGCTCGAGCTGTCGCACTTCGGCTTGAGCAATGCCGACCTCGAGACCGAGTTCTTCACCGGCAGCCGCACCGACGCCATCGCCAAGCGCATGAAGCTGAAAGACATCGTCGCTCAGCTGCGTCAGATCTACTGCGGCACCATCGGCGCCGAATTCGCGCACGTCTCGAATTCGACCGAGCGGCTGTGGTTGCAGAATCGCTTCCAGGAAGGTCGCGTCACGAATCGTTATTCGACCGAGGAGCGCAAGACGTTCCTGCGCCATCTCACGGCGGCGGAAGGTCTGGAGCGATATCTCGCCACCAAATATCCGGCGCAGAAGCGCTTCTCGCTGGAAGGCGGCGACGCGCTGGTGCCACTGGTCGACGATCTGATTCAGCAGGGCGGTCTGCGCGGTCTGGAGGAGATGGTCATCGGCATGGCCCATCGCGGCCGCTTGAATCTGCTGGTGAACGTGGTCGGCAAGTCCCCGCAGAAGCTGTTCTCCGAGTTCGAAGGTCACTACGACGTGAACCACATGCAGGGCTCGGGCGACGTGAAGTACCACAAGGGCTTCTCCACCGACATCAAGACGCCGGGCGGCAACGTCCACGTCGCGATGGCGTTCAATCCCTCGCACCTCGAAGTGGTCAACCCGGTCGTCGAAGGCTCGGTGCGTGCTCGTCAGCAGCGTCGCAGCGACACCAAGGGCGACAAGGTGATGCCGCTGTTGATTCACGGCGACGCCGCTTTCGCGGGTCAGGGCGTCGTGATGGAAACGTTGCAGATGTCGCAGGTCCGCGGTTTCTACACCGGCGGCACGGTGCACGTGATCATCAACAACCAGGTCGGCTTCACCACTTCCAAGCCGGAAGATGCGCGCTCGACCATGTATTGCAGCGACGTGGCGAAGATGATCGAAGCGCCGATCTTCCACGTGAACGGCGATGACGTCGAAGCGGTCGCGTTCGTGACCCGGCTCGCGCTCGATTACCGCATGACGTTCCACAAGGACGTCGTGATCGATCTGGTCTGCTATCGCCGCCTGGGTCACAACGAGTCGGACGAGCCGTCGGCGACGCAGCCGGTGATGTACTCGAAGATCCGCGCCCACAAGACGCCGCGCCAGATCTATGCCGAGCGCCTGGTCGCCGAAAAGGTGATCACCATGGCCGAGGCCGACGCGATGGTCGATCAGTATCGTCGCGAGATGGACGAGGGCAAGTCGCAGGCCAAGCAGTCGCTGGGCCTGATCGGCAACAAGCACACCGTCGACTGGACCAAGTATCACGACGTCGATCTCACCGAAGTGGTGAAGACCGGCGTGCGCATCGAGCAGCTGCGCGAGCTGGCCACCAAGCTCACCACGCTGCCGGCGAACCTCACCTTGCATCGTCAGGTCGCGAAGATCGTCCAGGACCGCGAGAAGATGGCGGCCGGCCAGCTGCCGCTCGACTGGGGCTTCGCCGAGAACCTGGCGTACGCGACGTTGCTGACCGAAGGCTACGAAGTGCGTCTGATCGGTCAGGACAGCGGCCGAGGCACGTTCTTCCATCGTCATGCCGTGTGGCACGACCAGAACAGCCTCGAGAACTACGTTCCGTTGCAGCACCTGGCGCCGAGCCAGCCGCGCTTCGACGTGTACGACTCCTTCCTGTCGGAAGAAGCGGTGCTCGGTTTCGAGTACGGCTTCTCGACCACCGAGCCGAACAGCCTGACCATCTGGGAAGGTCAGTTCGGCGACTTCGTCAACGGCGCGCAGGTCATCATCGACCAGTTCATCAGCTCCGGCGAAGCGAAGTGGGGCCGCCTGTGCGGGCTCACCTTGATGTTGCCGCATGGCTATGAAGGCCAGGGTCCGGAACATTCCTCGGCGCGTCTGGAGCGCTTCCTGCAGTTGTGCGCCGAGCAGAACATGCAGGTATGCGTGCCGTCGACGCCGGCGCAGATGTTCCACATGCTGCGTCGTCAGATGAAGCAGAGCTTCCGCAAGCCGCTGGTCATCATGTCGCCCAAGAGCCTGCTTCGTCACAAGCTGTCGGTGTCGCAGCTCGACGATCTCACGCAAGGCTCGTTCCGTACCGTCATCGACGAGGTCGACGATATCCAGCCGGCCAAGGTCACGCGTATCGTGTTCTGCGCGGGCAAGGTTTATTTCGACCTGCTCGATTCGCGTCGCGGCGATGGTTTGCACAACATTGCCATCGTGCGTGTGGAACAGTTGTATCCGTTCCCGGCGGAAGAGTACGCGGCCATCATCAAGAAATATTCGAACGCCAAGGAAGTCGTCTGGTGTCAGGAGGAGCCGCAGAATCAGGGCGCCTGGTATCAGATCCGCCATCGTCTGCAGGAGTCGCTGTCGAAGGATCATCAGCTGCTGTACGCAGGCCGCGCTCCGGCGGCCGCTCCCGCCACCGGCATCGCGCAGATGCACCAGGAACAGCAGCAGGCACTGGTCGACGCCGCGCTGCGCTCCACCAGCACCGAAGAGTCTCTCCGGCACACCACGCGCCTGAAGGCCGCGAACAAGTGAGCCGCGGGTAATAACAGGATCAAGTGATGACAATCGAAATCAAGGTTCCGCAACTGCCCGAGTCCGTTACCGACGCCACGCTGGTCTCCTGGCACAAGAAGCCCGGCGAGGCGGTCAGCCGCGATGAGAATCTGGTCGACCTGGAAACCGACAAAGTCGTGCTCGAAGTGCCGGCGCCCTCGGCCGGTGTGATCAAGGAGCTCAAGGTCGAAAACGGCGCCACCGTCACCAGCGGTCAGGTGCTCGCGATTCTGGAAGCGGGCGAGGGCGCGGCCGCCGCTGCTCCCGCTGCGAAGACCGAAGCCAAGGCTGAAGCGCCTGCCGAGAAGGCGGCTGCGGCAAGTGGCGGCAAGCTCGCGCCGGCCGCCAAGCGCATGGTCGAAGAGCACAAGCTCGATGCCACACAGATCGCCGGCAGCGGCCGCGATGGTCGCGTGAGCAAGGGCGATGTCATTCAACACATGGCTGGCAAGTCGTCGGCTCCGGCCGAAGCGAAGGCTCCGGCCAAGCAGGCTCCGGCGGTGAAATTGCCGGCTGCCGTGGGCTCGCGCAACGAACAGCGCGTGCCGATGACCCGTCTGCGCGCTCGCATCGCCGAGCGTTTGATCCAGGCGCAGTCCACCGCGGCGATGCTGACGACGTTCAACGAAGTCGATCTGACCGCCGTGAACGAAATCCGCGCTCGCTACAAGGACAAGTTCGAGAAAGTGCACGGCGTGAAGCTGGGCTTCAGCTCGTTCTTCATCAAGGCCGCGATCGAAGCGCTGCGCAAGTTCCCGGCGGTGAATGCGTCCATCGATGGCAACGACATCGTGTATCACGAGTTCTACGACATCGGCGTCGCTGTCTCCACGGATCGTGGTTTGATGGTGCCGGTCATTCGTAACGCGGAAAGCCTCGGCTTCGCGGATCTCGAGCAGGCCGTGGGCGACTACGCGAAGAAAGCTCGCGATGGCTCGATCTCGCTGGAAGAGCTGACCGGCGGCACCTTCACCATCACCAACGGCGGCGTGTTCGGCTCGCTGATGTCGACGCCCATCTTGAATCCGCCGCAGGTCGCCATCCTCGGCATGCACAAGATCCAGGAGCGGCCGATGGTGGTCGACGGCGAGATCAAGATCCGCCCGATGATGTACCTGGCGCTCACTTACGACCATCGCATCGTCGACGGTCGCGAGTCGGTGCAGTTCCTGGTGGCGATCAAGGAAGCGCTGGAAGATCCGGCGCGCCTGTTGCTGCAGCTTTGATTCCGCTGCGTCACGACTGAGTTAGCCGGCGCCTCATTGGCGGCGCCGGCTGCTGCCCTCATAGTTCATCCCGTATGAACTGTCCTTTTTAGAACGAAAATTTGCGGAGCTCGCATGTCCCAGTACGACGTCATCGTCATCGGCGGTGGTCCCGCCGGTTATCCCGCCGCCATCCGCGCCGGCCAGAACAAGCTCAAGGTCGCGTGTATCGACGAGTGGGTGAACAAGGACGGTTCGTATGCGTTCGGCGGCACTTGCTTGAACGCCGGCTGTATTCCTTCCAAGGCGCTGCTCGAGAGCTCGGAGCTGGTGCATCGTGCTCAGCACGAGTTCGCCGTTCACGGCATCAAGGTCGGCGACGTGTCGGTCGACGTGGCTACGATGCAGAAGCGTCGTGCCGGTATCGTGAAGGCATCGACTCAGGGCATCAGCGCGCTATTCAAAGCCGCTGGCGTCACGGGTCTGCAGGGCCACGGCAAGCTGCTCAAGGGCAACAAGGTCGAGTTCACGGGTAAGGACGGCAAGAAAGAAGAACTGACGGCCAAGCACGTCATTCTGGCCTCCGGCTCTTCGCCCACTGAATTGAAGAGCGTGCCGTTCGACGGCAAGCAGATCGTCGACTCGTGGGGCGCGTTGGAGTTTGACAGCGTGCCGAAGCGTCTGTGCGTCGTCGGCGCCGGCGTCATCGGTCTGGAGTTGGGCAGTGTGTGGCGTCGTCTCGGTTCGGAAGTCGTGGTGCTCGAAGCACTCGATACCTTCCTGCCGGCCGCCGACGGTGCGGTCTCCAAGGAAGCGCTCAAGCACTTCAAGAAGCTCGGCCTGGACATTCGCCTGGGCGCGAAGGTAAGCGGCGCCGACAAGTCGGCGAGCGGCGTGAAGTTGAAGTACACCGACGCCAAGGGCGAGCAGACTCTCGAAGTCGACAAGGTCGTGGTCGCCATCGGCCGTCGTCCGTTCACCAAGGATCTGCTGGGCGAAGGCACCGGCGTGCAGATCGACGAGCGCGGCTTCATCAAAGTCGATCATGACTGCAAAACCGACGTTCCCAATGTGTGGGCAGTCGGTGACGTGGTGCGCGGCCCGATGCTCGCTCACAAGGGCAAGGAAGAGGGCGTGATGGTCGCCGACCTGATCGCCGGCAAGATCGCCGAAGTGAATTACAAGACCATTCCGTCCGTGATCTACACCGCGCCCGAGATCGCCTGGGTCGGTCAGACCGAAGAAGAAGTGAAGAAGAGCGGCCGTGCCTACAAGGTCGGCTCGTTCCCGTTCCTCGCCAGCGGTCGTGCTCGCGCCATGGAAGCGACCGCCGGCTTCGCAAAGATCGTTGCGGCCACGGATGACGATGAGATCCTGGGTGTGCACATCATCGGCCCGATGGCCGGCGAGCTGATCGCCGAGGCCGTGCTGGCGATGGAGTACTCGGCCAGCACCGAGGACTTGCAGCGTACCATCCATGCGCATCCGACCCTGTCCGAGGCCGTGCACGAGGCGGCGTTGAACGCGGACAAGATCGCGATCGACTTCCCGAACCGATAAGGCCGGATCGCTCGCCGACGCGGGGACAGATTCAACTCTGTCCCCCTTCCGGGGGGCTTTGACCTATTAAATGATAGGTTCGAGCCGCTCGCCGCTAGCCTCTAACGACCGCGCATCGGCTATTCTCAGCCGATGCACGACACCAATAACACTTCGGCCGTCCGAGCCGGCAATCCGGACGCACTGTTGTCCCGCGCGCTTGGCACCCGCCAGCTCGCGGCGAACATCTTCAACTACACGGTGGGCAGCGGCATTTTCGTGCTGCCGGCATTCGCCGTCCTGCAACTCGGGACCGCCGCGCCGCTGGCCTACGTGGCCTGCGCCATCATCATCGGTCTGGTCGTCATGTGCTTTGCCGAGGCAGGCAGTCGTGTTTCCTCGACCGGCGGACCGTACGCCTATGTGGAAACGGCGATTGGACCGGTATGGGGGTTCGTGGCCGGATGTTTAGTGCTCGCCACCGGCACCTCGGCGGCGGCCGGTGTATGTAACGTTCTGGCCCGATCCATTCTGACCCTGGCGCCGGGCAGCTCGCCCTGGCTCTATCGTGGCGTCGTGGTGCTGCTGGTGGGTACGCTGGTCGCCATCAACTATCGCGGCGTGAAGACGGGCGCGCGTGTGATCGAAACGGTCACTGTGGCCAAATTGTTACCGCTGATCGGTTTCATCGTGATCGGCGCGTTCTTCATCGAGCCGTCGAACCTGGTCTGGACCCACGTTCCCGAAGCGAGCACGGTGCTGAGCACGGCCGGCATCGTCATCTTCGCGTTCTCGGGCATCGAAGGTTCGCTGATGCCGAGCGGCGAGGTGAAGAATCCGGCGAAGACGGTGCCCCGCGCCGCCTTCATGGCACTGGGCGCCGCGACGCTGTTGTATCTGGCGATTCAGTTCGTCGCGCTGGGCGTGATGGGAACGGACCTGGCGAACGATCGCACGACGCCGCTGGCCAGCGCGGCCGGCTCGATCGTGGGGCCGGTCGGACGCACGATTCTGGTGGTCGGCGCGGTCATTTCCATGTTCGGCTATTTGAGCGCGAATGTTCTGTCGGAGCCGCGCGGCTTGTTCGCGATGAGTCGCGACGGGTTTCTGCCTCGCATGCTGAGCTCGGTGCATCCGAGCTTCCATAGTCCGCACAAGGCGATCGTCATCTACGGCGTGATCGTGGCTAGCATCGCGTTGTCCGGCACGTACGAGACGCTGACGATCTTTGCGAACCTCTCGGCGCTGATGTTGTATTTCCTGTGCGCCATCGCGGCCTACGTGCTGAGGAGAAAAGACATTCGCACCGATGGGGAGCCGTACCTCACCCCGGGCGGGCCGCTCGTGCCGGTCGCCGCGTGCCTGTCGCTGTCCTGGTTGTTCTACGAGACCGTGACACTCGAGCAGTTCGTGGCGTTGTTGATCGTGCTGGCCGTGGTCTTTCTCCTGTACGGGCTGCGAACGTGGCGATTGAAGGCCGCGCAGACGGCGTAGTACGCGCGCCGGCCGTCTTGCGCCGGCATCCCGCGCTGCTGGTCGAATGGCTGCGATTCGTCAATTCAATCTCGCGCTGGCGTGGGGAAGGGCGGCGCGTTCTGTTTGTCATTTTGAGCGCGGTGGCGGTCGTCATCGCGCTGTCGGTTTCCTTGGCCGGGCACGTCGCTGGCGCGGTTGAGACAGTCGCGGGCTATTGGGTGTTGGTCGCACTCGTCGCGGCCATCTATGCAGCGAGTTCTGTGAGCGGACGGCGGCGACAGCTCGAAGAATCGAAGTCTCAGTCGTGGCTCATCGCAGCTCCGATCCCAGCGCGAAGTTTGCTCATCACCCAGGCGATTCGCGTGCTGCTGCCTCTGTGCGCTCTGGCGATGGCAGTGGTGTTGGTTCCTGCGTTGGTCGCGCTGACGAGCGAAGGAATCGCCGCCGCGGCCGAGAAGGTCACTGCCGCCGCCGCGGGCGGCTTATTGATCGGTGGCGTCGTCGGGTGGTGGACCGGGCGCCGAGCGAAAGCATCCGGTGTTGTGCCGTCGCGCTACGTGCCGCAGCCGCGCGTTCGTCGTGCAGCCGTTGCGAATCCTTCAAGCAGATCCGCACAGGTTTCCAAGGGGACAGCGACGGATGTTTATCTCGGCGTGCGTCCGGATTCAGCGGGGTTGGCGGGCTGGCCTATCGCTCAAGTGCTTTCCTGGAGCCGTCCGGAAAATTCGCGGTATGTGCTGATCGCGGCGTTGCTGGCGGTGCAGGGTGGATCATCCGCGATGGCGGGCTTGTGCGTGGTCGCGATGTACTTCGTGGCGAGTTACCTGGCTGCGCTGGTCTCTGCGATGACCACCGTCGCTAAGTCGGCCGCTGTGTGGCTGCGTGCCACTCCATCGACGCTGATGGGATTCGTCTGGTCAGTATCGCGGCGAGCACTGGTTCACCAGTGCGTCGGCGTATCCCTTGCCGTCGTGTGCATGCTCTTGCTCGGCGTGCCGATCGGCATGGCGTTGCAGGTTGCGGCGCTCTGGCTCGGGTTGTTCATTTCAATCTCGGGGTTCGCACTGGTCGGCAACTATCGCGGCCGGTCCCCGGTCGTGAAGATCGCGCTGTCGGTCGCGGCATTCGCAGCGCTGGCGACCGTCTTGCACTTACGCGCGGGAGCAAAGACATGACTTCGATCGTGCTCGATGTCCGTCAGGTGCACGCCAAGTATGGCAAACGCGAAGTGCTGAGTGGCGTGAGTCTGCAAGTGCCGGCGGGCGAGTGGTTCTGCCTGCTCGGGCCGAACGGCGTCGGTAAGAGTACGTTGTCACGTTGTATCAGCGGCGCACTGACGCCATCGGCCGGAGACCTGCTGATCGCCGGTCATTCGGCGATCACCGCGCCGCTCGCAGCCAAGCAACGACTCGGTTACGCCTGTGCTCCAGAGCAACTGCCGGGTCTGCTGACCGGAAGGCAATGCCTGGAAGTCTATGCGCAAGCGAAAGGTCTGCAGGAGATCGGTGAGGACGTCCTCGCTCTCGCCCGCGAGCTGCGCTTCGACGGCTATTTCGACAGCTTCGTCGATACCTATTCGCTCGGCACGCGACAGAAACTTTGCATCCTGCTCGCGCTGCTCGGCGAGCCGACGCTGATCGTGCTGGACGAGGCATTCAACGGGCTCGATCCGGCGAGCGCGCTGCAAGTCAAACATCATCTACAACATCGCCTCACGGACGGACGCTGTGCCGTGCTGCTCGCGACACATTCACTCGACATCGTCGAGCATTACGCCGACAAAGCAGCGTTGCTGATCGACGGCCGCATCGTTCGCGAATGGAGCGAAGCGGAGATCGCCGCGTTCCGCGTGCAGGGCGACAGCGCGATGGAAACGGCGCTGGCCCAAGCGGCGGGCTGACGGGCGCTCACCACGGCGCGAAGAACACCGCTATCCCATCGTTGCTAGGTGAAAGACGGAACGCGCGCACCGACGGGCGCAGTTCTAATCCAGCGTTGGAAAGCCGCTGTGGCGCCGCCTTCTTCCGGCGCCCAAGCCGCGAACTCCGCCGCGGTCGCCGGATCGTAAGGTCCTTCTTTAACCTCGACGAACGCAGCGCCATCCGTCAGCGCGAGTAGGGTGTGCCAGGTCTGCGAGGGCAGCTCGAACGCGTGATTCGGCGTGCCTTCGCCAATGACGTTGCGCTCTGTAATGGTCCCGTCAGCGTCGAACACCACGCATTCAAACCGCCCCCGCACGATCGTGCACAGCTCCGACTTGGTCATGTGCCGATGCGGACGGATGTATGTATCGCTCTGGGCCACGACCACGAAGCGCTGCACGAGATCGCTCGGTGAGCTGTGCAGATTGTGATGGGCCCGCCGGCGCGGGCTCGCGGCGGCCTTGGCGGTCATTTCATCGAGCAGCGTGTTGGAGACCAGTTTCATTGCTCAAACCTTGCGTCGGGCACTCAGAACGTTGGGCAGGCCCTGGATACGAGCCAGCACGCGGGACAGCTCTTCCAGGCCGTGGACCGTGATTTTCAGATTCATGTCGGCAATCGCATCGGGTTCGTGCGTCACCGTGTTCATGCCGTGGATATTGATCTTGGAGTCGGCGAGAATCGCGGTCACGTCACGTAGCAGCCCGCGGCGGTCATAGGCTCGAACATTGACGTCGACGGGGAATGAGCGGTCGCCGCCGGTGCCCCATTCGACCGCAATCACGCGCTCCGGATTCGCCGTCGCCAGTCGTTTGAAGTTCGCGCAGTCATCGCGATGGATGCTCACGCCGCGACCCAAAGTGATGTAACCGGCAATGGGCTCGGGCGGCACCGGGCTGCAACAGCCCGCGAAGTTCGACAACAGATCGTCCACGCCATCGATGGTGATCCCGGACGCCTTCTTGGGCGCCGCGGCCGGTCGTTTCACGACCGGCGTGGGCAGCTCCTGCGGCTTGGCCCGGCGTTGCACGGCGCCGCTGATCTGAGCGACGTTGATCTCGCCTTCGCCGATGGCGCGATACAGCTGATCGGCGTTGTCGAAATTGAACTCGCCGATCAGCTCCGGCAGGGTCACCGAGTGCACCGCCAGCCGCTGCAACTCACGTTCGAGGATCTGCCGGCCCTGTTGAATGTTCTGTTGCTCGTCGAGCTTGCGGAAGAACGAGCGGACCTTGTTCCGGTTGCGCGGCGAGGCCAGGTAACCGAGCGAGGGCACCAGCCAGTCGCGGCTTGGATTGAGTTGCTTGCCGGTGACGATCTCGACCTGATCGCCGTTGTGCAGGACTTGATTCAGCGGCACCATCCGGCCGTTGACCTTCGCGCCCCGGCAGCGGTGGCCCAGATCCGTGTGCACGTGATAAGCGAAGTCGAGCGGCGTCGCGCCTCGCGGCAGATCGACCACCTCACCTCGCGGTGAGATCGCATAAACCCGATCTTCGAACAGCTCCGAGCGCACCCGATCCAGAAACTCGCCTTCGGTTTCCTCGCCGCGCTCGCTGGGTTCGAGCACCTGGCGCAGCCAGACGATCTTTTGTTCGTAGGCCGGATTGGCCTTGCCACCTTCCTTGTAGCGCCAGTGAGCGGCGACGCCGAGCTCGGCATGCGCATGCATCTCGCGCGTGCGGATCTGCACTTCCAGCGGCAGCTTGCCGGGGCCGATGACGGCGGTGTGCAGCGATCGATAGAGGTTGTCCTTGGGCGTGGCGATGTAGTCGTCGAACTCGCCCGGAATATACGGCCACATTCCATGCACGACGCCGAGCGCGGCATAGCAGTCGGCGATGCTGTCCACGAGCACTCGCACGGCGCGCACATCGTAAAGCTGATCGAATTGCAGCCCCTTCCGATGCATTTTCCGCCAGATGCTGTAGATGTGCTTCGGTCGGCCGGCGATCTCGGCGTTTGCGATGTGCGCCTTCTCCAGCTCCCGACGGAGCACCCCGATCACTTCCTCGATGTAACGCTCCCGATCGATGCGCTTGGAGGCCAGCCAGCCGGCGATCGTCTTGTAACTCTCCGGATCGAGATAGCGGAAGCTCAGATCCTCCAGCTCCCACTTGAGCTGCCACACGCCGAGACGGTTCGCGAGCGGCGCGTAGACCTCGCGTGTTTCATAGGCGAGACGTTCGCGTTCGGTGGCCGGCGCGTCCTTGCTATCGCGCAGCTGCTGTAATTGAGCGGCGAGCTTCACGAGCACCAGTCGAGGATCGGTCACGATGGCCAGCAGCATCTTGCGCAAGCCTTCGGCCTGATTGCTCGACAGCGATGGAGTCGCGCGCCCGCTGCCCGGGCTGGTGGGAATGCTGATGTTCAGCGAGCCCAGTCGCTGCAACTCGCTCGCGATCCGATTGGCCGGTGCGCTCACCGTCGCGACGGCCTGCTCGGGGGTGATCACCTCGGCTTCGAGCAGTGGCAGGAGCAGGGCGCCGCCGAGGATGTCGTCGTCATCGGTCAAGCTGACCAGGATGTCGACGATGGCTTGCGCACGCGCCAGCGCGGCCGGCGCCTTGGGTTGGTTGTCGCCGACCGTGGCCGCCAGTTTCGACAGCAGCTCGCGGGCCCGGCGGCGGGCGTTCGCGGTCTGCTCGGTGTCGGATGCAGCGTCGTCGACGGAAGGCATGATCGTGTCGGTTTGTAGCCGTTGCCGGTATCATACCGGCCTTCGCAACTCGAGACCCGCACGGGTCCAGGCAGAGGGGAGTCCTTGCGCAGACACAGGCGCCCGAAAAGTCTCGCCGAGCTCAATCTCGCCCGAGGTGACGTGAAGGTATCGACGGCCGTCGTGAGTCTGCGTCAGCGCTCGACGAACCCGGCCCCGGCGGCGGCGCCAAGCGTGCGAATCCTGGGCCTGGATCCGGGCTCGTTATGCACCGGTTACGCGGTGGTAGAGACGGGGCCGCGCGTCACTTACGTGGTCAGCGGATCGATCCGCGCCCGCGGGCCGTCGCTGGCCGATCGGTTGCAGGAAATTTTTGCCGGCGTCGATCGGCTCGCCACCGAGTACCGGCCGGACGAAGTCGCCATCGAGCGCGTGTTCATGCACCGCAATGCCGACAGCGCGCTGAAACTGGGCCAGGCGCGAGGCGCGGCGCTGAGTGCGACTTTTGCCGTGCGCCCTCGTGTTTTTGAGTACGCCCCGCGTGAGGTGAAACTTGCCGTGGTGGGAACCGGTGCCGCTCAGAAGGAACAAGTGCAATTGATGGTGCGACGTTTGTTGAATCTTTCCGGCCCGCTCGGCGCGGACGCTGCCGACGCGTTGGCCATTGCGCTTTGTCACGCGCATTCCCGCAATCTCAACGGCCAGCTGCACCAGCTCGCGGCGGGCTCGGCGCAATGATCGGTTTTCTGCGCGGTCGGCTGACCGCCAAGCAACCCCCGCAGCTGGTGATCGACGTGGGCGGCGTCGGTTATGAGCTGGAAGCGCCCATGTCGACATTTTATGGCTTGCCGGCGGCCGGGGCGGACGTTCATTTGTTCACCCACCTGGTGGTCCGCGAGGATGCGCACATCCTGTTCGGCTTCGGCACCGAGCGCGAGCGGCGGCTGTTTCGCGAGCTGCTGAAAGTTTCCAACGTGGGCCCGAAGCTGGCGCTGGCGTTGCTCTCGGGCCTCACCGTCGATGCCTTTTTGATGTGCATCGAGGCGCAGGACATCGATACGTTGGTGCGCACGCCGGGCGTGGGCCGCAAGACGGCCGAGCGCCTGGTGGTCGAGATGCGCGACCGGGTGAAGGGTTTTGGCGACACCGGGCTCGCTGTGTTGCCGACCGGCGGAACCGCCGAGCCGGCAATCGGTCCACAAGCGGAGGCTTTCAGCGCGCTGGTCGCGTTGGGCTATAAGCCTGCCGAAGTGACGCGACTGCTGAAGGCGGTGGACGCGTCGGTGCAGACCACCGAGGAAATCATTCGCCGCGCGCTGCAGGCAGCAGCGACGCGCTAAGCCAACCATGATCGAGCAGGACCGCATCGTTTCCGCCGCCTCGCAGGGCGATGAAGCCGCCTTCGACCGCGCCGTGCGGCCGAAGAAACTGGCCGATTACGTCGGCCAGTCGGCGGTCAAGACGCAGATGGAAATATTCATCCAGGCGGCGCGCAACCGGCGCGAGGCGCTGGATCACGTGCTGATCTTCGGCCCGCCCGGCCTGGGCAAGACCACGCTGGCCAACATCGTCGCCAACGAGCTCGGCGTGAATCTGCGCCAGACCTCGGGCCCGGTGATCGAGCGCGCCGGCGACCTGGCCGCGCTGCTGACCAACCTGCAGGCCAACGACGTGTTGTTCGTCGATGAGATACATCGACTCAGCCCGCAGGTCGAGGAGATCCTGTATCCGGCGATGGAAGATTTTCAGCTAGATATCATGATCGGTGAAGGTCCGGGCGCGCGCTCCATCAAGCTGGACCTGCCGCCGTTCACCTTGATCGGTGCCACCACGCGCGCCGGCCTGCTGACCTCGCCGTTGCGAGACCGGTTCGGCATCGTGCAACGTTTGGAGTTTTACGATCAGGCCGAACTGCAACGCATTGTGACTCGCTCGGCGAGCCTGCTCGGCGTGCCTGCGGACGCGTCCGGCGCGGCACGCATTGCCCAGCGATCACGGGGAACTCCCCGGATCGCCAATCGATTGCTCCGGCGCGTGCGTGACTATGCCGAAGTGCGCGCCGGTGGCCGGATCACCGACGAAGTGGCGCAGGCCGCGCTGGATATGCTGGACGTGGACCCGCTGGGGTTCGATCTGATGGACCGCAAGCTGCTGTTGACCATCATCGAAAAATTCGACGGCGGGCCGGTGGGCGTGGAAAGCCTGTCCGCCGCTTTGGGCGAGGAGCGCGGCACGATCGAGGATGTGATCGAGCCGTATCTGATCCAACAAGGTTTCATCATGCGTACCGCCCGGGGCCGGATGGCGACGCGGCTGGCGTATCAGCACTTCGGCTTGAAACTGCCGGAGCGGCCCGGCACCGGCGAGTTGTTCGGGGAGTAACGCTGAGGATGGTGGCTGCATCGAACGTTTCGAGCGCTCGGCCCTTTGCCTGGCCGGTGCGCATCTACTGGGAAGATACCGACGCCGGCGGCATCGTTTACTACGCGAACTACCTGAAGTTCATGGAGCGCGCTCGGACCGAATGGTTGCGAGCCGCCGGTGTCGAACAGCTGCCTTTGAAGGAGCAGCACGGGCTGATGTTCGTGGTGGTCGATATCGAAGCGCACTATCGCCGGCCGGCGCGCTATGGCGATGAGCTGCTGGTCACTTGCGTGATCGCCGAGCGCACGCGCGCCAGCTTCACGTTTCAGCAGCAGGTATTTCGCGGCGGTCTCGAGGGCGAGTTGCTGGTCGAAGGCAAGGTGCGCGTAGCGTGCCTCGACGCGGTGAATCTTCGCCCGACGGCGTTGCCCAAGGATCTCATATGAAGCCGAACCATCGCGCGCCCTGGCGCGCCGGCCGCAGTGTTCAAGCATTCGACCACCGCGCGCGCAGCGCGCCGGTGCAGGTCTGAAGAATCAATTCGGGAGTCACGGGAATGAATTCGAACAACCTGAATCCGCTCGAGCTGGTGCTCAACGCCAGCATCGTGGTGCAGATCGTGATGGGGCTGCTGCTGCTCGCATCGCTGGTGTCGTGGTCCATCATGCTGCGCAAACGCGCCGAGCTGAAAAAGGCGCGCACCGATGCCGACCGGTTCGAGGAAACGTTCTGGTCGGGCGGCGATCTCACCGCGATGTTTCGTTCCATCGACCAGAGCCGCCGGGTCACCCGCGGCATGGAAGCGATCTTCGAGCAGGGCTTTCGTGAGTTCTCACGCTTGCGCCAGCAGGGCGGCATCGCCTCGGCGCAGCTGATCGAAGGCGCCCGTCGCGGCATGCGTGTCGCGCTGCTGAAAGAAAGCGATCGTCTGGAGCTGGG
The DNA here is from genome assembly GCA_023391815.1 of Pseudomonadota bacterium. Lineage (GTDB taxonomy): Bacteria > Pseudomonadota > Gammaproteobacteria > Steroidobacterales > Steroidobacteraceae > Steroidobacter. The sequence continues at coordinate 63,973 of JAEWAF010000094.1, forward strand.
CCTTGCGATGCTCGCGACCATCGGCTCGACCAGCCCGTACATCGGACTGTTCGGCACCGTGTGGGGCATCATGAATGCATTCCACGGCCTCGGTAACGTCCAGCAGGCGACCCTTTCGATGGTGGCGCCGGGTATCACCGAAGCGCTGATCGCGACCGCCATGGGTCTGTTCGCCGCCATTCCGGCGGTCGTGGCTTATAACCGTTACGCGGATCAAGTGAGTCGGGTCGAAGTGCGCTACGACACCTTCGTCGAAGAGCTCTCGACCATTCTGCAGCGTCACGCGTCGGCTTCTCGTGAGCAGCCGCGTGGTGCCGAGGCGCACGCATGAGCCCGATGAATGCCCGCCGTGGCAAACGGCTGGTGGCCGAGATGAACGTCGTCCCCTATATCGACGTGATGCTCGTGCTGCTGATCATTTTCATGATCACCGCGCCGATGCTCACTCAGGGCATCAAGGTGGACCTGCCGAAGGCCGCGGCCGAGCCGTTGCCGGAAGACCTGATGCGGCAGCACCAGCCGTTGATCCTGAGTGTCGATTCCGCCGGCAAGTATTACCTGAACATCGGCAAGGACGAGGAAAGCGCGTTGGATGAGAACGCGGTCGTCCAGCGCGTCTCGACGGTGCTGAAGCGTGAGCCGCAAACGCCTGTGCTGGTGAAGGCCGACACCAACGTCCCGTATGGCCGCGTGGTCACCGGCATGGTGCTGTTACAGGAAGCGGGCGCCGAGAAGGTGGGCTTCATCACCGATCCGGCGGAAGCGCGGAATAACAAAAAGCGCTAAGGCTTCATGGTCGATTTCATCAAACAACACTGGACGTACATTCTCGGCGCGCTGCTGCTGCACGCGTTGTTTGCTGGCATCTTCGGCCTGACCATGCTGAACATGCAGCGCACGCCGCCGCCGGTGCAGCTCGCGATCCAGGCCGTCGTGGTCGATCCGAAAACGTTGAATGACGCCGCTCGCCAGCAGCGCCAGCAGCGCGAGCGTGATCGCGCCCAGCAGCTACAACGTGAGCAGGAAGCCCAACGGCAACGCGAGGGGGAAGCCGAGCAACAGAAGCAGCGCGAGCAGGAGCAGGCAGCCGAGCAGCAGCGTCGCGAACAGCAAGAGGTTCAGCGCAAGGAAGCGGAACAACGGGCGGAAGCGGAGCGTCAGGTCGAATTGAAGCAACGCCAGGAAGCGGAACAACGCCGCCAGGCGGAAGAGCAACAATTACGCGAGCGGCAGGAAGCGGAAAAGAAACGCGCCGCGGCCGAAGCCGAGCGGAAGAAGCGCGCCGAGGAAGAGGCGAAGCGAGTCGAGGAGATTCAGCGTAAGCAGCGTGAAGAGGCGGAACGTCGCAAGGCCGCCGAGGACAAACGTTTGCAGGAGGCGCGGGAGTCTGAGTTGCGGCGTCAGCTGCAGGAAGAAGAAGCCAACGCCGCGGCGGATGCGGCCGCCGCCAGCTCGCCCGAGATGGCGCAGTACATCGCCATGATCGCCCAGGCGGTCGAACGTCGTTGGAATCGTCCGCTGTCGGCGCGCGACGATCTGCTGTGCCAGGTAACGGTGCGGCAAACGCCCGCCGGGGTGGTTCTGTCGGCGAAGATCGGCAGCTGCAACGGCGACGCCGCTGTAAAGCAGTCGGTCGAGAACGCCGTGGTCAGCGCCTCGCCGTTGCCGACTCCGTCCAATCCGCGCCTGTTTCGGCCGGAGCTGACCTTTAATTTCAGGCCCGGCGCGGGTTGACGCGCGGGCGCACCGATTTCGCTCCAAGGAGCCATGACTGATGAAAAAAACTTTCGCCGTTTTCGTTTGCTTCGCGCTGTCGTGGTTCGCGGTCGCGGCCAACGCGCAGCTGGTCATCGAGATCACCAAGTCCGCCGAGGACGCGGTGCCGGTCGCCATCGTGCCGTTCGGCTGGGAATCCAGCGGAGCCGCGCCCTTTGATGTCGCCGAAGTGGTGGCCGCGGATTTGCGACGGAGCGGACGCTTCGCGCCGCTGGATCGCAAGGAAATGATCGACCGGCCCACGCAGGGCGATCAGATCCGTTTCCAGGACTGGCGTTATCTCAAGACCGATTTCATCGCGGTCGGCAAGCTGATGCCGGAAGGCGCCGGCTTCGCCGCGCAGTTCGAGCTTTATAACGTGCTGACCGGGCAGCGACTGGCCGGCCAGCGCCTCACCGCGAACTCCAATTCCATGCGCGCGCTCGCGCACCGGGTCTCGGACATCATCTTCGAACAGCTGACCGGCGTGCGTGGCGCCTTCTCGACGCGCGTGGCCTTCGTCAGCGCGGAAGGCACCCCGCCGAAGCAGCGTTACAAACTGATCGTCTCCGATTACGACGGCGAGAATCAGCAGGTCATCACCAGCTCGGACGAGCCGATCATGTCGCCGGCCTGGTCGCCGGACGGCCAGAGCCTCGCTTACGTGTCGTTCGAGAGCAAAGCCTCTGCCATCTATGTGCAAACCTTGCGCACCGGCGAGCGCAAACGTGTCTCCGCCCGCGCCGGTATCAATGGCGCACCCGCCTGGTCGCCCGATGGCAAGACGCTGGCGCTGACCCTGTCGCGTAAAGATGGCGATGTGGACGTCTACACCCTGGATCTGAACAGCCAGGTGCTCACGCGCATGACCTTCGATCCGGGCATCGATACCGAGCCGAGCTGGTCGGCCGACGGCAAGAAGCTGTACTTCAATTCGGATCGCGCCGGCGGCCCGCAGATCTACGAGATCGACGTGGCGAATCCGAATCGCGCCACGCGCATCAGTTTCGTAAACGGCTACAACGCCCGGCCGCGCGTTTCCCCGGACGGCAAGCAGCTCGCGGTCGTGACCCTGGATCGTGGCAATTACCGGATTGCTGTCATCGATCTGGCCTCCAAGGGCATGCAGGTGCTCTCCGAAGGGCGTCAGGATGAGAGCCCGAGCTTCGCGCCCAATGGTGCCGTGCTGATCTATGCCACGCAGGAGCGGGGCAAAGGCGTGCTGGCGACGGTGTCCACCGACGGTCGCACGGCCGAGCGGTTCACCAACACCGTGGGCGAAGTGCGAGAGCCGGTTTGGGCGCCGTTCCCGCAGCGTTGAGCGGCGAAAAAAACCGGCAAAGCACCGTGTTTCGGGCCGAGTTGTGGCAAAATTCGCCGCAGTTTTGGTCTGTGAATGGCGACAAGGGATTTTTCAGCGGGTCCCACGGTCGTAACAACTAAATTCAGGAGAGTGTAGATGCGCGTAACTCGGCTGATTCTGATCGCGGCGACTGGTTTGATGCTCGCGGCCTGTGGCAACAAGCCGCTGCCCGAGGCGCAGAACACGTCCGAGTCGGTGGGTCCGTCGACCAGCACCCAGGGTGCGGAGAGCAGCGGCGTTGGCAGCAGCGCGCTGTCGGCCGAGCAGCAGGCGATGGAAGCGGCCAAGGCCGCCGGCGTGATCATCTATTTCGATTACGACCGTGCCGAGATCAAATCGGAATTCGTGCCGGTGGTCGCCGCCCATGCGAAATTCCTGAACGGCCACCCGCAGCAGAAGATCCGCTTGGAAGGTCACTCCGACGAGCGCGGCTCGCGTGAGTACAACATCGGCCTGGGCGAGCGTCGTGCGCAGGCCGTGCGTCGCGCGCTGATGCTCCAGGGCGTGACTGAAAACCAGATCACCACCGTGAGCTACGGCGAAGAGCGTCCGGCCGTGCAGGGCAGTGACGAGGCGGCGTACGCCAAGAACCGCCGCGTCGAGCTGGTCTACGGTCGATGAGTCGAGCCGCCATGACATTCGCGCCAAGCATGACTGCCGTTCGCGTCGGATTGATCGCCGTCGCGGCGACGGTGCTGTCGGGCTGTGTGACCACACCGCCGGAGGCCGATCCGACGGTGCAGAAACTGTCCGAGCTCGATGGTCGTCTGTTGCGTCTGGAGCGCGTGCTCGCCAACCAAAGCCTGCTCGATCTGTCGCAACGGATCGAAGCGGCGCAGGCGGAAACGCGAGTGTTGCGCGGTCAGCTCGATGAGCTGCAACACCAGGTGACGCAGAGCCAGACCCAGCAGCGCGAAATGTATGGCGATGTCGATCGGCGGCTCTCGGCGCTCGAAGGCAATCCGGGTGCGGCGGCGTCCGCTGCCACACCGCCGGCGGGTCTGCCGGTCCCCCAGGGGGACGATCGCGCCAATTATCAGGCCGCGTTCGATCTGTTGAAGGATGCGAAATATCCCGAAGCGATCAACGCGTTCAAACAGTACCTGACGACGTTCCCGAACGGCCCGCTGGCCGACAACGCGCAGTACTGGCTGGGTGAGGCGCACTACGTCACCAAACAGTATCCGGACGCGTTGCGTGATTTCCGGACCGTGATCGAGAAGTACCCGGAGTCGCGCAAGATTCCGGATGCGTTGCTCAAGATCGGCTACTGCAATTACGAGCTGAAGAACTGGACCGAGGCGCGTTCGGCGCTCAGCCAGGTCGTGCAGCGTTTTGGCGATACCACCGCCGCCCGTCTCGCGAGCCAGCGGCTCGCGAAGCTGGATAGCGAAGGCAGATGATCGTTCCTCGATGGCGCCTCCTCGGGGCGCCATCGGTGACGATGTCGTCGCTGGGTGGTTAGATCAGTCTCATGAATCTCACTGACTCAACCACTGTCGATTCCGCCGCCGCCGGCACCGGCGTCGCGCGCGTCAAGCTCACCGAAATTTTCTTATCCATTCAAGGTGAAGCCGACAGCGTGGGTTGGCCGACGGTGTTCGTGCGCCTCACCGGCTGTCCGCTGCGTTGTCAGTACTGCGACACCGCCTACGCGTTTTACGGTGGCGAGTGGACTGCGCTCGAGGACGTGTTGGTGCGCGTCGCCTCGTTCGATACGAAGCACGTGTGTGTCACCGGCGGCGAGCCGCTCGCGCAAAAGGGATGTTTCCCTTTGCTCCAGAAGCTGTGCGATGCCGGCTATCGCGTGTCGCTCGAGACCAGCGGTGCGATGGATGTGAGCAGTGTCGATCCGCGCGTCGTGCGAGTCGTCGATGTGAAGACACCGGCGAGCGGCGAGGTCGATCGCAATCGTTACGAGAACCTGGACGTGTTGCGGCCGGAAGAGCAGGTGAAGTTCGTGCTCTGCAGTCGCGCCGATTTCGAATGGGCCCGCGATTTCGTTCGCGAGCGCCGGTTGTACGAGCGCTGCATGGTGTTGTTCAGCCCGAGCTACGGCCAGGTGGACGGGCGCGATCTGGCGCAGTGGGTGCTGGATGAGCGGCTGCCGGTACGGCTGCAGATTCAGCTCCACAAAGTGTTGTGGGGCGATACGCCCGGTAAGTGAAGGCGGTGGGATCCATTCCCACGACCGATGGATTAAAAGTCCAGTGCTCTACCGAGCACGATGGAGAGTGTTGACGTCATGTCCGGTTCTCGCGCTGTGGTGCTGCTATCCGGTGGCCTGGATTCAGCCACCGTCCTTGCGATCGCTCGCGAGCAGGGCTTTGAATGCTACGCGCTGAGCGTGGATTATGGTCAGCGGCACCGCGCCGAGTTGGACGCGGCCGCGCGCGTCGCTGAATCGTTGGGCGTCGTCGAACATCGCACGTTGCGTATCGACCTCGGCGGCATCGGCGGATCGGCGCTGACCGACACGAGCATCGCCGTCCCCGAATCGCCGCAGATGGGCATTCCGGTCACCTACGTTCCCGCGCGCAACACTGTGATGCTGTCCTTCGCCCTGGGCTGGGCCGAAGTGCTCGAAGCGCCGCGCATTTTCATCGGCGTGAACGCGGTCGATTATTCGGGCTATCCCGATTGCCGGCCGGCCTTCGTCGCCGCCTTCGAGCGCGTCGCCAATCTGGCCACCAAGGCGGGCGTGGAGGGCACCCTGGCGTTCAAGATCCTGACGCCCCTGATCGACCTGACCAAGGCCCAGATCATCCAGCGCGGCGTGGCCCTGGGCGTGGACTATTCGCTGACAGTGTCGTGTTATCAGGCCGACGCCGACGGCCGTGCCTGTGGGAGCTGCGATTCCTGCCGCCTGCGTCGGGCCGGCTTTCAGTCCGCCGGCGTGCCGGACCCGACACGGTATTTTCGATGAATTCCCGCGCCTCTTTAGGTATGATGCGCGCCCCGTCAGGCCCCCCGGCCTGAGCGCCTGTCATCAGTGGGTCGGTAGCTCAGTTGGTAGAGCACTGGACTTTTAATCCATTGGTCCTGGGTTCGAGTCCCAGCCGACCCACCATTTCACCAGCCAGCCTCATCCGAGAACATCTCGCCTGATCCAGAAATCCCTGGTTTTCTAGTGGTTTTCTGTGCAGGGTCGTCCTGTCTCGTCCCTTGACAGCTTACACAAAGCGGGGGTATTTGCTAGGGGTATGTGGACGCTCCAAGCCGTCCGCGCGGGAAGGTACCCCCATGCCGCTGAACAACGTTCGCGTCGAATCTGCGAAGCCCGGCGAGAAGCAATACAAGCTGGCGGACGAACGAGGCTTGTACTTGCTGGTGCATCCGAGTGGCTGCAAGTGGTGGCGGATGAAGTATCGCTTCGGCCCCCGCAAGGATGGAAAGCCGGGCAAGGCCGAGAAGGTTCTGGCGCTCGGCGTGTTTCCCGAGGTCTCGTTGAAGCGCGCACGCGAGAAGCGAGACGACGCGCGGCGCCTGCTCGCCGATGGCGTTGACCCATCAGCGAAGCGACAGGAGCAGGCGCATGCTCAACGCATAGCGCACCTCCACACGTTCAAGGCAGTGGCGACGGCATGGATGGCCCTAAACAAAGGTTGGACCGAAAGCCACGCCACGCGCTCTCGTCGGCGATTCGAGCGGTACGTCTTTCCGTGGATCGGCGACCGCGCTATCAGCGAGGTGAAGCGACCGGACATCCGCGAAGTGCTCCGTCGAATCGAGAGCGCTGGATGGACCGAAACCGCGCACCGGGTTTTGCAACTGTGCAACTCCGTCTTCGAGTACGCCAATCACGACGAGATAACCGATCACAATCCGTGTCGCGGATTGCAGCAGGTGCTTGCGCCAGTACAGGTGCGCCATCACCCGACCATCACTGATCCGAAACGCGTGGGTGAACTGCTTCGAGCAATCGACGGCTTCAACGGGACATTGCCGGTCGCGTCCGCCTTGCGTCTCGCGCCGTTTGTGTTCGTTCGCCCTGGTGAACTCCGTAAAGCGGTGTGGTCCGAGTTCGAGCTGGACGGCGACGGGCCGCTTTGGCGGATTCCTGCTGAGCGGATGAAGATGCGCGAGCAGCATCTAGTGCCGCTATCCAAGCAAGCTGTGGCAATCCTTCGCGACTTGCAGCCGCTCACCGGCCCTGATGGTTACGTTTTCCCAAGCGTCCGCAACTCAGTCCGCCCGATGTCCGAGAACACGTTGAACGTGGCGCTCCGAAGGTTGGGATACGACAAGAGCACCATGACCGCACACGGCTTTCGCTCCATGGCGAGCACGATCCTGAATGAGCAGCAGTGGCACAAGGACGCGATAGAGCGTCAGTTGGCGCACGGCGACCGCGATAAGGTGCGGGGCAGTTACAACTTTGCCGAGCATCTACCGGAGCGGCGGAGGATGATGCAGGCGTGGGCGGACTATTTGGACGGTCTGCGGGCTGGCGCGAGGGTACTGCCAATCCGGGTCGCTAGATGAGCTGATGCCTCTGACCTGATGTGGCAATCGGCCTGAGTCGGTGATGGCATGGAAAAGCGCACAAGTCTAACGACGAGTCGGTCGGCCATCGGCGCATTCGAGGAATTCAGAAGCCTCATACAACAACGCGAGAGTGAGCTGGAGCCGCTTCTCTCTCCGCGAAACATGCTCGCTCGAATGTACGCGGACACCGCGAGCCCAGGGAACCGTGTTGGCCTTTTAGGAAATTCAGGTAAGCCTCCGGCTGGTTCACCCGGCCCCACTGTCGAGGCTCTTTCGAGAACGCTGAAGCAGCACATCGCGTATCGGCGACTCATGCAGTCCGAAAATTTTGTCCGCGCGCTTCAGATTTTCCGAGACCGCCGCGCATCGGAACCAGATCCCGCCCAAGCTGCAATTGATGAACTAAGATTCATCGAGCACATCCTCGACTGGGTCGGCTTTAGCATCCATGTGGCGAACACGGGATGGCAACCGAGAAGCGTCTCCGCTCGACAGAAGCGGAGGGCACTACTGCATGCCAATCAACTCCTGAGCGATATCAAAGGCGGGGTTCGGATGAAGGACTTCACGTCGAATTCACTTCTGGAGCAAATGCTGGCGACGTTCTGTGCGGAGCTGAGCGCGCCCGGCAAGCGCGACTATGCCGGACACGGCCGCGAGCGGACCGTCCTCACGACGCTTGCTTTTTCCTTGCTCGGTGGGGACAAGCTGCCGCGCGATGCCGTCGTCGAGATCGTTTCGGAGTGCGCTCAGTTGTATGGCTTTGAAATTACCGTGAGATCGATACAGAGATACGTTCGCGAAGCCCGACGGCGACGTAATGAGGCCCTTGCTCAATTTCTTCTTCAGCGACAGAAAAGTTGAATTGTCACCGGGAATCGTGTCGCGCAGCTTGCCTGCCTGCTGCGGTGGACTCCCAATTTTTTGACGTTCGTTGCGACAGGAATCGCCATGCCGGGCCGAGATATTCTGTCGTTACGGCCCGCTTCAAACTGCTCGCAACGCTGTTTGTTGAATTGCTGAAATCGATGTACAAAATAGGCACCGTGTTAAGCAAGCCCAAGGTGGCTCAACATGGCCGACACGGTTCGACTTCCCGCGACTGGGTTTCTCCGCCTGTCGCAGATCATAGGAAACCCCAAAGCAGACCCTCCCGTTCCGGCGGTCATCCCCGTGGGGCGTTCAAGCTGGTGGCAAGGTGTCCGGGATGGGCGTTATCCCCCGCCCGTGAAACTCGGGCCGAAGACGACGTGCTGGCGCGTCGAGGACATTCGCGCGCTAATCGATAAGAACTCGCGGCCGGCGGGTTGCGCCGTCGAGCCATGATTGGCCTCGACCGGCTCGCTCATCGGTCTGGATGGGCATACGGCGGTGAGGGCGTTGCTGAAAGCGCAGCGGCCGTAACCATTCGGCCACCCCGTCGCATTGTGAAAAAGCTCCGCGCTGTCGGCCTTAGCGTTGAGTTAAAGCGCATCGGCCGACACGTCGTGCCGACCGTTGCGAGAGAGCGGTCCTGACATGGCGAGACGGAAATCGGCGGTCGAGAAAGAACACTTCGCTCGCATCCCGGAGAGCGTGATGACGAGTGAGGCGTTGAGGACCGCGCCCCATGCCGCCTTGCGCGTCCTCGCGATCCTGCTCATGGGAAAGGCTAGGGAACGAAACGGCACGATGATGTGCACCGACTCTTACGCCGAGAAATTCGGCATGACCTCGCGTGAGACCGTCTACCGCTCGCTTCGATCGCTCGAAGAGCGCGGAGTGATCGTCCGCACTCGACAGGGAATGCGGCTGCGGAAGATTCCCACGCTTTGGGCCGTAACGTGGTGGCCAATTCATTACCGCGACGGGCAGCCTCTCGAATTCCCGGAGGCGGCAACGCATGCCTATCTGAAATGGAAGAACACACCGATAATCGGTGTGAAGTCGGCTTCCAATCAGATCGATCAACCTGATCGGTCGGCAGAATTACACACCGATAGTCGGGGTACAGTCACACCGATGGCCGGTGTGAACACACCCCACTTACGCACCGATTTCACCCCCAGATCGGCCCAAGTACACACCGATGGTCGGGAATACTCTCAGAGTCTGGGCAGGGCGCAGCGGACTGCCACTCTGCCTTCATCGTCGGCATGCGGGCCGATGGGAAACCCTGACCGTAGGAGATCGCGGGCATGACCAACGACGTGCGGTCGTTTCGGAACAGCTCTGAGCGCATCCTCTCGCTGGCCAGCAGCGGATTGAAGGTTCGCGACATTCCCAGCCTGCCGTACATCCATCCTTTGATCGTCATCCGTGTATTGAATGGTTCGAACGTAGACAGCTATCAAAACGGAAACTCAATCAGGAAGTTAGGTGTCGATTCAAACAGCGATCACGACCGGATGTTCAAATAATTTGTGAATCATAGGAGCCCGTATGCGTGGAGGATGCAGATACGGCGCGGGTCGTCCCGGCTGGCGACGTAAGTGTGAACATATGTTGCGATTCGACCTTCGCCAGCTGACCAAGAAAGGGCGTGTGGCTCCTGGCCAGAGCTATGGCTGGTACTGGTTTCGCGACGACGAAAGGTTTGCCAGCATCGGTGTGCGAACGATCGCGGATGCGTTCTTGCTTGACTACACGTGGACACCCCGCGGTTGCCGACCGCAGGTGATCACGTGCCGGGTTGAGCTGAAGCGAACGCGGTGTACGCTTGGCGGTCACCGCAGTTGGTTTGTATGTCCCGACTGCGGCCGTCTTTGTCTGGTGCTTTTTGGGGTCTCACGTCGGGGCCAATTTGCATGTCGCGTGTGCCAGCGGCTTGCGTATGCGTCGGAAGGGGAGAGTCCGATTGACCGCTGCTGGCGTGCTCAGCGAAAGCTGGAGGCGAAGCTCGCGGATGACTTCGAACGTCCTAAAGGGATGCGTCGAAAGACCTTTAAGCGCATCAATGATAAATGGGTAGCGCTCGAAGAACGCAAGGACGATCTGCTATGGCCTAATTTCCTGCGAATAGTAGGCGAGTTTGCCTAAGGACGGCTGTACGGCTCAGGCACCAAGAAAGCTCGCAGCGATGAATATCCGGCGATAATGATTGGTGAAGGAAGCTCCTGGTGTAATATTCCAGCAGGTCACCTACATTTGAGTCAGCGCCGATATCCGTGATTAGCACTTCCCGAGTTCAGGGTCACGAAGAATGCGAGGATACCGAAGCGGATGCGGCGTTCCGGCGCTGGGCTCTCGGCCTCGAATCATTTGCTGAGCGGCATCATCTCGCAGTGTGGAGGTATCCTCGCCGCGCAGCCGCTTGGATGTTCCATTTCCTCCATCCAGCGGGCGGGTTCTGCTGCCTCCAACTGTATTGTGTGCGCCTGGAGGAAGGGGCGCCGTTAGAAAGTTGGATCTCTACGCACTGGTACATCGACGATCACGAGAAGAAGCTACGTTGGGAGCAGCCATATCGCGAGAGTGTCAAGACCGCTCCCAACGTTGAAGCAATCGTCTCGGCTCTCGAAGGCCAGCTGGATATCCTCGTGCGTACACCACCAACGCAGCTTGTGCCAAGCGAGTACTCGTTTGTACCAACGGGGGACGGGCACGGCGATTTCTTCATAAGTGATTTCGAGCGCAGTCTGAGAGTTCCCGTGTAATGTCAGCACTGTTTGGAGCTCGCACGTTCAAAGCGACGCGCGGCTCAAGCATGGGTTGGGCAGGGCATGCTGCAGCTCTCTAAGAAATGCATCTCATGAAGCCTCCGCGGTACTCGCCCAACAAGGCGCTGGTCCGACTCGCAACGGCGAAGCACTGTTGCTCGCGGCTCACGTGAGGCATCGAGCGACGAGAAAGACCCCGGCCGCGGGCACCGGGGGCGATTGCAGCCGAGGCTAAGGCAGTCGATCGGTTACTTGCCGGCAGCGGATCTGTCCTCCAGCAGATCGATAATCCTGACGACAAAGCGTTGCTGCGTCTTGGACAGCGCTTGTAGGCGCTCCGCATTCCGGACAGCTCGATGTGAGGCTCGCCGCTTCGACGATGGCAGCGGCTTGTCCAGCCCAGCCAGGTCCTCCAGGGTGGTCTCAAAGATTTGCGCTAGTCTCACCAGCGCGGGCACAGACACTCGCCTATCTCCAAGCTCCCAGCAGAAAACGCATTGCTGGCTCACGCCGATGGCGCGGGCGAGTTCGGCTTGGGTCATCTGTCGCGCCTTGCGGAGTAGGCAGATGCGCTTACCGAGCGCCGCGAAGTAGATTCTCGATTCAACCTTAATTCGCGGAGGCGCCATCATGGTGCGCCTCCAGATTCTTCCCGGCGGAGCGCGTTACGTCGGTCGAAAACCTCGCGAACCAATTCCCATTGGTCGCGGGTTTCTCCATGGGGATGGATCATGACCGCACCTCTGCTTCGTCGAGTCGCGCAATCGACTGCTCAACGCGGTCACGAAGGACTGCAAGCGCATCGCTCACGTCGAACTCACACTCGTGATTGGCGGCGAACTGAACGGCGATCAGTAGAGCACTCGTCTTGTGCAGCTGGCCAAGTTCAGCGTTGACGGCTGCCTTCAGTCCTTTTGATGCCTCGATGGCGCATCCTTGACTGCGCACGGGATGACGTAATCCAGCCGGCCGGCCGGTAGAATGGTCCGGTTGCGAACCCATGTTGCACCTCGCATAAGGTGTGGCTTGGTAGGCCCTCGTCGGTGTTGCTGCACCGGCGGGGGCCGCTCTTTGACGAGAGGGAGCTGGGGGTCGTTCTGGGGGTACTAGGTACCCGTTTCAGTGCGGAAACTGCGCCATTTTGCGCGATTCACGCACTTTGCGGTGTCCAGCCGACCCACCATCTTGGTTCCGAGGATCTCGCTCCGCTGTGTTCGTGCGGCCGTGCGCGAACTGCCCCTCGCCGGCGCGCGCTGGCAACCTGTTTCACCGAGAACTCAATAGCCGCTCTTCGAATCGGGCCTCACAGGTTTTCGATACGGATCTCTTGATCGGCCGCGACGTTATTACTATTGTGGTAACAGGCCGCAACCGCCAGGAGGCCGTAAATGGTCGCTCTCAAGGTCCGCAAAGTCGGAAATTCGCTCGGTGTCGTACTGCCGAAGGAAGTGATCAGCCGCCTTCGCACTGGTGAAGGGCAGGATTTATTCCTGATCGAAGGACCGAACAACACGTACCGGATCACTCCCTTTGATCCAGGCTTCGAAGAGAAGATGGATAAAGCCGAAGAGATCATGGCGCGCTATCGGAACACGCTGCACGTTCTCGCCAAATGAGCGAGCCGGTCTGGATCGAAGACAATCTGGTTCTGGCGATCCACGAACGGCTGCTCATCGAGCATGGCGGTGCGGGTGGTGTGCGGGACGAAGCGCTACTCCAGTCCGCGCTAGCCAGGCCGCTGAATCACGTTGCCTACGCAAGCCCAGACATCATCGAGCTGGCTGCCAAGTACACGACCGGCATCGTTCGAAATCATCCCTTCATCGATGGTAACAAGCGCACCGGCTTCTTGATCGGTGTGCTCTTTCTCGAACTCAACGGCTATCGGTTCACGGCCAGCGAGGAAGCGGCGGCACACGCCGTTCTCGAGTTGGCCGCCGGCAAGATCGACGAGGTCGCGTTCTGCGAATTTTTTAGAGCGAGTGCGAAGAGCAACAAGAAATAGATCGAAGCCACCGGATACGAGAGCCAGCGACTCGATCTCTCGGATGCGAACAAGAACGATGCGCTTTGGCAGCAATATAGGGAGGATACGTTTCGATGAGTTCGAACCTGCCGTCAGAACCACAGGAGCTCGTGTCCCTTCCGCCACCGTCGAGATCAGATCTCTCCAGCGCGCCGATTCCTGTCTTATCGCGCGCTGCCAGCCCCAAGCGCGGTCGTCCTCCCATCGAGCGATTCTCCAGGCGTAGTGCAGCGGACCTTCCAAGCCGTGCGTCCGCTAATCGCCATTGAACGAAAGGTTGCCTAACTGCTCGTGTTCGATTTGGGTGTGACTCCCCACGATAGGCATCGCCCCAGCAACTCGATCGACCAATCAGCTGCGCCGCCGTGAGCGGCGCAAGGAAGAAGGACGAGTGCGAGCTGAAAGAGCGGGGGGGCAGCGGCTCATGCAGCGCTAACGAGCACGGTACGAATAGGTTCCGACGGATGCACGTCGCGCCGCCGATATTCCCTACACACTGAACGTGACTTCGCGAACGAAGCGGTGCAGCGCTTCGTACCAAGGCGCATGGCTCCATTGAGGCCAGGCGAATGGCCCATCGCAGGCGATGTTTGTGCTCCGGCACAGGAGCAGCATCTCCGCCATGAACTGCAAAGCCCTCATGGCGGCCGCGATCACTGCGCTTTCGGGCATGGTGCTCGGTGCTCATGCTGAGGATTCAACCGCCCAAGTGAGGCAACCTCTTCCGGAGAAGCTGAGTGATACCGGCTTGTTCGTCGAGGGCTCGAACACCGAGGTGCGACCGGGAATCTTGTCGTTTTCTCCGCAGTATCCGTTGTGGTCGGACGGTGCGAGAAAGGGGCGCTGGATTTATTTGCCGCCGGGTACGTTCATCGATGCCCGTCGCGCCTCGGCGTGGGAGTTTCCAAAAGGCACGCGGCTGTGGAAGGAATTTCGACTGGAGCGTCGAGTGGAGACGCGCTTCATCGAGCGTCTCGCGGATGGCTCGTGGCGATATGCGACGTATCTTTGGAGCGAAGACGAAACGGACGCGGTGCTCGCATCAGCCGAGGGAATTCGGTCGCTGACGTTGAGTGGTAGCGAGCCTCGGAAATATGACATTCCCTCCGAGACGGATTGCCGCGCATGTCACGAGGGTTCCACTGTTCCGATCTTGGGATTCAGCGCGCTACAGCTCTCGCCGGATCGCGATCCGCTTGCTCCGCACACCCAGTCGCCAGGCGAGGATGAAGTCGATCTGAGCGTACTGGTCGAGCGTGGGCTGATACGAAATCTGCCGCCGGCATTGATCAAGACGCCACCGCGCATCAGCGCCGCGTCCCCGACGGAGCGCGCCGCGCTTGGCTATCTGCATGGCAACTGCGGCCATTGCCATACGGATGCATCCGACGCATCGGTTCCTGTCGAGTTGAGACTGGCTCAAGACGTCACCGATCCGGCGAGCGCGCAAAAAGTCTTGCGCTCGTTACAAGCATCGTCCGCCCGATTTCGACGGCCCGGCACGACGACGGCACTACCGCTCGTCTCGCCCGGGAAGTCTCACGACAGTGCGCTGCTGATAAGAATGAAATCGCGCGACGCCAGCGTACAGATGCCGCCGCTTGGCACGGCAATGCCCGATTCCGAAGGTCTGGCGCTGATCGCGCGCTGGATCGATCGCGACATGAATCCATCCACCTCAGCGGAGTGATCCATATGAAACAGTTTATTACGATCGTTCCAACCTGCGTGCTCATGCTCGGCCTGGCAACCCCCAGTGCGGGCGAGGAGGTCGCGCCGACCGACAGCAAGGTAGCGCGTGGCAAATACCTCGTGACCATCGCCGCTTGTAACGACTGCCATACGCCCTTGAAGGCCGGGCCGAACGGTCCGGAGCCGGACATGACTCGCATGCTGTCCGGCCATCCCGAATCGTTGATCATGCCAACGGCGCCGACGTTGCCGCCGGGGCCCTGGGCAGCATCGTTCGCTGCGACCAACACCGCGTGGGCCGGGCCATGGGGCGTGAGCTTCACCGCGAATCTCACGCCGGATCCGGAAACCGGGCTGGGTCGTTGGACGGTTCGTAACTTCAAGGACACGATTCGCACCGGTCGTCACCTCGGCCGCGGCAGACCCATCCTGCCCCCCATGCCGATTCCCATGTACAAACAAATGACCGATGCGGATCTCGAGGCGGTGTTTGCGTATCTGCAATCGATTCCCGCGATCAGCAATCGCGTGCCGCAGGTACTGCCGCCCCCGGCTACTGAGGCGACGGCCGTGACGGATCACTAGCGCAGGAAGTGCACGGCAGCACGCCGTTTATGCGCAGCTCGGCTTTCCAGACGCGGAGGATCCGGGCAACATGTTTGAATACTGCTGCTGCAAGCTTCGTTAGCGGAGGCATCATGATCACTGATAGCACGACGGGCACCAACATCCAGGAAATCGGCGAGGCCATCTACCGAATCAATACGCCGATCGAGATCGGTCCGGGCCGGGCCTTCAGCTTCAATCAATATCTGGTCGTGGACGACGAGCCGGTGCTGTTTCATACCGGCCAGCGATCGTTGTTTCCAGTGGTGCAGGCGGCGATTGCCCGCGTCATGCCAGTGGCGCGACTCAGGCACGTCGGCCTGTCGCATTTCGAAGCGGATGAATGCGGTGCCTTGAATGCATTTCTGTCGGCGGCTCCGCACGCCGTGCCTTTCTGCAGCCATATCGCGGCACTGACCAGCGTTGCCGATTTCGCTGAGCGTGCGCCGCGCGCGTTGAAAGATGACGAAGAATTTGTCACCGGTCGCCGTCGGTTCCGCTGGTTCTATACGCCGCATGTTCCGCATTCCTGGGAATGCGGGCTGCTCATGGAATTGACGACGCGTACCTTCTTCTGCGGTGACTTGTTCACTCAGGGCGGCAAGGGCGAGCGCGCCTTGACCACGGATGACATTCTGGAACCGAGCGAAGCGTTCCGTCGCCCGATGGATTACTTCTCGCATGCGCCCCAAACCGCGACGATGCTGGACAAACTGGCAGAGCAGCAGCCCACGACGCTCGCGTGCATGCACGGTAGTGCCTGGCAAGGCGACGGCGCGCAGTTGTTGCGAGCGTTGGGGCGCCGGCTCGTGAGTTGATGGCGCGCGCTTATTTGTAAGCGATGGCAGCGCTACCGGGCCCGGCCAGCGGCAGGACTTCGTAGCGATGGAAGCCTGCCGCCCGGCACCAGTTCCAGAAGTCCGCGCCGGTGAAATCGAAGGCGTCGCCGAATTCGATGAGCATGTTCAGCGACATCATCAGACCGAACGCATTTTCTCGACGCGCATCGTCGATCAGGTTCTCGATCGCGATCAAGGCGCCGCCGGGCGGCAAGGCGTCGTAGGCGAGCCGGATCAGATGTTGTTTCTTCTCCAGGTTCCAGTCGTGAAGAATCAGGCCCATGGTGACCACGTCGGCGCGCGGCAGCGGCTGCTCCAAGAAGTTGCCCGAGACCGCTTGCACTCGATCTGAAAGGCCCGCCTTGTCGATCCAGCGCCGCGCGATCGGTTCGACCGCCGGCAGATCGAAACTCACACACTGCAGATGGGGATGACGGCTTGCCACCAAGGTGGAGAGCAGCGCGGTCGCGCCACCCACGTCGCATAGGGTTCGATACTTCGAGAAATCGAACTTTTCGGCGAGCGCTTGAAAGTTCGGCGCGGAGATGCCGCGCATGGCGCTCATGAACTGCTCGAGCCGAGCCGGATCTTCGTACAGCGTGTCGAAGATCGATCGACCGGTGTGCTTGACTTCGTTCTGCGGCCGACCGGTGCGCAGTGCCTCGCCCAGATCGCCCCAGAATCGAAACAAACGGTGGCTGCACATCTCCAGAATGCCGCCCATGTAGTCCGGCCGATGCTTGTCCAGAAACCGCGCGGTGCTCGCCGTGTTTCGATAGCGCGCCGTGACTCCGTCGCCGTCGCGTTCGAGAAAGCGCAAGGCGGTGAGGGCGTCGAGAAAGTCCCAGATGCCGCGCGGATGCAGGGACAGAGCGCGACCGATCTCTTCGCCCGTCATCGCGTTGCCGCCCAAGGTGGTGAACAGGTCGAGCTCGACGGCGGTCAACAGCACCTTGGACGGCCAGAACCCGAAGCCGACATCCAGAATGCGCGTCAGATCGTTGGAGGATTCGCTCATGATGGCTCGCTCACGGACAGAGTGAAGGGAATGACGTCCATCGGAGCCGCTGTTCCGTGCCTTCGACAATCGCGATCCAGTGGGGCGAATCATAAGGAGGCTGACGCCTCGAACGGAAGCGTCACAGGTGCTGCGACGCGCTCAATCGCTTCGCCTATGCTTCGGTGTTTTGCTCGCGGGACGAGAGCCCGGCGATCAGTTACTTCACGCTATATCCGCGACCTTCGAGGCAGGCCGTGATCGCGCGTCGATAGTCGTTGCGTTTGACGCTGTTCTGCTCGTCCGGGACGCCGCCGCCGGGTTGCGTCGGATCGAACTGGGTTTCGCCGCTGGCCCAGCGATGACATTCGAAGCGATCCTTCGCCTGCTGATCGGCCGACTGTCCGCTCTTGGGGTACATGAAGACGTCGTCGCTGCTCGAGCTGTTGGCGATGGCGGCGGTCTGCTCGGGCGGGTCCACGACTTCATACGCGTGCTCGTGGTCGCGCCACAGATAGTAACTATCGTCGGCGTAGTAATAACGAGCGCCGCCGAACCAGACGGTCGTGTAGAAGGGCGGCAGAATGGGAACGAAGACACCGACGGGCGCGTGAACCACGACGTAGTTCGGTCCGTGAGGTGCGTACCAGACACCGCGCGAATAGAAATAATGACCGCCGCCCGGGGCGATGACCGCGTGCCGTCCATAGGGCAAAGAGTGGACGACGTAGCCGTGATGAGGATAGTAACCAGCGCCCGGGCCGGCGTGAGCCACCTGAGTGAGACACAGGCCCGCGCAAGCCAACCAGCTCAAACTCATTCGCGTATTCATGTCGGCGGAAGCTCTTGAATCATTGCGTGCTGTAACCGCGCCCGGTGAAACAAGCGGAGATCGCCCGGCGATACTCGCTCGCCTTTTGTTCGACCGCTGAATTGCGGGTTCGTTGCGCGTCGGTGCGTGCTTGTTCGATTTGCTGAGCCTGCTGAGCGCGTTGTGAATCGGAGACGGTGCCGACCGCAGCGCCGGCTATTGCGCCTGCTGCCGCAGCTCCGGCTGCATGGTACGGACCACCGATGATGGCCCCGAGCACCGCTCCAGTTACTGCGGCCCCGGGGATTGCGCTGGGCGCTTCAGGTGCTCTCACGATCCGAACACGCGTGCGCTGAGGCAGGCCGGGAGCGCTCGGATCGAAGCCCGATTGTTTTACGGCCCAGAGATGGCACTCGTAACGATCGCGGTCCTGTTGTTCCGGCGTTTGATTCCTGAGCGGATAGGCGTAGACGACGGCTTCCTGAGCGGGCGGCGGGGCCGGCGCCGCGGGCGGACTACTCGCGGTCGTGGGTGTCGATGCGCATGCCGCGAGAGTCAGGCATGTAGCTATGGAAAATGCAGTTCGTTGCGCGGCGTTCACGAAGTTCACCCGGGGCGTGACATCGTGATTGCAAGCATCCCGCAGTCGGCCGCGAGAGGTTGTAAGCAGTTGTAATCAATTGTTCAGGGGCGCGAGTCGCCTGCCGACTCGCGCCCGTTGAGCAGTCCACCGCTCAGGTCGGTTCGTGAGCTTCGAAGCCGGAGGCGCCCAGGCCATTGCAGGAGACTTCGACCCGCTCGCTCCGGGTGGCCGTGTAGGCCATGCTGACCAGCGCGTCCGCCGCGATTTCGGCCTTGCTGTCGAAACGCAACAGGCGTCCATCCGGCATCGTCATGTAGACGGCGACGATCAGGTTGCATTGGGTGACCACCACCGATGTGAGCGGGTGACCTTCCACTTGTGGCGCGTTCTTTTCGGGGGCGATTTCATCGCCCTGGCCCGGCGGGGCGGCCAGGACCGGCTGCAGTAAAGTAGTTGCGCAAAGAGCGAGTGAATAAAACGAACGTCTCACGGGCACGACCTCAGCAGGAATTTTGTGGGTACAGCCGGACCCGCCGAGCTGTTTCAGCGCGTCCACCGGATCCACGTAGGTGATTTATCAGCGAGTGCGGCGACGGGCCGACTCCCCGTGTGATTCTAGTGCTTGAGAAGCGGAACGGTTCCAGCGCGAAGTGCCTTCGCAACGGAACTTCCGCGATTTTAAGGTTCCGTCCTATCGTCCAGGCAGGTGCTCGCTGATGCGACCCTCACGTCGAGTCGGCAGTCCATCGACTTGTGTGAATCGAGCGCGGTTGAACTGAGACTTTCGGAAAATGAGCTTGTTGCCCGGCTGCGCTCGCTGTAAGAAGCGGGGCGCGAAGACTCATTCCAAAAACACACCTATGACGCATCCTGTCCAGCTCCTCGATCCTCGCACCGGCAAGCGCTATCCGCTCCTCGAGCCTCGTTGGCGATCCGACGATGGAACGCCGCTGCTGGTCGAAGCGCTGCCAGGCATCGGTAAGGATGACGTCGACACCAGGACGCAATCGTTGTGGCGCTACCGCGCTTCGTTGCCGTTGGATCTGCCGAAGCCGATCTCGCTGGGCGAGGGCTGCACACCGCTGGTCGAGAACTCCTGGGGTGAGCAACGACTGTTGTTCAAGCTCGATTGGATCTCTCCGACGGGGAGCTTCAAGGACAAGGGCGCGACCGTCATGGTGTCCTTTCTGAGCTATCTGGGCATCGATGCCATTCTGGAGGACAGCTCGGGTAACGGCGGCGCGGCGATCGCGGCTTACGGTGCGGCGGCCGGCATGCGGGTGCGCATTCTCTGTCCTGAATCGACGCAGCCGGCGAAGGTCGCGCAGATGAAAATCTTCGGCGCCGACGTGCGGCTCATTCCGGGCACGCGGCAGGATACGGAGAACGCGGCGCTCGAGCAGGCTTCGGAAGTTTTCTACGCCAGTCACAACTGGCATCCGTTCTTCTTGCAGGGAACGAAAATGACCGCGTATGAAATCTGGGAACAGCTCGGATTCCGCGCGCCCGACAACGTGATCGTGCCGGTTGGGGCCGGCAGCAACGTGTTGGGATGTGACTTGGGCTTCCGAGAGTTGCTGGCTGCGGGTCAGATCAAGAAACTGCCGCGCATCTTCGGGGTCCAGCCGGCTGCGTGCGCGCCCATCAAGGCGAGCTTCGACGCAGGCGTGGATGAACTCGTGCCCACCGAATTCAGCACGACCATCGCGGAAGGCGCGTCGATTCGCAAACCCGTGCGGCTCAAAGAAGTGCTGTCGGCCTTACGCCGTGGTGGCGGTGGCATCGTCAGCGTCGGTGAGGACGAGATCATCGAAGCCCTGCATCGACTAGCGGGCATGGGATTGTTTGTCGAGCCGACCTCGGCCATCGTCGGCGCGTCCTTGGATCAGCTGTACGCGAGCGGCAGAATCGATTCGGGTGAAACGACGGTCGCGTTGTTGTCCGGCTCCGGTCTGAAGGCGAGTGCGTTCGTCACCAAGCTATTCGGCAGCTGAGGCGGCAGCGGGTGGATGCATTCGGAACGCTTCGAGAATCCGCTCCGCCAGATGCGACGTGGCGATGGACTGTGTGTCCGGCGTGCCACGCATGACGATGTGAATCTTGCCGAGCTCCGGAAAGCCGTCGTCCGTGGTCAAGATGCGCAGGCCCGGCGGCACGACGCACTTGGCCATGGTTGTCACAGCGAAGCCCGCTTTCGCTGCGGCCACCAACACCGTCCAGCTCTTGCTCTTCACGCTGATATGAAAGTCGAGCGCTTCACCGCGCTCGCGAACGCTGTCGCGTAACGCCGCGATGGTTGCGCGATACACCGGCGACTCGTCCGAGAAAACTGCGAGCGGCAAGGGTCGCTGCCGATGCGCCTCATGCGCCGGTGAGCTGGTCCAGACCACTTGTTCCGTTCTGAGCACCACATCGGTGCGTTTGGGAGCTTGAGTTGCGAGGATGGCCAGATCGAGTTGGCCGTTGTCGAGCTGCTCGATGAGAATGGGCGTCGTGTTCACGATGACTTCAACGTTCGCGCCCGGCCAGTTCTTGGCGAGCTCGGCGAAAATGTCCGGCAGCAGTAGGGCGGCATAGTCGTCCGGCAAGCCGAGTACGACGCGTCCGCCGGCATCGCTACCACGCCAGGTGGTGACGAGCTTGTCGTGCAAGGCGAGAATCTGGCGCGCCTGCTGTGCAAGGTGCTCGCCCTTGTCGGTGAACACTGTATCGCGGCCCCGTCGGGTGAACAGCGCATGTCCGACCAGCTCTTCCAGCCGGCGCATCTGCATGCTGACCGCGGGCGGGGAGCGGAATACCAGTTGCGCCGCTCCCTTGAAGCTGCCTGAATCGGCGAACGCCACCAGTGTCCGGAGCAGATCCAGATCGAGATTGAGCTTCATGCCGGCATCGTGCGTCAGGGCTCGCGAACGAGTCAATCGCGTCACTGTCGCGTGCACGATATCGTTCAGGACGTATCCTGGTACTGTTTCCACTGATTTGCGCAAGTGAGATTCGCCATGAACGAACTGCCACGGCTCGACCACGATGAATTGATTTTGCGCATCGGCCGGGACCTTGCCGACAGCTATGATGAAGAGCTGGAGATGGAGATCGAGGACCATCATCCCTTGCCCGAGGCGCCCGGGCCGGCGGACGTCGAGGCGGAGAAGGAATATCGGCGCCAGTACTTCCGTCAGCTCCTGCGGTTGCAAGCGGAGCTGGTGAAGCTGCAGGACTGGGTGGTCGCGAGCGGACAGAAGATCGTCATCCTGTTCGAGGGCCGGGATGCCGCCGGCAAGGGCGGCGCGATCAAGCGCATCACGCAACGGCTCAACCCTCGTGTCTGTCGTGTGGTGGCGCTGCCGGCACCGAACGATCGCGAGCGCACGCAGTGGTATTTCCAGCGCTATGTGGCGCACCTGCCGGCCGCGGGTGAAATCGTTCTATTCGATCGCAGCTGGTACAACCGTGCCGGCGTCGAGCGCGTCATGGGCTTTTGCACGTCGGAAGAATACGAAGAGTTCTTTCGTTCCGTGCCGGAGTTCGAGCGCATGCTGGTGCGCTCGGGCATTCATCTATTGAAGTATTGGTTCTCCATCACCGATGAGGAGCAGCACTTGCGATTCCTCGGGCGAATTCACGATCCGCTCAAACAATGGAAGCTCAGCCCGATGGATCTGGAGTCCCGGCGCCGTTGGGAGGATTACACCAAGGCGAAAGAGATCATGCTCGAACGCTCGCACATTCCCGAGGCCCGCTGGTGGGTCGTGCAAGCCGTCGACAAGAAGCGCGCGCGATTGAACTGCATCGATCACTTGTTGAAACAGTTCCCCTACGAGGAAGTGCAGAAATCCTCGGTGACGTTGCCGCAGCGTGAGCGCCACGAACACTATTCCCGGCAGGCGGTCCCGCCGCAAATGCTGGTTCCGGAAGTGTATTGACTATGGGGCGCGCTGCCTTGTGGCTGAGCTGAGTAGTGCGAGGCTCAGCAGGAGTAAGGAAACAAGGTCCGCACTTCCACCGCCGTGACTGCCGCCATTCGGGCTCTGAACAACGCCGTTGCTTGCATCTCCCGTGGCAGGTGGCGCGGGTGTGGTCGGTGGATCGGAAGTTGTGGGAGGGGCAGGCGGGGCGGGAGGATCGGATGTCGGTGGCGGGCTCGGCGTAGTCGGAGGCGTGGGCGTTTGCTCGACGCCGATCGTACCGGTCGTGTAGAGCTCGCTCGTGTTCCAGGACAAACCCGAGGGAAGCGTGGGCAAGGTCAGCGAACCGAACGCGCCCGTCACCGAAGCGAACGAGAGCAGCTTAGTTGCCCGAATAGATACATCCGACCACGGGCGTCTCCGGCGAGTTGCCGAAGCGCTTCCACATTTCGTGGTTCAATAACGGAATGTATTGAAACCCGTGCGAACCCGGACTCGTCTCCTGTGAATCGCCGAGCACGGCGATGCGTACCGTCCCGGTTCGCGCCGCCTGCCACAGCTGTTGAAACTGCTCGGGCCGCTGCGAATAGAAGAAGTCGACTTCTCGAAAATCGGGATAGGTCTGCTGGGCATTGGCCATCGAGGGCCAATGCAGCGCGGCGGCGCCGAGCGCAGGCAGGGTGACTGCCGCGATTCTTCGCAACATCTTGGTCTTCGTCCTGGTGATGCGAGCGCGACTTCAGAGCGTTTGTCGCCCCTGCTCGGATCCATAAACGCCGACCGGATGGACTTTGGTTCCGTGAATCTACAGGCAGCGCCTCTAGCCGGAATCCGGGCTCAGAACCTCTCGCGAGATGAGCTTCGTCAGTCCGGAGTCTTCGACCAGCAGCCGGGCGCCCGCCGGGCTCAGGTGAACCGCATCGCTGTACAAGATGGGCTTGCCGGGCGGGCGTTGCGAGCAAACCTTGCTCGCGCACAGCACAGACATCGCGTTGACCAACTGCACCTGCGGGAATGCTGCCTGGATTCGCTCGAGCACGCGGTTGTACGGCGCCATGGCGTGCTCGACCTGCTCGCGATCGCGTTCCGGAGAGCACTGCGTCGTGGGTAATCTGAAGGCGCGCAGAAAGCAGGAAGGGGCGGTCGAGAAGGCGGGAATCTCACCGAGATAGATCACTCGGGAGAATCGCGTGAGCTCGCCCAACAGGCTGCGCAGACCATACTCGAAGATGACTTCTTTGGGCTCGGCAGCCGTCGCGCCGTCGCGAATCAGATGGATCTTCGGATTGTTGATCAGGGAAGAGTCGTTACCGATCACCACGACGACTTTCGGCTTGGTTCGATGCACGTACTGGATGAAGGTGCGCCACACCTGCTGACATTCTTTTTCATTCGGGTCGTAGCCGCTGAGATGGACGTTCAGCATCGGCGGGCAGCCGCCGCGGCCGAGCAGCATGACCGAGTGTTTTTGCGCAAGGAGAGGCGCTGCTACTTCGTAGATGGCGTGTGCCCTCGAATCGCCGACGAACAGAATGGACGGTGGCTGGTCACTGGTCGTGCGGCAATAGTTGATTGGCGCGTTGGCGTCGAATCGTGTCGGACACAAAGCATCGCGCCTCGGACCCGGACGCAGGGCCTGTACCTCCGTATCGAAGCGCTGCGCAAAGCCGCCGCTCATGTAGATCGCGATCCCCGCTAGACCCGCGAGCGCGGCTCCGGCCGCCAGCCGTAGATTGAATCGCGGTTCCCTGTGTCTTCGGATCGGCACTTCAATGTATCGATACGTCACCCACGCAAGCAGGAAGCTCAACACCAACGCCAGCCAACGCAACGCAGGCGGCGGCAGGCCGGCTTCCAGGATGTTCAAGAACGACAACAGCGGCCAATGCCACAGATATAGCGCATAGCTGATCAGCCCGGTCAGCACCAGGGGACGCGACGCGAGCACGTGGCGCTGAACCCAGGTGTCACCGGGCGTTGCCAGGATCAAAAGACTGCCAGCTACGGGCAGCAGTGCCGGCCAACTCGGAAACGGCGTGCTCATATCGAATGCCACGATCGATGTGAGAATCAACGCCAAACCGAACAACGGCGACAAGTTGCGAACGATGTCCGGAGGCCGGCGCTCAGTGAATCGGGCTGGTAGTGCTCGGTGTTGCATGACCAATGCCAACAGACAACCGGCACCCAACTCCCAGAAGCGCGACACGGGCCAGTAGAAATTTGCGACAGGTCTCGACTGGGACAGGCTCACACTCAACGCAAACGAGACGCATACCAGGATCGAGAGGACGAGGGGCAGCGCTGTCTTGCGCTTCCATAGCGACACCAGGATCGCGGGCCACACCAGATAAAATTGTTCTTCGATTCCCAGCGACCACAAATGCAGCAGCGGCTTGAGCTCCGCTGCGGTATCGAAGTAGCCGCTTTCACGCCACAGCGCGAAGTTCGCGACGAACGCGGCCGCCGCAGTCGCATGCTTGCCGAGCTCTTTGAACTCATTCGGCAACAGCACGAACCAGCCGAGCGCGAGCGTGGTCGCCAGCACCAGAATCAATGCAGGAAACAAGCGCCGCACGCGTCGCCAATAGAAATCCGCGAACGAAAAATCCGCGTGCGACAGCTGCCCCGCGACGATGCTCGTGATCAAAAAACCCGAGATGACAAAAAATACGTCGACGCCGACGTAACCTCCGGAGACGGTTTCCGGGAAAGCGTGAAAGCCGAGCACGGCCAGCACCGCCACGCCGCGCAGTCCATCGACCGCCGGACGATAATGGAAGTGCTTGGCGTGCTCCGCTGACTGGACGTCAGGGCGCATGGCCAGGACCCTCTGGACTCGAGAGAGGAAATGTCGAGAGCGAGAGAGCCGTGTACTACGGTGGAGAGGACAGGCAGGACGCGCCGGAAGCGCCTGGCGCCAGCAGCGCTGAACAGCTGGTGTTGCTCAGCATCGGCCGATCTTGGGAGCGATGCTGTTCGCCGATGGCCGAGAAACGCGGAGGGACGCGAAGCGCGTGGCGACCTTTACGACGTCGCCAGACCGATTTGCGTAAGAACTGCACATTTCGCAAGCAAACGCACGACGTGCTCGTGATCGATTGTCGTGCGCGCTTCGTCATGCAACCGCAACGTGTTCTACAAACCAAAGTTCCTGCACGTTGTGCTGGCGAAAAAACCAGACACGAGCGGCGGCATTCCGGCTACAGCGCGGAGTCGTATCCTTTGCCGGCGGGCGTGTCGAAACGATTCGCCAGCTGGGCGTACTCCGGCGGATACAACAGCGTCACTTCGAACTGGCCTGTCGTGCGCTCGAGCTCCGCATCGATGGTCTGGCGCAGGATCATCGCGTGGCCCCGCACATTCCACTTGCCATCGATTTCTTCAACCAGATGCACCCGAGTCGGCTTGAGGTTGTAGAGCCGTCGGCCCGCGATCGAAAAGTCATAAATGCCGCCGACCCGAACGTCGTCCGGAAAGCCGGCGCCACGCTTGAGCTTGAGCGTGTCGTTGAGCTCGATCTGATGTCCCATGCGCCGATTCTAACCGGGCGCGGCGACCAGGAAGCACGCTCCGGCCCCTCGAAATCCGCTAGAGTAGGCGCCCGGGGAGGGGAGTCAGGATCGATCGATGTCGTTGTTCTCACGCTTTCGCAAGCCGCCCGCGCCTTCAGTTCCCGCGAAACCGCCGGAGACTGTCGCGCCCAAGGCATCCGAGCCGCCCGCTCCGGAGACCGTTGTGGTCGCCGCGCAGGAAGAGCAGAGCCTGCAGGCGGCGATCGCGGCCGGGGATACGCAGACGATCGCCCGGCTGGTGATCGAGGGCGCGTCGACAAAGATCAGGCAGCTGGCGGCGGAAGCCATCGACGATCCGGCGCAGATTCGCCAGCTGATCCGGGATGCTCGCGGCGGCAAGGACAAGAGCGTCTACAAGATCCTGACCCACAAGCGCGATTTGCTGCTGGCACAGGAACGCGAGGTCGAACACCTGCAGGCCGAAGTCGCGGCCACGGCCGCCGCGATCGAGAAGCACAGCCATCGTCCCTACGATCCGATGTTCACCCCGACCCTGGAGCAGCTCGAGGGTCGCTGGAATGCCGTGGCCGAGCATGCAGCTCCGGATGTCGCCGAGAAAGCTCGCCAGGCTATCGACCGTGCGCGAGAAGTCATCGCTCAACATTTGCGACACATTGCCGCTGAGGCTGCGCGTCAGCTGGCTGCTGCCAACGCGGCGACTCAGGCCCAGCTCCAGCGCGAGCAGGAAGAGAAAGCCGCGGCGGCCGCCGCAGCCGAGCGCGCCCAAGTTCAGCAAGCGGAGCGGCAGGCTGAAGCGGAGAAGCACGACGCTGAGGCCAAGGCTTTACGGCAGATCGGTGGATTGGTTCGCAAGGCTCACGGGGCCCTCGCTGCCGGCAGCAGCAAGACGGCCGCGGGCCTGCGTCGGGGAATCGAAGAGAAGCTGGCGCATGCTCCGCCGCTGCCGGCGCATCTCGCCAATCAGCTTCGACAGCTCGACGAGAAGCTGCAGGAGCTGAAGGATTGGAAGAGCTTCTCGGTCGCGCCCAAGCGTATCGAGCTCATCGAGCGCATGGAGTCGCTGATCGGCGCGACGCTGCATCCCACCGCGCTTGCCGGGCACATCAAGGATTTGCAAGAACAGTGGCGTACGTTGAGCAAAGGCGCGGGCGAGAATGGCGAGGCGGAATGGCAACGCTTCCACGAAGCCGCGCAGAAAGCATTTCAGCCGTGCCGTGAATTCTTCGAAACGCAGGATCGAGCGAAGGAAGAGAATCTGCGTCAGCGTGGCCTGTTGTTCGAGCGGCTCGCAGCGTTCGAAGCTCAGCACAATTGGGAGCAGCCCGATTGGCGGAACGTAATCACGGCGGTGCGCGAATCGCGTCAACTATGGCGAGAGCACTCGCCCGTGGACCCCGCGGCCGCCGAAGAACTGCAGGGCCGCTTCAACGAGCTGACGGCCACTCTGCAGAGTCGCATCGATGCCGAATACGCCCGCAACGTAAAAGAAAAGAAATCTCTGATCGAACGTGCACGCGCGCTGGTCGGTTCGTCGGAAACCCGCAAGGCCATCGACGAGGTCAAGCGGCTGCAGGAGAAGTGGAAAGCCGTCGGCCCGGTGTCGCGCGAGGACGATCGCAAACTGTGGGAAGAATTCCGGAAACAATGCGACGCGTTGTTTCAGAAGCGACACCAGGAGTTCGCCTCTCAGCACGCGGCGCTGGACGCCAACAAGTCGCAGGCGGTCGGCTTGTGCGAAGAGCTGGAGAAAATCGCTGAGCTGTCGGGACCGGAGCTGCTGGAGAGCGCCAAGAAAGTGCCCGAGCTGCGCGTCGCCTTCGATGCGATCGAGGAATTGCCCAAGGCCAACGCGCGACAACTGCAATCACGTTTCGAGCGTGCGTTCGAGCGTTGTCACAGAGCCGTCGCTCAACAACACGCCCGGGATGCCGAGCAGGGGTGGAGCGCGCTGCTGGAGGCATCGAACGCCGTGCGTGCTTATCGACTGGCGGTCGTTCGAAATGAGGCCGAGCGCGATTCGATGAAGCAGGTTGCCGAAACTCAACTCACCAGCGCCGCCAAGCTGCCGAAGCGTGGCTTGGACGTGTTGAAGCAAGCTCTCGTGCAACCCGGCAGCGCAGACATCGTCGCGAACGAGCAGGCGCTGCGAACTCTCTGCGTTCGCGCCGAGATCCTCACCGATACTCCCACCCCCGCGGCCGACCAGACGCTCCGTCGCGAGTATCAAGTGAAGCGCCTCATGCAGAGCATGGGCCAAGGCATCAAATCCGAGGAGGGGCTCGACGCTTTGACGCTCGAGTGGCTGGCTGTCGGGCCGACGGAAGAAGGCACCTACCTGGAGCTGTTGGCACGGTTCAGGGCGTGTCGCGGCAAGATGCTCTAGTCTCCAGTCGCAACGATTGGCCACCGCCGGCGCAAAAAAGTGTAATATCGCGCGCCGCAGGGCGGCTCCTGGCGATCGCCAGCGCCGTTGCCCATCACGGAACTTGTCCCGCAACAATGGCTTACGCTCGAAAGTTGTGGCGAAGTTAGCGGCCGTGTAGCATCGATTTCAGTGTCGGGACGTGGCGCAGCCTGGTAGCGCACTTGCATGGGGTGCAAGGGGTCGCGAGTTCGAATCTCGCCGTCCCGACCAATCAATTCAACGACTTAGAACGACGGTCTTTTGGCGGTATCTCTCAAGGGTACAGCTAAGGGTACAAAGTCGTCCGCTCCTGCCTTCATCAACTTCTTTGCAGGAGAAAACCCATGCAAGTCCATGATTCGCCGCACGTGGCGACAGCTGCGTTCGTCATCCGTTGGCCAATTCCCTGACCCAACCCGCCTGATCGCGAACGACTGAGTTCGAAGAGCGAGCCGCCGCGGTGTCGTTACCACCACGACGGATCTGACCACAACCGCACTCATGAGGTGCTGTAATCGCTGTGTCCATTATCCCGCGCATCGAGCGCGGCCGTCTCTAT
>JAEWAF010000125.1 GCA_023391815.1 Pseudomonadota bacterium
CCGGGCGCCGGGGCGCCCTGGCCGCTGCGGCTTTTCTTGCAGCTGAGGTGTGTCCCGCGTCCGCACGGTATTCCTCAGGTTGGCCCTTCGAGGCGATCGTGTATTCGCGATTGGCCGAGGTGGTCGCAGCTCAACATCGACACCCAAGGATCTGGCAGTAGTTCAGCCAGTACGGAGAGCAATAGAGGAGCCGGAGGAGATGTCGTTCGCGATCGACGACGCGACGATACGAGTCTTAGGTTTTTGTTCGAACAGCGGAAATCGACTTAGAGTTGATTGGCTGGGGCGGAAGGATTCGAACCTCCGAATGGCGGGATCAAAATCCGCGGCCTTATCACTGGGCGACGCGCTAAAGGCCCTGATTCCGTGGACAATCCGGAGGTTATCCACTTGGCTGCGAGAGACCGTTATCCCCTCACCTCCCCTCGAAACCCCTTAGCTGCCACTAGAGCTGCCACTAGTACTTGGTTGCGGATACCGGGCCTCCCGAGACGCAACGCATGATACTTCCCGCGATGTGCTCGCGTCACGACAGACGAATCTTCCATGTCCCGATCTGATACAAGATGGCTTCGCGAGAGCGGGGTGCGGAACGAGCGTCCCGACCCATGATCACTCTCGGACACCGGCATAGTCGTCCCGCCGGCCGATCGCCGTCCCAGCTCACAACCAGCAGTATAGCGCTCTGCGACAACTGCCTCGCTGGCCCATAGTCGCATCCAGTCGCACTCTGTCTCTAGGTGGCGCTCCGGCCTCGCACCGACCTGATGGCCAACTTGGGCTACGCTAAGGTTTCCACCTCCTGATGGCTTTCACGAAGAGCCGCGTAGTTCTTCAAAGTGCGGGGAACATGGGTCGCGTCGCGCTCGCGGCTTGCGGCGCGTATCCGGCGCCGCCGTGGCTAGATGCTCAAAGGCCCGGAACGGAGCACCCCGGGACCCAGTCGCTAACGAATGAAGGTGAGACCAGACTGACGGTGGAGAGTACGAGTGCAAGGTCGATTCCGATTTCGATCTTTCCGGTGCCGATCTAGGCAACGCGGCCATCAGATCGCTGCACAACTATCGACCCGGCGGCAGATCGACACTGGAAGTCAGCTCCCGGCCAGGAGCGGTCACGCGCCGGAATTGAGTTACGACCCCGACGAGCTCAGTCGTATTCCGGCTTGGCGATCGGTTGATGGTCATCCCATCTCGTAGCCAATTTCGTGAGGTCGACACCTCGCCACGGCTTACCGTCGAAGGTGTAGATCTCCCCTTTCAGAGGAGGCCATCCATGCTCATCGCGGTATAGCGCGACTGGATCGCCGCCACAGCCTGCGGCCACTGTCGACGTGCGACATGGCTGAGCGCAGCTTAGGTTGTCCGCGCATGCGCGTACCTGCGATCAGCATTGCAGAGCTGCATCGCTCCGGTGCGGTGTCATCGCCCGCCACCCATGCATGAATGGACCCGAGGTCGCGGAGCGGCGCATATCCCTTGATCTGATTTTCGCTACCAATTGGTACCTTTCCGCGTTTTTTTTGGGCTCGTTCGTCTTGCAAGTAAGTAGTAAAGTACTTGTCCGGCCGTTTTTTTTGAGGATCAGGCTCCTCACCCAACCATTTTTTTTGATGATGCGTTTAAGCACCTTGCAGAGTTTCGACGCCCAGGCGGTGCCGAGGGCTGCAGAGAGCCCCGTCAAGATGCTTTCGAAATCATCCGGTGTGAACATGGAAATCCGCCGCGACACGCCCCACGATGATAGTTACGGCATCAATGGCTGCCACTTTCTCGATGCATCCGGTGTGAACATGATCGGCGAACTCGCCCGGACACAAACGTGCCCGCAGAGAGACCGGTCAGTGCCGCGCGTTTGCCCCGCATCAAAAAAGCACCCCACAACCTTATCGGCTGGGGCGCTCAGGTGCTAACGGGGGATCCCCCCCAGTCTTGTCGATCAGCCGACGACTGTCGGATCGCAGGTGCGTGAACGGACCTGCCAGGATCACAAGATACCTTCGTAAACATGCAATGTTCCTTAAAGGATTTATGACCGCCCTCCTGCCGGTGCCACTCTATGACGGAAAGCGACGCCGTCAATCGGTTCTGCCGAGGGTCACGTTGAGGCCGCGAACGGGCGTGGGAAATCGCGGCGCCCTGCCTGAGAGGCCACTGTGACGGCAGGGTGGGTGGGCCAAGGTGGCGAGCGGCGCGATGAGTCGGGGCGTGTGCAACTGAGGTCGGTCCGGTGCTACCGCAGATATTTCCAATCCTGCCGCCACCGCATACACGATACAGAGGTTGTCGGGCTGGCCAAGTGTCAGCCGATCAGGGTCAAGAAAACCGCGGACGATCGGGTAGAACTTGACCCTTTCCGAGGGCTGGCCCCACCCCTATCCTGCGCCCGATGAAACTCACCATTGATGAGCTCTGCATGCAACTGACGGGGACGCGACGGAGCAACCGCGATACGGCCGACATCCTCCGCAGCATGGTGACCGTGCAGTATGGGCTGCAGAAGTCTGGATTAAGTTTGGGGGATTTCGCACAGAAGTATGTTGACTATGGCCGTGCGGAGAAATCCAATCTCACGACGAGATGGCTCATGGGCGACGTCGCCATCAGCATGCGAAACGCGAGCCGGCTCGATCGGATGATTCCGGGAATGCGTGAGCTATATCTTCATCCGGTATTTCAGCTGCTGCGTTATCCGGAAGTTAGCTCACGGAAGGTCCGCTCATTGCTGCGCCGCTATCAGAATCCGCGCAGGCTGCCCTTCTGGTTGTTCGGAGACGAACAGGTATTACGTTGGGCGCCGCCGTTGCCGCGTGAAGATACCTCTACGGTGTGGCAACGAGGAGACTTGGATGGCTTCACTGTGATCCTTGGTCTGGTTCGGGATGCCGAGTCACAGGGTGATGTGGGGCGGCACATGCTTCACATCCAACATCTCTATCGTGCGTTTGCTGCAGTGGCCCGAATACCGTGGTTTCGTCCCTATGCAAGGCTCCTTCGCTGGTGTGTTGAGCGTATTCACGGACGCAATGTCTTCTCTCGGACCTGCGTTCGTGTGATGTGGCCCATCATTCATGCGCAGATTCGGGCGCCACAACACGAGACGCTGCCGCATCGGTGGCCGCGTGATCCGCGTACCGGTCGCGCAGTTGAACCTGTGGATCCCACGTTTGCGCTGCCCTTGCCGTTGCAACTGACACTCCGAAATCCTCTGGAGGATGAGCGGTGGAGACGTGCAACGTGTTCGCGTGCAGCTCGGGGCTCTCGGTCACCAGCCGATAGAGCTGCTGGAGGTGCAGCCAGGGGGCGAGGACATTGGAAGAAGTGAGTCCGCGGGCGCAGGGTATTTTGCCGCTTGGTTTTTGCAAGGGTGACGACATCCTCGGCGTTGTCTCGGCGCCTGCCGTGATCCTGTATTCAACCGAGGCCGCGGCGCCAGCACCCGTCTGGGGTCTCGATCGTAGCGGGCGGTCGCAGCGTCTGCTCGGCTGCGCGTCATGAGCGCCAGTGACAATGGCAAGTTTTTCACCAAGTCGTTGTGACCGCGAGGCTCGCGCCACCTTGGGAATGTTTCCTCGAAGAAACACGCATGGTTTGACACCCATGCCGCAGGGTCGTAACGTATCCCTTGTCGGTTTGGCGTTGCCGACCGAAATCCGTAATGGGCGTCACACCGCCTCAAGACTCATAGCAAAGCAAAACTCATAGCCGCACGAGAGGACGATTCAGCGTCCTCGTTCTTGCGAAGGGAGAGGGTCCCCGCCTCTCCGATACTCGAATGACAGCGTAGCTGACCATTTCACGAGGTGTTCCGCGGGCTGCGTACGGGGACGGCGCAGCGACTCCAGAGCAATCTGGGCGGAATGCTTTGGGGGTCTGCTGCGATGTTCTCGTTGTACGCGTTCGGTAAATGGGCAGTCGCCGCCTTGGCGATCCTCGGATTCTACCGGGCAATCTCGGTGATCGTCCGCGAGGCGGGCAATCCGGCGCTCACGCTCAGCGCCCGAAAGCAGATCCTCCTGCTGGCCCTGATCTGCATCGTGCCGCTGCTCGCCACGGTATGGCTCGTGTCGCCTAGCGGCGATGACGCGTTACCGCAAGCGGCACCGCCCGCGCCGCCGCTGCCTGCAGACCCGCGCCTACCTTCGGTTGCTGACGCCTTAGCGCCTGACCATCGACGTTAAAGTGGCCTGCGCCTGCAATCGCGACTCGCCTCAGGGTGCATCGCACGCCCCGCGAGAGCGCTGAGTGCGGCGAATCATTCACTTTCTGTTCTTCCCTTCCAACGCCCGGCCCGACACGTGTCTGCTTCATGGGCGATGAATGCCTGAAGGGCATGGCTCGCCACCTCAGGGGAGGGCTTGTCTATTCCTGCGGTCAGGACGCGTATTCGCGTCGCTCGGTATCTCCAGCGCCGCTCGCGTTAGCGCGAGAGTCGCTGCCCGCCGAGCAAAGCAAATCGGGCGGGACTACTTAGGGTGCGTTGCTTACGCCCGCTTAGGAGGTATAAGACGACCGCAGTAGATGTTAGCTCGGCGAAGGAAACGTATGCGTTGGGTACTCGTTGTCGCGCTCCTGGTACCGATCCAGCTTGAGGCTGCGGATTTCCGCTTTTCAGATTTTGGAGATTCGTGCGCTTCGCTATCGGAACGCGAAGCGGCATTGGGAGGGGTTCCTATACGCTGGAAAGGCGATGGGCCGAACAAACAGGGGTTCAAGGCGGACTGGTTGGGCCGTGATGTTCACGTCTTATATCTCTGCAAGAGTGGCAAGTTAGTCATTGGAAACTACCTCTTGCCGTGGCAAACCTGAGAGCCTGCTGTTGAGACGTTGCACGCTGTTTATGATCACCTTGTCGCCACCTATGGTGTGCCATGGCTCGACAGCTCACCTTGGCAGTATGGCGAGGCCCTCGTGGACCCGCGGGCCATCGTCGAGCCGGGCTATCTGACAACCTGGAAGACGACACGACTTGAAGTAACCGTGGGCCTGGTCCCAGACAAAGATGAATCGAGTCAGAACTGGCAGGTACTTGTTGTATTTGCGAGCCCCGAGATCACTAAGCGTTCCCCTAAGCGCCCGGGCGCCGGCGGCACAAGCCGCTGACGTCAGGGATCGAGCGCAGTCCTTCGGTGTAGTCGCCCATATCAGCCGTTGGTTTGTGCCTCCGACCGCGGACTGGTCGATGCGGGGCAAGGACGCCACTGTGAGATATATGTCCGCGCGAACGGAACGGGCTACGTGAGATCAACTATGACTATGAGCAGGTCGACCCTCCTTGTAGTGATGATAGGTGTGCTTGCACTTGGCATCGGGTGGCGGCATGGATGTACGCGCGATGAGCGCGCTAGTTCGCTTGGTTCAGCCTCAACTGTGGCAACGACGGCAGCGAGCACTTGTCCGGCTGCACCAGGGAATCCGCGCTCAGTATCGTCTGACTCAATGCCCAGTCAGCAACCGACGATGCAAAACGATTTACATGAGGCGCGTGCCGTTCAAGCCGACGAGCGAGTGAGAGATCACTCTGCCTCGCACGAACAAAAATCAAAGCAAATCTGGGCAGATAATCGGGAAACGAAAAACTTGGATGCGGCTTCAGAGTCGAGATCAGTCGATGACAGCGTCGTGGGAATCCCGTTCCCCGTATCCGAGTCCATACTTTCCGACTGCGCAAAGTCACCCAGTCGCGCATGCGGGCCGAATAAAGCGTTGCTTGAAAAGATGGCCGGAGAGCCGAGAGAAGAGCCCTGGGCGAGCTTGAGCGAGCGCGCTATCCGTGACCTCGTGATGCTGGAACCTGGGACGGCCAGGCCCCGCCCGGTGACTTATACCATCCGCAACCTGGAATGCCGCAAGTCAATCTGCTTCGTCGAGACGGCTTCGCACATGGAGGGATTCCACAGTCAATTCTTCTATTTTGAGCGTGCAAACGAGTTGACCGCGGGCTACGCAATAGACAGCCGTGAGACCAAAGAGGATGGCACGAAGATGCACGTCACACTCTTGCCCGTCCTCAGAAGGACGCTCCTGCGAAACATCTATGGTGTGCCTTAGCGCCACCTCTTCACGTCGTGCGCGATCGCTACGATGAGGACTGATGCAGACCAGATATCGTCCTGCCCATCGGAGGGCTACTTCCTGGTGCCCGCAGCCGGCGGGCCGCACATCCTGGGTAGACATCAATGCTTGGCGGGCGCTATCGCCGAACTCCGGGCGGCGATTACTTCAGCTGGCACTCATTCGTACGACTGATGAACGC
This sequence comes from Pseudomonadota bacterium, assembly GCA_023391815.1. Classification (GTDB taxonomy): domain Bacteria; phylum Pseudomonadota; class Gammaproteobacteria; order Steroidobacterales; family Steroidobacteraceae; genus Steroidobacter. Next base: position 6,256 of record JAEWAF010000125.1, read on the forward strand.
CTGTATCTGCAAACCGCAGAGTTCGAAGGCCTCCCGCTTCTATACAGTTGGACATGCGACATCCATCGCGGGGAGTTCACTTACCGCGTCGATCAAAGGGAGATCGAGATCCTGGCATATGAGGCCGGAACCACGCTGTACACCAAGTTTCCTAGCAAGGACTATCCCGACAGTTTTGCCCCAGTGACAATGAACTTGGTGCCGATCACTGAGAGTGAGCAGAAAACCATATCGGAGCTCAATGATCGCGAGACAAGGCTGGAATCGGAGTCGGCGTATGCGGGTTGCGATTTGGATAGGCCTCAGCACCAATTGGGCGGGATTCCAGGTCGATGCAAGCAGAGGTTTCCAAGCGAATGTGCCCGCGATGCCAGGGTGAGATGCCACTCTTTGCCTCGATAGCGGATGATAACGGCGCGCCTCGCGGGTTTACCAACAACCCGTATGTTCAGGTCGTCTATCATCTCTGTCGAGTATGTTGGATCATTAATTGGTACAACATGTCCGACTAGTAGTCGTGGCTCCGCTGTTGTTGCTGACCGACTTGCGGTGAATTAATAGGAGGTATTTGCTAGGTGATAGCACAGGCGGGCGGCATGTCCCTCCCAGCTACTTGCGACCGCAGGTTGCTGGATCAGCGCTTCTGCGACTTGCGCTTGGCGATCGATTCCGTGAACACATCCGAGGTTTCGGACAAGGTCGGATAACGGCCTTGACGAGCGAAGAACTCTGCCATGGGGTTCTTTTCACTGTTGGGGTTGGAACTCAACGCTCGGCGCAAGCGATTGACATGCTCCCGGTCTGCCTTAGGGCGCTCGCCTTCCCACTGTAGATAGGATTCTCCTTCTCGACGATAGAGTTCTTCAAAACGCCGTTCACACTCCTTGACGCGGATGGAAGAGCCAACGTTTTCCGTCCGCACCTTTCAGGATGAAATCTTCGAGTGCAGAACGTTCCATTCGAGCGTGTCTTGGATTGAGTGTCAGTTCAAGCACAGGCAAGCCCAGTTTGCGAATGCGGTTCCGCTTCTCGCTATCCACTACGTGGTGAACGGCGACCTCGAGCAGAACTGTGCGGGCGGAGCCGTCACGCGCCTGGGTCGTAAACACGACACCCGGGATGATTCCGTCGAAACAGTGCGGTTCGATCGAAACTTGTGACAAGCGCGCACTCCCTCCTGCGACGATCGTCTGTTCCAGTTTAACCGAATGATCCCCAATCGATCGCTCGCCACGCCATGTGTAATCCGGGACAAAAACACTAGGAATTTCCTTGGCGCCGATGCAGGAGCGTTTCGAGCGCGCCCCGGTGCGCTGGTTCTGCTGGGCGTGGGCAAGATGATGAGCGCGGATGTCGCCCTGTTTGGCGATGAGAGGTTCGGCGCAACTGACGCAGTGGCAACCGCAGGCCCGGCCACGCGGCACGGAATCAACATGCACCAGCTGGCCCGACTCATTGAGGGCGTAGCCGATGTAGTGGTCATCGTGTGGAAGTTCGCGAAGTGTCACACTGTGACTCGTCCAGAGCGCAAGCCCGCATTAAGTAAATGGCCAAACAACTGGATCTGTGAGATTCGAGGATGGGTGTCCGATAGTCGCCAAAGGCAAATCTTTCTGTCAGAAAAAATGCTGATAAAATATAGGCGGTCGTTTGGGCAAGCGCTAGTTGTAAGCGCAGCCGACAGGGCCGCCGTTTAAGAACAATGCAAGAGACTCATTGGCCTGGCCGGGAAAGTTGGTGGAGTTGATCCTCCCCGCTGTGCTGGGCGCGGTTCATGCAGTCAACGGACGCCCATGACGGGAGACCGAACCATGCGCTGCTCGATGACAGATCGCGACTATCCTGAGCTGTCCGATGGCATTTGGGATGACGGCGAGTGGATGAGTTGGGAGTGGATCAATCAGCAGCTCGATGATCAGGAGTTGCGGCGCGACTATCCGCTTGCCGATGTCCGGGTCGTCCGGATATTTGAAGACCTTTGCGCCAGCGCCGCTGAGTACCACGCCATCACTCGGAACTATCTGCAGATATGGGGAGAGCTCGGCGAGTTGTTCGCGGAGGTCCGTTTTGGCCTGAAGCGCCATCGTGCCCATGCCGAGGGTTCAGACGGCAAGATTGGCAATGACTTCGTCGAGGTGAAGACGATCTCGCCGGAGAAGAAGGTCAACTGCATTCACGTCAAGCGTGTCGGCCGCTTCAACAAGCTCCTCGTCGTGAAGGTCAACGAGCACTTTGAATTTGAAGCGAAGCTCATCGGCCGTAGCAGCCTGAGTCGCGGGCCGGCGAAGCGGGCGAAGTTCGTCTGGCTGACCGAGTCGGGCTGACGCTGGGGAGTTTGCGGCACGAACCTACGGCACAAGTCTGGAATCCCGGGTTTGGACTGCTGCCCGGTCCTGTCTTATCAGGCGCGGTGACGCGCGTCATCGACGGAGGCACGAATCGTAACAAGTTACGATTCGTAGCTGTGTAAACGGGGATGGGCTCATGCAATCCGAAGAAGCATTAGAAACGTCACTGGGAACATCGCGCCGAATCAGGATGCAAGGTGCCGAAGCCACCATGTTCGAAGGCTTCGTCCGCACCTACGGCGTCAGTGATGGCGTGCAGCACATCCTGGGGCGAGCGTTTGATGTACACGCCGGTTACGCCGATGAAGGACTGGCCACGGGTGTCGTGCCGATTAGCGTTCTGTTATCCGCCCTGCTTCGGGGTACCGAAGCGCAGGAGCGGTTCATGCAGAGATCGTTGCCCGCCGCAGTGGCGCAACGACTTGAGCTTTCCCCCGAGAAGATCGATTCGCTTTGGACCTCATATCTCTCGGACTTGCCTCGCAGCCAACAGGCCGTGGCTCTTGGGCCATCGCAGGAACTGATAGCCGTGATGGAGGCTGCCCGGCAACTGAGCGTGAAACTGTCGGGCGGGAAGACGTTCGCGCTCCGACATCTGTTTGGTGCACTCCTTGAGCACTTCAAGACAGTCGACACCGGAGTTATCGAGAAGCTGGACATCGATCTCGCGGCGATCGAGCAAGTGTATCGCGAGCATCTCACCAGCTACGCAGACGAAGACGCTGCTCACATCGCGAGCTTGGATCGTGAACGCAGCGGTCGAGAACGCCGCATCGGCGGTCGTCTGGATACATCGCGAGAAGCCAGTGACGATCAGTTGTGCCTGAACGTTCACGACTACGCCGCGGTACTCGCCAAGCTGTTCTCCGAGGCCGACGATAAGGAGTTCTGCTTTGCTGTCTACGGCCGCTGGGGCCGCGGCAAGACCGTTCTACTCGATCGCGTTCGCAGGGCGATCGAACAACTCAAACCTAGCTATCGGACGATTCGCTTCAGTGCGTGGAAGTATCCGAGTACGCCGGAGGTCTGGGTCTATTTATATGAGGAATTCGCCAAGGTAGCGTTCGGGGGAGGCTGGTGGGGAAGTTTGCCCAACATATTCCGCACCGGCGTCGCCAAGCATGGGATTGTCACGCCGTTGCTTGCCTATGCCATGTTCGCTCTGTCGATGATTCCACTAGGTACGGCCGTTACGGCGGCCCTCGGGACGTTCGCCGCCTTGCTGCCCATCGCTGGGCTCGCCGGATTCATCTGGTTGATCAGTGTCTGGCGTGGCGTCAGCCGCACGACCGCACGCCTGAGCAAAGATTATCTGAGCGCCACTCGTCACACAGAAAAGCTGGGCTTACAGGCCACGATTGGCGCGGACTTGCAGGCGCTATTGCAAGGCTGGGTGCAGAGTCCAGGATTCGGCAAGAGAGCGCTTTGGGTCTACTGGCTCACCACTGCCGTACTCATCTACGGCACTTGGAGAAGACTGACTGCTGCGCCCGTCCTTGGGTTGACCGTGGCCAGCAGCCAAACGTTTGCTATCGCTGCCACAGCGATCTTGTTGATCGTCGCTATGGTTGTAATTGCATGGCTCACCTCAGGGCGCTCAACGGTGTCCCGCGTGCTATTGGTCATCGATGATCTCGATCGCTGCAAGCCGGAGCATCTGCTCTCGGTCATGGAGTCGATCAAGTTGTTGATCGAGGACCCCGAGATCAGTTGTCGCGTGCAAGTGGTAATGCTGGTCGAGGAGGACGTGTTGAGGCGCGCGATTCTAATGAAATACCGTGCGCTCATGCGATCCGGGCGGGCCAGCGGTAGCGCGCCGTTCGATGACCCGCAGTATCTCGTCGCCGAAAGCCTGGAGAAATTGTTCACGGCGCATTTGCGCTTGCCGCCCTTGTCAAAGCCAGAGCTGAGGGAGTTGATCGAGAGGTTTTCCGGGCGCCGAGCTGCATTGCTCAAAGAAGTCGAGGCGCTTGAAGCAACGAAGACGAGCCTGGAACAACGGGCCAATCGTCAGCCAATCGATCGCGTTGCCGCCGGTCGCAAGAAGGTGCTCGTTCAAACCGGTATGGTCAAGGGCATAGAGACCTACAAGGAGCGGGACGAGCCGGATTTTCGGCCCGCAACGGATGAGGAGAGGCGCAAAGACGCGCACGCCATCGAAGCGTTTCGCCAGAAAGCTACGCCGATGATAGAAAGCATGGATCAGGCGGTGAGGTTGATCAGACAGTTTCTGGGAGATCGACAGGACAGTTCACCTGCCGCGTCGGAGGCGAATCCCGCACGCACGCTTGAGGATGACGAAGTGGATGCCATCCAAGCCGCAATGGAGGAAAGCTCACAGATACGGAACCACCTGGGCCCCCGGGCGGTTCGCGCGTTCCTGTTCCGCTACCAGTTGGCCCGCTTGTTGCTCGACAAGTTGCAGGTCACATGGAACGAGAACGACCTGGCGCGGGCCCTGGTGGCTCGTTCATTGATACTGAGCAAGCCCACGGAGACTCGCCCGGTCAGCATCCAGTTGTCCGATAGCGAAAAAATCGCGCGCATCGTCGAGCAGGTCTCATGATCCTGCCATGTCTGCTTCGTGCCCAGTCAGGAGCGAGTACGATCAAATCGATTCCTGTGATGAAGGGCTCTTGGTCGTGGCGTCGCAGAAGAACTGCAAACGCCGCGAACTGGCGGGCAATCTGGGAATCAGCGAAACGTAGTCGAGGGTGATGATAAGGGAGCGAGCCGCCCACTCCTCGACAAAGCTGGAATGCCGGGTGCACGACAAGCGGGTGCCCCGGCGTCGTATCACTAACGCTGTCACCGGAACAGAGGGCGCGCATGTCTCATCTCGAATCGTTGGTCGCCGAGTACCTGGAATGGCAGGGCTATCTTGTCCGCCGAAACACGAAGGTTGGTCGCTTGGCGCACGGGGGCTGGGAGATGGAGCTCGACATCGTGGGCTACCATCCGAAGGATCAGAAGCTCATCCATTACGAGCCCTCGATCGATGCGTTGAGCTGGGACAAGCGTGAAGCGCGCTACTTAAAAAAGTTCAACGCGGGCCGCAAGTACATTCTGCAGGAAATGTTCTCCTGGCTGCCCCCGGAGATTTGCCTCACTCAGATTGCGATCTTCGTCTCGAAGCCGAAGGGCAGAGACAGCATTGCCGGGGGCGCGATCATGTCAATCGACGAGTTCATGACCGAGGTGCGAGCCAAGGTCGTGGCGTGCGGTCGCATGGCGAGCAACGCGATCTCTGAACAGTTTCCATTGCTTCGTACGCTGCAGTTGTCGCACGCTGGGTATTACAAGGTGTGCGGAGAGATATGAAGGCACGCGATTTCGACGTGTGGGCTCTCTTGGCTACGCGGCCCGCGGCTGGGCGGTTTCAGTCAGACGCCAAATCGGCCCCTGAGGATCGTAAGGCGGTTCCTTCATTCTCGCGGGTGACACTACTGGGAGCGCGCCGATGGATTTAGCGATGGCTGGTCTCGCTGGAGAGACCCCGGATGATCCAATTACAAAGCTAAGGCACTCGGTCATGTCCTCACTTGGCCCCGGCACCCTCAAGACCTCGAGACTCCAACCGTATTTCTATCTGAGAAATCCAGTCACCCACGCCCCGGCAGGTCGCTCCGCTCTCGAAAGAGTCGCCCCATCCCGAGCTGTAACATCTAAATTTTAGGTCGAAATATGGAGCCAGTGTTCCTTCAAGCTTCATCGAAAATTCGATCAGAAGCGGCGATCCACCAAAGCCGCGCTCATCTCCGCAGGTTTCTCCCGGCCCCGCCCATACCGCAGAAGGGCCCGCGTTCTGCGCTGGATACGGTTGGAATCCGCCCAGGGGCCCCTGGTACGCGCATCGCACCCCAAATGACAATTCATCCGATGACAGCGTGGGTTCAGGTACGCCATAGGATTTAGCGGCTTCATCCCAGTAGAGGGCAAACTCTTGGATCTGCGTGCGCGGCGCTCCCGAATAACTATCTTTGCGAACGTACTTAAAATCGGGTCTGACGTTAGGGCACCCGGGTTGCTCGACAAACGGCTGCGGCTTCCCAGAGAAGTTGATCGTGTAGCAGCGGTTACCCAGCTGTGCTTCATGTAGCCTCATCATCAAGGGAATCCGCACCTTCTGGAAGGCGTACCATTTCTCTCGCTTCAGTTTTGCGAGTTCCAAAGCGTCTTGAATTCGATGCAGCTTTATGAGTGCACTTTCGTAGCCGTCTTGATGAAAGGAGCCGAAGAACGAAGACACCGATTCGAAGAACGTCGGTTTGCTCGGGTACTGCACCTGTCCAAAAAGCTCAGCTGCGTTTACCAGTTTCACGTCCCGCGGATCTGCCTCTTTGATTTTTTTCCTTGTTGCCTCGGTTACTTGTTGAAGACAATCCTCTGCATTAGTACAACTAACCTCGACGCGACTCCACTGCAACCATCTTACTCTCACATCATTTTGTAGCCGGGCAATTGTAGCTGCCGCCATCGGCTCCACTTTTGTGCGACATACGGTTACAGCAGCGTTCGCAAGAAAATCGGCATACTGAGTGATGTAGGCATGCGGGCTACTGGAGCGGTTGAAGTCTGACTTAAGGTCTTCCCATTGCTCTGACAGGTCAGAAATCGGGGTTGGCTCACCAATTTGATCCCAGAACGATTTGGACATCGCGTCGAACGCGCATGTGGCGTTCGCAATTTGTCGGCCCATGATCTCATCGGCGCGATCGAGGTATCCGTGAACACTCGTATCGATCAGCGGCAATGCATCTTGCAGCAGCTTGATAGTTTGTACTCGAATATCTTCTGGGAGTTTCTCAATAAGCGCTCGCGTCTCCGAATCAATGCCAACCTTTGCGCTAGCCTCGAATTTTAGAATTTCGGCTCCGAGAAGAGGGTTCGAGACCGTTGCCATGATGATAAAAGCGCCGAACGCTCTGATAGTCCGTCTCATATCTCATTCCCTCGCCCGCGTCGTTATTTTTGTCTACGCTACCTGAATTTTGATTGTCGTCAATGACCGGTAATCGTTTGCGATTTCTGCAGTCACAGCGGCCTTCGGGGGAATGGCGAGGAGGAAGCGCTACCCGCTGTTCCGGCAGTGTCCATGCGAGTGCGGGTGAGGTAGTGCTTGATTCACAAGCCAGGTATTTCCCTCAAAAGCTTGCCCTGATCATCATAAGAGTACGATCGCCAGAGCCCAGGGACGTAAGCACGCTCCCCGTTCTCGCTGCGGACAATCGGGTGGGTCATGACACCCAGCCGTCCCGCGTCTTCACAATCGAGAACTCGCATCCTTCCTTCGACCGTTCAGAGCAGTACATCGCGGAATCTCGCTTGGCGCTTTGAATAATCGCCTTCTCCGGATCACCGTCCCCACACGCAACAAGCAGGGTCAATGTCGTGGTAATGATGCAGGGCACTCTCATGGCAAGGTTCGTGTCATCGCCCGAAGTTGCAGGGAGTGATAGATATCCTCAGGTTGCCATTGTCTCGCAAGCAGGAGCGGCAGCAAGCCTTGCGACGCACTCGGCAAAGTAAATATTGAGTGGGATTGTCTGATTCGGCAAGCGAAAACTGCATGAGTTGTCCCGGAAGCGCTACACGGTGTTCCTGCAGTCTTCATGCGGATACGCGTGCGGTGATCACGAGACGTCAGCTTTCGGCCAAGAGCGGACATGTACCCACCATGTGACGAGGAGGAACGAAGGTTGTACCTCTTAGCAGATCCAAAAACCACAATGTGACTTCGGAGCTTCCGCGCAGTCGATACAGTGATGAGAGATGCTCCGCTCCGGCCGTCCCATCTAACTTGCGGTACGCAGGCTCCAGACGTCGCTTACTGACGGCGCTCGGAGCGTAATCTCCGTCGTGGGAGGGAGATCATTTTTTGACCAAGCGACTCTGGTCCCTGTAATTGACATGACCGACGACACGTAGGAATCGACGAAAAGACCTGGAGTTCGCACCCATCCGCAATGGATCGGCTACCCGCACTATCCGACATGCATCGGCAACTTTGTCGTAGCTTGCCTTCTTAGTTAATCGCTTTAGTAGCGCGACAGCATCGACCCTATCTGCACCGCCCGTTGAAACCTGCCGCAGCGAATGCGGCTGAACGTCGAATCGGCCGTTCAGTGACTGCAGCGCATCTACATCAGCAATGAGCCAGTTTTCATACATCTTGTCCTTGAGGACCACAGTAATACCGTTCAGACCTGCCGCTTGGACACACGGTTGTGCGGAAGTCGCGATCTGTTGCGCCAGTTGCCCAGGGCATTGATCTGCTGCCTCCCGATCGAGAACAACGCAGGCGTGCTCTACTCCGCGCACTGCCAGAATTTTTAGACGCGTCGATAGCTGACGAACGATTTGCCCCACTGGATAGTTTCCGTTCATCGGAGCGAGAAGTGGCGCGCGGATGATGGTGTGTTGTGACTCGATTTTTGAGAGCAGGATCGGGAGTGAATTAAATTCAGCCTGCCCGTCAACAATGAATCCAATTCTCATTCGTCGGCGCCCATGCCATCATCACTTGGCGGCGGCAACGCACCAGGGACAGCACCACTGTCCAGATACTCGAATGTTGGCACACTGCCTTCACTCCAAGCCCCTAGAAATTGCGGATCGAGTTCGGTTAAGCGTTGCAGACGAGTCCCATTACTTGAACGTGACGTGACGAACACGCTGTGTGGAGACGCCGCGTTGATCACCATTGGCGAGTGAGTAGTGATCACAATTTGCTTATCCTTCGAAGCGTCTTCACAGGCAGCCATAAGTCGCCGAATGATCCACGGGTGCACTGAGTTTTCTGGCTCTTCTAACACGAGAAATGTGAAACGCGGATCGAAAATGGCGACGAGTAGAGCCAACGCCTGCATGGTCCCATCCGATACCTCGTGAACGCCCCAAGGTCGCCCCTGACCCTTCTCTTCGAATCCGAGACTTAGGGTTCTCATCGATGTGTACTCAACGGTTATATCTATCAGCTGCGGAATTATCCCGCGCATGACCGAGAGAATGCTGCTCCACTGGCGCGGGTACTCACGTCTCAACATATCAACTACTGATGGTAAGTTTCCGCCGGATACCTCCATCTCGGGTCGTGGAAGCGGCACTCCAAACTCTCGCGATCGAGTCGGACTGATCTGAAAGACGCGGATGCCTGAAACCGCTTCCACGAATATGCTCAGCCCGGGTGCATATCTCCCGATGAAATTCAGGAATAATTCGGAAGGGGGAAAGTTGCGACGACGCTCGGCAAAATACCGGACATCGGAGAAATCCATCCATCGCTGCCATCTGGATTTTTTCTCGCTAGATGTTTGAAGGTCGAGCTTCTCCTGCTGGTCGTCGGGTGCCCCCCGAAAATCGATTTTTCCGTCTCGATCTCGCACAATGCTGATGACAGACTCGACAACGCCATTCTGTTCCCGCGCGACATCGAGCAACTCTTCTGTGACCTCGAAGTCGGCTCGGATTGAATACCCTTTTGTTTCAATCGAGAATCGATGCCGGAACAACATTCTTGGCCAGCGCTGGTCGGCCGGAATGAATCGCATGTCTTCGCCCTCGATCTCCATTCCGATGTCGAAGGTGATTGCCCCTCTCGAACGGCGCATACGCCGGAAGGCCATGTTCTCATAGCCGCCCTTTCGTGCCACCGCAACCTGGAGTCCGTGACGATACACTTCTGAGAGGAAGTTAAACGCGTCAGCAAGGTTCGTTTTGCCTGACGCATTCGCGCCAACCACGACACTCATCTGCTGAGGCAAGAACCGGATCTGCCGTAGTGACTTGTAGTTATTGATCGAAAGCCACAGTAGTTTCATTCTGGACCTCAGAGCGGGGTCGTTGTCCGCTCCCGGGGCTGCACAATAAGACATCTACGGCGTTTATACGAGCCCTGCTCCGGAGGGGATAAGGTCACTAGCGCCCTGCACGGCGCTATTCTCCATTCGACCTGAGTCACGCGTACGCAACTTTATGAGGGGCATTTGACGTCCCTGCTAACGTTTCACTCAGGCTCAACGAGAGAGTTGCCCAATGCGCGTTGCGTCGATTAGCTGTCATCGCGTCGATCCCTTTGGACCTCTTCATCGCTCCGGAGAAATCGGAACCCCTTTCCACCTTCCGACGCGGGATACCGAGTGCCCGCCCCCTACCACTCGTTGATTGTGCGCCGCTGGACCAGCTGATAACTAGCCAGCATACATGTGGCAAGCTCCGGGCGCAGCTACGCATGCGCCATGCGCTTATTGCACGCCGTGTTAGGTTGCCGCCATGGAATAGCAAAGAGAGACGCGAAAACCTTCCAACCACGACGTCCGCTTCGGGTCGACAGCAGCCTTCCGATGGAGCCAACTCAACTCAGGAGTCCTTGCGACTTGATCGAAGTCTACCTTCGGGGCATCGGATTCTCCGCGCTGTGCTTTCGCGCGTTCGCGCGTAGCAGTCGGCTCAATCGTGTAGCTGGCCGGCCGAAGTACCTTTGTTTCGAGTTCGCTCCATTCGATCGGCGCGCCCATCGTTCGGCCGCCGCCGACCCGCCCCGAGTGGCGCCGGCCGCAGTCGTGCCCCGTCCGTTTCTTAAGAGTCGATGACGAGCCTCCCGCGTCGGAGCGACAGGCTGCCGACATGGTGTATCGATCGGGATCCGAGCTTGCGAGTGCTTCGGCTAGGTCTCGAGAGCGAGGGTGAGCTATCTCTAGATTCACTGCTGCCACGCCTCTTGAACAGCCTCGCTGGCTTGTCGAGCGCACCAGAACGTGGACGCAGCCGCGGACTCCTCCGCTCTATTCCTCGAACGGAGCGTCGAATAGCAAGTCGACAGCCGAGGGGCGACTGTATCCGGGGACGAAACGTTCACCAAAATCGCGCGCGAAATTGTCATAGGTCGTGGCGCATCGTTCTTGCACGATGCTGCATACATCGCGCGCAAACTGCTTCTTCATCTGCAGGCGAGGAAAGGCATCTACGATCTCTTCGATCTGCGATTTCAGCAAGGTCTCATAGCCCCATCCGCCCCAGTCGAATCCGATACCAGTCGTGCAGAGTGCGACCTCCGGCTCCTTGTGAAGACCGATAGACGGAGTGGAATTCAAAGCGACGCCATCCCAGATCAACTGCGCTTGCGACTCGGACATGCCTTGCTTACGGGCGAAATCGCGCGCCGCGTTGGCGCCTTCGACTTCGAATCTGAGAGGCCCCCTGAAGGCCGGCATCAGCCCCAAATCATGCAGCAACGTTGCGACCGCGAGCACCTCTGCGTCATGCGCCTCCTTCTTCGCCTGCGCTATTGCTTCCGCAAAGAGCCAGGACCTCATTGAGTGGTTGAACAGGTAGGGCGCCGAACTCTCTCGCGCAAAGTCGATGGCCCTGGCGACCAGCGGCGTATCCGGTACGGTTACGCCAGCGAGTACGCGAGTTCCAATGGCAACCTGACCTGTCATGAGAATGGCGCTCATCGTGCTCTCCTGAGAATCCAATGCGTAGCGGTGTGTATCGTGGAGCCTGCGAGTACCAATATCTAGGCGGTCTCGAGCAGCTCTTGAATCTGTGCGCCTGTAATGCAGCGAACCCAAGCTCGTCGCATCGCCAGCGGCCCCGAGCCGAAGGCCGTTTTCGTTCAACCCCTCCACCAGACCGTCGAGAGATTGCAGCGACCTTCTGATCAATCACACCAACGTGAAGCCACCGTCGATGTGAAACACCTGGCCTGTGACCCAGCCGGCGTCTCGGCTGGCCAGCGCCACGATCCAGCGCGCGATGTCCTCGGGCACTCCTCTGCGACCCATCGGGATGATGGCCCGCTCCTGGGCCATGACTGCATCGGCTTGTTCACGCGAGAGGCCCATGCGCGCCTCCAGGAAATCGCTCTCTACCGGCCCCGAGGCGATGGCGTTCACCCTCACGCGCTGTGGCGCAAGCTCCAAGGCCCAGCATCGGGTCAGTTGTTCAAGGGCGGCCTTGCTGGCGCAGTAGTTGGCAAAGCCGGCAACCGGCTTGGTGGCGAGCGAGCTCGAAATGTTGATGATCGTTCCACTGGATTCGATCAGGTGGGGCACGGCTGCAGCAGCCAGGAGCGTCGGTCCGACGGTATTCACCGCGTAAACACCATTTGCATACTCCGCGGTCGTCTCCGCGAGAGGCTTCGGCAGTCCCGCACCTGCATTGTTGACCAGCACGTCCACCCGCCCCCACAGCTCGGCGGCTTTCGCTATCGTGCGTTGCGCATCATCAGGATTGGCGACGTCCGCAACCAGGTGCTCGATGCGGTCCTCGACTCGGGAGATTTCCTCGAGCCGAGATGCACGGCGCCCGGTAATGAGAACGTGCGCGCCTTCCACGGCAAACGCTCTGGCTGCCGCAAGTCCAATGCCCGCAGCACCGCCGGTAATAATCACCACTTCGTTTTTGCGGCTCATGGATTGGATCCTCTCGATAAGAATAGATACGACAAACCGGTGGTGAGCAACGCGCGCACATGCGTCGCGCGATCTCGAATGCCGCGCACGAGGCGCAGCGGTGAACTCACCCGGGTGCGCCCACCGCCAGGCACTCGGGCTCTCTCCGACAACTCGCCGAAACAGCCTGCAAAGGTGCGCCTGATCGGCGAGCCCGCAGCCGAGTGCGATGGCACTCAGCCGCGCACTGGTCAACTGCATCAGTCCCTGGGCGCGTTCCACGCGCCGCCGGATCACATACTCATGAGGCGGCTCACCAAACCTGTTGCGGAAGGCCAGGTCGAAATGTGATGCATCCAATCGTTCGATCGCGGCGAGATCTCCGAGGAATGTCGACATCTGTGACCGCTCGCCGCAAACGCGCCCTCAGCTGCGAAGGAAGGCCAGCAGATCGGCGTTGATTTGATCCTGATGCGTCACGATCAGACCGTGCGGTGCACCCGGGTAGTAGATCGCCCTGACACGCTTGAGGAGCTTCTCCGCCTTCTTCGCGGAGTCGTGGACCGGAACGATCTGATCATCCTCGCCGTGCATGAGCAGCGTCGGGATGTCGATCTTCTTCAGGTCATCCGTGAAGTCGGTCTCCGAAAACGCCTTGATGCACTCGTACGCATTCTTCAGTCCGACCTGCATGCTCCAGAGCCAGAATTGATCCAGCGTTCCCTGCGATACGCTCGCGCCTTCGCGATTTGCACCGAAGAATGGGACAGCGAATCCCTTGTAGAATTGGGAGCGATCGTTGATCAGTGACGCACGCAATTCATCGAACACGTCGATCGGCAAACCTTCCGGATTCGCGGCGGTCTTGAGCATGATCGGCGGCACAGCTCCGATGAGCACCGCTTTTGCTGCGCGCTTCGTGCCGTAACGCGCCAGATAGCGCACCACCTCACCGCCGCCGGTGGAGTGGCCAACCAGCGTGATGTTCTTGAGATCGAGCGTTTCGATGACCGCCGCCAGATCGTCGGCGTAGCCGTTCATGTCGTTATTCGAGGAGGCTTGCTCGGAGCGGCCGTGGCCGCGACGGTCGTGAGCAACGACGCGAAATCCGTTCTGTGCGAGGAACTGCATCTGTCCGTCCCACGCGTCTGCGTTGAGCGGCCAGCCGTGGGAGAAGGTGACAACAGGACCGCGGCCCCAGTCCTTGTAGTAGATCTGGGTGCCGTCTTTGGCGGTAATCATATTCACGGGATGGTTTTCTTTGGAATGGGAAGAAGGTGCGCGTTGTAGCTGCGACGTGCCGGCCACGGCAGCAGCGGACATTCCGGCCGTTGCCGCAGCCATGACACCGGCCGCGAGCACCTCACGCCGGGTGGCGGTGACGGAAGAGGGAGGCACGTTCATCAGGTTCTCCTTGCGTTGAATGGTCGGGCGTCTCGATGCGTGGGACACTCTCCCACGGGATCCGCCCTGCCCAAAGTTCATTGGTGTTAATCGGCGCTAAGCTGTGTGCTGATCGAGATGTCACTCAGTGCGAAGCCTGCGCTCGAGTTCCCCGTGATCAAATTGTTTGTCGAGCGCTCAACTGCGTCAGTGGCTTCAGACTCACGGACGAAAAAGTTTCGATCGTCGCCGATATTTTCCGCAGACTGGATGCCATCTCCCTCCCGCCCGAGTTTGTCGCGGGGCGAATTGCCACGTATGGACTCGAGGGAACAGTCAATCTTCTGGACAAAGGACTCGGCCTGCACTGGCAAGGCCGCAGAACAGCCTTGCCACGTGATTAAGACGTGTGTACGCACTGCTCGATTCGAGCTACGGCCTGTTGCCGCCTTTCGAGCATCGCGTTCTCCGCGGGCTGTCGATCTTTGTTGGCCCGTTCACTCTCAAAGCAGCGCAGGCGACGCTGCCTGAAGCTGCCAGGGCATAGCCGCCATTGCGATTGCGCTCCCTTCTCTGATCCCGAAATCGCTACACATACCGGACACCTGAGGGGAGCACGCACTACCGGCTCCTGGAAACGAGGGATATGCATGCTCGGAGCGGCTGGAGCAGATGAACGATCTCGATGCGGTCGCCGAGCGACATGCCCGCTACTTCACGGAACTGCTGAGGTCGCGGCCACACCCAACGCGAGAAGCAAACAGAGGGTTAGACTGGAAACTTCGTGGTCCGCGCGCGATGAAACGTCAACAACGCATCCTCAAGCATTGGGGACCACCTGTTCCTCGCAGGCCGGCCGTGCAATGTCTGGAGCGTCCGTCGCCAATCGCGCATCGTGCGGCGCGGGTTGTATTCAAACAGAAGCAATCTTCTCCAAGCCTTCAGTGCCCGTCATGCCACAGCATGGCGGCCTCGACTCGCAACCCATCTTCAGGAGCTTGGAATGAAAGCCATTCTTGCGGCGATCGTCGCGTCCGGCGCGCTGCTCGCCTCAGTCGCCGGCGCACAGCCCGTAAAACCGACCATCCTCCTCGTGCACGGTGCATTTGCCGATGCTTCCAGCTGGAATGGCGTGATCGGCATCCTCGAGAAGGACGGTTATCACGTGGTTGCCGTCGCCAATCCTTTGCGTGGCGTCCAGCATGACGCCCAGTATGTCGGCGATATCGTCAAAAGCATTGCCTCGCCTGTCGTTCTCGTCGGCCACTCGTATGGCGGGTCGGTCATCACCGAAGCGGCTGCGCCCAACGTCAAGGCCTTGGTCTATGTAGCAGCCTTCGCACCGGAAGCCGGAGAAAGCGCGGCCACGCTGTCTAGCAAGTTTCCGGGCAGCACACTGGGCGCGGCACTCGCATCGCCCGTGGTCCTGTCCGAGGGCGGCAAAGACCTCTACATCGAGCCTGCGAAGTTTCATGATCAGTTCGCCGCCGATGTATCTGCGCAGGCGGCCGAAGCGATGGCGGCCGGTCAACGGCCGGTCACCGAAGCTGCATTGAACGAGGCGGCCGTCACATCGGCATGGAAAACCATCCCGTCCTGGTTCATTTACGGCGACGCGGACAGAAACATTCCTGCACAGGTGCTGGCATTCATGGCCCAGCGTGCACACTCCAGAGAGACCCAGGTGATCAAGGGAGCCTCGCACGTCGTGATGGTGTCGAACCCCAAGGCCGTCGCGAGAATCATCGAGCGAGCGGCAACCGAAAAGTGAAACGCCGATGCAGGATCCGGCCGATACGACCCGCAGATGCTTGCTCCAACGTGCGACTCACACGATTGCACTGGGAACGCTCGGGCTCGCGAGCATGAAAGCCTCTGCCAGCTCGCGCTCAATCTCACCACCGGCCTTCGGGCCGCTCCGGCGGGTTGACGCTGGCGACCTCCGCGTCGGTTATGTCGAGCTCGGCGCATTGGATGCCAAGCCGGTGATTCTGTTGCATGGCTGGCCTTATGACATCCACAGCTTCGCCGAGGTGGGCCCGGCGCTGGCGGCGAAGGGTTTTCGTGTCATCGTGCCGTACCTGCGCGGGTTCGGCCCGACTCGCTTCGTTTCAAGCGATGTGGCGCGCAATGGGCAGCAGGCAGTGCTGGCTGTAGATGTCATTGCCCTGATGGATGCGCTTCGCATAAGCAACGCCATCATCGGAGGTTTCGACTGGGGCGCGCGCACGGCCAACATCGTCGCGGCTCTCTGGCCAGAGCGCTGCAGGGCCATGGTATCGGTAAGCGGTTATCTCATCACCAGCCGTGCAGCGAATCGGAAATCGCTTGCGCCCGAGGCCGAGCTCGCGTGGTGGTATCTCTTCTATTTTGCAACCGAGCGAGGCCGCGACGGGTACTCAGCCCATCGACGTGAATTTGCACGCCTGATCTGGCGATCGGCATCGCCCAAGTGGAACTTCGACGCGGCGACGTTCGATCGCTCAGCGGTTGCGTTGGACAATCCGGATCACGTCGACGTGGTAATTCACAACTATCGATGGCGAATCGGGCTGGCTGCCGGCGAAGCCAGATACGATGGCCTCGAAGACAGGCTGGCCGCACTTCCGGTCATCGCAACGCCGACCATCACCCTGGAGGGAGACGCAAACGCGGCGCCCCACCCCACCAGGGATTCGTACGCTCATCGATTCGTCGGACCCGTTTCCCACCGGCTCGTGACCGGCGGGATTGGTCACAACCTTCCGCAGGAGGCTCCGAAGGCCTTCGTCGACGCCATCGTGGACGCCGACGGATATCGCTGACGCAGACTGGAGATCGCATGCCTGAGACGACAGAGACCAAAGTTTACTCAACGCCCGACGGGCGCGCCGTCATCGAACAGCCCAACGGTTCGGTCCTGCTCTCCGCGCAGGAAATACTCGCCGTCATCAGCCAGTTGCATGCTTGTTATGACTATTGCGCGAGCTGGAAGGCCTCGACAGCGCCAGCGACCCGCGAGATCGAACCATGAACCGCCCGATCAACGTCCTGCTGCAAACGACGATCGAGCCGACCAGCAACGATTGGCACATCGGCCGCTTTTCAATGCTACAAGCCTACCTGGCTTCCTTACGGCAACCCGAAGGCTCTCCAGTGTTCAATGTGACGGCCAGGGACCGCGATCCGATCGGTGCGCCCGATTCCGTTCTGTCGGCACTCGATGAGTCGGTGTTCGACGAGCTCTGGCTGTTCGCTGTCGACGTCGGCAACGGTCTTTGCGACGAGGATCGCGCCGGTATTCTGCGGTTTCGTGAGCGTGGCGGCGGGCTCATGCTCACTCGTGATCACATGGATCTCGGCTGTTCCATCTGCTCCCTCGGCGCCGTTGGCTCGGCTCACGTCTTCCACACCCACAACGTAGGCGCCCTGACTCCCGTGCCTGACGACCGAGGCACGCCACAGATTGGTTGGCCGAACTTTCACTCCGGCCCGAATGGCGGCGTACAACGCGTAGCCGCCGTGCCGCCGATCCACCCGACGATGCGGGATTCCAACTCGGAAAGCGGCACCATCCAGTATCTACCGTCGCATCCGCATGAAGGGGCAGTAGTAGCTCCGGCCTCGGATGGCACGGCGCGCGTCATCGCCACCGGGGCCAGCCAGGCCACCGGCAACCGCTTCAACATTGCCGTCGCGTTCGAAGCTGGCCAGTCCATGGGCCGGGCTATCGCACAGTCGACCTTCCATCACTTCGTCGATTACAACTGGGATCCCCGTCGCGGCTGTCCCGACTTCGTGACGGAAGCACCCGTGTACGAACTGCCCAACAATGCGAAGGCCATGGCGTCGGTGCACCAGTACGTACAGAACGTGGCGCTCTGGCTGGCAGGAAGGCTGTGAATGCCGCCGCTCGCATGGGTTCGGGCGGCAACAATCGCCTTCAACACGACTGATCGAAGTCCGCGCTCATGCGCGCTCGACGCCAGGCACTCGGGCTCTCCCCCACCAGCCTGCGAAACAACCTCGTCAGGTGAGACTGGTCCGCCAGGCCGCAGTCGAGCGCGATGTCGCTGAGGGAAGCCTCAGTCGACAGCATCAGCCCCTGAGCACGCTCCACTCGACGTCGGATGACGTACTCATGGGGCGGTTCGCCGAGGCTGTTGCGGAAAGCTCGGCAGAAGTGTGATCCATTCAACCTTGCGACGGCTGCGAGCTCTTCATTGCGGATCGGCCGATCGAGGTGCGCCTCCACATGCGCAGTGACCTTTCGTACCTGCCAGGGTGCCAATCCTCCTCGCAGCTGCTCTTTGTTGACGACAGGCGCGGTGCCGACTCCTTCCAGCATTTGAGCGGCCCTGCGCAGGCTGTCTTCAGCGCTTCCGCGTTCATCGTCGAGGGTGCTTCTGATCGCGACGCATAGCTCAGATATCACGATTCGTAGGGTGCGAGCGCAGAGATCGTGCTCGCTGCTCCCGACACCATCGGGAACCTTTTGGTGGCCCGCCTCGGTGCCGCCGATCAGCGGCACTACATCGGAACGCCGCACCGGGTTTGTCGAGCTATCCATGAGAACTCCAATGAAATGTTGAGTTTGGGCGGTCTCTTCAGCAGCGAAGAGACCGCCCCGCTCACTCAGTTGCGCAGGAAAGCGAGCAGATCGGCGTTGATCTGGTCCTGGTGCGTCACCGTGAGCCCATGAGGCGCACCGGGGTAGTAGAGGGCCTTAACATTCTTGATGAGGCGCTCCGACTTCTTCCCCGAATCGTGCACCGGGACGATTTGATCGTCTTCGCCGTGCATGATGAGCGTCGGCACCGCGAGCTTCTGCAGATCCTCAGTGAAATCGGTCTCTGAGAACGCATGAATGCACTCATACGCATTCTTGAGGCCGACCTGCATGCTCCACAGCCAGAACTGATCGAGCGTTCCCTGCGAGACTTTGGCGCCGGGCCGATTGGCGCCAAAAAAGGGAACGGCAAACTCTTTGTAGAACTGCGCCCGATCGCGTGCGAGCGAGGCGCGCATGCCATCGAACACCGCGAGCGGCAGGCCCTCGGGATTCGATGCAGTCTTCACCATGATGGGCGGGACGGCGCCGATGAGCACGGCCTTGGCGACACGTTTCGAGCCATGACGGGCGATGTAACGTACGACCTCGCCGCCGCCGGTGGAATGGCCGACCATCGTGATGTTTTTCAGATCGAGCGTCTCGATCAGCGCCGCGAGGTCGTCGGCATAGCCGTTCATGTCGTTGTTCGAGGATGCTTGCTCGGAGCGGCCGTGGCCGCGACGGTCATGCGCAATCACGCGAAAGCCATTCTGCACCAGGAAGTGCATCTGACCATCCCACGCATCGGCATTGAGCGGCCAGCCGTGTGAGAAGGTTACGACGGGGCCGCGTCCCCAATCTTTGAAAAAAATCTGAGTGCCGTCTTTGCTGATGATGGTGTTCACTGTTCGGTCTCCTGGATAGCGCATCCTGTGTCGAGTGTGCGGCTACTGTCCCATCGCGGCTGCCCAACCCCAAGTTCAAGGGTGTTAAACGGTGTTAAGGCGAGCGCGGTACCGACGGCGGGCACTGCGGAGTCGCTCGCATCCAAGTCGTGAGCGGCTTCGTCAAGCGCTGGCGTGGCACATCGAAGACGATGTTGTGCGACTTAGCGAACCGGGATGCGAGGAGCGATGAAGATTGTTGTGATCGGCGGCAGCGGGCTCGTAGGCAGCAAGCTCGTAACAACTCTGCGCCACCGCGGACATGAGGTGTTATCTGCGTCGCGCCGCTCAGGCGTGAACACTCTCACCGGACAAGGACTCCAGCATGCCGTGAATGGCGCGGCAGTCGTCATCGATGTGATCAACTCGCCCACCTTCGAAGGCACCGACGTGTTGGAGTTCTTCCGCACTTCGACGCGCAACGTTGTCGCAGCGGCCGAGGCCGCGCGCGTGAAGCATCACGTTGTGTTGTCCATCGTAGGCACTGATCGGATGCTGGCGAGCATGTACTTCCAGGCAAAGATGATGCAGGAAAGGTGGGTCGGGGTCTCGCCCATTCCCCACACGATATTGCGTTCGACACAGTTCTTCGATTTCCTGCCGCGCATCGCCGCTGCAGAGGGTGACCCTCGCATCGTTCGCGTCCCGCCGGTTTCGGTACAGCCGATCGCAGCCGACGAAGTGGCCGCGGCACTCGCTGATCTCGCTATGGCCACACCTCGCAACGGCATGATCGAACACGGCGGGCCGGAGCTGCTCCGTCTGGACGACATCGTTCGGCGAGCGATGCGTGCGGTTCGCGACCCCCGGCTGGTCATCGCCGATCCAACGGCACGCTATTTCGGCGCTGAGCTCAAAGAGGACACGCTCACGCCCGATGAAGGCGCCATCGTCGGCGTGACTTCGTTCGACGAATGGTTGAAAGGCTTGATCGCCTCGAAATCGCAGCGTGACATGATCTCTGCACGCGATAGCTACGTGCGCGATCTCACGCTCACCTGAAAAATGTCCGCCCTCGCAACGAAGAAGACGGGGTGTCAGCTCGTCGAGGGGCTGTATCGGAAGGCGCATTTTCCACCCGTTCATGCGCGAGACCGCCGTCACGGCCACGAGGCCACCCGGTGCCGAACAGTTACACGACGACGCGAGAGCGGACATCCCCGCAACGTACGCTGACGTCAAAGCGTCCAAGTCGCCGCAACGACGATCAAGAACCTCCGGACACCGCCAGCGAAGATGAGCATCAGGTGCAGCGCAAGCGCTGTTTCCAATGTTTAGGGCAACAGGAGCGAGACATGAAGATCGTGGTTATCGGTGGCAGCGGCCTGATCGGTTCCAGGCTGGTGGACATTCTGCGCGGCAAGGGTCATGAAGTCGTGGCTGCGTCGCCCAATTCGGGGGTGAACACGATCACTGGCGAGGGCCTACCCGATGCATTAGCGGATGCGCAGGTCGTGGTGGACGTTTCTAACTCGCCGTCGTTTGCCGATGCCGATGTTCTCAAGTTCTTCCAGACGTCGACGAGCAACCTGCTCGCAGCGGAAGCGCGTGCCGGCGTTCGACACCACGTCGCTTTATCCATCGTCGGCACCGATCGGCTTCCCGACAGCGGCTATCTTCGCGCCAAGGTGGCACAGGAAGGCCTGATCAGGAAGTCAGCCATTCCCTATTCCATCCTGCGCTCCACCCAGTTTTTCGAGTTCATCTCTCGAATCGCACAAGCCAGCGCCGATGGCCACAGCGTGCGGGTTTCCGGAGCGCTCTTCCAGCCCATCCTGTCGGCCGACGTGGTGGCTGCTCTCGCCGAAATCACTGTCGGCGCGCCGCTCAACGGAATCGTCGAAATCGGCGGCCCGGAACGCCTCCGCATGGATCAGCTGGTGCGGCGGGTCCTGCAAGTGAACGGCGATCGACACGAGGTCATCACCGATGCTCATGCGCGCTACTTCGGGGCCGAGCTCAACGACCACAGTCTGGTGACCGGCCCTGCGGCACTCTTGGGGTCGAAGCGGTTCGAAGAGTGGTTGCAAGACTCGGTGTCGAAGCCGGCTGCGGCGGCCGCCAGCCGCTGAGCACAGCTCCGCGGCATCTCTCGAGTCCGGCTCCAGAGATCCAGGACGCCGCTCATGGAGCCGGACTCTCAATCATCGAGTAACTCATGAAGCTCTACTACTTTCCGGGTGCGTGCTCGCTGGCAGATCACATCCTGCTCGAATGGATCGGAACACCGTACGAAGCGATCAAGCTGACGCACGCGGGCACCAAGGCGCCCGAATATCTCGCCCTCAATCCACACGGCACGGTTCCATTGCTGATCGATGGCGACTTCATGCTGAACCAGAACCTCGCTATCCTGTACTACCTGGCCGAGCAGCACCCTGCGGCACGCCTGATCGGCGACGGGACGCCTCGCGGACGGGCCGACGTTCTCCGATGGGTGTCTTACCTCAACTCGGACGTCCATCCGGCGTTCAAGCCGCTGTTTAAGCCGGGCGTTTTTCATTCCGATCCTGCAATCGCGCGCGTTATCGCCGACGGTGCCTGCGCGCGTGTTCGCGAGCATCTGGATAGCATCGAATCGCGCCTCGAAGGCCGTGACTGGCTCGTCGATAACCGATCTATCGCCGATCCCTACCTGTTCGTGCTGCTGCGCTGGGCACAAAAGTTCCAGATCTTCTCGACTGCATTCGGCAATCTCACACGCTTCTTCGCCCGCATGCACGCCGACGCTGGAGTGCGAGCTGCCATCATCGTCGAAGAAGGCGGGATCGATGGGTAGAGACACGCCTATGGCAGGCACGTCACGACCTGGAGGAGCACGCAAGCGCTCGGGTCTGCGCTCATTCCAGGAATGGATCGACGAGCGTATTCCCATGACTCGTTTCGTGCGCAAGCACGCGACCGAGTACTACGCTCCGAAGAACTTCAATTTCTGGTACTACTTTGGCGCGATGGCGCTGGTCGTGCTGGTCCTGCAGATCGTCACCGGCATCTTTCTGACGATGAACTACAAGCCCTCGGCCGCGGATGCTTTTGCATCGGTCGAGTACATCATGCGGGACGTAAAGTGGGGCTGGCTGATCCGCTACATGCACTCTACCGGCGCGTCGGCATTCTTCATCGTCATCTACCTGCACATGTTCCGTGGCCTCATGTATGGCTCGTACAAGGATCCACGAGAGCTGGTGTGGATCTTCGGCATGCTGATCTACCTGTGTCTGATGGCTGAGGCATTCTTCGGTTACCTGCTGCCCTGGGGCAACATGTCCTACTGGGGCGCGCAGGTGATCGTGTCGCTGTTCGGCGCGATCCCCGGCATCGGTGAAGGTCTCGTGGAATGGATTCGCGGCGACTACTACATCTCCGACATTACGCTGAATCGATTCTTCTCACTGCATGTCATCGCTTTGCCGCTGGCATTGGTGTTCCTGGTGATCGCACACATCCTGGTCCTGCACGAGGTGGGATCGAACAATCCGGACGGCATCGAGATCAAGAAGCTGAAGGGGCCGGACGGTCATCCGGTGGACGGTATTCCGTTCCACCCCTACTACACCTATAAGGACCTGGTCAGCGTGATCGGCTTCATGGCGGTCTTTGCCGGCGTGATCTTTTTCGCGCCCGACCTGGGCGGATATTTCCTCGAGCCGGCCAACTTCGATCCGGCCAACCCACTGCAGACGCCCGAGCACATCGCCCCGGTGTGGTACTTCACACCGTTCTACGCGATTCTGCGCGCCGTGCCGAACAAGCTGCTGGGTGTCGCCCTGATGGGCGCCGCCGTCGTGCTGTTCGTGTTCCTGCCGTGGCTCGACCGCTCCAAGGTCAAGTCGATCCGTTATCGCGGTTGGCTGTTCCGATGTTTCCTTGGCGCATTCGCGGTGAGCTTCGTCGTCTTGGGCTACCTCGGCCTGCAGCCGGCGACGTCGGCCTACACGCTGGCCGCCCGCTTCTTTGCCGTCGTCTACTTCGCGTTCTTTCTGCTCATGCCCTGGTACACGAGAGTCGACCGGACCAGGCCAGAACCGGAGCGCGTCACCTATCCTGTCCACTGAAGGAACCGAGCCGTGAGCAATACGATCCTGAGCAAATCGCCCGAGGCCTCTGAGATCATCCAGCCCTTCGGCACACTCGCCCCCTCCCGGCTCGGCCTCAGCGAAGCTGTCCGCGCAAAGTCGGTGGCCGCACTGAATCGCCTGCTCGCGCACACGATGGCGCTGCGAGACCTGTACAAGAAGGCGCACTGGCAGACCAGTGGCGCGAGCTTCTACGGTTTGCACCTGATGTTCGACAAACATCATGGCGAGCAGCTCGAAATCACCGATGCAATTGCCGAACGCGTACAGACCCTTGGCGGCGTCGCACTGGCCCTGGCACACGACGTCGTTGAGGAATCGCGCATAGCACGGGCACCGCGTGGGCGAGAAAGCGTGACGTCCCAACTGCGCCGGCTTTGCGACGCGCATGAAATAATCCTGGATGAGGCACGACCGCTCGCACGTGAGGCGGCCGAGCGAGGCGATGACGGCACCAACGATCTCATCGTCAGCCAGGTGGTCCGCACCAACGAACTGCAGAGCTGGTTCCTCGGCGAGCACCTTCTGGCGCACGAGTCGATCCCCTGACTGCGTTCGTCCCCTCCAACGCAGCCCCTCGCCCGCAGCCCTGTCTGCGGGCTTTTCTTTCAGGAGCCCTGAGCCGACTCGGATAGAACGAAGCCGGTTAACGCCGCTTAACACCCCTGAACTGGCCATTTCGGCGGGAGCGCGCGATAGTTCGCGATGCCGAAGACGCAATGAACGTCACGCCGGAGAGCGCCAATCGGTTTGCCGACTGTCACATTGACGCTGCCCGCGTCGTCTTGGAGAGCGGGTGCCCATGACGATGTCCCGCTACAATGAGCTGCGCCGGCAATCGACGGACACGTGACAGTGGCACAGGTGTAGGCGTGCAGGACAAAAGCGAGCTGCCTTACTACGAGACCAGATCCATGCCTTACAACCGTGCGCTCGACGGAGTCCGTGCGCTAGCGATCATCGCGGTCCTGATGTTCCATTGCCGAGCCCCCGGCGGCATCGGCGGCTTCCTTGGTGTGGATGTGTTCTTCGTCCTCTCCGGCTACCTGATCACCTCGCTATTGGCAGCGGAATACCGCAACGGTGGGATCGACATAGGCGCCTTCTACGCCCGGCGAGCACTGAGGCTGTATCCAACGTTGTTGCTGCTCCTGGCGGCCTACCTCGTGCTCGCTCCCGTTCTTTGGCCGGGGGAGGACCGCTGGTTGGTGGCGGCGGTGAACGCGGTCTACATGATGGACTATGCGCTCGTGTTCTGGCATCTGCCCGCAACGGTCGGCCACACCTGGTCGCTGGGCGTCGAAGAGAAGTTTTATCTGTTGTGGCCTCTGCTGCTGCCGTTGGTCCTGCGAACGCGACGACCCGTCACCTGGCTTCTTGCGGCATTCATCGCTTTGACGGCGTGGCGCTATTTCGTGGCTCTGGAATCGGGATGGGCACAAGCCTACTTCCGATTCGATACTCGTATGAGCGGTATCATTCTCGGTGCTGTTGCCGCGCTTGCCCGCATCAATGTCTCCAAGCCAGCATTCTTGATCGCCTGTATCGCCCTAGCCGTGACCGTCGCGCTACCGATCATCCCCACGACGACGAGAATGGTCCCGGTGGAAGGCGTGACGTTGGGAATCACGATGGCGGAGCTCTCGGCCTTCCTGCTCATAGGCTACGTAGCGAAGCATCCGAGCTGCAGCTTGCTCGCTTCGGCACCGATGGTCTTCATAGGCAAGCTCTCGTACGGAATCTACCTTTGGCATTTTCCTTTAGTCTTCCTGTTGCGAGATATCCATTCGCAGCCCTGGTGGATCACGCTCACCGCCACCCTGCTCTTCTCGGTCGCCATGGCGGCCATCTGTCTGTATTGGGTGGATGCGCCGATCAAAAAATGGCGAGAGAAGGCCTGGCCACTCAGAGCCACGGTGGCTTCGTTGGGAGCGCGACCATGAGGGGCCGTTGCAAGGTCTTCAGAACGCTCCTGGCCACCTTCATATTGGCCATCGCACGGGTTGGGAGCCCCGAGGCAGCCGTCTGCCAGCAGCTCACCGAGCTGGCCCTCCCCGATACAAAGATCACCCTCGCCGAGGTTGTCGCGGCCGGATCCTTCACTCCACCCGTCACGACTTCTGCATCACTGCCGCAGGGGTTCTCGCGGCTGCCAACCTTCTGTCGGGTGGCCGGCACGATGCGCCCAACCGCTAACTCGGACATTCGCTTCGAAGTCTGGATGCCTGTCTCGAGCTGGAACGGCAAGTTCGTGGGCGTCGGCAACGGCGCATGGGCTGGCTCCATCAGCTATGCAGCGATGATCGATCCGCTCTCGAAAGGATATGCCACGGCAGCTACCGACGGCGGCCATCCAGGCGACTCGCTCGACGCAAGCTTCGCGGCCGGCCATCCAGAGAAGCTCGCGGATTTCGCCCACCGCTCCTCGCACGAAATGACTGTAGTTGCGAAATCAGCCATCGCAGCGTTCTATGGGAGGAAAGCTCACCGCTCCATGTTCGTGAGTTGCTCGACGGGCGGCCGGCAGGGGTTGATGGAAGCCTATCGCTACCCGGAAGACTACGACGCTATCTCGGCGATGGCGCCAGCGAATCCGATGGTCGCGCTCATGGTGAGCTCATTGTGGACGGGCTCTGCGGTCCTGAAAGAGCCAGACAGTCGCCTGCCACCGGCGAAGCTGGACTTTATTCACCGTGCGGTCTTGCAGGCTTGCGATGCCGACGATGGCGTAAAGGATGGCATCGTGTCGGCGCCGCGCCGCTGCCGTTTCGATCCCGCTGTCCTTCAATGCAAAGACAAACAAACCGCTGAATGCCTGACCACACAGCAAGTTGCAGCCATGCGCGCGATTTATGAAGGTCCACGCAATCCGCGTACGGGCCGATCCATCTTCCCTGGCTTCGAGCGAGGCAGCGAGACCGGGCTTTCGATTCAGCTATCCGGCCCGGAGCCGTTTCCCGCCGTGACCAGCTACTTTCGCCATCTGGTCTTCAACGATCCGACGTGGGACTTCCGCCACTTCGATTACGACGAAGACGTGGCTCGTGCACTGAAGGCGCACAGCGGCCTTGTCGACATCCCACCCAGCGGCCTCGATCGATATCTCGCCAGTGGACGCAAGCTCCTGCTCTCCCACGGCTGGGCAGATCCGCTAATCCCGCCGCTCACCAGCGTGAACTTTTACAACGACCTGCTTGCCCACTTTGGATCGAGCCAGTCGAGCAACGCCCGTCTTTTCATGATTCCAGGGATGGGCCATTGTCAGGGCGGAGATGGGCCGTATGTGTTCGATGTCATTGGAACTCTGGATCGTTGGGCGCAGACTGGCGTCGCGCCCGAGCGCATCGTCGTGAGCAACCCGCCTAATGCCCCCGCGCGCAGCCGGCCCATCTGTCCCTACCCGAAGGAAGTGCATAGTGGCACCGGCAGCAGCGACCAGGCAAACAACTTCCGTTGCGAAATGCCCGACACCGAATGAAGCATCCCCGCACTGACAGCATTTCCTTCGGGCCGTTCGAATTGTTCCCGGCGGCGCGTGTGCTCGAGAAGAACGGCGACCCGCTGACGCTCGGCAATCGCGCGCTCGACATTCTCATCGTGCTGGTCGAACACGCCGGCGAAATCGTCAATCAGAAACATTTGATCGCTCGTGTGTGGCGCGGCCTGGTCGTTGATCCTGGAAACCTGCGCGTCCATCTGAGCGCGTTGCGCAAAGCTCTCGGTGATGGTGAGCCGGGCGCTCGCTATATCCGGAACATCACTGGCCAAGGCTATTGCTTTGTCGCGCCGGTTCGTCGCAACTGGCCTGCGGACGACGCGAGCCCGCACCTCGACCCGCCGGCCAGACGATTGCCCGCGCTACCGTCTGCACTTGCGCGCATGGTGGGACGCGACGATACGGTTCGGACCATCGTGACGGATCTGCGCACGGATCGCTTCGTCACAATCGTTGGCCCCGGCGGGATCGGCAAGACGACCGTCGCGGTATCGGTGGCGCACGCGATGCTGGAGGAATTCTCCGGCAACGTATGCTTCGTAGACCTTGGCGCCGTCACCGATCCGAGCCTGCTCGCGCCGACCGTCGCCTCCACTCTCGGTCTGACCATGCAGAGCGCCGACGAGCTGGTGAGCCTCATCGCATTCTTGCAGCACATGCGGATGCTGCTCATCCTCGACAATTGCGAACACGTGATCGATGCGGCCGCCTCGCTCGTGGAGACGATCTTCGAGCAATCATCCGAGGTTCACATCCTTGCGACCAGTCGCGAGGCCTTGCGAGTGGAGGGCGAGCATGCGCATCGATTGCGTCCGCTCGACGCTCCTCTACCCGATACGGGGGTGGACGCCGCAACCGCCCTGACGTTCCCTGCGGTGAAACTCTTCGTCGAACGCGCCCTCGCCAGTGATCGTGGCTTCGCGCTGACCGACGCCAATGCGCGCATCGTGGCAGAGATTTGCGGCAGGCTCGATGGCATTGCGCTCGCGCTCGAGCTCGTGGCCGGCCGCATCGGCACTTTCGGCCTGGAGGGAACCGCAGGGCTTCTGGCCAACCGGCTCGGTTTGCAGTGGCAGGGCCGCCGCACGGCTCTACCGAGGCATCAGACACTGCAGGCCCTGCTCGACTGGAGTTACGACTTGCTGACGGCAGCGGAGCAACAGCTATTGCGAAGGCTTTCCGTTTTCGTCGGCGCTTTTTCGCTCCGTGGTGCGCGGGTGGTTGCGTGGCATTCCGAGTTGGACGAAGTGCATCTGGCGAGCGCCATCGACCAATTGATTGGGAAGTCGCTTCTCTCGGTGGTCACGACGTGCGAAGGCGCGACCTGCTACCGGTTGTTAGAGACGACGCGCGTGTACGCCCTTCAGAAACTCGAGGAGAGTGGCGAAGCGCACGCGACGGCGCAGAAGCATGCGCGCTATCTCACAAACCTGTTGAGCTCGAATTCAGCGGACGAACCCGCAGCTTCACGGCACGAGCACTTGGGCAACGTGCGCGCGGCGCTCGAATGGTGCTTTGCTGATACTGTCGGACGCGAATCGCCCGACATTGAGCTCGGAATCGATCTCGCAGCCGTGTCGGTCCACGCCTTCCTCGATCTGTCACTTTGGAACGAATGCCGCAGGTGGAGCGAGACAGCGCTGGGTCGCCTGGACGATTCGAAGCGCGGCGACAAACGCGAGCTGGTCCTTCAGGAAGCGCTCGCAATCTCGTCCTTGCTGATCAACGCGAACGACGCGCTCGTTGCAATCACCCGAGGTCTGGAGATCGCCGAGCGCATCGGTGAGACAACGATCCGCTTCCGGCTGCTCGGTGCACTACACGTCTACCTGCTGCGAATGACCGACTTTCCCAGCGGCCTTGCCGTCGCCGAAAAAATGGCTGCCGTCGCAGAATCGGCGAGCGATCCTTCTTACAGAGTCATTGCGGACTGGATGCTGGGCTCTTCGCACTATGTTCTTGGCAATCCTGCGGTGTCGAAGCGGCTGTTCGAAAGCGGTTTTGCACGCGGTGGCGCGGGCAGGGTCGGCAAGCACGAGCAATTGGCGGGCCTCTACTATCGCACCCGTGCGCTGTATGGACTGGCTCGCGTTCAATGGTTGTGCGGCTTTCCCGAGCAAGCCTTGACATCGGCGAGACAGGCGGTCGCCGAAGCGGCTCGTACCCGCTCGCCTGTGAACGTGAGCTATTCGCTGGTCTACTGCTGCTACGTCTTCTTGTGGTGCGGCGACCTGGATACCGCGCAACAGATGATCGATGAAGTCATGGCGCAGCCTCACTGGCAGGGCCGCCTGGTGTGGTTTCACCCGGAGGCGCTGGCGTTGAAGGGCGAGCTTCTGGTTCGTCGTGGGAAGCTCATTGAGGGGATCGAACTGCTGCGCGAAGTTCTTGCGGACATGCAGGCGAGCCGCCAGAAGAATCTCATGCAAACGGTCACCGCATGTTGTCTGGCTGAGGGCCTCGCTGCTGTTGGTCGAAGCGACGAGGCACTCGCGGTCATCGATGATGCCATCGCTCAATCGCCCGGCGGCACCGAGACCTGGGACGGCCCGGAGTTGCTCCGAGTCCGAGCGAAGACATTGATGTCCATGCCTCACCCGGCGCTCGAGCAAGCGGAAGCGTCGGCCATGCGCTCACTGGACTGCGCCCGCCGGCAAGGCGCAAAGGGATGGGAGCTGCGTACATCGATAACCCTGGCCGAACTTCGATCGATGCAGGGACGCACGGCCGAAGCTCACTCCCTGCTGTCCGGGATCTACGATCAGTTCACGGAGGGATTCGAAACGCGCGATCTCACCCAAGCCGCAGCGCTGCTTCGAGACGTCGGTCGCGCAATTGAGGTGCGCCCTTCTCTTCATTCGGAGGAGCGCTCGCCGCCGGTGCGACCTGCCGCCTCTCGCAAAGAGCGATCTGAATCCTGACCGGATGCTTTTGCACCTCGGACAGCGTCGCCGCCCGTTTCATCCTTTCGAACACATTGCCGGTGGCTCGCGTTCCAATTGAGCGCGGATTGTTCAAGCTCGGCACGAGCTCCCTGTTGAGAATGCTCGCAGCGTTTCACATCAGCTTTCGCTGGAGCGTTTGGTCCACCCGTATGAATGTCACTGCCGATCTCCACTCCGCCGGGCAAGCAGACGCGCTTTTGGCACGGCTCGAAAGCTGGTACTGCGCGCATTCTTCCATTCGCCGCTTGCGAGTCATCGAGCGAAGCGGAGAACTCGAGGTCGCCATCAGGCTAGAGCCGACATCCGACGGCGACGACGATCTGCCCGTCTGGCTGGCAAATATCGATGCGTGGATGGGCGAGCTGATGTCACTGACCCGGCGGCAAGTACGCCTGCACCTGCTGACGGCGGACGCTCCGAAGAATCATTTACCCGACGATGGCGCGCTGCTTGCTGAGCTTGGCTGGCGCGACATCTGGACCTAATGACCTAACAGCCAACGGAGGATTCGCAATGTTCATTGTTCACCGACTTCTCGCAGCTCTCATCGTAAGCGTTGGCGCCCTAGCCTCAGCCGACGTTGTTGCCGCTCCAGACGCGGTGGTCGTCCCCTTGCTCACCAAGGCACTTCGGGACGTTCCTGGCAAGGAGATGCAAATGATCAGCGTGACTTACCCGCCCGGCGCGGTCGATCCAGTGCACCGACATCACGCGCATGCGTTCGTTTACGTGTTGGAAGGCAGCATCGTCATGCAAGTCCAGGGCGGCAAACAAGTCACGCTCAACGCAGGCGATACCTTCTATGAGGGACCAAACGATCTCCACACCGTCGGGCGCAACGCCAGCACGACAGCTCCTGCGCGTTTCGTCGTTGTCTTGCTCAAGGCGCAGGGCGCTCCGGTACTGACCCCGGAGTGATTGACGACTGCGCTACTTTTTACCGGCCATGCCTCGAGTCGCGTCTGAACAAGCCGCGAACAGACCAGCCCGGAATTGGAGCGCTATTGCACGACCATGACTGGCCGGATGAGGCTGGGACGGCCGCCCATTAGGTTCTGCGGCCGTTCGAAGCCGCGGGACGAGGTCAGACATAAGACTTCGCGCCTCATCTCCGCGAGCGGACGTCCGCTTTGGGTCGAAGGCAAACTGGCGCTCCCGTTGAAGCACGGAGAACTTGGCTTCTACCGCTGTCGCAGTTTCACAAACAAATGCACCGTCTCGCCATCTTTTCCGCCTCGCTGCTCTTTCACTTCCAGATATTTCTGCTTGCGCACGAGATCGCTCAGCTTCTTGAAACCATAGTTACGCTCATCAAACGAGGAGTCCGTTTTCTGTAGCGTCGATCCAACCAAGCCAAGAGTGGCCCAGCCATCTTCTCTCGCGGCAGCTTCTACAGCCTTCGTCAGTAGCGGTTCCAACTTCGCTACGGGGACTGCGGGCTTGGTTACCTCCGTTTCAACTGCCGTTGGTTGCTGCGTCAGGATCTCGATGAACACAAACTTGTTGCACGCTGCTCGAAACGCCTCCGGCGTCTTCTCCTCGCCAAATCCATAGACAATCAGTCCTGCCTCGCGAATGCGCGTCGCGAGTCGCGTGAAGTCGCTGTCCGATGAAACCAAACAGAAGCCGTCCACGTTTTTCGAATGAAGCAGATCCATGGCATCGATAATGAGCGCCGAGTCGGTAGCGTTCTTGCCAACGGTATAGCGGAACTGCTGCATGGGCTGGATCGCGTGCCGGTGTAGCTCGACCTTCCAGCCGTTGAGATGCGTTGTGGTCCAATCGCCGTACGCGCGCTTGACCGTGGCTGTACCATAGCGCGCGACCTCATCCAGTAGCTCTTTGATGGAGGTTGCCCGTGCGTTGTCGGCATCGATGAGTACGGCGAGCCGAGTCGTTCGGTCCATAGTGCTTCCATATTTTATGTTGGTGCATCCGGCTCTTGTATCGAATCCGCTGAGTCTACGCGCCTTGTCTTGGCGGCACCTACGGACTCAGCCGCGCCATCGAATGAGCTCTTCGGCCACGAGCTGCGGCGGCAGAAACTCTTGTTCAAGGCGGCCACGCTCAGAGGCTCTCAGCCGGAGGTAAAGCGCAGCCTCCTCGGTCGCCAGCGCCTGCGGCGCAGTTGAGCCGGCCGGCGTGGGCTCGACCACCGCACTAACCTTTGCGTGCGCCTGAAACACTTCTGAGTTCATCAGTATCGCCTGCAGATGCGGCTGTCGGGTACGTGCGCTCGCGAGCATAGTCAGCCCCCAAGTGTCGATGTCTCCCCAATAGCCGATGATTTTCGTCTTTAACCAAGACGCCTGCATCCATGCCAGGTTCAGGCCTGAGCCCAAAACGGCGACGGTGGACGGAAGCTTCGGTACCTGATGCAAGCTGCGCTCATTTTCCACTATGAGCAGATGGGAACCGGGCACACCGGCACATTTAAGCTCTGAGGCAGGAACGGATTGTCGGTTGAAAGGTAAGAGGCCTGATTCAAGCGGTGCGACCAGTAGCCAGTGGTCACCCTCATCGAGCGCGCCCAAGAACGCCTCAAGGCCTTGTTCGCTTGCCTGGCCGTCAAACCGCGCATCGAGCAGCT
Source organism: Pseudomonadota bacterium (assembly GCA_023391815.1). Taxonomy (GTDB): domain Bacteria; phylum Pseudomonadota; class Gammaproteobacteria; order Steroidobacterales; family Steroidobacteraceae; genus Steroidobacter. The sequence goes on from JAEWAF010000125.1 coordinate 38,963, forward strand.
TTTGGATGAGCGTGCGGTTGCGCTCGAAGAACTTGCTGTCGATGCCAGCGAGCGAGACCGCGCGTAGCGGGCGCCCATTCGCACACCCCGGTTCGAGCGCCTTTGCCAGCCGAATGGATTGGAGCACAACGTCCTCGCCTGCGTTGATCACCGATCGCAATTGCCGGACTACTACCTGCGCAAACAAGGGATCAGTTTGCGCAAGCACCTTCGCAATCACGCCATACTCTAATGCGATGCTGGCGTCGTTCGCGGCGGCGACCCATTCGTTGGGATTGCGCAGGATCCAGTTAACTGGCATGTCTACCGGCTCGCCGGCCGCTCGATACGAGACAGGCTCCCACTGCACCTCCCCGACAGTGACTCCTCGCCATTGTTGAACGTGTTCACGCACGGCAGGCCCTTGGCCTAAGAACTCGGCTGCGCTGGGCTTGCCGACGGAAAGCGTCCAGGGCCACGCCTCTGCTTGGAGCAGGCGGTACTCACGATGTTCGGCTGCTTGCCACTGCTTGCGCAGGCGAGCGGCCAGGAATGCGGGAGACTTCACTGGGGTAACGATTCGGCGGAGCTGTGTCGAGCGGCTCGCAGATCGAGCTCCTCCCAACTGATTGAGGTGAGTGTGGCACGCTGGCCTTTGCGATGAACGATGATGGCCGAGCGTGTATGCGCTCTCAGCAGTGGGATCTCCTTGTTGGGCGTCACGAAGAGCGGATGAAGGCCGAATTCGCGCAAGGCGCTGATGATGCGCCCGGCCGCGGCACGTGAGCTCCGGGAAAACGCCTCATCGAGGACGATTGTGCCGAACAGAGGACGGTCACGACCCTCCGGGCAGAGCGCGTAACTCAAGGAAGCCGTGAGGACGTAGCTTGCGATACCTTCTTTTTCCCCGCCGCTGCCGCCTTCTGAACTCGTACGTATCTCGATGATGCCTCCCGTCTCACGTTCGATGACGTGAACGGAGAACTGCAGCCGATAGCGCGAATCGAGCAACGCCCGGGCGCCCAGGGTCTTCTTGCGCTCGGCCGCATCACGCAGAAGGTCCACCACTCGCCTCAGGGCGGCAAAGTGGCTCTCGCCCTGGTCGTCTCTCAGCGCCGCCGAACGCAGGTGGCGCTGCGCAGTGTGCAGTGTACGCAGCGATTCATGAACGACCCTCTGCGGCGAAAGCTGTAGATAGCGTCCAGGTTGAAAGTCTACTCGCCGCAGCGTGCGGTTGAGATCTTCGATGCGCTCCTCGATGCTCGCGACTTCGCTGTCCACATCGCTCAGGAGCTGAGTGACGCCCTGATCCGAGGACTGGTTGAGGTAAGTCAGGAAGCGCTGTTGCTTATCGGGCAGGGCCTCTTCGGTGAGGACGCGCAAACGTTCAAGATAGGTAGGAACGTCCTCGATCTCGGTTGCCGCTTCAACGAGGGCACCCGTGTCCACCTTCTTGGCGGCCCCCATCTGTGAGGTCAACTTGAGTTCGCACGTCTTGAGTTCATTCGCCAGGTTCTCGAGAACCTTCTGCGCCTTGTCGGCGGCATTGCGCTCAAGCTCGTCCAACTCGGACAGAGCTTCTGCGACTGGAGCCTGAAGTGCGGCATCCGCGATGCTGCGTTGAGCGTCGTTCAGACCATCGCCAATGCGGCGGAAGTACCGTTCTCGTTGGTCTTCCGCCTCCGCCTTTCGATCGCCGAGCACGGCAGCGGCGGATTTGCAGCGGGTTACCTTCTCACGTGCCTCATCAAGTTCGTCGGCCGCCTCTTGCCAGTTCCGCCGGGCCTGCTCGGTATCGCTTGCCGGGTCGCTGAGCGCCGCGAGCCGGGTCTGTAGTGTGCCAAGGGCATTCTGGGCCGATTCAAGATCGACCGACACGGGATCGAGCTTGATGAGCTGATCGATGAACAGCATCGCTTGCTGCGTGGCTTGCGCGCGCGCCTGAGCCGCTTCGTGCTGTGCGCGCGCCGCGTCCAGAGCCTCCTTCGCTTCCAGAAATCTTGCGGTCAAGCTGGCCAGCAAATCCTTGTTGTCGAACCCTGTATAAAGGTCTTGCTCGAGCCGCCGCTGATCTTGTTTCTCAAAACGCCCGCCTCGATCGGACATCGCGCCCTGAACAGTGAGGGCATGGGGCGTTGCGTGCAGTTCATCACTCGAGGCGACGCAGTGCCGATCCATCGTCTCCAAGAAGGCCTTGAGCGCTTCCCGATGAGGATGGGGCTTGAATCTGAGCTTGCGAATGTACCCGTCCTGAAATGTCGATTGAGCGGCAGAAGACCTATCCACTTCAAGCAGGCGAACGTGGAGCCGATTGTCGCGATGGTTCACCCAGTTGAGTGCTGCTTTCATACGCTCTTGCGGGACCATGACCCGAAGTCGGTTGCCGCCAATGGCGCGCTCGATCGCACCACGCCAGTGAGACTCCTCTGGTTTGACTTCGATGAGTTCGGCGACGAACGGCAATTGCTCCTCGGAAATTCGCAGATGCAAGGCAAGCTCCGTCCTGAACTGCTGCTGCGGCCCCGGGATGTTGGAACCCGGCCTGGCGCGCGCTTGTTGCAGGTCGGCGGAGATTTGATCGAGCGTTTCTTGATGGCGCTGTTGGGTAGCGCCAAATTGCCAGGCCTCTTGGGACTCTCTCGCGAGCGTCTCGCCTTTGCCCGCTGAGAGTTCCCGCGCCTTGGCTTGATTCGCTAGAACCGCGGCAGCGGTGGTGAGCTCCGGAAGGCCCAGCCTGCGGGTCAATCGCCGGTAGTCCTCGGCGTTGCGCCGCCGCTGCGATACGAGCTGGCTCTGGGTTTCAATCTGCGCGCGCAGGTCCTCAGCGCTCGCTCCGCCGGCACGAAGATAGATGTCGCGCAGCGTTTGGGCTTTGAGATTCAGGTTCTCAACTTGAGCGCCTAACTGCTCGCTTTCAGATTCTCGCGCGGCCGACTGCTCGCCGATCCGCTCGACCGCCTCACCCCACAAGCGATAGCCATGCTCCGCATACCAAATGGGAAGCGCGCCGCGCAGCGTGCGTTGGCGCGCGAGGCCCTCTGAGAGCTTGCCTCGCTTGTCCCATGTCTCGGCGATGGGTTGCAGCGAGCGTTGTTGCTGGCGTGCTATTTCAAGCTCGGTGTGGATGGCGGTGAGGTCGTCGAACTCCTTCGCCACTTCCGCGGCTCGCTCGAAGGTGGCGACGTCATCCAGGACGAGCTCGCGGAAGATGTCGTCGATGCTCGCCAGCTGTTTAAGGCCCGCTGCACGATTCAACAGGGTGAAGGCATTGTCGCCGACGCCGAAGAAGCGTCGCAGGTGTGCCAGATACGTGTGTTTGTTCGGGTCGATGTGCAGATGGGCGGTATCGCGTGCAAGTTGCCTCAGCTGTCGTGCGCCCCCGGCGTCAAAGGCTGCAAGCCAAACGTCAAGATCCTGGCCTTCGGCTTCGCAGAAGATCCATTGCCGCTTCATGTCAGCTGCGGCAGAACTGGTGTCGTCGATCCATAGGATCACTGCGATCTGCACGACCTTGTTGCCGCTACTGAATCTTGCGGCGATGCCGGTCTGCGTCGCCCCAGGTCGCGCGATGTGCTTGTTATCGCCGCTGTTATTCCCCGCGCCGGAGACGCCTCTCACATAGGAGACGAGGTCGCGGTCGCTCTCTCCGCCTGTAGATGCCAGGTTGTAGCGAGGATTGGCGACCAGCAGGGTCATCAGCGCATCGATGAGTGTCGTCTTGCCGCTGCCGGTGGGTCCGATGAGTGCAGTGCCGGCGAGGTCGAACTCAGCGGTATGTCGTCCCCCAAAGGCGCCCCAGTTGTAGAGATCAAGATGCGTGAGGACAAAGGCATGTTCAGCCATGACTTCCAGCCGCTCGAAGACCGACTGAGGCGCCGCATTCATGCGCGCGTCTCCTCAGCGGGCGCGCGTTGGAAGGTTGCAACTTCAGCGCGAAGGGCGAGCAGCAGGTTCTGCAGACTTTCCGGGTTCGCCAGGTGCGCGATGATGGGACGAATCGTGATCAGATCATTCGCGTCGATCTCGGAGACGATCCCGTGCACCTTGAGCTGTTCGAGCAGGTTTCGAAGTCGCTTGTCTTCCTGCAAGTCGCTGCCCGGGTCGCCCAGATAAACCCGCAATCGGGGAAGCAGGTCCTCAAGGGAAATTTGTGCATCACCTGCGCCGACGCCGGCCTCCTGCTCGTGCACGATGAAGTGTTGGCGCAGGATGGCCACGAGCAGCGATTGTTCCAGGTTGAGTCGCTGCCGGCGCACGAGCGGGTGCGACCATTCATCCTCTTCGGCTTCGAAGATCTGTCCTGCCACCGCGACATACGCGATGGCGCGGATGTCATCGACTCTCATTGCAAGGTCAAGCGGCTCGAGGACGCGCGAGATCGCTTCCTGCTGCATGAGAGCGGTTCGGTAGACATGAGGCTTGCGTGCTTCCTCGACGAATCCAAACTTGAGAAGTTCAAGCGTCGCCTCCTTGATCTGCCGCGGCGTGTACTTGCCTGGAGATAGCGCGGCATCGGCCTCGCCGTTTGCAGGAGTGAGATCGGGATCGTCGCTCACGGATCACGGCTCCCAGTCGAGATTACGCACAGCGAGCGCAGTGAGCGCCACTTTCGGGATACTGAATCGCAGCGAGGTGCCATCACTGGCCGTAACGTCGATGTCCTCGCGCGACTCGTCGAATGGTGCTTCGACCTCGCGTGCCAAGCTGAGCCACAGCGCGATGGACTCGAGATCATGGGTCGGTGGCATCTGCTCGGCGATGTCGCCGATGGTCAGGGGTGTCGATGAGCGCTGAAGCAGCTGTACGGTGTCATCCAGGAGGGCTTGTCGGTCAAGACCGTGGAAGGCAAGCCAGAAATCGTCCTCGATATCGTCGAGCGTCGCGGACTGTCGCTCAAGTTCGAGTACCCCGTTATCCTCGCGTTTGATTGTCTTGAACAGGAGGCGCTCGATCAGCGGTAGCCCTGCGAGGCCGAAGCCGACCGGAGGCAGCGGCGCCGACTTGCGGCGCACGACCTGGCTTTCCCAGTCGACATCGAGCGCGGCTTGGAAAATCTCGTTCAAGAGCGCACCGACACGGTGATGTTCGGCCGCAAGCCCCGTCTTTAGGAATCCTTTGACATCCCGCTCGCTGCGGGCCCGCGCCTGGATAACGGCGGCAGACTCTTTTACGAGACGCATGATGAGCCAGCGAAGCTCGGCCTGCTGCACTCGGGTGAGCGCGGTTTGCGTGACGGGATGCTTCACGATCGCCCGCAAACGCACCTTCATGTGGTCAAGCTCGATGGACCGACCGAGCTGTTGGAGGAAGCTGTTAAATACTCGCCCTTCGGGCGTTTCCAGCAGGTGATCGTGCCCATCAAGAAGTTTGTCGACGATTTCTCCTCGATGACTCTGTTCGCTGACGATCGATTGGCGCAGCTCGCGGTCGGCCTCACGCCAGGAATCCTCAACTCGCCGAAAATCGGCACGGAGGCTTGTCGCGAGGTTGTAGATCTCACGAATCCGCTCAACGGCTGCGGCAGGCTTGAGGACATCGATCTCGCCTCGCTCGGCGGCCTGAAGTTCGTGTTCGAGGTCCGTGATCTTGCGACGAAGATGCGCGGCGCGCGCCTTGGGATCGGGATTCAGGTCGGTTTCTAGCTTCTCAATTTCGCGCTGGACTACTGATAGGCGCGACGCAGTCGAGGTCATGATCCGATTGTCGAGAGAGTCTACAAAGCGTAGCGCTTCTTCTAGCGCGTCTGTGGCTTGCAGCCGCCCCTCACGCTCGACCAAGAGACCTCGCTTGATCCAGTCTCGCAACTCTCGCCTGGCGAGAACCGTTCGGTCTTCACTACCGACGTCGAACTCGGAGTTGTTCGCATGTTCGGTCAACAGACCTGCAAGGGACTGCACAGCATCCTCGTAGTCGATGCCATTTTGACTGTACTCGAAAAGCGTTTGCAGGCAACTCAGGACGAGCGGCCCTCGCCGGGCTGAGAGGAGCTGCCACGCAGGGTGGTTGAAGCGCGCGTGTATATACGCTTGAGTTCGACTTTGATCTGTACCGCTTATGGGACGACCCTCCCCCTTCCCTGTAGCCGGTCTTCGCCCGGCTTTGTATCGTTCTCCGCAGACAAGACGTGGCGCCGCCTAGCCAAGCGTGGGTCGGGAATAACTGCTCCGACACGCTCGGATATCGGTTGTATCGTAGCAATGACGGGTTCCGAGCGGTGCGATATCTGTCACGCCACCACTGAAAGGGCTTCGACCAAACCGCAATCACTGCACTGCACATATTTATGCTCTGCCGAGGATGGTTCCGACATTCCGGGAGAGCGTATGGGTAGCAAGTGGTTCACCGGCGGCGTCACAGCGATGCCCCGCGGCAGAATCCAGTTTGATTTCCACGTGGAGGGCGTCCGCTACCGCCCCACCATCAAGCGACCACCGTCGGAAGCCAACCTTCGCCGCGCGCGTGAGCGGCTCGAAGTAATCAAACGTCAGATTGAGGACGGCACCTTCTCATTCGCTGACGAGTTTCCGGACTACCGATTCCTGCGGCGACTGAGCGGTTCCTACAAAGTTAGGTTGTGCAGTGACGTCTTCGATGAATACCTCACCCACTGCGAGACGCGTTTACGTCGTGATGATCTGTCCAGTGCGACACTGCGCGGATATCGAAAGGTTCTTGACGGCGTCTGGCGGCCCCGCATCGGCCAGCTTCTTTTCTACGATGTGACCTACTCCCAGCTCGTAGCGATCGCGGATGGACACGCTTGGAGCAAGAAAACCTATAACAACGCGCTCAGCGTGCTCAGACGCGCCTTCGACTTTGGCTATCGGGACCGGCCGCTTGAAGCCAACCCCGCCCGTGCCCTGCGCAGCGCTCGCCTGCGAAAAACCGATCGTCCTAAAGTGGATCCTTTCGGCATGCACGACGCCGAAGTCTTGATCGCGGCGATCCATCGCGATTGGGGAGAAGCGCAGGGCAACTACGACGAGTTTCGGTTCTTCACCGGGCTTCGCCCGTCCGAGCAGATCGCTCTCGTCCTCACGGATCTCGATGTCGAGAACGGCATCATCAGTATCAACAAGGCCCGCGTCTCCGGCGTGGATCGAAGCAAGACCAAGACCGGAGAAGATCGGCGCGTGGAACTGTGCCCGAGGGCGCTAAAGGTTCTGAAGAGACAACTTCTCCTGCGCAAGCGCCTCGTCGCTGCCGGGAGACTCCATCACGATCATGTCTTCGTACATGACGACGGCACACCCATGCGCGATCTGCAGCTGGCAGCGATTCGATGGCGTAAGACGCTGCTGTCGCTGAAGGTGCGATACCGCCGCCCCTACGCCACCCGACACTCGTCGGTGAGCTGGAATCTGATGATTGGCAAGAATCCGCTCTGGGTCTCCAATCAGCATGGCCATAGCCTGATCACGATGCTGCGAACCTACGCTGCGTGGACCGAGGGCGCGGTGGAAGCCGACGTTCAAACGATCAAGCGATCAATGGGAGTTGCGCGCACTCGCAAGCCTCACGAGGGTGACAGCAAATCGGGTGGAGGCGGAGGCCACCCTTCGACGAAGGAAACCGCCTCGACACCCAAGAATCTGGCAGTAGTTCAGCCAGTACGGACAACAATAAAGGGGCCGGAGGAGATGTCGTTCGCGATCGACAACGCGACGATACGCGTCTTAAATGTTTGTTCGAACAGCGGAAATCGACTTAGAGAGGGTTGGCTGGGGCGGAAGGATTCGAACCTCCGAATGGCGGGATCAAAACCCGCTGCCTTACCACTTGGCGACGCCCCAACAGCTAATCAAAGAGCGACTCGTTGCCGAGTCGGAGGACTTCAGGCCGCTTCGTGCGCCAGCCGGTCCAGCAGCGGCGAACGGTTCAGGCCACGGACGACGTAACCGGTCCAGCGCGCGGGCACGCGCGCCAGGATGCTCCGAGCCGTCGCCTCGTCAGGCAGCGCGACGAACACACAGGCACCGGTGCCGGTCAGCCTTGCCTCCCCGAAATCCTCAAGCCAATCAAGCGCTTCAGCAATCTCGCCACTGCGCTTGCGGACCACGGGGGCACAGTCGTTATGACCACCCCCCGCGAAGAAGGCGCGTATTGTCGTGATGGGGGAATTACGTGTCAATTCAGGGTCCTGAAAGACTGCCGCGGTGCTCACTCCGGTCTGGGGTTTGAGCACCAGATAAACCTGCTCGGGGAAGTCGCAGGGCGTGAGTTGTTCGCCGACACCTTCGGCCCAGGCCGAATGACCGCGTACGAAAATCGGCACATCGGCGCCCAGTTCCAGACCGAGCGCGGCGAGCTCTTCGATCTTCAGGTCCAGGCGCCACAGATAGTTGAGCGCGACCAGGACGGTCGCCGCGTCTGAGCTGCCGCCACCCAGCCCGCCCTGGACCGGGATGCGCTTTTTGATCTCGATGCCGACGCCGTCGAAGACCTCGTAGCGGGTCGCGAGCAGACGCGCCGCGCGCACGACCAGGTCCTCTTCGGCGGGAATGTCGGCGTTCTCGCCGACGCGCTCGATGACGCCCGCCGGGCGCTGATAGAACTGCAACTCGTCGCACAGGTCGATGAGTTGCATGGCGCTTTGTAACAGGTGATAGCCGTCGGCCCGCCGGCCGACGATGTGCAGACACAGATTAAGCTTGGCCGGCGCCGGCCACGGCTCGGGCAGGCCGAGAAATTCGTCGCGAGCAGGGTTCATACTTGTGGCTTTATTTTGACCGGTCCTGCGCGTGTTTGCGCTCGCGGACAGCTCATGCTCGTCGAGGTGCCTGCGGCATTTCGGAAATCGCGCCCAGCACCGGTGGCCGGTGCTTGAGCGTGGGCGACATGATGCCTCATTGCCCCAGTTGCCAGCGATCGACGACGATACGCACGCGCGCGTCGCCGCTGGTGGCGGTGATGCGCATGGGAACGCGAGCGCCGGGCTCGGTGGAGAAGCGCTGATAATCGATGCGCCAACCGTCTTGTTCCAGCGTCGTCACGCCGTTTTCGTTCTCTTCATGCCATCGATGCTCGCCGGGCGCGGCGACGCCGAGCATCCAGTAACGCAGGTTGCCGGCGGGCACCGAAGTGCCGAGGCGGTTCTGGAGTTCGTTCCATGCTGCGTCGGATTCCAGCTTCAAGCCGTCGCTGGTTTCCAACGTGAGGTTGGGATTGCCGCCCGAGCCGCGCATCTCCAGGTGGACGCCGCCGATGCCGACCGGGCCGCGAATATCGACGTTGGAAACATCGCCGCGCTGACGCCAGTCGAAGCTGCCCGACCCGCCGTTCTCCGGCCCGGAGACGCCGAGTCGGCCGCGGGCCTGCCAGCGATCGAGATCTTTCAGATCAGCGGGAATTGCGGTGCCCGGCGCCGGGCCTCTGGGCGCGGTGGCGCAACCAGCAGCAAGTAAAAAAATGGCTGCGAGTGCCGGCCAGGAACAGAGGCGAAGGCTCTTGGCGCAAGCCTCAGCGAGTTGCCGCCGGAAGGCGGCGCCGAATAAAAACTGAGGCGTCCGACCGCGCGAAGCGGCGGCAAACAACAACCCTCGCCGCATCCTGCCCACGCTCAATTCAACTTCTGCAGCCGTTGCTTGATCTCGTTATTTTCCGGATAACGCTCGCTGGCGCGCTTCCAGATGTCGCGCGCGTCGTCCTTGCGATCCAGTGCGATGAGCACTTCGCCGAGATGCAGGTCGACCTCGGGGTCGTTGATCCGCCGCTTGGCATGTTCGAGATAACCGAGCGCGTCCTGATGACGGCCGACGCGATGCAGAGCCCAGCCCATGCTGTCGAGCACCGCGCCGCTGTCCGGCGTTTCGGTGAGCGCCTGCTCGATCAGATCCAGACCTTCCTTGTGATGACGCGTGCGATCGACCAGCGTGTAGCCGAGCGCGTTGGTCGCCGCCGGATCGTTCGGACGATCGGCCACGAGCTTGCGCAGATCCGCGATCGCCTCGTCCACTTTGTCCGCCGATTCGAGCTGGAAGATGCGCGCGAAGCGCAGCTCGACCGCATCGGGATAAGCCTTCAACGCCGAGTCCAACAAAGCGAGCGCACCGGCGCTGTCGCCGCTACTGCTCAACAAAGACGCGCGCGCGGTGATCGTGTCGATGCGGTACTGAGGTCGGGTGGCGCCGAATTCCTCGAGGTGTTTCAGCCCCGCATCCAAGCCTTCCTTCTTCACCTTGAGACGGGCGAGACGCGTTTGCGCAGCCATCGCGAACTCGCCGCCAGTCACGCGGCTGTAGATCTGCGCGGCGTCGTCCCAAGCCTCGCGCCCTTCGGCGATGGCGCCGAGATAGAACAGCGACTCGTAGACGAATCGACCGCTCGACACCAGGTTGCTGAACCGTTGCGCGGCGGAATCGCGATTGCCTAGCTGGAAGTCGATATCCGCCAGCGCGCGCTCGACGACCGTGCCGGTGGATTCGCTGTTGGCGAGCGCGTTCAATTCCTTGCGTCCTTCCTCTTCCTTGCCCGCCTGCATCAGCATCAGCGCGTACTCGAGCCGGTTCGAGTCCTGATTGTCCTGCTCGATCACCTGCCTGGCGGTGACGAGCGCGCCCTCGGAGTCGCCGGTCAACATTTGCATGCGGGCCAACAGCAGTCCGGCGGGCGACCAGTACGGTCCCAGCTCGCGCGCCTTGCGCGCATGTTCCATGGCCAGCCCGAGGTTGTCCGACTGGGAAGCCGCCTGCGCCAGCGCGTAATGTGCTTCTGTCACATCGGGATACTTCACGATCAGCTGGCGAAGCACGGCGGTGGCACCGCTCGGCGTGCCCTCGTCCGCCAGTTGGGGCAGTAGCGCCAGGAAGCCGGCCTGCGGATTGATGAACGCCGTGTCGAGGAGAATGCCCAAGTGCTCGGCGGCTGTGTTGATCCTATATAGATGTAGCGCGGCGAACGCGGCGAAGCGCCGGGCTTCCTCGTTGGTGCTGTTCAGCTCCAGCCAACGCTCGGCGGCGGCCTGCACCACGGTCCATTGGCGATGCTCGTGGGCGACGCGCGTGGCCTGCTCGGCCAGCTCTTCGTCGTTGGTCCCCTGGGCGGCGCGCAGATACGCCTGGGACGCTTCCAGGTATTGGCCCCGTTGCAAGGCCATTTCGGCGCCCAATACCAGGGCGTTGGGGTCCGCCGGCAGATTCTCGGCGGCCGCCTCGCGCTTGCTGGCCGGGGTGGTGCAAGCTGCCAGCACGGCAGTGACCAATAACGCCGCGAAACGCGGGGACAAGCCGAATGGACGAGGAAGTGAGCTCATTGTCGGTCGACTATATCACTCGCGCTCGGGCATCCTGCCACGACGCTCGCGCGACTCGGCAAAAGGCGTGATTTTTGCCGCTCGCCGACGCCTGCGACGTCGGGGTACATCCATATACCCGGGCAGGAATCGCTAGCACCTCTGGTACCTCGCTTGTCATTAGTGGGCCCTTCCCCGACAATCCGCACCCGTCGCGACTGCAGCCGGCATGCCACTCGTCGTCATAGGAATCAATCACCGCACCGCGCCCGTCGAAATCCGCGAAAAGATGGTCTTTGCGGGCGAGGAGCTGCCCGAGGCCTTGCGGGAGCTCGCCGGCCAGCCCGGGGTGCGCGAAGCGTTGATCGTTTCCACCTGTAACCGCACCGAGCTCTATTGTTTCGCGGACGACGCCGGCGCGGACGCCGGCGACCCAGCCCATAACGGGCCGGCGCGGGCGTCGGATCCATCGCTGCCCCTTTCCAAGTGGCTGGCCCAGTGGCACGACCTCGCCACGCATCGCCTGGATATCGATCAAACCCTGTATCGCATGCATGGTACGGCGGCGGTCCAGCACTTGTTCGCGGTCGCCTGCGGCCTGGATTCCCTGGTCATCGGCGAGCCCCAGATCCTGGGACAGCTCAAGGATGCCTATCGGGCCGCGCTTGACCAGAAAGTCACCGGCCCGTATCTCAACCGGGTGATGCAGACGGCCTTTTCGGTCGCCAAACGGGTCCGCACGCAGACGCGCATCGGCGCCAACGCCGTCTCGGTCGCGTATGCCGCCGTATCGCTCGCGCGCACCGTGTTCGAAAAATTTTCCGGCCACACCGCCTTGCTGGTCGGTGCCGGCGAGACGATCGCGCTGGCCGCGCGTCACCTGCACGCGAACGGCCTGGGCCGGATGATCGTCGCGAATCGCAGCATCGGCCGGGCCCAGGAGCTGGCGGCGGAGTTCAAAGGATTCGCGATCGGCATCGACGACATCGCGACCCATTTGCCCGAAGCCGACATTGTGATCACCTCGACCGCGAGCCCCACGCCCGTGATCACTTTCGACGCGGTTCAAGCGGCGGTGCGCGCCCGCAAGCGCAAGCCGATTTTCATGGTCGACATCGCCGTGCCGCGCGACATCGAAGCGGAGGTGTCGAAGATCGAGGACGTCTATCTGTTCACCATCGACGATCTGCAGAACGTGGTGAACGAGAATCTGGCCTCGCGTCGGGAAGCCGCGCGCGATGCGAGTGAAATGCTGGCGACCGAGGTGTCGCTGTTCGAACAGCAGCTGAAAACGCTGGACGCGGTGCCGACCATCCGACAGCTGCGCGAGGAGGCCGAAGCGCTGCGCGCACAGACCGCCGAACAGGCTCGGCGTATGCTGGCCGCCGGACGCGATCCCAAGGAAGTCGTGGACTTCCTGGCGTCGACCCTCACCAATCGCCTGTTGCATGGCCCGAGCCAGCGGCTGCGAGCAGCCGCCGAACGTGGCGAAGTGGAGTTACTGGAAGCCGCGCGCATCTTGTTAGCCGCCGACTCTTCCGATCAAACCTGATGAAAGATTCGATACGCATCAAGCTGGAAAAGCTGGCCGAGCGGCACGAGGAAGTGAGCGGTCTGCTCGCCGACCCATCCACCATCGCGGACACGAACAAATTCCGCGAGCTGTCGGTGGAATATTCCAAGCTCGACCCGGTGGTCGCGCGCTACAAAGCCTATCTCGGGACGCTCGCCGAGCGCGTTTCGGCGCGCGAGATGGCGGAAGGAGACGATCCGGAGATGCGCGAGCTCGGCGAGGAAGAGCTTGCCAACCTCGACGCGCGCATCCAGGCCGAAGAGGAAGAGCTCGCGAAGCTGCTCATTCCGAAAGACGAGCGCGACGAAAGTAACATTTATCTGGAAGTGCGCGCCGGCACCGGTGGCGACGAGGCGGCGATCTTCGCCGGCGATTTGTTTCGGATGTATTCGCGTTACGCCAGCCAGCACGGCTGGAATGTCGAAGTGCTGTCGGAAAGCCCCGGCGAGCATGGCGGCTACAAGGAAGTCATCAGCCGCGTCGTCGGCCGCGGCGCGTTCTCACATCTGAAATTCGAGTCCGGCACTCATCGCGTGCAGCGCGTGCCGGCCACCGAAGCGCAAGGCCGCATTCATACATCGGCGGTCACGGTTGCCATTCTGCCGGAGTTGGATGAGATCGAGCCCATCGAGCTCAACCCCGCGGACCTGCGTATCGACACTTTCCGCGCGTCGGGCGCCGGCGGTCAGCACGTCAACAAGACGGACTCCGCGATTCGCGTCACGCATTTGCCTACGGGCATCGTGGTGGAATGTCAGGACGAACGCTCGCAGCACAAGAACCGCTCGCGCGCGCTGTCCCTGCTCAAGGCCAAGCTCAAGGCCGCCGAGCAGGAGAAGCGCGATCAGGCGGAGGCCAGCTCACGCAAGCTGCAGGTCGGCTCCGGCGATCGTTCCGAACGCATTCGGACTTATAACTTTCCGCAGGGCCGCGTGACCGACCATCGCATCAACCTCACGTTGTACAAGCTCGCCGACGTAATCAACGGCGATCTGGGCGGCTTGATCCTCCCCTTGCAACAGGAATATCAGGCCGAGCAGCTGGCGCGTATCGTGGAGTAACAGGAACAAGGAATCCCCATGGCCGCGCCTCAGGTCACCCTGCAGAGCATTACAGGCGTCGATGTCGAGCTGCGCATCGCCGGCATCGGCAGTCGCAGCTATGCCTTCGTGATCGACTGGCACATCCGGGCGATTCTGGCGTTCGCATGGTGGTCGGTGGGCACCGCGCTGTCGCTCGGTGGGTTCGCGGCGCTGTTCACTCCCGGCCGCTCGCCTGCGAGCTACTACCTTTGGGTGGTGCTGCCGGCAGTGGCCATTTATTTCCTTTATCACCCCGTGGTCGAGATCCTCATGCGCGGCAGTACGCCGGGCAAGCGCATGGCCGGCGTACGTATCGTCACGCGCACTGGCGACATTCCAGGCACGGGCGCATTGCTGATCCGGAATCTTTTTCGTCTGATCGACGCATTGCCGTTCGCATATCTGGTCGGACTGATCGCGACGCTGTTTACTGCCCAACACGTTCGCATCGGCGACATCGCCGCCGGCACGCTGCTGATCCTCGAGGGCAAGGAACACAACGTATCGCTGGCGCGGCTCACGCCCGCGAACAGCTCGCTCGATCCGCGCGCCGCGGATTTGATCCACGAATTGCTGGAGCGCTGGATGGAGCTCGATGAAAAGACGCGGGGCCAGCTGGCACGCTCGCTGCTCGCCCGAACCGACCGGTCGATGTCGCCGGAACAGCTGGCCCAGCTCAGCACCATCGATCTCAGAATCCGCCTGCAAGCGTTGCTGAACCCGACCTCATGAGCGCCGAAGCTGGCATGCAAGCGTGGCTCGCGTCTCGGGTCGAGACGTGGCGCCAACTCGCGCCCCAGCTCGAAGCGCTCGAGAAGAGTCGCAACCACTCCGCGAGCGAGGCGCTGCAAGCCATCGAGTTGTATCGCGCGCTCGGCCGAGACCTGTCCATCGCGCGTCGCATCCTGCCCGGCAGCCGGGTGACGAAGGCGTTGGAACACAGCTACGCCAAGCTTCACTCCATCATCTATCGCAAGCCGCAAGACTGGCGAGCACAGCTGCTCAATTTGTTTCGGACCGAGATTCCCGACGTCGTACACGAACTGCGCGGCGCTATCTTCTGGGTCACTCTGCTGTTCGCTCTCAGCGCCGGGGCCGGCTGGTGGCTGATCTCCACGCATCCGGAGCTGATCTCGCTGCTCGCCAGCGAGGAAGCGATCAACGGAGTGGAAGGTGGGCGCCTGTGGACCGAGGGCATGCTCAATGTCGCGCCCTCTTCCATGCTCTCGATCGGCATCCTGTCCAACAACATCGCCGTCACCCTGATGGCGTTCTGCGTCGGCATTTTCTTCGGGCTCGGCACCTTTTATCTCATCGCCACCAACGGTCTGATGCTCGGCGCCATGTTCGCGTTCACTCACCAGCACGGCCTGGCCGGCGAGCTGTTGAAGTTCGTCACCGCGCACGGCGTCGTCGAGCTGTCGGTCATTTGTATTGCCGGCGCCGCCGGTACGATGCTGGGCGAGTCGTTGATCCGTCCGACGCACCCGACGCGTCGCGAATCGTTTCAGCACGCCGCGACCAAAGTCTCACGATTGCTCGTGCTGTGCGCGTTGTTACTGGTGGGCTGCGGCTTCATCGAGGGCTATCTGTCGCCCGATCCGGATTTCCCCATGATCAGCCGCGTCGTCGTCGGCTTCGGCTATGGCGTCGTGATGGTCGCCGCGATGACCGGTCATTTGTTTGGACGCAAGCGCGTCAAACCCGCCGTCGATTCCTGAACTCGACATACGTGTCGAACACCGCCCGTTCGAGATGCTCGGGACGCGTCACCAACGCTGGAGCGCCCAAGGCACGTAAGGCTCGAACGTTGCGTTCCAATCGCGAAACATATTCCTGAGCGGCTAACGCTTCGTACGGATCGAGCCAGGAACGCGCCGGGGCGTCCCGCATGGCCTCCGCTTCCGGGCTGGAGATTCCGGCGATCAACGGCAAATGTTTCGGCAACAGCAGGCGCGCCGCCGAGGCGAGCTGACCGGCGACGGTGGCGTCGTCCACGTCGGTCAACATCACGATCAGACTCCGATGTCGCACGAGCGTGCGAATGCGCAGCGCCGCGTTCAGTGGATTCGATTCCGCGAGCTTCGGCGTCGCGGCCGCCAGCATCTGCCGAATCCGCAGCACGCTGCCAATGCCGCGACCGGGCGCGAGCGTTGCGAGCGGTTGATCGGCGAATAACATCACGCCAACTTGATCGTCCTGCGCGACCGCATGCTCGGCGAAGCGAGCAGCGAGATTGATATAGTGACCGAGACGGTCGAGGTCGCCAGCACGCAACGCGCTGGTCCGACCCGCGTCGATAGCGATGACGATGTCGAGATGCTGATCCTCAGTGTAATCGCGGCTGATCAGCCGCCCTCGTCGCGCCGTCGCCTTCCAGTCGATCGCGTTCTGCGGATCGCCGACGCGATATTCACGTAACTGCAAGATCTCCGCGCCGGCACCTTGATTGAAATGAGCACGCACACCGCCGCTAACGGCGCTGATGCGTCCCGCCGCTTCGCGAAGAAGCTCCGGCATCACTTTGAACGAGAAACTCGGCTCGAGCCTACGCGACCACCACGCCAGCCCCAGCGGACCGCCGATGCGCGCCTGCATCTGAGGCCACACGTTTTGCCCAAGCCGCCGCGGTGTTGCACTTAACTCGATCGACGCAGGCTCGCCCGAGGGCACCGACAGCAGCCGGATCTCATTATCGATTTCGACCGCCTCGGGCGCGGCTGGCGCGACCTGAATATCCACCGCGCGTCCGAGTGCGTGACGAAACAAAAGCTGCAATGACATCGCGCGACCCAATATTCCCTGCGCGGGTGCCTCGATGGTCACATTGGCTCGGGCGCGCGTGACCATCATGCCTTCGTACGCCAACCCGAGGAGCAAGAGAGCAAGCGGCAGCAGCCACAACCGTTGCAGATCGGCCTCACCGCTCCAGGTGCCGAGAATGGCCACGAGCACGGTCAGCACCGCGAACACGAGGCCATTGAGACGTAGATGCATGGCTCAGCGAGGGACGGGCGTGCGATCGAGCAACTGCTGTGTGATCGTTTGCTCGGTCACGCCTTCGAGCAGCGCTTCCGGCGCGAGCATCAAGCGATGCGGAATGACCAGCGGTGCAACTTGTTTCACATCGTCCGGCGTCACGAAGTCCGCACCCCGCATGCCGGCCGCGATTCGCGCCGCACGCACCAGCGCCAGCACACCGCGAGTAGAAAGACCGAGACTGACATGAGCATGCGATCGCGAGGCGGCCGCCAGATCGATCACGTAGCCCGACAGCTCAGGCGCGATATGAACTTGCTCGACGGCTTGACGAACCGCGGTCAGATCGACTGGCGGCAATTGTTCCTGCCCGTCGACGCGAGCATGCGCGTCCGTGCTGCCGTAGCGAGCAACGATCGCCAGTTCATCCTCGCGCGCCGGATAACTCAGATCGACACGAAGCATGAAGCGATCGAGCTGCGATTCGGGCAGCGGAAAGGTGCCTTCGAACTCGCGAGGATTCTGGGTCGCGACCACCAGGAAGTTGTCCGGCAGCTCGTAGTTCTGACGATCCACCGTGACCTGGCGCTCTTCCATCGCTTCGAGCAGCGCCGATTGAGTCTTGGGGCCGGCGCGATTGATCTCGTCGACCAGCAGCACATCGGCGAACACCGGCCCGGGACGAAACACGAACTGCCGCTGCTCCGCGTCGAACGCGTGCACCCCGGTGATGTCGGCGGGCATCAAATCCGACGTGCCCTGCACGCGTTTGAATACACCACGCAATGAGGCTGCCAGCGACTTGCTGAGCAGGGTTTTGCCCAGACCGGGCGCGCCTTGCAACAGCACATGACCGCGAGCGACGACGGCAATCGCCAGCGCGCGAATCACAGGCTGCAAGCCCAGCACCACCGCGCCTAATTGTTCTTGTAGCCGTCGTTCGAAATCCACCAGGGCGTTCATTCTGTTCCTTTCGGCGTGAGCGACTAATTCAAAGCGGCGCGCAATCGTATCAGCAGGTTATGCAGCTGAGACAAATCGACGGCTTGGCCTCGCTGTACCTTGGCGTGCAGCGCTTGCAGGCGCTCGACGTCCCGCTCCGACACCGTCGACTGCGCGCCGAGCCAGTCCCACAGCGGAGTCGCGCCCGCAGGCAGGCCGTGCCGCTTGCGCACGTCGCTGAAGAAATTCGCAATCATCTGCTGACCGACGGTGGCGGGTCGCATCACGCGAGCCATGAATCCGCCGGTCGCGCGCACGAAGCCGGTGATATCTACGGGATTCCAATTGGATTGCGAAGGACGCAGTCGCTGCGATCCGAGCACGAACAGCAGCCACAGGCCCAACAGCCACCACAACGTCGCATGCAGGCGCGAGTCGCCGAAGAATGCATCGGGATCGTAGAACGCCACGAGACCTTGATGGGCGTCGTCGATGATGACCTTGCCGCCGCCCCGCAACGACCATCGCACGATGTTCGCGATCAGCCGCGCGTTGTTGCCCTCGCCCAGCAGCTTGTTGGCAAGAATGCTGCCGTAGGCGCTGACGATGATCTGTCCCTTGCCTTCGGACAACAACCACAGCACCGGCACGCCCGATTCCGGATCGTGCGCCAGCTCCAGCACGCTCGTGCCCTTCGCCCAGCCCTGCCACTTCGCGGTGGGATATTCGGACTGCGCGCTCACTTTGCTCACGCCTTCGAGCAGCGGATGGGCGCCTGCGGGCCGCATCTCCAAATGCAGCGGCTCGGCCAGTCTGGTCCGCGCGGCGACCATTTGTGCGGGCGTCGGTTGTCCATTCCGGTCTTTTTCTTCGTCCTCGGCCTGCTGACCGAAATACATGCGAGTCATGGATTCCAGATGCGGGACGAACTGCCCATCGCTGAGCGGCTCCATGGACCAATCGGGCGTATCGGACAGACCCGCGACGATCAGCAACGTATTGCCTCGCTGAACCCACGAGTGCAACGGCACGACTTCGGAATCTCGCATCGGATACAGATGTGGCGAGGCGGTGATCAGCAGATTGCCGGTGTACGACTCGAGTCCGGGCACGTCGCTCAGCCTGGTGAAGCGTTCGCGCAGCGACAACACCGGCACACGCTCCGCCTGCAGCCAACTCATCAGACCGAGATAGCCGTTCGGGCCGGCTTCGGTGCTGATCGGACGCGTCGCCTGTTCCTGCGGCGTCGATGGCTTCGGCGCCATCACGACGTAGAACGCAGCGAATGCGCCGATGGCGAGCGCCAATGTGAGCAAGCGTTCTTTCATGTCGCTGCCTTCAGCTGCTCGTCGAGGTTGTGCCCGACGCGCAGCGCTTCACCCAGATCGTCGCTCGCGACGGGCTTGCCGCCGAATACTTCGCGCTCGGCGAGCTGCGCGATTTTTTGGAAAGACTCGCGTTGGCTTGCATCGTCGAAGCGCGCGCGTGTCCCCAACTCCCGATGAGTCAGGCTCGACGCGCCATTCAAACGACCGGTCTTGACCAGCGTTGCTATCAACATTCTCAGCAAAGCGGACATTCGCTCGCCGCCGACATCGATGTCCAGCGCAGCGGCGCCTGCCCTGCCAGGCAGGTCGACGGCGCCCGTCGCCGAGGCGGACTTGCGTCGACGCCCCCGCGCCGCCACTCGCACCTCGTTGATGACAATCCCGACCGCGAGCAACACGACGAGCGCGATGGAGCCATAGATCAATCCCCATCGCACCACTTCCGGCAACGGATGCTCGTTCAGCCAGCGGCTCAGCCACGACTCGGTATCGGTGCCGGGCTGCACTTGTTGCTTCTCGAACAGCTCGCGCAGCCAGCGTTTGAAGCGCTCGAACCAGGAGAGCGACTGCTCCGGCACCGGCGGTTTGCGCAAGGAGTCGAGGACCGGAGCCAGGCTCTCGCTACCGATGGCTGCGCGCTCGGGCTCATTTTCATAATGGCTGACGAGTGCGCTCAGGCTGTCCAGGCCATCGCGACTGAGCACGCTGAGCTGGTTTTCCGAGACCAGATCCGTGAGCCCGAGCTCTTCCAGCGCCACGCGGATATCGGGACAGGTCTGCTCGATCTCATCGAGCCCGACGACGTCAGGATCGACGGTCCCGACACATTCCTCGATCGTCCGCCGTGCCGAGCCTTCGCTTTGCGCGAAAGCCGCGGGCACGGCAAGCAACAACAAAACGAGGAATGCTGAACGCACGAATCAGGCGGGGCTCAATGCATTCACGCGCGCGGCGAGATCGCCACCTTCCTTGCGCAGTTTGAGATCCCAGTACAGCGCGATCATCACGGCGCTCGTGAACGGCGAGACGAGCACATTGACCGCGGCATTCAACACCAACTGCACAACCATACCGGCGATCAAGGAATCCGACGCCATGCCGGCGAATGGGGTGATGATCGCGACCACGAAGCCCACCGCGACAAACAGGACGATAAGCAGGATCGCGGCGACCGTAAACACGGCACAGGTGCGCCACCAATTGCCCCATACCAGCCTGTGACTGCCGACCACCGCATCGATGGGGCCTTTGTTCTCGAACACTGACAGCGGCATGAACATGATCATGCTCAGGGCCAGGATCAGGCCGGGGACGATCAGCAGGAGGGAGCCCACGCCCACGGCCAGGCCGTACAGAATGGTCGCACCGAGCAGCGGCAGCAGGCGAAACAGCGCCAGTCGAAATGCCTCGCCGTTAGTCATCGCTTCATCGCTGCCGATGGCTTGTTGTTTCAACAGCAGCGCACTTGCTGCCCACATCGAAGGCACGACCGAGATCAGCACCATTACCAGCACGGTACGGAACATGGACATGTCGCCCGCGGCGATGGCTTGCGGATCGAAGGTCGAGATGCCGAACAACAGAAAATACAAACCCGGCAGCACGCTGATGACCGCGATCAGCAGCGAGATGGGCCAGACCGAGCCGAGCGACTCCTTGTACAACTGAAACGCAGTGTCCAGGACGCCGCCGATGCCCTGCGGCTGATTGGGCTGAATGGCCATAGCACGAATCTCCGTTGTGTCTTTCTCGGTGGAACGAGAGGCGCCCGCCGAAGCGCGCCGGCGGCGCAGATCATCGCGGCGCCCCGAGCCAATGGCAAATCTCCCGTTCGCAAGACCGCGGACTGGATCGCGGCGGGCGGGCCACGAGGCAGACTGATATCACTATGATATCTACGTGTGGTATGGTCGACGCCGAAGCACAGGAGATGCGCATGAAAGAACGACAAGTCCTGACCCTGCCCGGCGTGCCCATGGTCTTGATCCTGCTGGCGTTGTTGGCCATCTGCGGATGGTGGCTGTTCGCCTCGGTGACGGCTTTCGTCTCGCCGCTGCCGCCGCTGGTCGGTGGTGCGCTGGTGGCTTTTTGCGGCATGGGCTTTTTCATCGTCCAGCCGAATCAGGCGGCGGTGATGCAGTTCTTTGGCAAGTACGTCGGCTCGGAGCGCACCAGCGGCCTGCGCTGGGCCAATCCGTTCTACACCAAGAAAGCCGTCACCCTGCGCGTGCGCAACTTCGAGTCGAGCAAGTTGAAGGTCAACGATCTGGAAGGCTCGCCGATCGAGATCGCCGCGGTGGTCGTGTGGCAGGTGCATGACGCCGCCGAGGCCGTGTTCAACGTCGACGATTACGAAAACTTCGTGCAGGTGCAGAGCGAAGCGGCGTTGCGCCAGATGGCGACTTCATATCCCTACGATCTGCACGAAGATCACAAGGTCGCGCTGCGCTCGCACGCGCATGAAATCAACGAGCATCTTCGTAACGAAGTGCAAGAACGCCTGGCGCAAGCGGGACTGACAGTCATCGAAGCTCGTGTCAGCCATCTCGCCTACGCGCCCGAGATCGCGCAGGCCATGCTGCAACGTCAGCAGGCCGCGGCCATCATTGCCGCTCGTACGCGCATCGTCGAAGGCGCCGTGTCGATGGTTCACATGGCGCTCGAGCAGCTGGCGAAGAAAGACGTCGTACACCTCGACGAAGAGCGCAAGGCGGCGATGGTGTCGAACCTGCTGGTCGTGTTGTGCGGCGAGCGCGGCACGCAGCCCGTGGTCAACGCCGGCACGTTATATAGCGGCTGAGAACACCGTTGGCGGAGAAAAAAGCCTATCCGCTGCGGATCAGCAGCGACGTACTGGACGCCGTCCAACGCTGGGCGGCGGACGAGCTGCGCAGCGTGAACGCGCAGATCGAGTACGTCCTGCGCGACGCGCTTCGCAAGGCGGGACGCATGAGCTCCTCCACACCCTCGCCGCCCGTCGAAGGCGGCGAGGACACTGAAGGCTCCTAACCGGCGAGCGCCTGCTCCAGATCCGCGAGCAGATCTTCGACGTCTTCGATTCCGACCGACAACCGGATCAGCGAATCGTCGATGCCGAGCTCGCGACGCTTTTCCGGCGGGATCGACGCGTGCGTCATCAGGCCGGGATGATCGACCAGGCTTTCCACGCCCCCCAGGCTTTCCGCGATGGTGAAGATCCGGCAGCGCTCGAGGAAGTGTTTCGCCTCGATCAAGCCGCCCTTCACGAAGAACGTGACGATGCCACTGTACCCGTTCTGCATCTGGCGCCGCGCCAGCTGATGTTGCGGATGGCTGGCCAGCCCCGGATACAACACCTTCGCGACGCGCGAATGTTTCTCCAACCAGCCCGCAATCCGTAACGCGCTCTCGCTCGACTGGCGCATGCGTAGCGCCAATGTTTTCAAGCCGCGCAACGCGAGGAAACTATCGAACGGCCCGCTGACTGCGCCGACGGCGTTCTGCAGGAACCCGATCTTGTCCGCCAGCTCGTCGTTTGCAGCCACCGCGACGCCGCCGACCATGTCGGAATGGCCGTTCAGATATTTGGTCGCCGAGTGCATGGTGATGTCGGCGCCGAGCTCGATGGGCCGCTGCACCCAGGGGCTGGCGAACGTGTTGTCGACCACGGTGAGAATGTTTCGCTTGCGCGCGAACTCCGCGACCTGCTCGATGTCGACCAGGCGCAGCGTCGGATTGGTCGGCGTCTCGATCCAGATCATCCTGGTCGTGGGACGGATGGCCGCTTCCAATGCCTTCTGGCTCGTGAGATCCGCGAATGTGATGTCGAGCCCCGCCGAACGTTTACGCACACGCTCGAACAAGCGGAACGTGCCGCCGTACAGATCGTCCATGGCCACGACGTGACTTCCGGAATCGAGCAACTCGAGCAGCGTGCTGGTCGCCGCCATGCCCGAGGCGAACGCGAAGCCGCGCACACCGCCCTCGAGATCGGCGATGCATTTCTCCCAGGCATTGCGCGTCGGATTCGAGGTGCGCGAGTAGTCGTAACCCTTGTGCACGCCGGGACTGCTCTGAGCATAAGTCGAGGTGGCGTAAATCGGCGGCATCACCGCGCCGGTGCTCGGATCGGGAGCTTGACCGGCGTGAATGCAGCGAGTGCCGAAACGCAACGAAGCGGAATCAGTCATGATGGGTACCGTCTATAACGTAGCAGAATGTTTCTTTGGCTGGCCGGGGCGGGGCGCCGGGGCCGCCGGGGTGGTTTTGTTTTGGGGGCGGGGG
>JAEWAF010000028.1 GCA_023391815.1 Pseudomonadota bacterium
GAGGCGGCGACGAGTGAGGGAGCGCACTTGATCGACGCCTTCCTCCAGCGGGTCTGGTACGAAGGTCGATCGCAGTGGTTCTCACTGCTCCTGCTGCCGCTATCGTGGTTGTTCGGAATCGTCGCAGGCGTGCGGCGCGTGGCGTATCGTCGGGGTTGGTCACAAACGATTCGAGTCGCGCGCCCGGTGATCGTCGTCGGCAACATCACGGTCGGTGGCACGGGCAAAACTCCGATGACGATCTGGCTCGCCGAGCGGCTGCAATCGCGCGGTGTGCGAGTGGGGATCGTGCTGCGCGGTTATGGTGGCACGTCCACGCAATGGCCCCGCGATGTCACAAAAGACACTTCCGCCGAAGAAGTGGGCGATGAAGCCGTGCTACTGGCGCGACGAACAGGTGCGCTGGTCGTCGCCGGGCCCGATCGAGTCGCAGCTGCCAATCGTGCGATCGAGCGCGGCGCTCAAGTGATCGTGTGCGACGACGGTTTGCAGCACTACCGGCTGGCGCGCAGTCTCGAGATCGCCGTGATCGACGAGCGACGGGGGCTGGGCAATGGCCGACTACTGCCCGCCGGACCGCTACGCGAGCCGCCAGGTCGGTTGAAGAGCGTCGCCTTGAAGGTGCTCACCCGGCGCGCGCAACCGACTCTCTCGAAGACCATACCGAACGCTATCGTAACGACGCCGATGCTCGGCGACGCCATATCGATTGGCACCGGTGAGCGCCGCTCATTGCAGAGTTTTGTCAGCTCTCGAGTGCACGCAATCGCCGGCATCGGCAATCCACAAGCGTTTTTCGACGCGCTGACCGCCGCGGGTCTGACGATCGACGCGCACCCCTTGCCGGACCACGTCCGGTTGACGGAAGCGCACATTTCCTTCCCGGACGGCGCGCCAGTGCTTATGACCGAGAAGGATGCAGTAAAATGCCCGCCCGGCGCGGCTGCCTCCCGCCTCGCGAACTGCTGGGCCGTGCGCCTGGATGTCGCGATCGACGAGGCCGACGCGCAAGCCATCGATCGTTTGCTCGATCGCACACTGCCTGCTCAATGATTGGAGCGTCCATGGACTCCAAATTGCTCGACATTCTGGCCTGTCCGCTGTGCAAGGGTCCCTTGCAGTATGCGAAGGCTCAGCAACTGCTGATCTGTCGTGCGGATCGGCTCGCCTATCCCATTCGCGACGGCATTCCCGTGATGCTCGAAGACGAGGCGCGCACGCTCGAGCCGATGGATCCGCTGCTCAAGGATTGATGTGACCTTCAAAGTCGTCATTCCCGCGCGCTACGCGTCGGCGCGCTTGCCCGCGAAGCCGTTGTTGGATATCGCCGGCCGGCCGATGATTCAGTGGGTCATTTCGGCAGCCGCGCAGAGCGGTGCCGACGAAGTGCTCGTTGCCACCGACGACGAGCGCATCGCCCGGGTCGCCATCGATCCACGTTCGCGACAGTCGATCGCGGTCATGACGAGCGCGAATCATCCTTCGGGCACAGACCGCATCGCTGAAGTCGCGAGTCAGCGAGGGTGGGAGAAGCGAACCATCGTCGTGAACGTGCAAGGCGACGAGCCGCTGTTGCCGCCGGCGTTGGTGGGGCAGGTGGCCGGTTTGTTAGAACGCCATCCCGATGCCGCCATCGCGACGTTGTCCACGCCGATCGCCAGCCTGCACGAATTTCTCGATCCGAATGTCGTGAAGGTCGTGACGGCCCACGATGGAACGGCTTTGTATTTCAGTCGCGCGCCGATTCCGTGGACGCGCGACGGCGCCGTGCAAGGGCTCGCGAGTCAGGTCAGCTTCGCGGGCGCGCAACGCCACTTGGGAATCTATGCATATCGAGTCGAAGCTTTGCAGAAGGTGACGGCGTTGCCGCCAGCGGAGCTCGAGCTCACCGAGAAGCTGGAGCAATTGCGCGCCTTGCAAGCGGGAATGAAACTCGTGGTCGCTGTCGCCACTGTGTCGCCGCCCGCCGGCGTGGACACTGAGAGCGATCTGATTCGCGTGCGCGCCGTGCTGGGTGCGAGCCCGACGTTATAAATATAACTACAGCTGCTCGCGGCTCAGTTTCGCGAGCTCCGAGTGATGGGCGGTTTCCAGCACGTCGCTGTCCCAACGGACCAGCAAATACCCCAGGTCCATCAATCTCAATACCGTGCCGTCGGGAAAATCAGGACGGCGCGGCGCTCTGACTCGATCGCCTTCGGCGAAGCTATGGGAAGACTTGGGCATGAGCCGCCTCATCCATGGCGAATGCAAGAGCGTAGGAAATGGTTCGACCGGGGGAACGAGATAGCGGGGGCATCATCGAAGTTGTAATGGCCGTGGCGGCCGAGTGGCGCCTTTGTACGTGGACCGGGTGGCGGCGCCCATTCGCACTTACGATTAGGGGAAGACGCGCGTGCCGGCTTCAGCAAAGCACGCAGCGGTTGCTGGCGGGCGCCGAATATGCAATTGATGTCGGGCATGAACGATCGCTATCGAATTTTGTTCGTTTGCATGGGAAACATCTGCCGCTCGCCGACGGCGGAAGGCGTGTTTCGTCATGTCCTGCTGAGCAATGCGCCGGATCTACAGATCGATATCGATTCCGCCGGCACGCATGACTATCACGTCGGCTCTCCGCCCGATCCTCGCTCGATCGCCGCAGCCAGGCGTCGAGGAATCGATCTGTCGTCACTTCGGGCGCGCATGATCGCGGCCGAAGACTTCGCTCATTACGATCTGATTCTGGCGATGGACGAGGACAATCTGCGGGAGCTGCGCCGTCGCGCCCCGGCGGCTCATCAGGATCGGATTCGTCTGATGATGGAGTTCGCGCCGCATGCGCCGTCGCGCCATGTGCCAGATCCGTATTACGGTGGCTCGCAGGGCTTCGAGGATGTGTTGGATTTGCTGGAAGAAGCAGCGCAGGGCCTGCTGGCCGAGCTGCGCGCGATGCGCCGATAAACAAAAAGGCCGGCGTCGACGGCCGGCCTTTTGTTTCAATCCACGAGAGCCCGTTTACTCTTCGCGGCGTGGGCCACCCGCGCCACCCCACGAGCTGCTGCCGCTCGACGGCGAAGAGCTCCACACGGTGTATTTGTCGGCACCGCTCGACGCCGCCGGCGCGTGAGATTCAGACTCACGGGGCTTCGGCGCTGGAGGCGGGGACGACTCGCTCGAATGTTCGCGAGGCGGCGCATGTTCACGCGGCGCTTCGGAGCGAGGCTGAGATTCGTGACGGCTCGGCGCACCGCCGCCGAAATCACCGCCACCCGAGCTCGTTTCACGAGGCGCACTCGGAGCGTGGTCGCCAGACGATCCGCCACCGTCGCCGCCATGCGCGTGGCTTTCACCACCGCCATGACGGCCACCGTCACCGCCATGCGCGTGGCTTTCGCCACCGCCATGACGGCCACCGTCGCCGCCATGCGCGTGGCTTTCGCCACCATGACGGCCACCCTCACTGCCATGCGCGTGGCCTTCGCCGCCGCCGTGGCCATCGTCACCGCCGCGACCGCGACCACGACGACGCCGGCCACGACGACCGCGTCCGCCGCGCTCGCCACGTTCGCCACGTTCGCCAGAGCGTTGCGCGTCACCGCTTTGAGCCGCTGCCGGCGCAGCCGGAGCCGCACCTTCGGCGGAAGCAGCAGCGGGAGCCGCGGGCGCTCGTTGAGCTTGCTGTTGCTGACGCTGCTGTTGTTGGGAACGACCGCCACCTTCGTGGCGACCGCCTTCAGCGGATTGCTCGCGCGGCTTGCGATCTTGCCGTTGCTGTTGACCGTCACGGCGAGCTTCCTGCGCGGGCTTGTCCGCACGTTGTTCCTGCTTGCCGCCGCGATCACGATCCCGCGAGCCGCGGCCCTGACGATCACGATCACCGCCGCGGTCACGGCCATGACGATCGCGGTCGCGACGATGGCCGCCCTCGGAGCGAGAACGCGAAGCTTCGCGACGTGCCGGTTCGGCAACAGGTGCGGGCGGCGCGCCCGTGCCGAAGAAGAAGCGCCACAGCTTCACGAAGATGCCGATCTGCTCGACCGGCTCGGGCTTCGGCGGCGGCGCGATGGTCGTTTCCATCGCGATGGTGGGCGGCGGCGGAATCGACGGTACGGTCGAGGTCACCACGGCCGGTTGAGCCGCGGCGGCGCGCTCTTCGCGCTTGGCGATTTCTTCAGCGGACGGTTGGGGAGCGACCGGAATCTGATGGCTGACCGCCGAATTCTCCGGCAAGCCGGCCTCGTCATCGCGCACACGGCGGATTTCGTACGCCGGCGTTTCCATGTACTTGTTCGGCACCATCACCACTTGCACGGCGCTCTTGTGCTCGATGTTGTTGAGCCACTCGCGCTTCTCATTCATGAGATACGTGGCGACTTCCACCGGCAGCTGTGCAATGACTTTGACGGTGCGGTCCTTGCGCGCCTCTTCGCCGATCAGGCGCAACAGGGCGAGGGCGAGCGAGTCGACGCTGCGGATCGAGCCCATGCCGTTACAGCGAGGGCAGTTGATGCTGGCGGACTCACCGATCGACGGACGCAGACGCTGACGTGACAGCTCGAGCAGACCGAAGCGGGAGATGCGGCCGATCTGAATGCGGGCGCGATCCTGTTTCACGGCGTCGCGCAGGCGATCTTCGACGGCGCGCTGATTCTTCTGCGACTCCATGTCGATGAAGTCGATCACGATCAGGCCGCCGAGGTCGCGCAAGCGCAGCTGACGCGCGATTTCGTCGGCCGCTTCGAGATTGGTATTGAGCGCGGTGGTTTCGATATCGCCGCCGCGCGTGGCGCGGGCGGAGTTGATGTCGATGGAGACCAGCGCTTCGGTCGGGTCGATGACGATCGAGCCGCCCGAGGGCAGGTTGACCTTGTGGGAGTGCGCGGACTCGATCTGGTTCTCGATCTGGAAACGCGTGAACAACGGCACGCTGTCTTCGTAGAACTTCAGCTTGCGCAGGCCCGCGGGCATGAAGCGCTGCATGTACTGCTGCGCCTCGGCGTAGATCTCCTGGTTGTCGATCAGGATCTCGCCGATGTCATCCGACAGGTAGTCGCGCAGCGCGCGGATGATGGCTTTGGATTCCTGGTAGATCAGGAACGGCGCGGGCTTGCCTTCGGCGGCGCTGGCCACCGCGTTCCAGACTTCCTTCAAGTTGTCCAAGTCCCACTGCAATTCTTCGGCGGAGCGGCCGACGCCGGCGGTGCGCACGATGGCGCCCATGCCGTCGGGAATCTGGACCTGGTCGAGGGCTTCGCGCAGTTGCTCGCGATCTTCACCTTCGATTCGACGCGACACGCCGCCGGCGCGCGCGTTGTTCGGCATCAGGACCAGGAAGCGGCCGGCGAGACTGATGAACGTGGTGAGCGCGGCGCCTTTGTTGCCGCGTTCTTCTTTTTCGACCTGGACGATGACTTCCTGGCCTTCACTGAGCAGCTCGCGAATATTGGCGCGACCGCCGGGCGCCTGGCCGTCCTTGAAATACTCGCGAGAGACTTCCTTCAGCGGCAGAAAACCGTGACGCTCCGCGCCGTAGTCGACGAAGCAGGCTTCCAGGCTGGGCTCGACGCGAGTGATGCGTCCTTTATATACGTTGGCTTTCTTCTGTTCCCGTGACGGGACTTCTACATCCAGGTCGTAAATGCGTTGTCCATCAACCAGTGCGACACGCAACTCCTCTTCCTGAGTCGCGTTGACTAACATTCTCTTCATGAGGCCCTTCTAAGGATTCAAGGGCCGGGCGAGCACGCACGGCGGGCGCGAGCCACAATGGCAGGGAGGAGCGATCGGGGAATGTCTTCATCCGATGTTGCCTGCGCGGACCCCTGGTGTAATACCGGGAAGATCCGGCGCGTTTTTTATCCTGTCGCTTTGGCGTCCCGCTCGTAAGCGTTGGCGGTCGACCCGGAATACGAGGTGCGTCATTCCGGCATCGCCGTTCGCGCGGCCGAGCGATGGTCTGCGACCCTGACAGGTCTGAGCAGAACCAACTAAGATGCGGCGCCTTCGGAAGCGTTGCCCACGAATGTGCCGCGTATCGGTACGCGTGCGGCGCTCGACTGATCGGTGTCTGAAGATCTGTGTCTGGACGCGCGCGAACCTGAAATCGTCGCGGAACATATCACAGGCAATTTCCCCAATCAATGGTCAATCAATAAGTTACGAGCGCTTCTCAAAGTCTCCCCCGCATGCCTGGCGCCGCACCCGTGAATTCCACCGACGACGATTCCTCTGCCCGATCATTGCCTAAGACCGCTTCCGGCCCTGGTGTCAGCTATGTAGAGGCGACCGAAGGCGATGCCGGACAGCGCATCGACAACTTCCTGAGCCGGATTTTGAAGGATGTGCCGCGGAGCCTGATTTACCGCATTTTGCGCACCGGAGAGGTGCGGGTGAATGGCAAGCGCGCCAAGCCGGAAACGCGGCTGGCCGAGGGCGATCGGATTCGTCTGCCACCCCTGCAGCGGAAAACCGACGAGCAGCGTGCGGCCGAACGGAGCGCGCCGTCGCGCTCACTTCGCGAGTTCGTCGCGAGTGCCATCGTTCATGAAGATCGAGATTTGATCGTCGTGAACAAGCCGGCGGGCGTGGCGGTACATGGAGGCAGCGGATTGAATGCCGGCGTGATTGAGGCGCTGCGGGCGACCCGGCCCGAATTGAAAGAGCTCGAGCTGGTGCATCGGTTGGATCGGGACACCAGCGGCGTGCTCATGATCGCTAAACGCCGGGCGGTGCTTCGCGAGTTGCACGCATTATTAAGAGAGCGCGATATGGAGAAGCGCTATCTGGCGCTGGTGGTCGGGCGCTGGCCGTTCGGCACCAAGACCATCGACCTGCCGCTGAAGACCAATCTGAAGCAGGGCGGGGAGCGAGTGGTGCGCGTGCATGCCGAGGGTCAGCAGGCGATCACCACGTTCAAGCCGCTTCAGCATTTCGGCAAGCTTGCCACGTTGCTGGATATTTCGTTGGGCACGGGCCGCACGCATCAGATTCGGGTGCACGCTGCGCACGCCGGTTATCCGATCGCGGGCGATGAGAAGTACGGCGATCGCGAGCGGGATGCGAAGCTGAAGCCTTATGGATTGCAGCGAATGTTCCTGCACGCGCAGTCGCTGAGCTTCGAGCGCAAAGGTGCAAGGCCCTTCACCGTGAGCGCGCCGCCACCGCCTGACTGGCAGGCGGTGATCGACAAATTGAAAGAGGGGCTGAAATAGAGAGCCCGGGTACATGGATGTACCCCGCCGCCACGGGCGGCGGGTGAGCGGCAAAAGTCACGCCTTTTGCCGCCTCGCCATGAGGTCGTGGCAGGATGCCTGATCCCAAATGTTATCAGGGCAGGTCGAAGCCGTTGCGGCGAAGCGCGCCGGCCAGCCAGATCAGCGGCAGTCCGATCAGCGCGGTCGGGTCTTGCGACTCGATTCGATTGAACAGCGTGATGCCGAGCGTTTCGACTTTGAATCCGCCGGCGCAGTCGTACGGCTTGTCGCGCATGACGTAGCGCTTGATTTCGTCCTCGCCGAGCTGACGGAAATGCACCGTGGTCAGGTCGACGTGACCTTCGTTGGTGCTCGAAGTCGTGTTGATGACATGAACGGCGGTGTGAAACACCACGCGCTGATTGCTCAGCGACTTGAGCTGAGCGATGGCGCGCTCGCCCGAGCCGGGTTTACCAAGAACGTCCCGACCGCACAGGGCCAGCTGGTCCGAGCCGATGATCAGGCTGTTGGTATGACGGCGGGCGACCGCTTCGGCCTTGGCCCGGGCCAACCGCTGCACCAGGTCCACGGCCGACTCGCCGGGGAGCGGTTCCTCGTCGACATTGGAGGCCGCCACCGTGAACGGAATCCCTAGCCGTTCCAGCAGTTGCCGTCGATAAGTGGAGGTGGATGCGAGCACCAGCCGGAGCGGGCTCGAGGGGGCGACGGGGCGGGTCATGGCCGATCCTGAGGCCGCAACCGGGCCGTGACTGTGAACCCGGCGGCGGGCCGGATTACAAGCTGTGAGAAAACAAACATTTACGCCTTTCTTTTTTTGACACCATGGGGGGTCGCCGCTAGTATACGCGCCCCATGCCGCGACCCCCGGCCCAAGAGATAGCTGTGGCCGCAGACAAAATCGTCGATGCTGCGATCTGCGCGCGGGCGGGAAGCACGATTGCACGACATTTTTCCGCCGCCGAGCTGCCGCGCCTGCGCGAAGCCGGTGGGCTGGACGGTTCGTCGATCGAGGCCGAATTCCAGTTTTCGTTGTTCGAAGGCAAGCCCGCCGTAGCCGGCGAGCTGCACGGCACGGCTGTGCTGACCTGTCAGCGCTGCATGCGGCCGGTGGACATCGAGCTCGACGACACCTTTCAGGTGATCCTCGTCGACGAGGAGCGCAACGACGAGCCGGGCGGTTACGAGCCGGTGGTCGTGAACGCCTCGCGACTGGATCTGGCCTGGTTGGCGGAAGAGCAGGCGTTGCTGGCCTTGCCGCTGGTGCCGATGCACGAGCGCGAGGACTGTGCCGCCGCTGGAGCGTCGGGCGAAATTGCATCGACAGAGGAACGTGAGGACGACGCCGAGGACGCGCAGCGCGCGACCGATGCGACCACTCAGCAACCGTTCCGGAATTTGCGGGACTTGCTGCGTAAACAGTGAGCTTCCCGGCGTCGGTATTGGTTAGTTTGGAGATCAGTCATGCCTGTTCAGAAAAGCCGAAAGACCCCGTCCAAGCGCGGCATGCACCGCTCGCACGACGGCCTCGAGCGCCCGGCGCTGTCGGTCGATCCGACGTCCGGTGAAACCCACTCCCGTCATCGCATCTCGCCGGATGGTTTCTATCGCGGCAAGAAAGTGATCGCGAGCCGCGAAAAGCCCGAAACCGAATAACCGCTGTCGCTAGCTCCGAGTACCGCATCTGAGCAACCGACCGGTCACCATCGCGGTGGACGCCATGGGGGGCGATCACGGCCCCTCGGTCACCGTGCCTGCGGCGCTCTCGGCCCTGCAGAGGGACGCCGACCTGCGAATCACGCTGGTCGGCCTGAAAGAACCCGTTCAATCGTTATTGAATGGCGCGGCCGCCCCGTTGCTGTCGCGTATTCAACTGCGCGAAGCGTCCCAGGTCGTGACCATGGACGAGAAACCGCAGGAGGCCCTGCGGAAGAAAAAAGATTCCTCGATGCGGGTCGCCATCGATCTGGTGAAAGCAGGCGAGGCCGATGCCTGCGTGAGCGCCGGGAACACCGGCGCGCTCATGGCGACGGCGCGCTTCGTGCTCAAAACCATCGAAGGCATCGACCGGCCCGCGATCATCTCGCGCATCCGTGCCCGGCACGGTCACACTCATATGCTCGATCTCGGTGCGAACTCTCAATGCAACGCCGAGCATCTGTTTCAATTCGCGGTGATGGGCTCGGTGGTCGCCTCCGACATGCACGGCATCGCCCGGCCGCGAATCGGCATCCTCAATATCGGCGAAGAAGAAACCAAGGGCGACAGCGTCGTGCAGGACGCCGCTCGATTGCTGTCGGCCAGCCAGCTGAATTACATCGGCTTCGTGGAAGGCGACGATATCTTCTCCGGTGAAGTGGACGTCGTGGTGACCGACGGCTTCACCGGCAACGTCGCGCTCAAGACCATGGAAGGGCTGGCGAACATGCTGGTCGGCGCGATCAAGACCGAATACACGCGCAATCCCATGCGCTACCTGGGGGCGCTGGCGTCGTGGCCGGCCCTGCG
The DNA here is from genome assembly GCA_023391815.1 of Pseudomonadota bacterium. GTDB lineage: Bacteria > Pseudomonadota > Gammaproteobacteria > Steroidobacterales > Steroidobacteraceae > Steroidobacter. The sequence continues at coordinate 9,702 of JAEWAF010000028.1, forward strand.
GTCGCTGCGTAAAGAATTCGATCCGCGCACCTACAACGGCGCGAGCATGGTGGGCCTGACCGGCGTGGTGATCAAAAGTCACGGCAGCGCCGATACGGTGTCGTTCGCCAATGCCATCGCGGTCGGTCTGGTCGAGGCGCGCAAGGGAGTGCCGAACCAGATCGGCAACCTGCTGAAGGCGCATGCGCCGGCAGTGGCTTGAAATCGCTCACAGCTCCATAATTAAGACGTTGACAGGTCCGTTTGCATTTGGCTGGGACGCTGCTCAGCTCACACTCTGGAGCGCGCGCAGCTGCTAGACTTTTCGCTCATCATGAAGATGCCTTCCGTGAAGCACGTTCTCCGCGCCGCGCTGCTGCTGGCAGCAACCACGAACGCGTTCGCCGCGACCTATACCTTGCCGGTCGGCAAGGACACTGTGATCGGCGAAGTGCAGAAGGTCGTGGCCGCGCACGAGGACACGCTGCTGGACATCGGCCGTCGTTACGGCGTGGGCTACGAAGAGATCGTGGCGGCCAATCCGGGCGTGAATGCGTGGGTGCCGGGCGAGGGCACCGAAGTTCTGATTCCGTCCCGTTACATCATCCCCGACGGTCCGCGCGAAGGCATCGTCGTCAGCCTGTCCGAACATCGCTTGTTTTATTTTCCGCCGCACAAGCCGGGCGAGGCGGCGGTGGTTCGTACTTATCCCATCAGCGTCGGGCGCATGGACTGGCACACGCCGCTGGGTCTGACGCACATCGTGAACAAGCGCGAGAAGCCGATCTGGTATCCGCCGGAGTCGGTGCGTAAGGAACATGCAGCGGATGGACGTCCGCTGCCCAAGGCCGTGCCGCCCGGGCCCGACAATCCTCTCGGTGAGTACGCGATGCGCTTGGGCATTCCCGGCGGCGCGTATCTGATTCACGGCACGAATCGTCCTTCGGGCGTCGGCATGCAAGTCACTCATGGCTGCGTGCGCATGTTCCCGGAGGACATCAAAGAGCTCTATCCGATGGTGCCGGTGAACACGCCGGTGCGGCTGATCGATCAGCCATACAAGATGGGTTGGCGGGGCGATGAGCTGTTCATGGAAGTGCACACACCGCTGGAAGGCACCGACAGCGCCGATTCGCACAGCCTCACGAACATCACCAAGCTGCTGGTGGCCGCTACTCAGGAGCGTCCGGAGATCGTCAGCTCCGGCGCGATCGATTGGGCCAAGGCCGAGCGCACGTTCCAAAGCGCCAGCGGTATTCCCGAGCCGGTGCTGCTTCGTCCGGCCACTGTCCCCGCGACCGTTCAGGTCATCGACGATAGCGCCGGACGATAGTCGCCTTAGCGTCTCCCACGCGTAGCGGGGCGCACTGCTAAACTGCGTACGCGGACCTCGCGGCCGAGGTCACCTAAACCACCGAGTTAGTCCACGGCCAAGGCTGTGGGGTCCGCCTCATCTTTGCGAGTCGCACTTGGGGCAGAGCGACGCTGCCGGCGATATGTTTTCTTCTCTCCAAAAGAAAAACGCCGCGGATTGCTCCGCGGCGTTCTCCGATCTTGCGATCCAGAAGCGAGTCGATTACTTCGACTGCGACTTCTTGAACATGCGATCGATCTTCTCGTTGGTCGCGTCACAGCAGGCCTGGCTGGCCTGAGCGGCCTGCAGCGCCTGGTTGGCAGCGCTCTGCGCGCTGTCAGCAGCGGAACGAGCGGACTGAGCGGCGCTGGCAGCCGAGTCGGCGGCAGCCTTGGCAGCGGCGGCGTCCTGCACCGCCTTGTCGGCAGTGGCCTTGATTTCATCAACGGTCTTCTGCGACACGCAACCGCTGGCGGCAACGAGCGCCAACGCAGCAATACCTGCCTTCAGCGTGGTGGAGATGGTGTTCTTCATGACTTCTTTCCCCTTCGGGTCGGATAAAAAAGGACCAGAGCGACAAATTTTCACGGCCTCTTAATACACGAGAGTTATGGCTGGTTCCCGTGGTTCAGGCTCGCCAGCTTCTCTTGTTGTAAAAGCTGCTAGCTTGGCCGAGCGCGGAGAATACAAGATTGGCGCGGGCCGTTAAAGGTTATGTAGGCATACGTCGTTTCGACGCGACAGAAACATACTTCTCTACTCATCTTTAAGAGTGCCGAACGCCGCGTTGCCGATTCTTCGGCGCTAGCCGCCGTCGCGGGCCCCCTTCGACAATTTCACAGAATCGGCGGGCGTCAGCCGTCCGTCTCGGTCCGTAAGCCGCCGGTCGGGAGCAGTTGCCGGTGGACGGGGCGACCGGCAATTTGCGCGCCATGAAAAAAGCACCAACTCAGGTCAGCCCCCGACGCCGGTCCGCCGGCTTCACGCTGCTCGAGCTGATGATCACCATCTCGGTGCTGGCCATCCTGGTCGGCGTCGGCATCCCGTCCTTCCGGGACATGATGCGCCGGAATCGGCTGGTCACGCAGACAAATGAATTGATCGGCGCGCTCGCGCTGGCTCGAAGCGAAGCGGTGAAGCGGGGCCTGCGCGTGACCATTTGCCCCGCGAACGCGACTCAGGACGCCTGTTCGGACTCCGGCGATTGGGCGGACGGCATGATCATATTCACGGACGCCCTGGGCACCGTCGGCACCGTCGATGAGGACGAGGACGATCCGAACAACAACGACGCCATTCTGCAGCGGCTGCCGGCGGCGGCCGCTCAGAAAGTCAGAATAAACAACCCGCTCATCCTGATCAGCTACATGCAGAACGGCAACCTGGAGCTGCCACCCGGCGACGATGCGCGCTTCGTCGTTGCGTCAGTGGGTTGTCGTAGCGGCGAGACCGACGCCGCACGCCAGATCCAGGTGATCGCGGCGGGCCGAGCCAGCGCACGCTCGGTCCCATGTCCTTCCAACCCGGCTGACTGAGAACCGAACATCGGTGGACACTCTCATGAGATCCGCTTCCCATCCGCAGCGTTCGCCACGTGCTGCCCGCCACGCTGGCGGCATGACTCTGATCGAAGTGCTGGTGACGCTAGTCATCATCTCGGTCGGGTTGCTCGGCGTGGCCGCGCTACAGATCACCACCGTGCGTAACAACCAGGACGCATACGTCCGCTCACAGGCGGCGATGCTCGCCGGCGACATGCTGGATCGCATGCGCGCCAACCGCACCGACACGGCTGGCAATAGCAAAGCGGACCGCTATGAGGTCGCCATCGACGACGATCCACCGGACACGCCGGAGGGCGAGCAAGTGGCCAGCTGGCGCAGGGTCCTCGATGCCCAGCTTCCCGGTGGTAAGGGTGCAATCGAATACGACGCGTCGACCAATCTCGTCACCATCACCATTCAGTGGGGCGAGCGCGCCAGACGAGAAGCAGACCGCACACTGACCTTCGTGACCAACAGCACGATCTGAGCCGCGCCCATGCAAGTCACCCTCAGAAATCGGATGTCCGGCTTCAGCCTGGTCGAGCTCATGGTGGCGCTCGCCATCAGCGTGCTGCTGCTCATGGGCGTGGTCGCACTGTTCGTCAGTTCACGCGCGAGCTACGAAACCACCGAACGGTTGTCTCGCATTCAGGAGAACGGTCGCTTCGCCCTCGACCAACTCGCAGGCGACATCCGCGCGACCGGTTACAACGATTGCTCGCGGCCGACGACCGGCTCGCGTGCTTCGGACTTTCGCCTCAACGTGACACTGGCACCGTTTCCACCGCCGCTGGTCGGTGAGGAGCCGCCGCCCGACCCGGATGAAGAGCCGGTGGCTCCCGATCCGCGCTGGAATTTCGCCCAGCCTGTGTTCGGCATCCAGTCGAACGGCGACGACGGGTTCGAGCTTCCCGAAGGTCTGGAACTGGCGGATCTGGAACTCGAGCCGGCGGCCGATCCGGCGGGCGACATCCTGGTTCTGCGAGTGCCCAACCGCGAAGCTCGCTCCATGGAGCTGCGAATGCCGCAGGCCCAGGCGTTCGATCCCTTGGTGGTGCGTCACTTCACGCCGGTTCCGTTCGCGGTTGGCGACACCGTGATGGTGTCGGATTGCGAGGCACGCGCTTTCTTCCAGGTGACCAGCTACAACGCCGGCACGGTTGGACACGTCATGATCGGCCCGACGGATGGCGGCGCCACCGGCGTGGATCGGCCGGGCAATCGCTCGGGCACGTTGGTACATCCGTTCAAGAACGGCGCGACCATCGTGCCGATCAACACGATGATTTATTACCTCGCGCCGAGCCGTGACGACGCCCGGCGCATGTCCCTTTATCGCAAGACGGGCGGCGCCGCGCGCAGCGACGAAATCGCCGAAGGCATCGAGCGGCTGGAAGTTCAGTACGGCATCGACGACAGCCCGATCGACGCGAGAGTCGATACGTATGTCGCCGCCGATGAGGTGACCGATTGGAATGCCGTGATGACGGTGCAGATCGCGCTACTGGCGCGCGCGCCCGACGAATTCGGCACCGATCGCGATCAGCAGACCTACGTGCTGCTGGCCGAGCCCGAAGTGATCCAGGCCGGTCCGTTCAACGATCGCAATGTGCGCAAGGTGTTCACGGCGACGCTCGCCCTGCGTAATCAAGTCATTGATTGAAGGTGTACGCATGAAGCCCTCTCGACAGGCCCCTCGTTTCGTCACCCGGCAGCGGGGTGCCGTGCTGGTGATCAGTTTGTTGTTGCTGCTGGTCATGACATTGCTCGGCCTGGGCGCCAGCCAGAGCACGCGGCTGCAAGAGCGCATGGCCGGTAATCAACGAGACCAGGAGCTCGCCTTACAGGCCGCGGAAGCGGCTTTGCGTTACGCGGAAGCGAACGTATCGGCGGAAGCAGCGAACGTGACTCGCTGTTCAGTGCCGGGTGGCGCCACCTGCGACACCTATGACCTGCGCAAGCTGGTGGACGCCGACACCAGGGTGGCCCTGGATCTCGCCAATCAGTCCGATCAGTGGTGGGCCCAGTGGGGCCGGCAACTGGGCAGTGACCCGGACGACGGCAACGTCGAGTTCGAGATCGAAGGCGTGGCCACCCCGCCGGAGCTGATCGTCGAACACATGGGCGACTTCAGCGATGTGTTGTCCGGCGGCGGCTCGAGCTTCAACGTGGTGCGCGAGTTCTACAACGTCACCGCTCGCTCCAGCGGACAGACCGAGAGCACGAAGGTCGTCATCCAGAGCACCTACGCTCGCATCGCTTTCCAATAAACATCCGAGCTGACACGAGTTATGCAAATGCTCAAGCAGTACATGATCCGCTGTTGGTCCATGAGCGTCGCGGTACTGGCTGTGCTCGCGGCGGCGCCATCGCAGGCCGCGCTGAACCTCAGCCAGATACCGCTATATATCGCACCGAGCGCCACGCCGTTGAACATGCTGGTGGTCGGCCGCGATCACAAGCTTTATTACGAGGCGTACAACGACGCCTCGGATTTGAACGGCGACGGCAAGATCGACGTGGGGTACAAGGGATACCTGACCGCGAGCGAGGGCGGTATCGACTACTACGGCTATTTCGATTCCTACAAGTGTTACACGTACGCAAACGAGCTGTTCTCGCCGAGCCGATTCACGCAGAACAAGCGTTGCGGCAACACCGGGGAATGGAGCGGAGATTTTCTGAACTATCTCACGATGTCGCGCATCGACGCGCTTCGCAAGGTGCTCTACGGCGGCAAGCGTGACGTGGACACGAGCACCTCGACCGTGCTGATTCGCTCTCACATTCCGATGGACGCGCACAGCTGGGGCAAGGAATATTCCTGGGACGCGCCGGCGGCTTTCAACATCCGCGACTTCACGCCGTTCAATCGTCCCCCTCAGAACCAGCGGCACTTGTTCGCGAACACGACGCCGAACAACAACGATGCGAGCTGGTCGACGAACACCGGGCGGCCGAGGTTGCGTGTGCTCACCAACCAGACCTATCGCATCTGGGAGTGGGTCAGCAAGGAGAGTCCGGTGGCCGGCACCTCGATCACGCCGGCTGGCGGCAGAGATGTGAGCGTGTCTCCCACCGACTACATCGTGCGCGTCGAGGTTTGTAAATCCGCGGCGCTGATCGATACGCGCAATAGCGAGAACTGCAAAGGCTATCCGAACGGCAACTTCAAGCCCACGGGCTTGCTGCACGAGTTCGGCGAGAACGATTCGATGCTGTTCGGGTTGCTCTCCGGGTCTTACACCGCGAACAAGAGCGGCGGCGTGCTGCGTAAGAACGTCGGCTCGTTCCGCGACGAGGTCAACGAGGACAACGGTACCTGGACCGCCACCGGCGGTATCGTGAAGACGCTGGATGCTTTCCGTGTCGGCGCCTACTCGCGCTACACCAGCAGCGGCGGCACCAGATATGACTGCGGCCTGCCGGACATGGCGCACGGACCGATGGCCGACGGCACTTGCCGCATGTGGGGCAATCCGGTCGCGGAAATGATGTACGAGACCTTGCGCTACTTTAACGGCATGAGCCCGACTTCGCTGTTCACCGCGACCCAGGGCGGCAGCAACACGGACATCGAGAACCTGCTCGGCTTGCCACAGCGGCCGACCTGGCAAGATCCGTACCGGCAAGCGAAATACCCGGCGTGCACGAAGCCGTTCCAGACGGTGATGACCGACATCAACAATTCGTTCGATGGCGATCAATTGCCCGGCTCGCGATTCACCGGCGCGGTGAATCCGCCCAACGCGTTGCCCGGATTGAACGTCGGGGACCTCGCCGACCAGATCACCGCGGCCGAAGGGAACATCGCGGGCCGCGAATTTTTCATCGGCGAGTCGAATGGCGCGTACGACGGCTCGCCCAAGCCGAAGGTCGTGAACAGCCTCGCCACGATTCGCGGCCTCGCTCCCGAAGAGCCGACCAAGCAAGGTAGCTATTACGCATCGAGCGTCGCCTATCACGGCTACACCCATCCCGCGAATGCGCTCACGACTCAGCGCGTGCAGACGTTCGCGGTGGCACTGGCGTCGCCGCTGCCGAAGATCGAGATCCCGATGGGCGATGGCAAGAAGGTCACGCTGGTGCCGTTCGCGAAATCCGTTTCGTACATCAACGGAAACAACCCCGACGGCACCCCTCATGATGAGATCGAGCGTGCCGAGGGCCAGTTCCAGCCGACCAACCAGATCGTCGACTTCTACGTCGAGAGCATGGCGGACGATCAACGCAGCGGCACGTTCCAGGTGAACTTCGAGGACGTCGAAGCTGGTAACGACCACGACATGGACGCGATCGCGCGCTACAGCTACCGGGTGACCGACGACAACACCGTGCAAGTGAACGTGTCTTCGGATTATCAGGCCGGCGGCGTCGTCCATCACATCGGGTATGTGATCTCCGGCACCACCGCGGACGGCGTGTATCTAGTGGTGCAGGACTGTAACAAGGCGGCGAATGGCACCTATAGCTGCAACGGCACCAACGACAAGGACTACTTCCTCGATACGCCGCCCGGCCAGCCGGCGGCGCCCAACAACGTCTGGAACGACAATGAGGGTCTGCCCGGCTATTCGTCGCGGAGCTTCACGGCGCGCACCGGCGCTGGCGCGACGCTGCTCAAGGATCCGCTGTGGTACGCCGCCAAGTGGGGTGGCTTCAAGGACATCGATGGCGGCACACCCAACGTGCCGGACTCGCCGGCAGAGTGGGATGCCAACAACGACGGCAACCCGGATAACTACTTCCTGGTCACCAACGCGTTGACGCTGAGCCGGCAGTTGCGCGAGACCTTTACCGCCATCATCAACCGTTCCTCCTCGGTGACGGCAGTCGCCGTCAACGGCGGTGCCATCAACACCGACACGCGCATCTATCAATCGCGTTTCGACACCTCCGATTGGTCTGGCGAGCTGCGCTCGTACGCTCTCAATGGCAACGAAGTCGCTACCACCCCGCAATGGGAAGCCAGCCGGCGGATGCGGCTAAAGAGTTGGACCGCGCGCAACATCATCACCGTCAATACCAATGGGACGGCTGTTCCGTTCACTTGGGACAACGGCATCGACGCTCAGCGCAAGAGCCAGCTGCACACCAATCCGACGATCGCCCAGACCTATCTCGAATACCTGCGCGGCAACCCCAGAAACGAAGTTCGCAATGGCGGCAGCTTGCGTAACCGCGCAACCGCGGATGGCCAGCAGAAACTGCTGGGCGACATCATCTCTTCGGCGCCGCTCTATGTCGGCGCACCGCGCGGGCGTTACAGCGACCGGTTGGAAAGGAACCGATACTCCGAATGGTTCGAGAGGAGGCGCAAGCGCGACGGCGTGGTTTACGTCGGCGCCAACGACGGCATGCTGCATGCCTTCAGGGCCGACTATTACTACGAGACGCGTGACTCGGACACCAACCGGTTGACGGCGGCCGGACGTCGGGACCGCGATGGCGAAGAGTTGCTGGCGTTCATCCCGAAAACGGTGTTCGGCAACCTGGAGAAGCTGACCAAGCCGTCCTACTCGCACCAGTATTTCGTGGACGGCTCGCCCAATTCCAACGACGTTTACTTCGACGACGACTGGCACACCGTCGTGGTGGGCGGCATGAACAGCGGCGGCCAGGGTATCTACGCGCTGGACGTGACCAATCCCGAGACGCTCAACGCGAGATCTTTCCTTTGGGAGATCAACGACCGGACCACCGGATTCGAAGATCTCGGCTATACGTTCAGCCAGCCCGCGATCGTGCGTCTGGGCGAGAAGGAAGACCCGGAAACCCGAGCGATCCCGCCGGGCCTGTGGGTGGCGGCGTTCGGCAATGGTTATAACAATACCGAGGCCGACGGGGCGCCGAGCGTTAGTGGCAACGCAGTGTTGTACGTCGTCGATATCAAAACGGGCAGGCTGTTGAAGAAGTTCGACACCGGCGTGGGCCGCGCGCAAGACCCGCTGCGTCTGGACCGCCCGAATGGCCTGGCGACGCCGACCATGGTCGACACGGATGGCGACCGCATCATCGATCTGGCCTACGTCGGCGACCTGTTCGGCAACGTATGGAAGATCAATCTGGCCGGCAGCGATCCGAACCGTTGGGACTTCTCCTTCAAGACCGCGGGCGGCCAGCCCGACCCCTTCTTCGTCGCGAAGGATGTGGCCGACAATCGCCAGCCGATCACCTCGCGCATCGAAGTCACCCGCGGCCCCTACGGCACCGGCGTGCAGCTGCTGTTCGGCACAGGCAAGTACCTCGAGATGGAGGACAAGGTCATCACGCCGACGCGGGTCCAGACGTTCTATGGCTTGTACGATCCGAACGGCAACGTGCTGGACCCGGAGGCTCCGCCGGTGCCCGCGCAGATCGACAGCCGCTCGCGCCTGGTCGGGCAGACGATCGACCGGGAATTCCGCTTGCAGGACGGCACGATGGGGCGCGTCACTTCGCAGAACAAGTTGGGCTCGAAGCAGGGCTGGTACATGGACCTGCTCTCGCCGGCGAGCGGCTATCAAGGCGAGCGAGTGATCAACAATCCGTTCGTGCGTGACAACCGCGTGGTGTTCTCGACATTGATCCCGAACAACGACGCTTGCGGTGCCGGCGCCAGAACCTGGACGATGGTCCTGGACCTGCTGACCGGAAAGATGATGCCCGGGCAGGTCGATACCAACGGCGACGGCGTCATCAATCCGCCGCCCGGTTCCAACGGCGGTGGCACCGATCCCGGCGGCGGTGGCCCGGGCGGCCCTGGCAATCCTGGCGGCGATCCTAACGGCCCGCGCTATGACGAGAACGTCGGCGGATATGGCGGCGGCGAAGGTGGTGAAGGCGGCCCGACCGGCCTGGTCTGCACCAGCGCCGGCTGTATCAGGGACTTCCTGTTGTCGGTCGACAAGGACGGCAACATCGACGCGCGCGCGATGCGCTCCATCCTGGGCGCGCGTGGCCGTCAGTCGTGGCGTCAGATCAGGTAAGGAAGAGGCAGGAATATGCGGCGAACGCAAGTTGGAATCACGCTGGTCGAGCTGCTGGTGACGGTGGGCATCGTCGGCATTCTCGCGGCGATCGCGTATCCGAATTACCGGGAGTACGCCCTGCGTGGCAATCGCACGGAGGCCAAGGTGGAGATGCAGGAGATCGCGCAGGAGCTGGAGAAGTGTTACACGCGCTTCGGGCGGTACGATTCTCCTGGCTGCGCCGTGTACGCCGATCTGACCGATGGCTCACCGAGGCCGAGCGAGGGAGGGCGCTATCTGATTTCCTTCCAGGCCAGCGGCCGGGACAGCTACCGGCTACGAGCGGACCCGCAAGCGGGGCAGATGGCCGATACCAAGTGCGGCACGCTGTTCGTCGATGAGACCGGCGCACGTGGGGTCAGCGCCAATCCGCCCGATCCGAAATGCTGGTAGCGGCTCGCTACCGCCCATAAAACAACGACGAATGCGGCCTCCTTCATGGAGGCCGCTTGCTTTCATGCACAAGTGACTGTATATAGACACAGCAATTGGGTTTATATACAACTGTTCGCCAGGCCATCATTCAAATCCGCCATGTCAGAACTCACGCCCCGGCAACGCGAGATCGTCAAGCTGATTCAGGAGTCCCTGCGCGATAACGGCATGCCGCCCACGCGGGCCGAGATCGCCGCCGCCATGGGCTTCAAGTCGGCGAATGCCGCCGAGGAGCATCTGCGCGCGCTCCAGAAGAAGGGTGTGCTGGACATCATCCCGGGTGCCTCGCGCGGCATTCAATTGAAAGATTCTCTTCGTGAGCAAATGGGCCTGCCGCTGATTGGTCGAGTTGCAGCCGGCAGGCCCATGCTCGCGGAGGAACACATCGAAGGTCGTTATCAGATCGATCCCAAGATCTTCCAACCGCGCGCGCATTACCTGCTCAAGGTACGCGGCATGAGTATGAAAGACATCGGCATCATGGATGGCGATCTGGTCGCCGTGCATCGCACGCCGGAAGTGCGCAATCGCCAGGTCGTGGTCGCGCGTCTGGACAACGAGGTGACGGTGAAGCGTTACAAGCAGGACGGCAAGATCGTCTGGCTGTTGCCGGAGAACGAAGAGTTCGAGCCCATCCGGGTCGACTTGAAGGAACAGTCGCTCATCATCGAAGGCATCGTCGTCGGGGTGCTGCGCCAGGGCGGCAAGTCCAAAGGGCTGTTCCAGTAGGCCTCATTTCGCCAGCCCCCCGGCGATCAAAGCTCTGATTTCCGGCAGGCACGAGCCGCAGTTCGTGCCTGCTTTCAACTTGCGACCCACCTCTTGCGGCGTCTTCAACTGATCTCGGGTGATGGCGTTACACAGCGTGTTGCGGCCCACGCCAAAACATGAGCAGACCATCGGGCCCGGATCTTCCGACGTCGACGTCGGCCCGCCATTGAGCAGCGACGCCCGATCCGCATTGCCGATACGTTTCTTCGCAAACAGAGCGGACAGCCATGCTCGCGAGGGCAGGTCGGTGCGCGGGGAAATGAACACACAGCCCTCGATGCGCTCCTCGATCAGCAGCGCACCCCGAAACACGCCGCACGCGGGATCGGAAAATTCCAGCCAGTCCGCCTCGGGATGATTCGCTTGCAGCGCCTGTCGTGCCCACGTCGTACCGGGAGAACGTCCGCGTCCTGCAATTTCATATCGCATGAACTGCATGCCACGGATGGCTGTCCACCACGTCGCATCCAGCTTCTCGATGGGGGCGCGGGTCAGAACGAACCCGTGCCAGTTGACGGGGAAGGGCGTGACGCGCGCGGGCGTATGTTTGAACTCCGGTTCACCGGACACCGGATCGACGACTGGGTTGACCAGCGCGCCCACGCGCGCGTCCGAAGCGACGGCGCCATTCCAGTGGATGGGCACGAAGATCGTGCCTCTCGGGATTTCACCGCTGGTCTTCACACGTGCGACCAGAGCGCCCCACTGGGTTTCGACACGCGCGAGCTGGCCATCGCTCACCGCCGATAGCAACGCGTCCTGCGCGTGCATGTCGATGTACGGTTCGGGTACATGAGCGGTCAACTGGGGAGCGCGACCGGTGCGAGTCATCGTGTGCCATTGATCGCGAATTCGGCCGGTGTTCAAGACCCACGGAAATTCCGAATCGGTTCGGTGCGCCGGCGCGCGTGGTGCGGTCGGTACGAAGCGGGCGCGACGGTTACGTCCATAAAAGCGGCCGCCATCGAGCAGGCGAGGCGTGCCGGGATGATTGCGTTCGGGCACGGGCCATTGAATCGGCTCGAGGTCGTCGTACTCGGCCGAGGTGATCTCCGCGAGTCCGCCGATATCGAAAGCACGCTCGCCGTTGTTGTTCCTCGCCGATAGCGCGGCGTGCTCGACGAAGATCTCGTGCGCGCTGTCGTAGTTGAACCCGCGATCGAAGCCCATGCGCCGTGCCACTTCGCAGATCAACCACCAGTCCGGACGCGCTTCGCCGCTCAACGGTTGGAATGCCCGCTGACGTGAGATACGTCGCTCCGAGTTGGTGACCGTGCCCTCTTTTTCGCCCCAGCCCGCGGCCGGCAGCAAGACATGCGCGAGCGAGTTGGTATCGGTGCCCGCGAAACAATCGGACACCACGACCAGCTCGCAACGGCGCAACGCTTCCTTGACCTTGTCGGCATCGGGGAGACTCACGACCGGATTGGTCGCCATGATCCACACGGCTTTCACTTTGCCATCGTGAATGGCGTCGAACAGCTCGACCGCTTTGAGCCCGCCGCGTTCGGCAATGCGTGGGCTGCGCCAGAAGTCTTGCACCAGCTCGCGGTGCTTCGCGTCTTCCAGATCCAAATGCGAAGCGAGCATGTTTGCAAGGCCGCCCACCTCGCGGCCGCCCATCGCGTTCGGCTGGCCGGTGATGGAGAAGGGCCCCGCGCCTGGCTGGCCGATGCGAGCCGTCAGCAAGTGGCAATTGACGATGCTGTTGACCTTATCCGTGCCCGCCGAGGACTGGTTTACGCCCATCGAGAACGCGGTGATGACGCGCTCGTGGTCGGCAAACAGTCGATAGAACTCGAGCAGACGCTCGGCGTCGAGCCCGCAGGCGGCGGCAACTCGTTTCATGTCACCGGCGGATTCTCGGGCAATACGCAGCGTTTCATCCCATCCTTCCGTGTGCTTATCGATGAAATCCTTCGCGACGTGGCCGCGCTCGTGCAAATAGGCGAGCAGCCCATTGAACAGCCACACGTCGGTGCCAGCTCGCACCGGCAGGTGTAAGTCGGCGATCTCGCATGTCATGGTTCGGCGCGGGTCGACCACCACGATTTTCATTGCCGGCCGCTGCCGTTTTGCCTGGACGATGCGTTGGAACAGCACTGGATGACACCACGCGGTGTTCGACCCGACGAGCACGATCAGCTCCGCCAGTTCCAGATCTTCGTAACACACCGGCACGACGTCCTCGCCGAACGCTCGTTTGTGTCCGGCGACGGCGGAGGACATGCACAGGCGGGAGTTGGTGTCGATGTTGGCGGTGCCGATGAAACCTTTCATCAGCTTGTTCGCGACGTAGTAGTCCTCCGTCAACAACTGACCCGAGACATACAGCGCCACAGCATCGGGTCCGTGCTCCTCGATGATGCGCCTGAATCCAGCGGCGACGTGACCGAGCGCGGCATCCATGCTCACCCGCCGGCCGTCGATTTCCGCATAGAGCAGGCGACCTTCAGTACCGAGCGTCTGACCTAGCGCCGATCCTTTGGAACAGAGTCGGCCGAAATTGGCGGGATGAGCGCTATCGCCACTAATGCTGACGGTGCCGCGCGCAGCGTCGCGTTGCGCGATCACTCCACACCCGACGCCGCAATACGGACACGTCGTCCTGATGCTCACTGTCGCCGGGCCACCGCTTCGCCAAATATCAGCTTGTCGCGGAGCGCGCCGACATCGCGGCCTTCGTTCATCAGCTCGCAGTACCAGGCGCCGTCGCGGGTGTCGCCGTATAGCACGGCCCCGCGAACTTTGTTGTTCTCGAGCACGATACGCTTGTAAATGCCGCGTTTCGCGTCACGGAGAACCAACGCCTCGCTGCCCGGGCCGCCGAGAAAATCGCCGGCGGAGAACAGATCGATGCCGGTGACTTTGAGGTGAGTGGACAGCATCGAGCCGCGATATCGACCGACGCCATGCTCGGAAAGATGAGTCGCGCAGACGCTGGCTTGCTCGTAGAGAGGGGCGACCAGGCCATAGGTGTTGTTTCGATGCTGGACACATTCACCGACGGCGTACACGCAGGGATCGAATGTCTGCATCGTGTCGTTGACCAGCACGCCTCGGTCGCATCGCAAACCCGCTGCGCGCGCCAGGTCGGTGTTCGGGCGAATGCCGGCGGCCATGACGACCAGATCCGCCTGGATGAGGGTTCCGTCCGCGAACTCGACGGCGCTGACTCGATCGGCGCCAAGAATGGCCGTGGTCCTGGCGGGCATGTGAAATTGCAGCCCACGCTTTTCGAGCGATTGTTTCAGCAGCTGAGCTGCCACAGGATCGAGCTGCCGTTCCATCAAGGTTTCCAGCAAGTGCACGACCGTGACTTGCATGCCTTGCTTCAGCAGCGCATTGGCCGCCTCCAGCCCCAACAATCCACCGCCGATGACGACAGCTTTCTTATGCGTGCGCGCTGCTTCGAGCATCGTGTTCACGTCCTGCAGATCGCGGAACGTCACAACGCCGGGCAGATCCTTCCCGGGGACGGGCAGCACGATGGGATTGGAGCCGGTCGCAAGCAGCAGGCGATCGTAGTCGGCCTCGATGCCATTGCGTGAGCGCACGCGACGGCGGATGCGATCGATCGCGACGGCCGGATCGCCAAGGTGCAAGGTGACTCCATTGTCCCGATACCACTCGATCGGGTTGAGCACGATGTCGTCGAACCGTTTCTCGCCGGCCAGCATGGGCGAGAGCAGGATGCGGTTGTAGTTGGGAACGGGCTCGGCGCCGAACACCGTGATGTCGTAAGGCTGGCCGGCGATGCCGAGCAATTCCTCGACGACTTTCATGCCCGCCATGCCGTTGCCGATGACGACCAGCTTGCGACGCGAGGTCTTACGCAGCGGCTGTGTCTTGATCCAGATCTTGCCGTCGCTCACTCGGGTCGGCCATGCGCGGACTGAGTAATCCGCATCTTCGACGCAACGGCCGGTGGCGAGGTTGAAGTGATGTTTGTAGACGGGAGAGGCGACCACGGGCTCGCCATTCAGATCGCCGACCAGGCCGCGCGAGAGCACGTTGGCTTCGCTGTGCGGATCGTAGTTGTCGAGCGCATAAACCGCATCGCCGACCCGGAAGATGGCGATCTGGCGCCCGTCGATCAGCGCGGCGACGCCGCTCTCCGGCAGCAAGTCATCGAACGAGCAAGCGCTGCTCCAGGTGTGTGCGTGCTTCATACGGCCTCTCGTCGGCGCTGCGCGCGTTCTTCGTTCGTCGCAGGGCGGATCTGTCCGCGCTCCTGCACGAAGACGACGTTGTCGTCGGCGCGATCGCTGTTCACGAAGTGGCGGAAGCGCTTCAGCGTCTGCGGATCTTCCACAGCCTTCTTCCACTCGCACTCGTAAGTGTTCACGATGCGCGCCATGTCCGCTTCGAGCTCCGCGGCAATGCCGAGCTTGTCGTCGATGACGACTTGCCTGAGGTAGTCGAGACCGCCTTCCAGATTGTCGAGCCACACCGACGTGCGTTGCAGGCGGTCGGCGGTGCGGATGTAGAACATCAAGAAACGATCGATGTAACGGATCAAGGTGTCGCGATTCAGATCGCCGGCGAGTAGATCGGCGTGGCGCGGCTTCATGCCGCCGTTGCCACAGACGTACAGGTTCCAGCCTTTTTCAGTGGCGATGATGCCCACGTCCTTGCTCTGTGCCTCGGCGCACTCCCGAGTGCAGCCGGAGACCGCGAACTTGAGCTTGTGAGGAGCGCGCAGACCTTTGTAGCGATTTTCGATGTCGATGGCGAAACCGACGCTGTCCTGCACGCCGTAACGGCACCAGGTCGAACCGACGCAAGACTTCACCGTGCGCACCGCCTTGCCGTAAGCGTGACCGGATTCGAAACCCGCGTCGATCAGCTCGCGCCAGATCAGCGGCAGCTCGTGCACCTGCGCACCGAACAGATCGATGCGCTGACCGCCGGTGATCTTGGTGTACAGGCCATACTTCTTGGCGACCTCGCCGATGACGATCAGCTTCTCCGGTGTGATCTCACCGCCCGCGATTCGTGGGACGACGGAGTAGGTGCCGTCCTTCTGCATGTTCGCGAGGTAGTAGTCGTTCGTGTCCTGGAGCGTGGCCTGGTCGCGCTTCAGTACGAACTCGTTCCAGCACGACGCCAGGATGGATGCGACGGTCGGCTTGCAGATGTCACAGCCCAAGCCCCGGCCGTGCTTCTTGAGCACCTCATCGAAGCTCTTGAGCTGGCCGACGCGCACCAGGTGGAAAAGCTGCTGACGTGAGTAGCGGAAGTGCTCGCAGAGGTTGTTATTGACCGCGACACCTCGGCTCGCCAACTCGGCCTTGAGGATCTGAGTCACGAGTGCCGTGCAGCCACCGCAGGATGTCGCCGCCTTCGTGGAGCTCTTCAATCCACCGATGGTAGTGCAGCCGGCCTCGATGGCCGAGCAGATCGCGCCCTTGCTGACGTTGTTACAAGAGCAAATCTGCGCGGTGGCGGGCAATCCTGCGACACCCGCGCGTTTGGGCTGCTCGGTGCCGCCGAAGTTGGGAACGATCAACTCTTCAGGATTTGCAGGCAGCGCCGTGCCATCGAGCATCATGTTCAGCAGCACACCGTAATCATCGGCGTCGCCGACCAGAATGCCGCCGAGCAGGCGCGTGCCGTCCTCGGTCACTACCAGCTTCTTGTAGATCTGCTTGCGCTCATCGACGAACGCATACGCGCGTGAGCCGGGGCTCGAGCAGTGTGGATCGCCGATCGATGCGACATCGACACCCATGAGCTTGAGCTTCGTGCTCATGTCCGCGCCGCTGAATATCGGATCGGCCGCCTCCTGCAAACGCGCGGCGCAGACGTTGGCCATCTGGTAGCCGGGTGCGACCAGCCCGTATAACTTGCCGTTCCATAGCGCGCACTCGCCGATGGCGAAGATGTCGGGGTCCGACGTGCGACAGTCGCTGTCGATGACGATGCCGCCGCGCTCGCCGACCTTCAGTCCGCAGGCGCGGGCCAGTTCGTCGCGCGGTCGAATGCCGGCCGAGAAAACCACGATGTCCGCTTCCAGCGAACCGCCGTCGGCGAAGCTCAAGCGGTGACGACACTGTTCGCCATCGACGATCGCGGTCGTGCTCTTGCCGGTGTGAATGCCGACATCCATCGCGGCGATCTTCTGTCGTAACACGCGACCGCCGAGATCGTCGACCTGCACGGCCATCAGGCGCGGCGCGAACTCGACCACATGCGTTTTCAGGCCGAGGTCGCGTAACGCCTTGGCCGCTTCGAGACCGAGCAGGCCACCCCCGATGACCACGCCGACTTTGCTCTGGGCGGCAGCCGCCCGAATCGCTTCCAGGTCTTCGATGGTGCGGTAGACGAAACATCCCGAACGTTCGCGACCGGGGATCGGTGGTACGAAAGGATACGAGCCGGTGGCCAGTACCAGCCGATCGTAAGGCAGAGTTCGACCTTCCGCCGTACGCACGCAGCGCTCGTCGCGATCGATGCCGATGGCCTTGTCGTTCAAATGCAGCGAAATGTCGTTGCGCTCGAAAAAATCCTCGCCGACCAGCGACAAGTCAGCGGCGCTTTTGCCGCTGAAGAAACTCGTGAGTTGCACACGATCGTAGGCGGCGCGCGGCTCTTCGCAGAGCACGCTGATTTCATAGGACGAGGTGGCGTCCGCGAGCCGCTCGAGGAGCCGTTGCCCGACCATGCCATTGCCGATGACCACCAGCTTTTTCACAGACATCTTGCACCCATGACTGACCGCCCCGAGCGCGGGGCTTGGTGTCGAACGTGATGAGGGTGATTGGGACAGTGAGCTGCGACAGGTCGCGCGTGGCGGAAGTGAATACCGGCAGTCACTGGTGCTGCGCCCTTCATTGGAGCAGCCAAGATGTGATTGATGTTGCAAACGCTGTGCCACGGCCCGAGGGCCGTAGATGTCCACGATCTCGGGCGATTTCCGGGTCCGATTGCGCGGATGTGGTGCGTGTTTCGCCGATGGCGCGCTTAAAGTGGTGCGATTCCGGCCGCGCCTCCTGATAGTGCAAGGGCGGTGGCACTGGCACAGCCATTGCAACCCCAATCATTCGATGCCCGATGTCAGGTTAAAAACCGAAGCCTCCTTGCGCGTGCTGATCGTCGATCAGAACGTCATGCGTGCCAGCATTCTCGAAGAGGGCTTGAGGGAGGCCGGTCATCACAACGTGACCGTGCTGCGTGAGATGCACAACCTCATGCGGCGAATCGTCGACCTCGATCCCGAAGTCATCGTCATCGATCTGGAGAATCCGAACCGGGACGTGCTGGAGCAGATGTTCCAGGTGTCACGCGTGGTTCGTCGGCCTATCGCGATGTTTGTCGACCGCTCCGATACCGACATGATCGAAGCGGCGGTGGACGCCGGCGTCGGCTCTTATGTCGTGGACGGCCTGAAGAAGGAGCGCGTGAAGGCGGTGCTCGACATGGCGATCAGCCGGTTCCATGCGTTCAACAAGCTGCGTGAAGAGCTCGACAGCGCGCGTCAGGCGCTCGATGAGCGCAAGATCGTGGAACGAGCCAAAGGAATATTGATGAAGCAGCGAGGCATGAGCGAGGAGGCGGCCTATGCGCTGCTGCGTAAAGCCGCGATGAACGAGAATCGCCGGATCAGTGAGGTGGCGCAAAGCGTCGTGACTGCGTCGAGTCTGTTGAAATGAATGATGTGACCACCGTCGTTGGATTCATTCCGTTGATGGACTGCGCGCCGCTCGCGGTCGCGGTCGAGAAGGGGTTTGCCGCCGAAGAAGGTCTGGATCTGCGCCTGGTGCGCGAGACGTCGTGGGCGAACATTCGCGACCGCGTCGTCGTCGGTCATTTCGATGCCGCTCACATGCTCGGTCCCATGGCTATCGCCTCGACGTTGGGTGTCGGGCATCTCAAAGTGCCGATGGCTGCGCCGCTGTCGTTGGGCCTCGGCGGAAATGCCATCACTGTTTCCTTGCGCGTGTGGGAGTTGATGGTTGCGGAAGGCGCCACGTTGTCCGCGGGCCCGCGTGCGCTCGGTGAGGCCCTTCGCCAGGTCGTGCGTTCGCGGGAGCGGGCCAACAAGCAGCCGTTCACCTTCGCGATGGTCTATCCGTTCTCCGCACACAACTATGAGCTGCGCTATTGGCTGGCGGCATCGGGCATCGATCCGGATCGCGACGTGAGGCTGGTCGTCATCCCGCCTCCGTTGCTCGTCGATGCCATGCGTGAAGGACAGATCGATGGCTTCTGTGTCGGCGAGCCCTGGAACAGTGTCGCGGTGTCGGTGGGTGTCGGCTGCATCGTGTTGCCGACGACTGCGATCTGGAGATTGAGTCCGGAGAAAGTGCTCGGCTGTCGTCTGGAATGGGCGCAGCGACATCCGGACCGTCTGCAAGCCCTGGTGCGCTCTTTATATAGAGCGGCAGTCTGGTGTGAACAGCCGGAGCATCATTCGGAGCTGGCGCGCTTGCTGGCCGAGCCGCGCTTCGTGGGTGCGCCGGCTGAGATACTGGTGCGTGGGCTGTCGAATCGGGTGTGCTTGCAGCAAGGCGCCAACCCCGAGTACTTGCCTGGATTTTACGTGCCGGCGTCCGAGGCCGCGACGTTTCCTTGGGTGAGCCACGCGTTGTGGTTCTACTCGCAGATGGTCCGTTGGGGACAAGTTGCTTTCGAGCCCGACCACGTCGCGCAGGTTCGGGCGACGTATCGGCCGGATCTTTATCGTCTCGCGCTCGGCGCAATGACGGATGTTCCCTCCGCCGACACGAAGCTCGATGAGCTGTTCGACGGCGTCTGCTTCGATGCGGACGATCTCCCTGCCTATTTGACTCAGCTCGCCAGTCGCTGATCGATGCACGACCTTCGTGCAACCGAAATAAACGTTTGCTCCTTTGCGGCTCAGGCGCGCCGCTCGTTCGATCGCTCACGATTCGCAAGTCGTTGTCCGCGCGGGCAATGCGCTGCGCGGGCAATGCTGGCACGGTCGTTGCAACCCTGAAACGCAACGGAGCGCTTCGTCGCTCCGATCCAACGGGTCGGCCCAATAGCGGGCTGGCCGGGCAACGCCGCCGACTCCACTGCACGCCCTGCGCGTGCAATGAAGTCGGCGGCGTTTTTTTTTGCTTTGGCATCGCTGGGGAGTGACGGGATCCATGCTGAAGATAACGTTTCGGGCTTGCCTGCTGATCGCCGCTGCGTTGAGCGTCACTCACGCCGCGGCGGCGGAGCTCGAGCTGGAGAAGGAACAACTCAAGCTCGGCTTCATCAAGCTCACCGACATGGCACCGCTCGCCATCGCTTACGAAAAG
This sequence comes from Pseudomonadota bacterium, assembly GCA_023391815.1. Classification (GTDB taxonomy): domain Bacteria; phylum Pseudomonadota; class Gammaproteobacteria; order Steroidobacterales; family Steroidobacteraceae; genus Steroidobacter. Next base: position 30,067 of record JAEWAF010000028.1, read on the forward strand.
GGTTTCTTCGAGGATGAAGGACTGTATGTAACGCTCGAGCCGCAGGCGAACTGGAAGGTCATCCTCGATCGCGTCATCACCGGCGAGTTGGATGGCGCGCACATGCTGGCGGGACAGCCGCTCGGAGCCGCGGTGGGATTCGGTACGAAGGCAGACATCATCACTTCGTTCAGCATGGATTTGAACGGCAATGCGACCACGGTTTCGAATGAAGTCTGGAATTTGATGAAGGGGCATTTGCCGGCGGACGCGCAGGGCAAGCCGATTCATCCGATCAAGGCGGACGCCCTCAAGCCGGCCGTCGACGCGTTCAAAGCATCGGGAAAGCCATTCAAGATGGCCATGGTGTTCCCGGTCTCCACGCACAACTACGAGCTGCGTTACTGGCTCGCCGCGGGCGGGCTGCATCCGGGCTTCTATTCGCCGACGGATGTGTCCGGCCAGATCAAGGCGGACGTGTTCCTTTCCGTGACGCCGCCGCCGCAGATGCCAGCGGCGTTGGAGGCGGGCACTGTCAATGGCTACTGTGTTGGCGAGCCCTGGAATCAGCAGGCGATCTTCAAAGGTGTCGGCGTTCCCATCGTCACCGATCTGGAGATCTGGAAGAACAATCCCGAGAAGGTGTTCGGCGTGACACGGGCCTGGGCCGAGAAGTATCCGAATACTTACCTCGCGCTGCTCAAGGCGTTGATACGCGCCGGCAAATGGCTCGATGAAAACAATGGCGCGAATCGCAAGGAGGCGGCACAGATTCTGTCGCGTCCCGAGTACGTCGGTGCCGACTATCGTGTGATTGCCAACAGCATGACGGGAACGTTCGAGTTCGGTCGAGGCGACAAGCGCACCGTGCCGGACTTCAACGTGTTCTTTCGCTACTACGCAACTTATCCGTACTACAGCGACGCAGTGTGGTTTCTGACTCAGATGCGGCGCTGGGGGCAGATTCCGCGCAGTCAAACCGATCAGTGGTACCACGAGACCGCGAAGAAGGTTTATGTCACCGAGCCTTATCTGCGGGCGGCAAAGATGCTGATCGAGGAGAAGAAGGCGAAGCAGGAGGACTTTCCCTGGAACACCGATGGTTATCGGCCGCCCACCAGGGAGTTCATCGATGGCGTCGAGTACGACGGTCGCAAGCCCAATGAATATCTGCAGAAGCTCAGCATCGGACTGAAGCAAGGCCAGATAGTCGAAAGCGGCGCTGTCGTGACCAAGCAGGGAGCCACCTGATGTCCACTTCGAGCTTGGCTATCGCACGAGAGCAAGCATCTTCGCCACCGGCACCGATCCCGCCGAAGATGGTGTCGCCACCTCCGCCACGGACAGTGAAGGAGCCAATGCGGCTCATGCGCGAGCTGTGGCCGCGGCTCGGCATTCCATTGCTCGCGATCGCGATATTTCTGTTTGCCTGGAGCCAGGCGGCCAGTCGAATTCAAACCAGTCTGGGGCAGATTCCCGGACCGATCGCGGTCGCAAAGCAGGCGCAGAGCTTGTGGGCGGATCACAGGGCCGAACGTGCCAAGGCGGCGGCATTCTATGAGCGCCAGGAGAAGCGCAATGCCGCCAGGCTGGCAAAGGATCCAAATGCCGAGATCAAGTTCGTGAAGTACACGGGCAAGCCGACGTACATCGATCAGATTCTCACCAGCCTGAAGACGGTGTTCACGGGCTTTCTGCTGGCGACGCTGGTCGCCGTACCGCTCGGCATCCTGTGCGGGCTGAGCTCGACCATCAACGCGTCGTTGAATCTGTTGATTCAGATCTTCAAGCCGGTGTCGCCCCTGGCATGGCTGCCGCTCGTGACCATCATCGTCAGCGCGGTCTATGTAACCGCGGATCCGATGTTCGAGAAGTCGTTCCTGATCTCCTCGATCACCGTCACGTTGTGCTCGCTATGGCCGACGCTGATCAATACGGGGCTGGGTGTGAGCTCCATCGACAAAGATCTGCTCAACGTCTCGCGAGTGCTGCAGCTGAAGTGGACCACCAAACTGTTCAAGCTGGTGTTGCCGTCCTCGCTGCCGCTGATCTTCACCGGCATGCGACTGTCGTTGGGCGTGGGCTGGATGGTGCTGATCGCGGCCGAGATGCTCGCGCAGAATCCGGGTCTCGGCAAATTCGTGTGGGATGAATTCCAGAACGGCAGCTCCGATTCGCTGGCGCGATTGATGGTTGCGGTGTTGACCATCGGCATCATCGGCTTCCTGCTCGATCGGATCATGCACACGTTGCAGAGCCTGCTCGACTTCGGCGTGCGACGCTAAAGGAGTACCGGCATGTCGTTCTTGCAGCTCAAGGGTGTGAGTAAGAGTTATGGCTCGGGGGAGCAACAGGCCGAGGTGCTCAGCGACGTTGATTTGAGCATCGCCGAGGGCGAGTTCGTCGCCATCGTCGGCTTTTCCGGCAGCGGCAAAACCACGTTGATCTCGACCATCGCCGGCTTGATTCAGCCGGACGCGGGCGAGGTACTGTTCCAGGGTCGGTCGGTCACCGGGCCGGCCCCGGATCGGGGCGTGGTATTTCAAAACTATTCATTGCTGCCCTGGTTGACGGTCCAGAGTAACGTCGCTCTGGCCGTCGACAGTGTGTTTCCCCATTGGACCACCGCCCAACGGCGGGCTCACGTTCTCAAGTACATCGAGATGGTCGGCCTGACTCACGCGGTGGATCGCCGGCCGGCGGAGTTGTCCGGGGGCATGCGTCAGCGGGTGGCGGTGGCGAGAGCGTTGGCGATGGATCCGAAGGTTTTGTTGCTCGATGAGCCGTTGTCCGCGCTGGATGCGCTGACACGCGCCCGGTTGCAAGATGAGATCGAGGCGATCTGGGAACGTCAGCGCAAGACGGTCATCCTGGTGACCAACGACGTGGACGAAGCGCTGTTACTGGCCGACCGAATCATTGCCCTGAAGCCAGGTCCGCGAGCGACGTTGGGGCGCGAGTTCAAGGTCGATCTGCCGCGTCCGCGCGATCGCATGGCCGTGAACGAAGATGATTCGTATCGGCGACTGCGCGCCCAAATCTCCCAGTATCTGATGACCTTGAGCATGCAACGAGGCGGTACGGCCAGTGTGACGCGCGCCTTGCCGTCCGTTGTTCCGATTGAACCGCCGGTCCCGAAGACCCTGCGTAGAGCGACGCGCCCGAAGCCGGCCGAAAATCTGGACAAGTTCGTCGAGTTCTACGATGTGAGCAAGGTATATCCGACGCCGAAGGGACCGCTGACCGTCGTCGACCGCTTCCGGCTCGATATTCGCAAAGGCGAGTTCATTTCTCTGATCGGACACTCCGGTTGCGGCAAGTCCACGGTGCTGTCGATGGTGGCCGGGCTCAGCGAGGTTTCCGGCGGCGGTATCACTTTGGATGCGCGCGAGGTCACATCCGCCGGGCCGGATCGCGGCGTCGTGTTTCAGGCGCCGAGTCTCTTACCCTGGTTGACCGCCCGAGAGAATGTCGCGCTCGGCGTAAATCGCGTCTATCCGCACGCCACCGAACAGGAACGCCGCGACATCGTCGAGTACTACCTGGCTCGCGTCGGCTTGAGCGATGTGTTGGAAAAGAAGGCGAGCGAGCTGTCGAACGGCATGAAACAACGCGTCGGTCTGGCCCGCGCGTTCGCACTCTCGCCGAAGTTGCTCCTGCTGGATGAGCCGTTCGGCATGCTGGACGCGCTGACCCGTTGGGAGCTGCAGGAAGTGCTCATGGAAGTGTGGAAACGCAATCAAGTGACCGCGATCTGCGTCACGCACGACGTCGACGAGGCCATTCTGCTGGCCGATCGAGTGGTGATGATGAGCAACGGTCCGCATGCGCGCATCGGTCGCATCATGAGCATCGATCTGCCGCGGCCGCGGACTCGCAAGCAGCTTCTTGAACACCCGATGTATTACCGCTATCGGAACGAGCTGTTGGCATTTCTAGAATCTTGCGAGCGCCAGCAGACGCACGCCGCATAATCGGACCAAACAAACGCGCTCTCGGAGGGCGAACAAATGGGTGCATGGGGTCAACGATCCGGCTTGAGTGTTGGCGTGGCGCTGGCCATCGCAGCTCCGTCCATCGCGGGAGCCGCCGGCCTTGGAGTCGTGGGCGGCGCGCTGAGCGAGTCGAAGCCGATCTTCGACGCGCGAGTGCGCTACGAAGATGTGGATCAAACACCCCTGGCGGAGGATGCCGATGCACAGACTTTGCGCGTCCGCCTCGGCTTCGAAACCGGTAAGGCGTGGAACACGACTTTCCTGGCGGAGGGCGAAGTGATCGCCGATCTGGCTGGCAAGTATCGAGACGATCCGTCACGAGCGCGCAACGCGGCCTATCCGGTGGTCACCGATCCGGAGAGCGAGGAGATCAACCGATTGCAACTGGTGAATACATCGCTCCCCGGCACCACGGTCACTCTGGGTCGACAACGGATTGCCCTGGACGATCAGCGCTTCGTCGGCAACTCTCCTTGGCGTCAGAACGAACAAACGCTCGACGCCGTACGCATCGTCAACAAGCCCACATCGTCGCTGACCTTGGATGGCACGTATTTGACCCAGGTCAATCGAATCTTCGGTCGCGAATCGCCTCAAGGCCGCTATCACGGCGACGGCGTGCTCGCCAACGCGGCGTATCAGTTCGGCTTCGGCAAGCTCAGCGCGTTTGGTTACTGGCTGGACTTCGATCACTTGAACGGCGTGCCGGCGGCGCTCGACCCGATCCGTGTGTCGAGCGAAACCTTCGGGACGCGGTTCGCGGGCGAACGTCCGTTGAGCAAGATCAAAGTGGCTTACGCTGCCTCGTTCGCGAGGCAGACGGACTACGGCAGCAATCCGCTCGATTTCGATCTCGACTATTACTCAGCCGAAGTGACCGGCACCTATCGCCAATACAGTGTGACGTTGGGCCAGGAAGTGATGGAGGGCAACGGCACCGTCGGCTTCTCCACGCCGCTCGCGACCTTGCATCGCTTTCATGGCTGGGCCGACAAGTTCCTGACCACGCCGGCGAACGGCATCGACGATAAATACGTGAGTCTGGGCTATCTCGCGAAGGGCATCGCGCTGCTCGACACGCTGTCCGCGACGGTGGTGTATCGCGACTTCAAATCGCAGCGGCTGTCGCAGGATCTCGGCGACGAGATCGATCTGCAGCTGCAAGCGAAGTACCAGCGCTTCGTCGGGCTGGCGAAGGTCGCATTGTATGAGGCAAATGAAGGTCGTACGCCGGCTGCGTATCAAGACACGACGAAGTTCTGGTTGCAGCTCGAATACGTCTGGTAGTCGAGCCGAAGCTCCTGTCCTCAACGCTCAGGAGGGAGGATCTTCAACACGTTTTCCGGCGGCCGGCCGAGCCCGGCGCCGAGCGGCGTGACGACGATCGGGCGGTTGATCAGGATCGGGTGCTCGAGCATCCGATCGATGATCTCGTCGTCGCTCCACTGGGAGGAATCGCCCAGGTTCAATTTCTCGACATCCTTCTCCCTGAGAAGCTCGCGAGGAGTGAGCCGGGCTTTCTTCAGAATGTCGAGCAGCGTTTGCCGATCCGGCGGCGTCTTCAGGTACTCGATCACCACCGGTTCGATGCCTCGCTCGCGGAGGAGCGCGAGCGTGTTGCGCGAGTTACCGCAGGAAGGGTTGTGGTAGATGGTGACGTCGGTGGCGCTCATGCCGGGAGTCTAGCTCAACTCAGTCGCATGGATCGCGATTTCGCGACTTTCGCGATCCGGCGTGCGGTACGCTGCGGAGCGACTACGAATATTCTGGGGAACCCCGCAGTGATCAGCCGACGCTCCGTTTTGAAGTCCGCCGCCGCCGCGACCGTGCTCAGCACCGGTCTGCCCATGATCAACATGGGCCGCTATCAGGCCTTCGCCGACTCGCCCACCAAATATTCGGCGAAGACTCTGAAGACGGTGGAGCGCGCCATCGTCATCGACATGCTCGGCCCGCTGAAGATCAACTTCGCTCCCGAGGCGTACGCGGGCCGCATGACCGATGCGGAAGCGGAAATGTTTCGGACCTGCGGCATCACTGCCTTCCACAATTCCATTGGCACCGGCGGTCCGAGCGCCGTCGAAGACTCGCTGTCGTTCATCGCGGCCTGGCAAGGCTACGTCGGAGTCAACTCTCACGTGTTCACCCAGGTGAATACCGCGGCCGACATCGATCGCGCCAAAGCCGAACGCAAGATCGCTGTGATCACCGGACTGCAGAACTCCGAACACTTCCGCAAGAAGGAAGACGTGAAGGCGTTCTATCAGCTCGGGCAGCGTTGCTCGCAGCTCACCTATAACACGCAGAACCTGCTGGGCAGTGGCGGCACCGAGCGTGTCGATGGCGGCTTGAGCGATTTCGGCGTGGAGATCGTCAACGCGATGAATGAAGTGGGCATGCTGGTCGACGTTTCCCACTGCGGCGATAAGACTACGCTCGATGCCATCGAGGTGTCGCCGAAGCCCATCGCCATCACTCATTCCAACTGTCGCGGCATCTTCAATCATCCGCGCCTGAAGACCGACGAGGCGATTCAAAAGCTCGCGGCGAAGGGCGGGGTGATGGGTATCACCGGCGTGCGCATGTTCGTGCGCGACAAGGAGCCGACCACCATCGAGCACATCGTCGATCACATCGATCATGTGGTGAAGCTGGTGGGCATCGAGCACGTGGGCATCGGCTCGGACGCGGATCTCAACGGCTACGACGACATGCCGCCCGATCAGCTGAAGATGCTGCGTGGCGCGTACAAAGCCAGCTATGGGTTCCGCGACAAGATCGACATCGAAGGGTTCGATCACCCGAAGAAGGTCTTCGATTTGACCGAAGCCTTGTTCCGTCGTGGCTACTCCGAACAGAACGTCATCGCCGTGCTGGGCGGCAACTTCCGCCGGCTGCTCGGATCGACCTGGAAGTAACAGACCGCGCCGAAGCGCGCTTCCTTGCGACTTCGGTGCCGCGGATTCGACTGGCGCGCGTCGGGCGACGCGCGCCAGCGATCAATCAATGCGTTTCGCGCTTGCCGATGGCATGGCTGATCGCGTGATCGAGCCGCTCCAGCGCGCCGTCGATGGCGAGCTGCAGGGTCTCGGCGTGATGCGTGACTGCAATGGGTTGCAGATTCGACATGCGCGCTTCCAGCATGCAGCGCTTGTCGGGGCCGCCTTTACCTCCGTTGAGATCTCCCAGGTGCATTTCTACTCTTGTGATCCGGTCGGCGAACCTGGCGAGAGAGCTTTCGACGGCCTGTGACAGCCGTTCCGCGGTGTCTCCGGCGAGGCGAACGTGGTTGTCGTGGTTCACTTGTATCTGCATGCGAGCTTCCTTCGACCCATCAGCCTTCAAATGGCTCATTGAAAGTACTCAGGCGGCCGTCGAGTTGTTCCCGACGCGCGCGGCGCCCGGGCAAACTCTCGACGGCGGCGTCCCATGGTGGCACCATGGGGCTGCCGGGACCATTACGCAAGTGCATCCAGCTTCGGATCAATAAGGCGAATCCGCAAGGCCACCTCCGGGTTTGGTGGACAGGGAACCGCCGGGAATTTGGCGCCGTTTGTCGGCATGCCTTCAACGGTGATCCAGTCCTTCGCCTACGATCCGGGCAAACGGGAGCTGCGGGTGGTGTTCACCTCCGGCCGCGGCTATGTCTACGAAGGCGTGCCCGAGGATATTTATACAGCCATGCGCCGCTCGTTCTCCAAGGGCGAGTACTTCAATGAGCACATCCGCGACCGCTACGCTTTCCGGCGCGAACCGTCCTGAACTTGTATATAAAAGGTTCGTAGTCACGCCTGCGGCGGCCAGCGTATGATTCCGCGCTGGAATGAGAATAACGAGAGCGGCGTGAACAAGGTCACCGTGCGAGGCGTCGATGGCTCCCACCGCGACTATGCGCTGACCGCCGGCCCGCTCCTCATCGGCCGCGATCCGGCCAGCGCCATCCATTTGAAAGATTCACAGGTCAGCTGGAAGCACGCCGTGCTGATCGGCGACGCCAGTGGCTGCATCATCGAAGACCTGGGCAGCTCCAACGGCACCTTCGTCGGGGGGCATCGCATTCAGCGGCACGTGGTGCATCCGGGTGAGCGCATCAAGATCGGTCCGTACGAGTTGATGCTCCAAGCCGCGCAGGTGCCCTCGGCGAACTCCGCCAGCGAGCGAACGTTATTCGCCGCCGCCGACCAATACGTCCAGCGCCACGAACAAGAGCAGGGCGCGAGCGTGCAGCGCGCTGTCGAGCAGGCAGGCACCGCGACCAAATCACCCGTCGAAGTGCGCGACTGGCGAACGGTTGCGAGACGTTTGTTTCCGATCCTCAACGGCAAGGCGACATACGGTGACTTTCAGCTGCGTACCGAGGTTATCGCCGGTATCACTGTCGCGGCGTTGCTCGTGCCACAGGGCATCGCATATGCGCTGCTCGCCGGCTTGCCGCCGGTCATGGGTTTATATGCGGCCATTCTGCCCATGATCGTGTATGCGCTCACCGGCAGCGGCAGGCAAACCTCGACTGGTCCGGTCACGGTCGATTCGCTGATGCTGGTGCTCGGGCTGAGTACCATCGCGACGGCTGGCACCGAGGCTTACATTGCGCTTGCTGTCCTGCTCACCGCGATCATCGGCGTATCGCAGCTGTTGATGGGCGCGCTGCGGCTCGGGTTTCTGGTGAATTTTCTTTCCTATCCGGTGCTGGCGGGTTTCACGTCGGGGATCGCGATCATTACGGTGTTGGGCCAGTTGCATCACATTCTGGGGATTTCTCAGCACCAGTTTCCGTATCTGTACGAGGCCGTGATCGATGTAGCCTCGCGCGCCGATCAGACCAATCTCGCGACGCTCGCCATCGGGGTCAGCTGCATTCTGCTGTTACTTGGCTTCACGAGGCTCTCTCCAAAAGCACCGGGCCCGTTGACCATGGTGGTGGCGTGCACGGCGTTGTCGTTCGTGTTTCGGCTCGATCAGCACGGCGTCGCCGTGCTCGGCGACGTGCCGCGAGGTCTGCCGCATTTCAGCGTGCCTGATTTTGATTGGGCGCAGATCAAACAACTGCTGCCACTGGCGCTCACCATGGCCCTGGTGGGCTTCGCGCAAACTGTGTCAGTCGGTAAGTCGCTCGGTAACAAGTATGGCTACGACATCGACGCGAACCGTGAGCTTTCGGCCCTGGGACTGGCAAACATCAGCGCGAGTCTCTCGCAAGGCTATGCAGTCTCCGGCAGTTTGGGACGCTCGGCGCTGAATGCGACGGCGGGGGCGAGGACGCCGATCGCCGCCATCGTGACTGCACTGTGCATGTTGCTGATCGCCTTGTTCCTGACTCCGTTGTTCAGCTATCTGCCCAACGTGGCGTTGGCGGCCATCCTCGTGGTCTCCTCGATGCGTCTGATCGACACGCGAGAGATCCGATACCTGTTCAACGTGAAGATCACGGAAGGATTGCTGCTCGTGTTCACGTTCATCGCGACCCTCGTGTTCGGCGTGATGCCGGGGCTGTTGCTGGGAATCGTCGCGTCGATCCTGTTGTTCATCACGTTGAACACGCGGCCGTACACGGCCATTCTCGGTCGACTGCCAAACACCAACATCTTCCGCAACGTCGAGCACTTTCCGGAAGCGGAAACCATTCCGGGGCTGGTGATACTGCGCATCGATGCGTCGCTGTATTTCGCCAACGTGGTGTTTTTGAAGGAGCGCCTGCACGAGATCTGCGACAGGTATGAGGGTGAGCTGCAAGCGATCATTCTCGATGCCAGCGCGGTGAACGATCTGGATTCCTCCGCGGACACGGCGCTGCATCAGCTCTCTCATGAGTTCAAGAAGAGGGGCATTACGTTCTATATAGCAGGCGTCAAGGCCCCGGTGCGGGAAGTGATGCGTCGCTCGGGGCTGTACGACGCGCTGGGCGGCGATCATTTCTTTTTCACTATCGATGCGGCGGTCCGGCGGTTTCAGGAACGCACCGGCACGGGTTCGTTCAAGAGTGCGGTTTCCCAATGAAGCGTGCGACGGAAAATTTGTGTCCCTGCGGTTCGTTGCAGGCTTACGAGCGCTGTTGTGGGCGATGGCATGCCGGCGAACCGGCGCCGGATGCGGAATCGTTGATGAGGTCGCGCTACTGCGCGTTCGTAATGTGCAATGAGTCTTATCTGCTCGCGACCTGGCACCCCAGCCGCCGACCCAAGTCGATCGAGTTCGATCCTCATCAGAAATGGCTGGGGTTGAAGATCGTCGACGCGCGCAACACAGGAACGGACACGGCGGAAGTTGAATTCATCGCTCGGTTCCGGATTGGCGGCGGCTCCGCGGCGCGGCTGCATGAGCGCAGCCGCTTTCTGAAAGAAGAGGGCCGCTGGTTCTATGTCGATGGCGACATTCGCGGCTAGTCTCGAAGGATCACAGACCGCCCAAGCCCAGGCCGAAGTTCACTTTCAGCAGGATGAGCACGCCGAAGATCGCGAATAACGCGGCGGCAACGAAGCGCATCTTGCTCAACGGGAAGCGCTTGGCGAGCGTCTCACCGAGCAGGACCGCGGGAACGTTCGCGATCATCATGCCGAGCGTCGTGCCCATCGTGACGGCGACGAGATTGTTGAACTGAGCGCCGAGCGCGACGGTCGCGAGCTGCGTCTTGTCGCCCATCTCGGCGAGAAAGAACATCACCAGCGTCGTCAGAAACGCGCCGTGTTTCGCGGTGTTCTGTTCGGCTTCGTCCAGCGTGTCGGGCACCAACGCCCAAGCAGCGAAGGCGAGGAAGGCGAGGCCGAGCACCCATCGCATGACGTCAGGGCTGACTTTCATCGCGACCCAGTCGCCCGCGAGCGCGGCGAGTGCATGATTGACGACCGTAGCGATGAAGATGCCGGCGATGATCGGCCAGTGCTGACCCCGGAACCGGGCGGCGAGAACGAAAGACAACAGCTGCGTCTTATCGCCCATCTCGGCGAACGCAACCATGCCGAGCGAGCTGAGCAAAGCTTCCACGAATTGAGACTCCAGGGGCCAGCGGCGCGAATACCCATGACTCCGCGCCCACCGCCGGCCCCGGCTATGGTCGCAAAGTCAAAGGTCTCGCCTAGCTGATGCCGCCGACGCCATGGTCTACGACCAAGTCTGTTGACGTCGGCTCCTTACGTTGCGTAAGGCGGCTACTCCCCAGTGACGGGGCGGGAAGATAGCGGGTTGGGCGGCGACATACAAGCATCGCTGCCTGGCTGTCGATCATTTGAGGGTCGGGCTTACGAAGTTCACGACGCGCGCGACGGATCGGTCAGAGGCTCGGCCAAGTCATGCGGTGTCGACACATGGCCGGCGGGCAGTGCTCCGGTCTGGCGCTCGATCATGCGTTTGACGACAGGAAAGCCGGGGCCCTGATGGAGCTCGTGCAGGCGTTGGGGAATGGTGGCATCGTCCTGCGTGATGCGATTGTTGTGTCGGATGTAATCGAGCCACGTCGGCGTCGTGTAACGCTCGACCCAGACGCTCGGATCGGCCAGGTCGCGCAGTAACATCCAATGCATCGCGCCGTCGCGCTTGCGGATGCGTCGACGTTCGGCCATGACGGCGAGAAATTCCAACACGTCCTGTTCGCGAATCCGATATTCGATGGTGATCACGACCGGCCCCGTGCGCGATTCGACGGGCACTTTGGTGTCCGGCGCCTCCCATTTGCGCAACGGATCCAGATTCAGATCGGCCGTCTCCGACAGTGGCAATCGCAAGCCGATTGCCGCGCAGATCAGCATGACCAGGGCAGCGGCGAAAAGTGCGAGGCTCACTCCGTCACTCTCGGAGATCACGCCCCACAGCCAGCTACCGGCCGCCATGCCGCCGAATGTCATCACTTGATACATAGACAACGCACGCGCTACGACCCAGCGAGGCGTCGCGAGTTGGACCGAGACATTGAACGTTGAAAGCGTCAGTACCCACGACGCACCGGCGATCATCATCATCGCGATGGTCAGCCATGTAAAAGTGCTGATTCCAGCGACGCCCGCGGCCACTGCGAATGCTACGCAGGCCACGCGCGTCAGGCCTTCCGAAGAGAGTCGTTGACGCAGGCGTGCGCTACTCAGCGCGCCGCCAACGGCGCCGAATCCGAACGCGCCCAACAGCAGGCCGTAGGTGAGCGGACCGCCTGTGAGTAAATTTTTCGCAACGAGCGGCAACAGCGCCATCACTGAGCTGGCGCCGATGCCGAATATCGCGCCTCGCAGCAGCACTCGCCGAATCGTCGGCGACATGGAAACGTAACGAATGCCGGCGGCGACGGCGATTCCCAATGTTTCTCGAGGCAGGAGCTGAGGAGGGCGCGCCGGGCGCCACCGGGCGAGCACTGAGATCAACGCGATATAACTCGCCGCGTTCACCGCGAATGCCGCGGCGGCGCCCGCAGCGGCTACGATCGCGCCACCGATCGCCGGGCCGACGCTGCGAGCGATATTGAAACCCATGCTATTGATGGCGACCGCACCCGCGAGATGCGCTCTCGGCACCATGTCGCCCACGGATGCTTGCCACGCCGGCCCGTTGAACGCGGCTCCGCAGCCGATCAGGAATGTGAACATCAGCAGCAGCCAGGGCGTGATCAATCCCAGCCACGCGCACGCGGTCAACGCGGCGGACACGATGAGCATGAAAATCTGCGCACCCAGCATCACCTTGCGACGATCCAGGTTGTCCGCCATCGCGCCGGCGAACAATGAAAGCAACACGATGGGCAGCGCCACCGAGGTTTGCACGAGGGCGACCATGTCGGCCGATTTCGCGATGGACGTCATCATCCACGCCGCGCCCACCGTCTGAATCAACCCACCCAGATTCGACAGCACGCTCGCGAACCAGATCGACCGGAACACCGGAAACCGGAATGGCGACAGCGCCGACACGGGCGGCGTGTCGGCGGGAGAGGTCGTGGCCTGAAGCATCCGTCAATGGTATGCGAAGGCGTCGACCTCGGGGAATCCCGCAGCTCTTCTGGGGTTCCATGAAAGGCATCGATCGCGAGCGGTCGCCCGGCGACACGAACAGCCTGATGGTTGCCCCCACGCGAATGCAATCTCACAAATGGATCGTGGCACTCAACAGAACGCCGGGGTGGTGGAGGAGAGCGCTGCCGCTGCCGAAAGCCTGAGAAACCAGGCGGATCGGCTGGTGCAATCCGCGTCCGTGTTCAAGCTCAGAGGCGATTTCAACGTACCGGAGCCGCCGGCGCGACCACGCCGCCAGAGCGCAGATCGAACCTTCCGCTCGAGCGCTCGCGGCAGTCGCCTGATCCATACCTCTTATGTCATGCCTGCGTGGCCGGCTGTTGCGCCCCTCGCGCGACGCAGTTCCCGCTTTCGAGATGATTTCGAACGGGCGGGGCTGGCTTTGAGTCATGTCACAGCGGTGCTTCAGGTGCGACGCTAACGTCGGTCAATGTCCGCTGTCCTGATCGACCTGCTGCCGGATCTGGTCTTCCTCATGCGTCGCGACGGTACCGTCGTGGCGCACGTGGGCGGTCAGGCTGTGCCCGATTTTCGTCGCGACAGCCTGGACGCGGGCGACAAGGTCGAACAGATCTGGTCGCCGAGCACGGCGGCGCTCATCAAGCGACTTCTGCGTCGGAGCATTACCAGCCGCGGTCCTGTAGAAACGCGGTTTCAAGAACAAGGGCGCAGCTACGAGCTGCGGGTCTCGCCGCAAGGTCCGAGCCGCGCCATCGGCGTGATTCGCCCGGTGCTGTCGGACTCGAATCCCGAAAGCGACATGAGCGTCGACGAGCCGCGCTGGCTCGGTCTGGATCGACGCGGCTTCCTGCGGCGGCTGAACGAATCGCTGGCCACTTCGGTGCTCCGGGAAATGCCCATTGCGTGCGCTGTCGTGCATCTGGAAGGAATATCCGAGATCGCGCGTACGCTCGGCGTGCGTGTGTCGGAAGAGGTCATGAGCCTGGTCATGACTCGAGTCAACCAGCACCTCGGGATCAGCGAAACCAACTATTCCGGCCAGCTGCGCGAGAACGAATTCGCGGTCGTGTTGAACACGGCGGATCGCGATGTCATCGAGGCCAGCCTCAAGGATCTGAGCAAAGCCTTGCGCGCTCCGATTCCATCCGGCGAGGTTGAGTTCAGGCTCACTCCGCACCTTGGTGTGGCCCTGTCGGCGGTGGATGCATCCTCCGCTGAGGCGCTGCTCGAGCATGCACGCACAGCCGTCGAGGAGGCGCGGCGGGCTGCGACGACGCGGCCGTCGTTCTACAGCGAAGCAATGCAGGTCCGATCCTTGTCTCGGCTCGACCTCGGTCGTGAGCTGCGCGACGCAATCGCCAATCGTGACATCCGGTTTCGCTACGTCGGTCGTTACGATCTGGCCACCGGTCAGCAAGTGGCCACAGTCGCGTATCTCAGCTGGCACCATCCGTTGCGAGGCGAGATTCCACCGGCCGAATTTCTTCGTATCGCGGTTGCCACCGGTCTTGCGGTCGACCTGTCCCGAAGGGCCCTGGATTCGATCGTCGATGAGTTCGCGGCACAGTCGCAGCACCACTCCGCAGCGCTCCGAATCTCATTCGGTCCGCTGCGCGATCACATTCTCCACGAACAATTCGCGGCCGATGTCGAACGGGTGCTCGCGAGGAACGTGTTGCCGCCGGAACGTCTGGAGCTGCGCATTGCCGAGAAGGCTTTCGTTGCCCGTGAGATTCATGCTTTGCGAACGCTGCACAAGCGAGGAGTGCAGATCGTCGTCGACGAAGCCGCGCGAGCTGTCGCTTCGCTGCCATCGTTGGCCAGTGCGCCTGTCTCGGGATTGCAGCTGGATCGGTCCTGGACGACCGCGCTGCTGAGAGATGAGACCGCGCGCAAGGTCTGTCGTGCGACGATGAGCCTCGCTCATGCGCTCGAACTGGCACCCATGGCTGCCGGCGTCGACAGCGAGGAAATCCGCGACCTGCTGCTGGAAATGGGTTGCCGATATGGCAGCGGCGACGTTTTTCCCGGCATGTAACAAAAGCAGCAACGACGCGGAATTTAACACCGCGTTATGCGAACTCCGTCTCACCTCACCGCCGGTCGGGAGGCGACTGCACCACTGCCGGCATTGACGCATTCGAGTGAAATAACGATCACGGACACAGTCGTTCCGGAGCCGTGAGTCACCCATGCAAATGCGTTCGACTGCTTTGTTGTTGACTGCCCTGGTGGCCGCCGGTACCGCGCTGGCGGATGCGCCGGCTCGCTCGCTCTATATCGTTCAGAGCAAATCGGCCGACGCTGCATCCCTGCGTTTGCGCTCGGCGGGCGTGCAGGCTGAGCGTGAGCTGGGTGTCATCAATGCCGTGTCGGCCTATCTCACGCCGGAACAACTCGCGAGACTGCGTGCCGATTCGAGCGTGCGCGTGTTCGACGATCGCGAAGTGAGCCCGCGCGGCGGATTGTTCGATTCGCTGGGCGGCGTGCTCGGCAGCAACTCGCTCATCAAGCTCACTCAGCAGGCGACGACGCCGATCGTCTCGCCTCTCCTGCAAAGTTATCTGACGAGCTCGCTCACGTCGCCGCTGGTGAAGCAGCTGAGCGCGCAACAGACATTGCAGGATGGCAAGGGCCTCAATACGCTGGGGCTGCTGTATGAAACGAATTATCCGGCGCTGATCGGCGCGGATTCGTTGCACACGGCGGGCGTGACCGGCAGGGGCGTCACCATCGCGGTGCTCGATACCGGCTTCTGGCAGGACGTGAGTCAGAACTACGGCAACCGCGTGCTGGCTTCGGTGGATGTGACCAACGGCAATCGTCCCATCAAGGACGATCCGTACGGTCACGGTACGCACGTCACTGCTATCGCCGCGAGCGGATCGCAAGCGCTCAACGGCAGATATGCGGGGATCGCGCCGTCGGCGAACCTGGTTCTGGTGCGCGCTTTCAACGGCGAAGGCGCCGGTCGTTACACCGATGTGATCGCCGGCGTGAACTGGATCGTCGCCAATCGCGACAAATACAAAATACGAGTGCTGAATCTTTCATTCGGCGCGCCTCCGCAGTCGTACTACTGGGATGATCCGTTGAATCAGGCCGTGATGGCCGCCTGGCGGGCGGGCATCGTGGTCGTGGTCTCGGCCGGCAATGAAGGGCCGAGCCCGATGACCATCTCCGTGCCGGGCAACGTGCCTTACGTGATTACGGTCGGCGCGTTGACCGATAGCAACACGCCGTACGATGCGACGGATGATCGACTCGCGTCGTTCTCGTCCGCCGGTCCGACCTTCGAAGGCTTCGTGAAGCCGGAAATGGTGGCGCCGGGCGGTCACATCGCGTCGTCCATGCCGAGCAGCAGCTATCTCGCGACGCTCGACAAGGATTCGATGAATCTTGCGAACAACTTGTTCACTATGTCGGGCACCTCGCAGGCGGCGGCGGTAACCACGGGCGTCGTGGCCCTGATGTTACAAGCCGATCCGAGCCTGACACCGGATACGGTCAAATGCCGGCTGCTCGCATCGACGCGGCCTGCGATCACCGATCAAGGCAAGCTCGCGTACAGCGTGTTTCAGCAGGGCGCGGGCTTGATCAACGCCGTGGCTGCGGTCAACAGCTCAGCGACCGCGTGCGCCAATCGCGGCTTGAATCTGCAAGCCGATCTCGACGGCTCCGCGCACTTCGGCGGTCCGGCGAACATCGATGACCACGGCAACTACGTGATCATGGACATGGAAGGCAGCGCCTGGGGCAACACCGTCGACGCCGACGGTTATACCTGGTCGAAGGGTTACACCTGGAGCAAGGGCTACGCGTGGAGTGAAGGCTATACCTGGAGCAAGGGATTCACCTGGTCGAAGGGCTATACCTGGAGCAAAGGGTTCACCTGGTCGAAAGGCTTCACCTGGAGCAAGGGTTACACCTGGAGCAAAGGGCTGGCGTGGTGGGAGTCGATGACCCAAAGCTACGCCACCGGCACCCGCTCGGCTTCGATTGCTTCCTGGGTGCCGAACGAATAGCGACTCTTTTCACCAGAGTGTGACGCGCGTCGTGCGGTCCCGGCCAAAGGACCGTTGATTCTCAAACCAGTCAACGGTTGTCGTTACAAACATCCGGCAAGCTTCGGCTCGTGAGTGCAAAGCCGCCGACGCGTCCCTGGCGCGCGTCACTGATCATCGCCGGTTGGTTGTTGGGAGCGTCGATCGCCACGGCGGCCGACGCTCCTCCGCTCATTCTGGAACATCTCACCACGGCGGAGGGTCTGCCGCAGTCGACGGTCATGGCGACCCTGCAGGACTCGCAAGGGTTTGTCTGGCTTGGTACCGAGGACGGTCTGGTCCGGTACGACGGACATCTACTGCATCGATATGCCGCAGTGCGCGGCGAGCCGGGCTCGCTTTCCGGTAACTACATCTGGGATATCGCCGAAGACGCCGGCGGCGATCTGTGGATCGCAATCCGAGATGGCGGCGTAGCTCGATGGCAACGCAAGTCCGATACCTTCACGATCTATCGTCACCATCCTGACCAGCCAGACTCTCTGGCAAGCGACAGCGTGCGTACGCTTCTGGTCGACGCGCACGGCAACGTTTGGATCGGCACCAGCGATTCAGGTGTCGATGTCCTCGATCCGCTAACCGGCGGCGTTCGACACCTGCGCTCGACGGGACGAGGTCGAGCCGCGTTGAGCAGCGATCATATCTTCACGTTGTCACAGTCGCGCTCCGGCGATATTTGGATCGGCACGCAGGCGGGTCTCGACCTGTGGCGGCACGATGATGAATCGATCGCGCCTTTCGGTCCTCCCGCCGGCGCCCCCGGCTCCCTGGTGGGCCAGGAAATTTCCCATGTGTTCGAAGACAAGAGCGGCGCGGTGTGGGTCGGCAGCTTCAAGGTCGGCCTGACCCGACTGGATCGCGAAGGTCGTTTGCTCGCTGAGTATCGTCATGGCCGCGAGTCGCATGCGCTCATCAACGATGACGTTCGCAGCATTTTGGAAGACCGAGCCGGTCGTTTGTGGGTCGGCACCGCGGACGGGCTCGAGCTGCTCGATCGCGCGAGCGGCCAGTTCACCCATTTCCGTCGTGACGATAGCAACCCAGATTCGCTGCGCGATTCCTTCGTCATGTCGCTGTACGAAGATGGCGCCGGCGTGATTTGGGTCGGTACGCGCAGCGGCGGTGTGAGTCGATGGAATCCGCGCAGCTGGGAACTCGGCGGCCAGCGCCCGCAGTGGGTGGGCAGCGGGCCGGTCAATTCGTTCGCCGATGCTGGCGAGGGCCGGGTTTGGATTGCGACGTTGGACGGCGGCTTGCGCCAGTTCGATCCCCGCACCAACGAAGCGATCTCGCTCGACGAGCTCACGCCCGATCATCAGCAGCTGCGTGACGAGCGCGTGATGCCGCTCTTGCATGATCATCTCGGCACGTTGTGGATCGGCACGATGAGCGGCGGCGTAAAGAAGCTCACCACGACCGGCCGCATCGAATCGATACCTGTGAAGGCGGGCGATCCGCGCGCCACCAGCGCCGCCGGAATCATGAGCATCGCCGAGAGTCGCAGCGGTCAGATCTGGATCGGCACGTTCGGTGGCGGTCTGAATGTGCTGGACCCGGCCTCGGGCGCGATTCGGCAATTGCCCTTCGGTGCTCAGCCCGGCGCTGTCAGCGCGGGCGAAGTGACGTCGCTCGCTGAAGATGCTCGCGGCAATTGGTGGATCGGCACGCTGAACGGTTTGAATCTGGCACGTGCCGACGGGCATGTCCTGAAGGTGTTCAAGAACGATCCGAAAGACACGGCATCATTGGCGGCAGACGTGATTTATGCAGTCGCCATCGATGCGCACGATCGGGTGTGGGTGGCGACGGACGGCGGTGGCTTGGCACAGATCGTGGGCTCGTCCGCCGCTCCCGATCAGATCCGCTTCAAGACCTACATGCGCGAGCAGGGCCTGTCGAGCGACACCTTGTACGGCATCGTCCCAGACGCGGCGGGCTCACTGTGGCTCAGTGGCAATGCCGGGCTGATGCGTTTCGACCCCGAGAGCGGGGCGATCAAGACGTTTCATCGCGAGCATGGCTTGCAGGGCGAGGAGTTCGCGTTCGGCGCTTACCATCGTCTGAAGGACGGCCGCGTGTGCTTCGGCGGCCCGGGCGGTTTCAACATCTTCGATCCGACGCGGTTGAGCGAGAGCCGTCAACCGCCGCGCCTCGCCCTGACCAATGTCGATATTCTGGGCGTACGCATGCGCAGTCAGAAGCCGTTCTGGTTGCTGGATAACATTCCGCTCAACTACCGCGACAGCATTCTGTCGCTGGATTTCGGCGTTTTGGATTTCGGATCGACCCGGCACAATCGTCTGGCGTATCGCATGCCCGGCTTGAGCGATGAGTGGATCGATCTGGGCAATCAACGTCGGGTGACTCTGACGACGCTACCCGCCGGCGAGCATGTGCTCGAAGTCCGGGCGGCGAGCTCAGATTCGGGCTGGAGCGAGCAGCCGCTGAAAATAACCATCCACCGTGCGCCGGCACCCTGGCAATCGCCTTGGGCTTATGCCGTGTACGCGGCCTTGATCCTCGGCGTGATCTTGTATCGTGCTCATCGACAGCGCCGCAAGTTCCAGGCGGTCGTGCAGCAGCGCGAGCTGCTCGAATCCGAAGTGAAGTTGCGCACGCGAGAGCTCGTCGAGAGCAATCGTCAGCTTGCCGAGGCTGCGCAGGCCAAGAGCAACTTCCTCGATCGCATGAGTCACGAGCTGCGCACGCCCATGAACGGCGTGGTCGGCATGACGGAGCTGCTCTCGCGCACGCAACTATCGGCGACGCAGTCCCATCTGACCAAGACGATTCGCTCCTCGGCACAGATCCTGTTGCAAATCGTCAATGACTTGTTGGATCTGTCGAAGATCCGAGCCGGCAAGGTAGTGCTCGAAGCCTTGCCCATCGATCTCGGACAGGTGCTCGAGGAATGCACCAGCTTGTTCGCGGGTGCCGCCGAAAGCAAAGGCATCGAGCTCATCGTTTGTCCGCCGGTGCATGGCGAGCAGGTGCTGTTGGGCGATCCGCTACGCGTGCGGCAGATCGTGATGAACCTCGTCGGCAACGCCGTGAAGTTCACGTCGCAGGGTGAAGTTGTCGTGCGCGCCGATGTGAGCATCGTCGACGAGGATCGAGCGGTCGCTCGAATTTCGGTGACCGATACCGGCATCGGCATGGATGAAGCGGCCGTGAAGCGAATCTTCGAGCCCTTCTCGCAGGCCGACGAGACCACCACGCGTAAGTTCGGCGGTACCGGACTGGGGCTTGCGATTTGTCGCGAGCTGTCCGACATCATGGGCGGCGAGATCACGGTGGAGAGCGCCCCACAGATTGGCTCGACGTTCCATTTGTCGCTGCCGCTGCAGCTTGGGTCCGCCCCAGCTGTGCACGAGACGGCACTGCCTCGTCGTGTCGTTCGCATTCTCACTCGGCGTACGTCACTTCGTGAGTCACTGACGCGGCATGTGTCTTCGCTGGGTCTCGTGATTGCCGACGACCTGACGGTTGCGGATGAGATCACGATCCTCGATGCGAGCACGCACGCCGAAGACTTGAAACATCTGTTGTCCGCCCAGTCGTCGTGGCCGGGGCTCATCGTTATCGCCACCCATGCCGAGGCCGAATTTAACAATCTCCGTGGGTTGCTCGACGAGAAGGCCCTCGTGCTCAAGCCCGTCCACCGGATCGCTTTGCGCGAAGCACTCGCGGTCGTGACGGGCGTCGATCTGGCGTCGTCCGACCCGTCCCGCAGCGGAACCAGCGATACCCCCTCGCTCAAAGGGCATGTGCTGCTCGTCGAGGATGAGCCGGTCAACGCGGCCGTGGCCGAAGGTTATCTCGCCAGTCTGGGTTGCACGAGCGTTTGGGTGAAGAGCGGCAACGAAGCGGTGGCGCGCAGCGCCGGCGAGCGCTTCGATCTGATCCTGATGGATCTGAACATGCCCGACATGGATGGCTTCGCGGCAAGCAAATTGATTCGTCAGCGTGCGAAGCAGGGCGAGCGCATACCGATCGTCGCACTCACGGCCCACGACGCGACCACGTATCGAGACAAATGTTTGCGCGCCGACATGGATGACATCCTCACCAAGCCGTACACGCTGGATGAGTGCGCGCGCTTGTTACGTAAGTGGCTAGCGTTGGCGGCTACCGATGCAACGGCGCAAGTGATCAAGCTGCCGGCCGCACCGGCAAAGCAAGATACACTCGCGAGCGTCGATGCCACCGCGGTCGCTTCGATGAGGAAGCTGAGCGCTCGGGGGCACACTGACTTGTACTCGAAGCTCGTGGAGTTGTTCAGAACCGGCTCGACGGAATCTTTGGCGCAGCTGAGTGCGGCCATGGCTGCGCAAGATCTGAAAGCCGCGGCCGGCATCTGTCACAAACTGGCTTCGAGCGCTTCGAACGTCGGTGCGCTGACCTACGGTAAGGAACTGCGGCGTCTCGAACAGCTCTGCATCGCCGGCGATGAGCAACCAGCAGCCACGCTGCACGAAACGATTCAGGCGGCGCATGAGCCTCTGCTGAATGCGCTAGTGGGGCTGACGATGAAGGCGAGCGCATGAGCATCGTGAATCGTCATCCGGGCATTGCCATCCTCGCCGACGACGAGTCGACCGGTCTGGTGCTGTTGGAAGAATCGGCCGCACAGGTCGGTCTGGAGTCCCTGGCGTTCGACAACGGCGCGGATGCGCTCGCGGCCGCGCTGACCAATCAAGTGGCCATCGTGCTGCTCGATGTCGACATGCCCGGCCTGAATGGCTATGAAGTCTGCCGCCGATTGCGCGCCGACGCTCGTTTCGCTACGACACCGATTGTGATGGTGACCGGCCATGAGGACTCGGACGCGATCACGTTGGCATTCGAGGCCGGTGCGACCGACTTCGTCTCCAAGCCCGTGAACTGGGCATTGCTACCCCGTCGACTCGAATACATCCTGCGCAACGCGGCCGATGCGCGAGCGCTGATCGCGAGCGCCGAAAGGATCGAGCGACTCGCTTATTACGACACGCTGACGGGTCTGCCCAATCGACAGCGCTGTATGGAAACCGCTGCCGCGATGTTCGACGTGGCGGGGCAGGCGGGCGAGAGTGCGGCGGTCGTTTATATCGATTTGAACAGTCTGAAGCGCGTGAACGATTCGTTCGGTCACGCGATGGGCGACGCCGTGTTGCGAGCCTTCGCGGATCGACTCGTGCGCACCGTGGACGAGTTTGGCATCGAGCCCGAGCGAGTATTGATTTCGCGGCTCGGTGGCGACGAGTTCGTGGTGGTACTGCGACAGGCGGATGCGCGTGAAACCGCGTTGACCATCGCGCGCAAGTGCGCCGACGCTTTCAAGCTGGCCATCACACACGATGCGCTGGAGTTCTATTCGTCACCGAACATCGGGGTGGCGGTCTATCCGGACGATGGCGCGAACGTGGCCACCGTGTTCAAGCACGCGGACACGGCGATGTATCACGCCAAGGCAACCTCCGGCGCCGTCGCCTCGTACGCGCCGGCCATGAGCGCCAGACTGCGTGACTGGCTCGAGCTGGAGAGCCGACTGCGCAAGGCGGTTCACAACGATCTGCTGAGCCTGGTGTTCCAGCCCAAGTTCCGCATCAAGGATCGCAAGCTGGTCGGTGTCGAAGCGCTACTACGCTGGCGCGACGCCGAGTTCGGCGACATCTCGCCGAATCGGTTCGTCGAGATTGCCGAAGACAGTGGTTTGATCCTGGACATGAGCGGTTGGGTGGTGCGAGCGGTGTGCCGGCAGCTGCGCAAGTGGCTGGATCGCGGCATCGTGCTGCCCGTCGCGATCAATTGCTCCGGCAAGGAGTTGTTGCATGGCGATCCCGCGAAGGTCGTGGAAACCGAGGCGAGGGCGGCGAACGTGCCGGCCTCGCTGATCGAGATCGAACTGACCGAGTCCTTGCTGATCAAGGATTCGGCGACGGTGCAGAGCGCGCTGAAACGTTTCCGAGAACTGGGCTGTCGGATCGCGCTGGACGACTTCGGCACCGGCTATTCATCGCTGGCCTATATCACTCGTTTCCCGCCGGATCGGATCAAGATCGACAAGGCGTTCGTGCGGGACATCGAGAGCTCGCCGGGGGATGCGGCGGTGGCGAGCGCGATCCTCTCGCTCGCTCATAGTTTGAATCTGGTGGTTACCGCCGAAGGTGTGGAGCGCCAGGGGCAGCTCGACTGGCTGCTGGAGCGGGGCTGCCACGAAGTACAGGGATTTCTGCTGGCCACGCCGCTCTCGGTGGCGGATCTCGAAGCACGTTTCTTCCCTACGGCGCACGAAGCGGCCTCAGAGCCGCGGCAGCTGTCGTCGCGGGCCTAGCTCAGCCGCTCGCGTACAGCGAAACGCGATTGCGGCCCGCTTGCTTGCCGGCGTACATCGCCTTGTCCGCGCGGTCGAGCAGGGTCTCCAGCGTGTCCGTTTCCATGCTGGCCGCAACGCCGATTGAAATCGTTACGCGATCGATGGATTGCTCGGTGCCGTTGCGTCGGATGGTGCGGGAAGAGGTGGCCGCGCAGATCCGCTTCGCCAGAATGGTCGCGCCTTCGATCGTGGTGTCGGGCAGAAAGATCGCGAACTCTTCGCCACCGATGCGCGCCGCGATGTCACGACCTTTGATGCTTTCGCAAATGACCTGCGCGACCGCTCGCAGCACCTTGTCGCCGAGCAGGTGACCGTACGTGTCGTTCAGTGCTTTGAAATGATCGATATCGGCGAGCAGCATGACTCCGCCTTTGAGCGAGCCTGCATCCTCCACGAACGATCGCATGCGCTGCTCCACGCCGCGTCGATTGAGCATTCCGGTCAGCGGGTCGAGCTTGGCCTGGTGCTCGGCTTGTTTCAGCTGTTCGGCCAGGTTGCGCGCTTCCCGGGTCGAGCGCTCCAGCTGCTCCGTCAATTCCTCCGTCACGATTCGCATGCGCTCGGTATCGGTGATGAGGTCGGCCACGATATCCGTGATCAGTTCCATGGCCAGCGGCTGGGTCAGCTGGCTCTTGTGAAGCTGCAGCGTCTGGTTGAACTGCGAGGCCTCGATGCCTGCGCTGGACGCGGCCGTGGCCGTATCCGACAGGAGCGTCTGAAGGCGTTGATGCATGCGCTCCAGCGCTTCAGCGTCGCGTGCGATGACGAAGTTCGCGTGCAGCCGCCAAACGTCGTCGTCGGTCAGCGACTCGCGCCGCGCCACACGCTGATCGAGCTCGTTGCTCAACCTGGGATTGATGCCCGCGACGTGCTCATACCAGAGGGTATAGGTCTGAGGGTGGTAAGCGGCCCGATGCTGCGCCATCAACGGCAGCGTCAGGCGCAGGATCTCCGCGCTTTGTTCTTTGGTCTCTTTGTATCGCATTGTTGGCGCCGGTTTGCCCGGACTTTGTCATTCCCCGTTCGACCCCGACCTCCCGGGGCCAGCGATCGCGCGCGGGCGCGATCGCCAAGTGTCAAGTCTGCGGGTGGCGGAGTTCATTGACAAGGCAAATCCGCAAAAGGCCCTCGAGCCGCTCCGCCCAACGACATCCAGACGGCCGCCGTCACCGCCGCGGGGACTGCCTTGGCGCAAGCTTACAAAAGTGCGTCCGGGACTCGATCCCGGCCAATGTTTGAACGAAGCCCAGTCGCCCTCGATCGATCGAGCAAGGCTCGCCCGGCTGCCGCCTCGGCGCTGAATCCACGCCTGCAAATCTCATGCATCGATAGCGCTAGTCGCGCGAAGGACATGCGTGACTGAAGGTGCCGGCAACCGAACGCAGTTGGCTGTCCACCGGGCTGAAACTCGGGCTCCTGTTCGAACGTACTGTCCGTGAGGTAACAACAAGGAGCGCATCGTGGCTTCCAAACTCATGCTGTCGGTGCTGTTGGCACTCGGCCTGTCGCTGTCCGCCGGTGCCGCCGAAGATCCTGCAAATAGCAAACTACTGAAGCAATGCGAGTCGGCCAAAGGGCAGGTGAAGCGCGAGTGCGAGGCCGTCGCGAAAGACATGATCAAGAAGCAGCCAGGGGAAGAGCGCGAGGACAAGACGGATCAGGACATCACTCATTCGAGTCCTGCGATGACGAGTCCATCGGAGGCGAAACCGGCCACGCCGAAGAAGGAGGGCAGTCGGACGAGCGAGCAGAATCGGTCGCGGTGAGGCGGCCACGGCAGTTTCGTCGGCAAGTCGCATCATCAACTGCAAGGCAGTGCTGTGAAGGCTTCGCCTCACTCCTGCCGCTCAGCGCGGTTCCAGCCTTTGCAGCGCCCAAGCCGTCACCATCACTTCGACCGCATAGCCTTTGGATCCGCCGACTACGATGCCGCCACTGCCGCCACTGCTGGGGAGGCCGTCGGGTCGGCGTGTCTGTACGCCGAACGTGCCGCCGCCCTGTAGTGCTCGCCTGCCGGTAGCGCTCTTCTCGAAGTACTTCATTTCCAGATCGAGCCAATTGTCGTCATAGAGGCGCGGTGTGGCCTCGGCGATCAAACCTTCCGCAGCATCGAATGTGAAAGACTCGCCGTTTTGTAAAACCACACTCACCGTGACTTCCTCGCCATTCACCTTGCAACGAACGTCTACTTGCACCGGACCATCCACCAGAACCCGACCGTCTTCGACAGGTGCCGTCAACTGTTCGGGGATGGTCGGATCCATTCCAGCCTGGGTGCGCAGCGAAGCGATATACCGCTTTAATTTCGCTTCCTCCTTGCGATGCCTTTGCGACAAGGCAGTGAGCTGCGACGGCGTCAGGAACGCGGCCGCCTGAGTTTCGATCTCACGATGTGCCTCCACGCGCTCGCGCCAATGCGTTTCATACAATCCGATCTGGAGATCGGTTTGTTGCTGTTCGGCTAGCGGCGTGCCCGCACGCCACGGTCGCAATTGCCACCCGCGAGACTGCTCTGCCGCTCGACGCCGCTGTTCGAACAGCACATCGATGAGCTTCTCCTTTTGATCCGGGCGCAATCCGTCGCTGGCGTCGAGTTGCGCTCCGAAATCATTGACCTGGTGGCGGTCGCCCAGGGAATCGGCGAACCTTTGATAGCGCTGCAGTCCCTGCTCGCCGAGCAACGCTCGCAATCCTTCGATGCGACGAGTGATTCTCTCAGCCTGTAGCTGCATGTCCAACTGCCCCTCGCGGGGTTCGTAGAGGCGATCGAGCTGCGCCATCTGCTGCTCGGTGAGAAATTCGATCAAGTCATCCATCTTCGTCGCGTCGAGCCCCAGCACTCCGGCTGCGTCGACGTGCTCTCGCTCAATCATCGCCCGCTGCTCCGCCACCAAGGCAGGGCGTTGCGCTGGATCGTTCAGGCGCTCACGCATGCGTTGTGCAATCTGCTCCGCCTCTTCTCCGGTCGCGAATCGAAGCACCCCTTGTTCTCCACTGCCGCCATCGGCCGATTCGGCGCGCATCAGTGGCACGAGACGATGTGTTGGCGCCATATCCGCCGCTCTGTGCTGCACGATGCTATTAGGAGCATCGTTTGCTCCGGGAGATTGCGACTCGGCGGCAGTGGCCGAGATTGCTAGGGCGAGAAGCGGTAACCCCGAGCGGTGAGCAAAGGTCTTCATCGATCCATTTCCTTGTGGCCCAAAGCCACGGATTTCGGAAGTGACGCTACGCGGTGTTCCGTCTAAAGAAATAACAACGAGTGCGGCCGGAAATTACGATACGACTGCAGGGCGTTCAAATAGCAGAGCCAAGCTGAACCACACGTGACCATCGTTGGACTTGAAGATTCGCACGAGTTTGCTGGGATTCTCAATGTCGGCCTACCACGGAAGGACATGCTGCTTCAGTCCGTGACTCTCGCCCCAGCTTTGCTTGGGGAGCCATTCGCGTGTGACAGCCTCGAGTGTCTGAAGGTGTGCGGCCCGTCTGTGGTGTTCATCTCTTTTTGGGTCTTCGGAATAGGTGATGGTGGAGGCGGCGACCCTCCAAAATGCGCGAATCTGCGCTGAATTGCGCAAGATTCGCGCTTGAGACTAAAGAAAGTTCCCCCCGGAAATACCCCCGCTTTTGACTGCCTGCTGCCGTGACCGGG
>JAEWAF010000054.1 GCA_023391815.1 Pseudomonadota bacterium
ACGGGCCGAGCGATAGCGAAGGCAGTAGGGGAGCACGGTGCCGGGAAGCGCTAGGACGCTCCCGACGCCGCAGACCACTGACGCCTCCGACAGCGAGGCTGCGATAGAAACGCCCAAGCGCCGCCGGCCACTGACGCCTCCGACAGCGAGGCTGCGATAGAAACGCCCATGCAGCGCAGACCACCGACCCCTCCGACAACGCCGGCAGCGATACAGACATCCGAGCGCCGCACACCACCGACGCCCGCTTCACTCTTGAAGCAAACAGCGAAGGCGTCTCAACGAACTCCTTGCGCCCGAACCAGAGCTTCCTGCGCCTCCTGATTCTTCCCTCTCGCGCGCAGCGACTCCGCAATCAAACTCCATGCCGCCGAATGTGCTTTCGGAGCGTTCACGGACATGGACGCCGCCTTGCGCCCCATGTTCTCCGCCTGGACGTAATTTCCTTCCGCCTGCCTCACCTTGCCCAGCTCGATCCACAACAGCGGATTGGCCGGTTCGATTCGTAACGCCCGCTCGATCGAGGAAGCCGCGACCGGATAGTTCTTCGACTTCAATTGAAGCTGCGCCTGGTTCACCAGCGCTTTCGACGCGGCACTCAACACCGGTTCACGAATAACCGGAGCGGGCGGCGGCGGTTGCTCGCTGGGTTGTTCCGGCGGCGGCGCCGGGCGGGTTTCGACCGGGGGTTCCGTGGGTGACGGAGGAACGGGCGTCGGCGGGGCCGGGGCTCGGTAAGGAGGTGGGACCGTGCACGCCGCAACGACGAGCAGGGCCAGGATCGCGGGAAGTTTTCGCTGCCAGGTAGTCACGAGATTGTCAGACCATCGTCAACTGAAAAGTGTTCGCCCGTGGCTGAACACGCGGCCGGAAGATTTCTGCATCGTTCAGGTTCCCCACTATTGTCGCGTGATCCCACGCCACCATTCCTTGGCCTTCTCGCCGAGCTCACCGAAAACGTTGGTTGTACACGCCGGCTGCATCTGCAACTGCGTCCCCTTCGGTACGGCAATGGCGATCGGTTCTTCGCCGCAGTCCGGCCGGGTCCCCAGGCCCGTTGGAAATTCTATCCAGGTTTCCTGCAGGCTTTCCGGCAACGGCGCGCTCCAGGAACTTGTTCCAAGGTTGGCCATCAGGCGCGCCCACACCGGCAGCGAACCCGACGAGCCCGTGAGACCGGTGGGCGAGTTGTCGTCGTGACCGATCCACACCACCGCGAGGTGGCTGCCCGAGAAGCCGGCGAACCAGCTGTCACGATAATCCGAAGACGTGCCGGATTTACCAGCGACCACCGTGCCTGGCGGCAGCGTCGCTCGCGCCCCGCGGCCGCTGCCGTGTTCGATGACTTCGACCATCATTCGATTCACCTGATAAACCGCGTCGGGGCTGGCCACCGGTGTGACTTCCAGCGCGAACGATTTCAGCGGCTCGCCTTGCGCGTCGAGCACCGAACGCACCGCTCGCAGCGGCGTGCTGAAGCCGCCGTTCGCGAACGCGTTGTACAACTGCGCCACTTCCAGCGGAGAAACATCGAGCGCGCCGAGCAACACCGACGGCAATTGCGGCGGCTCCTTCTCCAAGCCGAGCGCCACGAACTCCCGCGTCACCTTCGGCAAGCCAACGGTCAAGCCGAGATTCACGGTCGCGAGATTCATGGATTGCGCCAGCGCACGCACCAGCGGCACCGGACCGTAGAACTGCTCTTTGGCAATATTCCTTGGCTCCCACAGCTGGCCGTTGGCGAGCTTCACCGACACCGGGCCGTCCTCGATGATCGACGCCGCATGGAAGTTTCCGCTTTCGATGGCCGCGAGATAGATCACCGGTTTGACCAGCGAGCCGATCGAGCGCTTCGCATCCAATGCGCGATTGAACCCGGCGAAGCCGGCCTGCCGGCCGCCGACCATCGCGATCACTTCCCCGTTCTGGGGGGCGGTGACGACGACCACGCCTTCCAGCGGCACCTTCGATTTCGTCTTGCTGGTCTTATCGAGTCGATCCAGTTCTTGCGTGAGCGCTTTTTCCGCCTGCGACTGCACCGTCGGATCGAGCGTCGAAAAAATCCTCAGCCCGGCCTCGGTCAGATCTTCTTCGCGATAGTCACGTCGCAAGGTGCGTCGAACCAGATCGAGGAACGCCGGGTAGTAACCGCCACCGGCTTGCGTGCCGGAACTCACGATGCCGAGCGGACGCTTCGCCGCCTTCTTCGCCATGTCCGGCGCAATGACGCCGTGATCGGCCATGAGCTTCAACACCAGATCGCGCCGCTCGCGCGCTCGCTCGGGATGACGGCGCGGATCGTAATAAGACGGGCCACGCACGATAGCGACGAGCAGCGCGACTTCGTGCAGCTGCAATTCCGCCAGCGGCTTGCCGAAATAAAACTGACTGGCGAGACCGAAGCCGTGAATCGCGCGCCGGCCGTCCTGACCGAGATAGATCTCGTTGATGTACGCGTTCATCAAATCCGGCTTGCTGAAATGCACTTCCAGCAGCATGGCCATCATCGCTTCTTCGAACTTGCGGCCCAGCGTGCGGCGGTTGTCGAGGAAGTAGCTCTTCACCAGCTGCTGGGTGAGCGTCGAGCCGCCTTGCTCGATCTGACCCGCCCGTAGATTCACAAAAGCGGCGCGCAGGATCGCCGTGGGATTCACGCCCCAGTGCGAATCGAACTTGCGGTCCTCGACCACTTTCAGCGCGGCGGGCAACAACTGAGAGACTTCCTCCGGTGTGACCACGACGCGGTCTTCACCATGGATCGGGAAGATGCTGCCGATGAGCAGCGG
This sequence comes from Pseudomonadota bacterium, assembly GCA_023391815.1. Taxonomy (GTDB): domain Bacteria; phylum Pseudomonadota; class Gammaproteobacteria; order Steroidobacterales; family Steroidobacteraceae; genus Steroidobacter. The sequence continues at coordinate 2,787 of JAEWAF010000054.1, forward strand.
GTCGAGGCGGAAGATCGGGACCTCTTCGTTGCGGCCGTTGCGCATGTCCTCGATGCCGTTGCCGCTGGTTTTGATGGTCAGCAGCTGCGGCTCTTGCAGCGCGTCCGGAAACTGGAAACGACGATTGATCAGATCGATGCGCGTGCCCTGGCGGCTGTAGCTGCCGGGATGCTGAGGTTTGTCGACGCGCTGATAGCCGAGCCGCTGCAGATCCTGCTCGAGCGTGTCGGCGCTGGAGGCCAGGCCCACGTACAGCTCGGTGGGCTGCGCATACACCTGCGCCGGCAAGGTCCAGCGACGGCCTTCGAACTGACTGGTGATCTTGCGATCGAGGGTGAACACCCACAGGGTCAAAGCGATCGCCGCGACGCCGAAGGCGAGGGCGAGGGCCGCAAAAATCTGCTTACGATATTTTTTCAGTGCTCTCATCTCGAATCTGTGTCATCCACGGCAGGACTTCCGTCATCAGCTTGCGGCAGGATTCGGGCAAACCGATGGCAAAGTCGTGAGGCGACGCATGCTACATTGCTTCTCGCCGTTCGCGCTGAATCCTCGCCGACCCTGGCCGCCACCCATCATGCATGAATCATGAAATACCCCTGGTTCTGAACGTCGCGGTCGCGCTTGCCATTGCGGTGGCCGGCGGCTTCCTCGCAAGCTGGCTCCGGCAGTCGCCGATCTTCGGCTATTTGCTGGCCGGCGTGGCCATTGGACCGTTCACCCCAGGATTCGTTGGCGATCGCGAGAACATCGCGCTGCTGGCCGATGTAGGCGTGATCTTCCTCATGTTCGGCCTCGGCGTGGCGTTCTCGTTCAAGGACCTGGCGCGCGTCCGGGCCATTGCCACCGTCGGCACCTCGGTGCAGGTGATATTCACCATTCTGGGCGGGACCCTCGCCGGCATGGCGATGGGCTGGGGAGTGCTGGCCGGTACGGTGTTCGGGGTGGCGCTCGCGGCCAGCAGCTCCATGGTGATTCTGAAGACGCTGCTGGATCGGGGCGAAATCGCTTCCAGTCACGGCCGGCTGCTGCTGTCGATGGCGATCGTGCAGGACCTCATCATCGTCGTGCTGATCGTAGTGCTGCCCCAGCTGGTGTCCTCGCAGGCCGGCGCGACGCCGACGGACGTGGCCATCGAGGTCGGGATCACCATTCTGAAAGCGACGGTGTTCATCGGCGTGTCGCTCGCCATCGGCTTGCGGGCGGTGCCGTGGCTGATGGGGCTCATTTCCCGGATGCGCTCGTCCGAATTGTTCATCGTCACGGCCGCCGTCTTGGCGCTGGGCGCGGCGAGTGTCAGCACATTGCTCGGCCTGTCGCCCGCGCTCGGCGCGTTCGTGGCCGGACTGCTGCTGTCGGAGAGCGAGTTCGATCATCGCGTGATTTCCGAGGTCGTGCCGGTGCGCGACCTGTTCGCGACGCTGTTTTTCGTGTCGGTGGGCATGTTGATCGATCTCGATTTCATCGTCGCGAACTGGCCGGCGGTGCTGGCGGTCGCCGCGTTCACGGTACTGCTCAAATTCGTGGCGACCGCGCTGGGCATCGTGCCGTTCCGCTTGACGGCCCGGACCGCGGCGTTCACCGCGCTCGGCATGATTCCGGTCGGCGAGCTCAATTTCGTGCTGGCGCAAATCGGTCTGCAGACACAGGCTCTTTCGCCGCAGATCTACAATCTGATTCTGACCTCGGCATTGGTCACCATCGTGCTGACGCCCTCGGCATTCGCGGTGGCGCCCAGGCTCGGCGAATTCATCTTGCATCATCGCTGGCTGCGGCGTTCGTTCGACACTGGCACCGGCGCGAGCGGCGAAGGCGCGCAACTGGAAGCTCATGCCATCGTCATCGGGTACGGCCGGGTGGGCCAGAGCGTCGCTCGCGGGTTGCGGGACGCGGGCATCAGCGTGGCCGTCATCGATTCCAGATTGTCACGGGTGCGCGACGGCGTCGCCGATGGACTGCCTGCGATTTACGGAAACGCATTCTCTCCTACCGTTCTCGAAGCTGCTCATGTCGCCAATGCCCGACTGGCGGTCGTCGCCTTGCCCGATTTCGCGCCGGCCCGCGCGGCCATCAATCAGCTGCGGGCCCTCAATCCAGCGGTCGTCATAGCAGCCCGAGCCGAGCAGTCGGTGAACGAACCGGCGTTACGAGCGGCGGGCGCGCACCTGGTGATCGTGCCGGAGTTGGCGGGAGCCACAGCGTTGTTACACGGCGCGCTGGATATGTTGGGCGCGGCCCGCTGAGCTCAACGGCGCCAGAACGAAGGCGTCGCGATCACCAGCAGCGGAAAAATCTCCAGGCGGCCGAGCAACATCGCGATCACGCACAGCCATTTGCCGGGCTCGTTGATCGAACGGAAGTTCGACGACACTTCGCCCAGCCCCACGCCGTAGTTGTTGATGCACGAGGCGATCGCGGAGAACGCCGTCACGTGGTCGGCGCCCGCGATCATCATCAACACCATCAGCACCGCGAACAGAATCATGTAAGCGGCGAAGAAACCCCACACCGAATCGATGATGCGCCAGTCGACCGGCTTGCTGCCGATGCGCACCGGGATTTCGGCGCTGGGATGGATCAGCCGCTGTACTTCGCGCTGACCTTGTTTCCAGATCAGCAACCAGCGGATCACTTTCATGCCGCCCGAGGTGGAACCCGCCGAGCCGCTGATGAACGTCGCGAGCAGCAGGATCACCGGGATCGCGCCGGGCCACACTGAGTAATCGGTGGTGAAGAAACCCGTGCCGGTCTGCGCTGAGATCGCCGTGAACACCGACTGTCGAATGGCCGTGTCGGTCGGATAGACGCCGTTGACGAGCAGCATCCCCAGGGTCAGCAGGAACAGGCACGTCACCAGGAACAGGAAGGCGCGAAACTCAGGATCGCGGAAATAATCCTGCAGCCGACGATAGCGCCACACGAAGAAGTGCAACGCGAAGTTCACGGCACCGAGGAACATGAACAGCGACGCCACGATCTCGACGGCCACGTTGTCGAAATAGCCGAGGCTCGAGTCGTGCGTCGAGTGGCCGCCGGTGGATACCGTCGAGAAGGAGTGAGCGATCGCGTCGAACGGCGACATGCCTGCCAACCAATAGCAGACTGCGCAAAGCACGGTGAGCGTCACATAGATCACCCACAATGCCTTGGCGGTCTCGGTGATGCGCGGTGTGAGTCGCACGTCCTTCGCGGGACGCGGGCTCTCCGCTTTCAACAATTGCATGCCGCCGACGCCCAGCATCGGCAGCAGCGCGACTGCCAACACGACGATACCGATGCCGCCGAGCCATTGGATCTGCTGCCGGAAATACAAAATGGATATCGGCAACTCTTCCAAGCCGACCAGCACGGTCGCGCCCGTGGTCGTGAATCCCGAGACGGCCTCGAACACTGCGTCGGTCAGATCGAGATCCGGTCTGTCGGAAATCAGCAGCGGCACCGCGCCCGCCAGGCCGAGCACCACCCAGAACATCGACACGATCAAAAATCCGTCCCGGACTCGCAGCTCGCGGTGTTCCTTGCGCGCCGGCCACCAGATGAGCGCGCCGACCGCCAGCATGCCGCAGAACGAATCGAAGAACGGTTGCCAGTGACCGTCGCCGAAATACAGCGACACGCCGATCGGCGGGAGCATGGTCACGCTGAATAACATCAGCAGCTGACCCATGATGCGCTGGACGGTGAGGAAGTTCATCAGGGCGCTTTATCTGGCGTGCCGGCGGGGCACATCGAACAGGCGCTCGACCGCTTCGACGTGGCGACGGTCGGTGAGGAACAGAATCACGTGGTCGTCGCGCTGGATCATGGTGTCATGGTGCGCAATCAAGACCTGGTCACCGCGGGCAATGGCCGCAATGGTCGTGCCCTCGGGCAGCGGAATGTTTTCGATGCGCTTGCCGATCACGCGGCCTTCACCTTGCACGCCGTGCACGATGACTTCCAATGCCTCGGCCGCGCCGCGCCTGAGTGAGTGCACGCGAACCACGTCGCCACGACGGACGTGAGCCAGCAGTGAACCGATCGTCACTTGCTGCGGCGACAGTGCGATGTCGATGGAACCGCTCTGCATGAGCTCGGCGTACGCCGGGCGATTGATCAGCGCCATCACTTTGTGACAGCCCAGTCGCTTCGCCAGCATGGCAGACAGAATGTTCGCTTCCTCGGCATTCGTGACGGCGACGAATACGTCGGCGCTGTCGATGTTTTCTTCGAGCAGCAGCTCTTCATCGGCGGCGTCGCCGCTGAGCACGATGGTATTGCTCAGCTGCTCCGACACACGCCGGGCTCGACGCGGATCGCGTTCGATGAGCTTGACCTGGTGATTCACCTCCAGGGTCTGCGCGAGCCGGAACCCGATGTTGCCGCCGCCAGCGATGACCACGCGGCGTACCGGGTCCTCGAGCTTCTGCATTTCGTTCATCACCAGGCGGATGTCCTCGCGCGCGGCTATGAAGAACACCTCGTCGCCGTGCTCGATCACGGTGTCGCCTTCGGGCTTGATGCTCTGACCGCCGCGATAGATGGCGGCCACCCGGGCGTCGCGACCTTCGATATGCGTCGGCAGTTGTTTCAATTGCTGACCCACCAGCGCGCCGCCGCTCAGAGCTTTCACGCCGACCAGTCGAATGCGGCCATCGGCGAAGTCCAGCACCTGGAGCGCGCCGGGGTACTTGATCAAGTGCACGACGTGCTCGGTCACCAGCTGCTCGGGGCTGATCGGCACGTCGACGGCGAACGCGCGGTCCTCGTGCGAGAACAGCTTGGTGTGTTTGGTGAAATCGGCGGAGCGGATGCGGGCGATGCGCGTCGCGTCCTTGTTGAACAGACTCCAGGCAATCTGACAGGCCACCATGTTCACTTCGTCGCTGTTGGTCAGCGCGATGAAGATGTCGGCGTCGCGTGCGCCGGCCGCTTCGAGCACGCTCGGTTGCGTACCGCTGCCGACCAGTGTGCGAATGTCGAGACGGTCCTGCAGATCGCGCAGGAGCTCGTCATTTACATCGACGACCGTGACTTCGTTGGCTGCTTCGCGCGCCAGGTGGTAGGCGGCGGTGCGACCCACCTGTCCGGCGCCGAGGATGATTATTTTCATACCGGTTCCAGGTTCGCGAACGCCAGCATCAGCCACTTACGGCCCTGGCGCTCGAAATTCACGTGCACCCGCGCGTGGCTGCCGTCGCCTTCCAGCTCGAGCACGGTGCCTTCGCCGTATTTGCCATGACGCACTCGCTGGCCGAGTCGCACCCCGCCGAAGGTGGCCGGCTCTTCATACACTCGACCGCCCAGGCCACTACGACGCGGCGTGTAAACCGGTCGCGAGATCTGAATGCGCGGCCGGATTTCTTCGATCAGCTCGCCCGGAATTTCCTTGATGAAACGCGACGGGGTGCCGTAGCTGTCCACGCCATGCAGCCGTCGCTGCTCGGCGTACGTGAGATACAGCTGTTTCATCGCGCGCGTCGTGCCTACGTAACAAAGCCGGCGTTCTTCTTCGAGCCCGTCGATATCGCTGATCGAGCGCTGGTGGGGGAACAATCCGTCTTCCATGCCGCACAGAAACACGATGGGGAACTCCAGGCCCTTGGCGGAATGCAGCGTCATCATCTGCACGGCGTCCTCGCCGGCGCCGGCTTGTTCTTCGCCGGATTCCAGCACAGCGTGCGCCAGGAAGTTCGCGAGCGGCGAAACTTCGATCTCGCCTTCGGGCTCATAGCCGCGCGCCGCCGACACCAATTCGTTCAAGTTGTCGACGCGCGCTTCGCCTCGATCGCCTTTTTCCTGCTGATAGTGCGCGACCAGGCCGCTCGCATGAATCACATGATCGACCTGTTCGTGCAGCGGCAGCGTGCGCGTTTGCTGATCGAGCTGCTCGATCATCAGCATGAACGCATGCAGCGCCTGCCCACCGCGAGCGCCGATCTCCTTGATGCTCGCGCCGGCGGCTTCCCACATCGAAGTCGCGTTGGCTCGCGCGTAATTGCGGACGACATCCAGCGTCTTGTTGCCGATCCCGCGCGTGGGCAAGTTCACGATGCGCTCGAATGAAGCGTCGTCGGTACGGTTGTGCATCAAGCGCAGATAGCCGAGCGCGTCTTTGATTTCGGCGCGTTCGAAGAATCGCAAGCCGCCGTAGACGCGATAGGGAATGCGATGGGTCAGCAATGCTTCTTCGAGCGTTCGCGATTGCGCGTTCGAGCGGTACAGAATGGCGCACTCGCTGCGCAGACCGCCTTTCATCACATATTCGCGAATGCGGTTGACGATGAAGTCCGCCTCGTCGCGCTCGTTGAACGCCGCATAGAGTCGGATCGGATCGCCTTGCTCGCCGCTGGTCCACAGGTTCTTGCCGAGACGACCGCCGTTGTTCGAGATCAGCGCGTTGGCGGCCGCGAGAATGTTGCCGGTCGAACGATAGTTCTGCTCCAGTCGAAACATCTGCACGTTGGGATAGTCGCGGCGGAACTGATGCAGATTCTCCACGCGAGCGCCGCGCCAGCGATAGATCGACTGATCGTCGTCGCCGACCGCGAACGGCAGGCCGTTGGGCCCGGCCAGCAGCTTCAACCACGAGTACTGAATCGTGTTGGTGTCTTGAAACTCGTCGATGAGCACATGCCGGAAGCGCTGCCGGTAATGGTCGAGCAACGCCGCGTTGTCTCGGAACAGCTCATAAGCGCGCAACAGCAGCTCGGCGAAATCGACGACGCCGGCGCGGTCGCATTGCTCCTGATAGAGCTCATACAACTTGATGAACATGCGCCGCGTTGGATCGCCTTCATCCTTGAGTTGCCTGGCGCGCAGCCCTTCGTCCTTGCGGGCATTGATGAACCACATGATCTCTTTCGGTACCCAGCGCTCCTCGTCCAGGTTTTGCGCCTTCAGCACACGCCGGATGGCGCGGAGCTGATCGTCCGAGTCCATGATCTGGAAGCTTTGCGGCAGGTGGGTGTCGCGCCAATGGATGCGCAGCAGGCGATGCGCGATGCCGTGGAAAGTGCCGATCCACAGCGGCGCGCTCGGCACACCTAGCATGGTTTCGATGCGCGAGCGCATCTCGCCGGCGGCCTTATTGGTAAAGGTCACCGCCAGAATGCTGTGGGGGGAAGAACCTTCGACCTGCACCAGCCAGGCGACTCGATGGGTGAGCACCCGCGTCTTGCCGCTGCCGGCACCGGCCAGGACCAGAGTCGGCGCCAGCGGGGCCGCGACGGCGGAGCGCTGAGCGTCGTTAAGTCCTTCAAGTAAATCAGAAACGTCCAGGATCAGACCTCACTGAGCCGAGCTTAAGTCGGGTGCGTGCCTCCCAGGCACAGGGATGTGCCCGCCGCCATAGGCGGCGAGCGCGAGGGAAAAGTCACGCCTTTTCCCGACGCGCCTCAGCGCGAGTGGCAGGATGCCCGAGTCGCTGCATGACAAGCATGCCCGAGTCGCTGCATAAACAGCCGCTGTATTCACGATCCCGCGCATTCTAGCAGGCTGGCCGATTCTATATGCTGTGCGGCCAGGGTCGGTCGCCGGGAGGCGTGCATGCGTGTTTGGCGCGGGATGTTACTTTCCCATTGCGCGGTTTTGCTGACTTTAGCGGGATGCTCTAAGCCTTCAGAGCCCACGGCTCCGGCCGCCGCACCCGCCGCGGACACGGATACGTCCAGTTTTCCGTCCGAGGCCCCAACCGCGTCCGAGGCAGCCGCTGAATCCGGGCTCGCCATCAAGCGCGGCCTCGTCACGTTGTCCGCCGATCGCAGCACGTTCCGGCCCTGCGGCGAGCAGAGCGACCTGCTCCTGGTCGATCAGACCGATGGCGTCCTCAAGCGAGAGTTCGCCGGCGAGAAAGGCGCGGATGGCACCGATCAGCCGTTGAAGCTGTACATCGAGGCGTACGGCGAGCGTGCGACCGATCAGCCGGCACCCGGGGGCTTCGCGGGGGCCTTCATGTTGGAAGAAGCTCTCTACGCCGCGCCCGACGGACAGACGCGCGGCTGCGATTCGCCGCCGCAGGATTACATTGTGGCCGCGCGCGGTAACGAGCCGTTCTGGAGTGCCGAAGTCACCGAAGCCGCTTTGGTCTGGCGTCAGGCCGAGGAGCCGAAAGAGATTTCCATCGCCGCACCACAAACGCAGGACGCCGAAGGCGCGGTCAGTTATGCGGCCGCCAACAACGATCACAAGATCGAGTTGTTGATCGAAGCCCAGGCATGCCGCGATGACATGTCGGGTGAGTACTTCGCGTACGCCGCTCGAGCGACGCTGGATGGCAAGCAATACAAAGGGTGCGCGCGCGTCGGCAGCCGGACCTTCTGATCTCAACGTTCCCGCAACGAAAAATCGTTGGTCGCGCCCGCGAAACGTCGCGGGCGGTGGCGTCGATACAGCGAGCGAAACAGCAGGCCGATCATCAGTGCCAATAATGGATCGGTGATGGAGGCATGCTCGGCGGGCAGCCAGATTTGCAGCAGCTCGATTACGCTGGCGATGGCGAGCATCACGCCGAACGCGAAATCGGTGGACGCGCCCCACTCACGCACGACCCACAGCAAGGCGCCGTAAAGAAACAATTTGCCGAACACCGGCACCCAGTCCACCGTCGTCAGATCCCAGCCGGAGTCGACCAGCGCCAGGAACGGCCAGAAATCGAACTGCGCGGCCTGCGGCGAGAAATTGAACGGCGCCAGCTCTTCGATGATCAACAAAGCAACGACGGCCAGTACCAGAGCCGCACGCCTCGGTCGCGGACGCAGTCGATGCATGAGGACGACCATCGGCAGCAACAACAACAGCGCCAGCAGCTCGGCGGGCACGAATGCTTGATTCGCCACGAGCAGTCGACCGATCAGCACCGCGGCCATGAGCAGCAACAATGTTTCCAAGCGTCGCGGACGGCTCACCATCGCCGCCACCGCTTGATTCACCACCAGCCAGCAGGTGAGAAAGATCAGTACGCTGACGAAGTCGAACGTCGGATTGAACAGCGGCCGCAGCGCTGCCTTCAGCTTGCCCAGATCGAACTGCGGCACGAACGGCGCGAAACGCCATGCGAGCCACAAGCCGATCAACAACGCCGCGCCGGGATCGCGCGTTTGTTTTTCAGTGCGCGACGGGATGTGCATCAAATGACTGAGCCCGGTCCAGCCCATGCCGCCGATCGCGCCGAGCAGTGTGCCGCCGGAATTCAACGCAAGATCGGCGAGGCTCGGCACGCGCTTCGACACATACACCTGCGCGACTTCGATCGCCAGCGACAGGATCGTCCCGAGCACCCACGCGATCGTCACGGATGGGCCACGTCGCATCCGCTCGCTCAGCCATAAGTACAGGCAGAAGCCGAGCGGCAGATAGAGCAATACGTTAGAGATGCGATCGCCGCGACCGGCGCGCGCCCAGGACAACTGGCTCAGCGCGGCGAGCAGATCCCCTTGCGCATCGGGCTTCAGATTGAACGGATAGAGCGACCCGTACAGGATCAGCGCGATGACCGTCGCCGTCAGCCAGGGAATCGAGCTTCGTGGTGTGCGCGCCGGAGCCACGATGCGAAAGGAACGCTAAGTCAGCCGGATCGTCACATAGTGGTCGATCAGCAACGCGGCGAACAGCAGTGCCAGGTAGGTGATCGAGTAACCGAAGGTCTGCATGGGCAAGCGAGCGTCCTGGCGCACTTTCAGCTGCAAAGCGCGGAACAGGAAGAATGCGCCGAGGATGATCGCCGCGGCGAGATAAATCAGGCCGCTCATGCCGGTGAGATAGGGCAGCAGCGTCACGATCACCAGCAGGATGGTGTAGAGCAGGATATGCAGCCGCGTGAAGTCGCTGCTGTAAGCGACTGGCAACATCGGGATGCCGGCCTTCGCATACTCGTCGCGCCGTGCAATCGCCAGCGCCCAGAAGTGCGGCGGCGTCCACGTGAAGATGATCAGGAACAGCAGCAGCGCGTGCGGATCGACCGAGCCCGTCACCGCGGTCCAACCGAGCACGGGAGGAGCTGCACCGGCCGCGCCGCCGATGACGATGTTTTGCGGAGTCGCGTGCTTGAGCCACACCGTGTAGATCACGGCGTAACCGATCAGTGAGCAGAACGTGAGCACGGCTGTCAGCGCATTCACACAGCCCCACAACATGACCATCGACAACACCGCGAGCACCAGCGCGTAGCTCAACGCTTGGCGCTCGGTGACATGACCGGTGGGCAGCGGGCGATTGCGGGTGCGCGCCATCTGCTCATCGAAACGGCGATCCAGCACATGGTTGATGGCCGCCGCCGCCGAGGCCGCAAGAGCGATGCCCAGCGTGCCGAAAATCAGCGCATTGGCCGGGGGCAAGCCCGGTGCCGCCAGGAACATGCCGGCAATGGCCGTGAACATGATCAGCATTACCACCCGGGGCTTACCCAGCTCGTAGTAATCGCGCCAGGAGGCGGCAGGCTGAAATGAAGAGGTTTGCACGGCGGACATAGGCGAGAGGGCGGTGACCAGCGCCGGATTCTACAGGCAACCGATGCTGGACAGGGTGCCCGAATGCCGGGGCGCAGGACCGGCCTCTCGCGACTGCCTCAGCGTAACAATCGATTCATGCGCACCGTCGCCAGCAGCAACAGCGCGGCCACGCCGTTATGTGCAGTGGCTAGCGGCAATGGGAGTGCACGCATGACCATGACCGGCCCCAGAATGAGTTGGCCGATGAGCACCAACCCAAGTATGACGCCGCCAGCGCGCACCGCCGGCGTGGTACCTCGGCGCCAGGCGAGAACGCTCAGCACGCCGAGAATGATGGCCGCGGCAATCGCGCCCAAGCGATGCACGAAGTGGATGGCCACGCGCGCCGGATGATCCAGCACACCGCCTTCGTAATCGATGCCCAGGCCTCGCCACAGCACGAACGCGTCTTTCACGTCCATGTGCGGCCAGTAGCTGTTCTGACAGGTCGGAAAATCCGGGCAGGCGAGGGCGGCGTAATTACTGCTGGTCCAGCCGCCGAGCATGATTTGCAACGCCAGTACCGCCAGACCGATGCCGGCCAGCTTACGCAACCCGGCGTTTTCCGAGCGCTGCGCCGGCTGGGTAGGACGCATGGCCAGCCAGGCCAGCAGCGACAGCGTCGACAACCCGCCGACCAGGTGGAGCACGACGATCAGCGGCTTGAGCAGCAGGGTGACGGTCCACATGCCCAACAGCCCTTGGAAAATCACCAAGCCCACCAGCGCGAGTGGCAACGCGACGGGCTGCTGCGGATCTTCGCGATTCCGGATCGCGAGCCCGGCCAGCACCAGAATCAGAAAGCCCAGGCCCGAGGCGAAGTACCGATGCACCATCTCCTTGATGGCCTTGTGATACTCGAGCGGCCGGTGGGGGAATGCCTGGTTGACCGCGTCGAGGTTCTCGGCCGCGCTACCGGCGCTCCAGTGACCGTAACAGCCCGGCCAGTCCGGGCAGCCCAGGCCGGCGGCACTCAGGCGCACCCAGGCGCCGAGCACCACCACGACCAGCGCGAGCAACACGCCGGCCAGCGCCAGGCGGCGAAACAGAAGCAAACGGGGCGTCATGAACTGCTGAGAATCCAGGCCTATTTGAGCGGGGCGCAATGATAAGCGCCCCGGCGCGGGTTGTGTGCCGGATGAGTCGATTTGCCCGAGCCCTAACAGCTATTTCACGAACCAGGCCAGCCGCGTGAGGAACGTGTAGTCGCCCTCGATCGCCATCAGCCCGATCAGGATCAGCAGCGCCAGTGGCGGCACCAGGATGGCCAGCTTCAGCGCCAGCCGCTCCCAGGCCATGTGCATGAAGATCGCCACGATGAAGCTCGCCTTGACCAGCATGAACACGATGATCAGGGTCCAGCGCAGCGCGCCCTGCAGCTGGAAGTAATCGACCATGTAGGAAAACGCGCTGAAGACGAACAGCAACCCCCAGATCAATAGATACAACTTGATCGGATGCTGCTGACCTTCCGCATGGGCGCCATGCGCGGCTGCGTGCGCGGGCGAATGCTCCGCGGGTACGTCTGCCGGGATATCGTGCTGTCTTACCGCCATGCCGCTCTCCGCAAGTAGTTCGGGACGGGCGGCGCCCGTCACCACAAATAGAAGAACGCGAAAATGAACACCCACACCAGATCGACGAAGTGCCAGTACAGGCCGGCGATCTCGACGGTCTCGTAAGTGCCTTTACGATCGTAGAAGCCGCTCAACACGCGCGACGCGACCACACTCAGATAGATCACGCCGCCGGTCACGTGCATGCCGTGGAAGCCGGTGATCATGAAGAACGACGAGCCGAACTGCGCCGCGCCCATCGGATTGCCCCACGGCCGGACGCCTTCGTGAACGATCAGCTTGGTCCACTCGAACGCCTGCATGCCGACGAAACACAGGCCCAGCGCCGCCGTTGCAAACATCAATTGAGCGGTGCGCTTGCGATCGCGTCGATAGCCGTAGTTCACCGCCATCGCCATCGTGCCGCTGCTGGTGATCAGCACCATGGTCATGATCGCGATCAGCAGCAACGGAATGTCATGGCCCCCGACCGTGAGCGCGAATACTTCGGCGGTATTGGGCCACGGCTCGGTCGTCGACATGCGCACGTTCATGTACGACGTGAGGAAACAAGTGAAGATGAAAGTGTCCGAGAGCAGGAAGATCCACATCATTGCCTTGCCCCAGGGCACCGGGAAGGCCTGCTTGTCCGCCGACCAGTCCGCGGTCACGCCTCGCAAACCAGGCTCCAATGTGGCGGGTTCGTGGCTCATGCTTCTCTCTCGCTCACGTTGATAACAACACAGCGAACAATCCCAGCCAGACCAGCAGCAGGTAGTGCCAGTAGACCGAGGTGAGCTCGACGCTCAGACGCACGTCGATCAGCTCCACGTTTTTGCGCACCGAGCGCGCGAGCGTGCGCGCCCATACGAACAGTCCGCCCATCAGGTGCAATCCATGTACCGCGGTGAGCACATAGAAGAATGCGACCGCGGGATTCAAGGGCGAGAACAGCGGTGAATAACGAATCTCTCGCCAGGCGAGCAGCTGACCGACGAGAAACGCCAACGTCAGCAGACCCGCTGCAAACAATCGCAGCCGAGTCGGCTCGACCTCGCCGCGCGAGACCGCCGCCCGCGCCGATTGCATGGCGACGCTGCCAAAGATCAGCAGCGCGGTGTTGACCCAGAGAATGGAAGGATCGCGAATCGATTGCCAATCGCTGGCCGCCATCGCGCCGTGGCCGGCGTGCTCGCCCATCCGCATGTAGTACGCGGACAGGAACAAACAAAACAGCGAGGTGACGACCGCAAGGAAAATCCACAAGCCGACACGCTTCGCCGAAACGGCGAAGGCCGGCTTCTCGGACACGCCTGCCGCCGGCGTCTCCCACGATTTGGCGCGCAGCTTGGTAACGAGCACCGCCCAAACAGCAATGCCCGTGGCCAGCGCGAGATATGCAACGGTCAGGCTCATGACCGCGGCCTCGCGGACTGCTGCCGCATCAGCGGGCTATCGATTCGCGATGCCCGCTCTTGAGATATGCCCAGACGATGCGGTCGACCGATCATGTCCAGGGCCTGCCACTGGCTCATGTCCGGAGACGACTGCCAGTGGCTCATCAACGGAAACGAGAGCCATTGGCTCATGACCAAGGACGAGTGCAACCGGCTCACGACCGGACAAGACATGCCGGCTCGTGCAGGAAGACGCCGGCTACTATCGACACGAGACGGAGTGCAGCTCATGTCGGCACTCCATGCTCTCGCCCGGCGGGCACCTTTTCGGATTGCGGCACGTTCTGAGGAATGAAGTCCTCCGGTGCACCGGGCACGCTGTAGTCATAAGCCCACCGATGGACTTCGGGCAGATCCTTGCCCCAGTTGCCATGCTTCGGGGGCGTTTCCGGCGTTTGCCATTCCAGAGTCGTCGCTCTCCAGGGATTCGGATCCGCGACCGGCCCTTTGAAATACGAATGGATCAAGTTGTACAGGAACACCAGCTGCGTGGCCGCGACGATCATTGCCGAGATCGAGATCCACTGATTCGCTTCATGCACCGACGGCGGAATGAACTGAATCGCGTCGGTATAACCGTAGTACCGACGCGGCACGCCCAGAATGCCCATGTAGTGCATCGGCAAGAAGATCGCGTACGCACCGAGGAAGGTCATCCAGAAATGAAACTTGCCAAGGCGCTCGTCGAACATGCGCCCGGTGATCTTGGGGTACCAGTGATAAATGGAACCGAACACCACCAGGATCGGCGACACGCCCATCACCATGTGGAAATGCGCGACCACGAAGTACGTGCCCGAGAGCGGTACGTCCACCGTCACGTTGCCAAGAAACAAACCGGTCAAGCCGCCGTTGATGAACGTGAAGATGAAGCCGATGGCGAACAGCATCGGCACGGTGAGATGCACGTCGCCGCGCCAGATCGTCAGCACCCAGTTGTAGACCTTGATGGCGGTCGGTACCGCGATGATCAGCGTCGTGGTCGCGAAGAAAAAGCCGAAGTAAGGATTCATGCCGCTCACGTACATGTGGTGCGCCCACACGACGAAGCTCAGGCAGCCGATCGCCAGAATCGCCCACACCATCATGCGATAGCCGAAGATGTTACGACGGGCGTGCGTGCTGATCAGATCGGACACGATGCCGAACGCCGGCAGCGCGACGATATAAACCTCGGGATGGCCGAAGAACCAGAACAGATGCTGAAACAGCAGCGGGCTGCCGCCGGTGTGCACGGTCTGCTGGCCCATCGATGACACGGCGGGCATGAAGAAGCTGGTGCCGATCAGCGAGTCCAGCGCCATCATGATCGCGGAAACGAACAACGCCGGAAACGCCAGCAGGCCGAGGATGGAGGCCATGAAGATGCCCCACACTGATAGCGGCATGCGCATGAACGTCATGCCGCGACAGCGGGCTTGCAGCACCGTCGTCACATAGTTGAGGCCGCCCATGGTGAACGCGACGATGAAAATCGCCAGCGACGCGAGCATGCAGATGATGCCCCAGCTCGCGCCCGGAGTGCCCGGTAGCACCGCTTGGGGCGGATAGAGTGTCCATCCGGCGCCCGTCGGACCGCCCGGCACGAAGAATCCGGCGACCAGCACTAGCACGGCGAGCAGATAAAACCAGAAGCTGAGCATGTTCATGTACGGGAACACCATGTCCCGCGCGCCCAGCATGAGCGGAATGAGATAGTTGCCGAAGCCGCCCAGGAACAGCGCCGTCAGCAGATAGATCACCATGATCATGCCGTGCATGGTGATGTACTGGTAATAGTCCTGCGGAGCGATGATGCGGAACGTGTCCGGAAAGCCCAGCTGGAGTCGCATCAGCACCGACATGGTCAGTGCCACCAGCCCGATGCTGATGGCCACCACGGCGTACTGTACGGCGATGACCTTGTGATCCTGGCTCCAGATGTACTTGCGAATGAAACTCTGCGGATCGTGCAGGGCGTGTTCGTGATCGCGATCGGCGATTGCTACAAAAGCCATCGACACACACTCCTTCTACATGTTCTGGAACGCCTTCTATAAGGTCCGGATGTAATCGAGCACGTCGGCGACGGCCTGGTCGTCGGGCAGCACCTTCGCCATCGATCTCATCTGCGCGCCGTTGAAATCTTGTGGATGTCCGCCGCGAATGCCGTCTCGGAAGTGCTGTAACTGGCGCGCCATGTACCAGTCGCTCATGTTCGCCAGGCGCGGCGCGTTGGTCGCCCACACGCCCTTGGCGTCGCTGCCATGGCAGGCGGAGCAGGTTTCATACAACTTCTTACCGTGCACCGGATCGCCCACCACGCTGGCCGGCGGGCGGACTTCCGGCAGCGTCTTGATGTAAGCAACAACGTTTCGAACCGCCGTGTCGTCGGCGAGCATGGACGCGAACGGAATCATCTGTTTCGCGAACGTGTCCTGATCGTTCGAGCCGCGCACGCCGGCCTTGAAACTATGGATCTGGCGCATGAGGTACCAGTCCGCTTGTCCGCTGAGCTTCGGCGCATTCAGCTCGCGATTGCCTTCAGCCTTCGCGCCATGACAGGCGGTGCATGGCGCGAACAACGCTTGCCCCGCGACCGGATCGCCCTTGGCCGTTGCAAACGTTTTGCCGAACGTCGGCTGTGCATCGAGCCACTTCGTGAAGTCATCCTGCGTGTCCACGACGACGCGGCCCCGCATGGCGAAGTGAGCGACTCCGCACAGCTGCTCGCAAAGCACGTCGAATTCGCCGGTGCGCGTGGGCGTGAACCAGAAATGCGTGACCATGCCGGGCACCATGTCCATCTTCACGCGAAACTGCGGCACGGCGAATTGATGATTCACATCCTTCGCGCGCAACAGCATCTTCACCGGCTTGTCGATGGGCAGATGCAGCTGCGGATTCTGAATCAGCACATCGTCCTGCCCGGCCGGATCGTTCGGATCCATGCCGAATGGATTGTCGACGCTGATCAGATTGGCGGCGGACGCGCCGAGCTTGCCATCCTTGCCGGGGAATCGATAAGCCCAGGCCCACTGTTGACCGAGCACCTCGACCTCGGAGGCATCGCTCGGCACCGTCACGAACTTGGCCCACACCGACAAGCCCGGCGCGAGCATCGCGGCGATGCCGACCGAGGTGATGCCGGTCAGCCACCATTCGAGCTTCTTGTTCTCCGGCTCGTAGTGAGCTTTGTTGCCCTTACGATGCCGGTATCGAATGATGCAGTAGGCAAGGAACAGGTTCACCGCGACGAACACGATGCCCGTCACCCAGAAGGTTACGTCCACCGTCGAATCCACCGTGTTCCAGTTGGAGGCGATGGGCGTGAACCACCACGGGCTCAGGAAATGAAACAACACCGTGGCCACTACGAGAACGATCAGCGCGATCGCTATCACCATTGGCGGCTCCCCTCGTCGATGCTCTGCAGCTCACGAATACGGGTGCTGTGTCGTCAGGCTCTGGATACGGTGCGTGGTGCCACCCGGTCGACGCTGGCGAATGGATTGACGCAGTGGGAGTCGATGGCGACCAGTTCGGCGTCCATGTGACGCTCGTCCATCATCTTGCGGACGGTTGCTTCCTGGTGCCTGCGCACGTAAACCAGGATGAGATATTTGCCGGCCGCGATATCGTCGTGGAATCGCGCCAGTTTTTTGTTCTCGGTGGCGATGCCGGTCAGGCCGCCTTCCCACGCGCCGAACAACGTCGCGGCGCCGACCAGGAGTGCGTAGACCAGGCTGGGGATTTCGAAGTCGGGGCCGAGGGGTTTGAAGTACATCAGCAGCGCGACGCCGATCAGACCGGCGACGAACCCGAGCGCGGCGCCGATGAAACCGTCCCGGACGATGTCCAGCGTTTCCAGGTAGTTGGAGGAATGGATCTGCTGCTTCTTGAGGCCGCACTCGTCCTTGGAGACTACGTGCAGGTAGAAATCTTCGACGCCCACGGCATGCAGATCATCGGAAACGTCCTGAGTGCTCTTCAGCGTCGACGTCAGATAGTAGATGCATTTCATGGCAAGCCCCCTTCAGCTGCGAAAGTAATCGAGCGTTACGCGATACCTCTTTATTCGAAATCAGTCGTCGCGCGAGGAAATGCCGTGGCGCATTCCTTCGCTAGCGGCAGGAGTTTGTCACAGTTATCCGATATGCGACAGCTTCAATAATTTCTTCAGATCTTCCAGCAGCCCTTTCTGCGGTGCGTCAGGCTCGTATTTCATCATCAGATTGCCGAGCGGATCGACCAGATAAATGCGTCCGCGAGTGGCGGCCTGCGCTGCATCCGGAAATGTTTCTAACAATGTGCGGCCGGCGGGGTTGTCGATGCGCCCGAGCAACAGGCCGCTTTGTTCAGCGTCCAGATAAGCCTGATCGCAGCAGTTGCCGGTAACGAGAAACACTCGTTGAACGCGATCCATCTTGTCGCCGAGCGCGAGTCTCGTTTGACGCATCAACGTAAGGGCTTCCCGACAGCGCGCATCACAAGCGCCATCGCCGATGAACACCATGCTCCACTTGCCGCGCAGAGCATCCGCTGCAAGTTTTTGATCCGTCGCGCCGGGCAGCTCCACCTCGGGCAGCGGCACGGCGGGGTGAATCAGATCGCCCTTGTTGGTGGTGCCTTCCGGCCGAATGCCCAAGCCGTAGTACAAGAGGAACGCCAGCGCGAGCGGAGCGAAGAAGGCACCCACCAGGATCCAGATCTGCTTGCGTGGCCGGAGGCCCGGCGAGGTGTGTTCAGCGGGGCGATTCATCTGTTGCCTTCTTGGTACGGAAGCCGGTGATTACGAAAAGAATGACGGCCGCGACGGCGAATGCGAACCATTGCACGGCGTAGCCGATGTGCCGCTCGGGCCGGAAGCCGAGATGCGCTTCCCAGATCCGCTCGTAGCCGTCGGGTTGTGAAGCATCGAGCAACAGCAATCCGGGAAGAAGCTTGTGCCCCAACTGCTCCGCCAGTGCCGAGTGCTCCGGGAAACTCAGCACACGCGGCCACGGAGCCTTCGCATCGATGGACGGCGTCGCGAGTTTCAGCCCGGCTCGAGGTAACTCGTCGATGGTGCCCGTGATCGTGCGTGGGTCCGTGCCCACCGGAACGTCGGGCAACTGACTGCGAGAACTGCCCAGCGGCAACCATCCTCTGTCCACCAACAGCCAGCCGGCGGATGTTTCGAACGGCGTGACCACCCGATAACCCGGCTGGCCCGTGTGCGACGGCATGTTATCCAGCAATATCTGATGAGCCGGATCGAAGCGGCCGGAGACGGTGACTCGTTGATACCTGGGCAAGCTGTCGGCGTTCCGCGGAGTGATCTCGACCTGCGTCTTCTGCGCGGTCGCGTACTGATCGAGCAATGCCTGCTTTTGTTCAGCCCGACCCAGCTGCCAGAAGCCGAGCCAGATGAAGAACGCCACGCCGAACAAGGTCAGGGCCGCGCCGAACATGCTCGGGCGCCAGACGCGGGTCTTCGGCGTTGTGTCGGTGGGGCTCACGATATACTGGGTGCGACCCGTATAGGTCGGATCAGGAGAGTGCCATGGTCAAGTTCTTCGTTATCGCCTGCCTGGTCGCCATCGTGCTCAGCATGGCTTCCGGCCTGTTCTATCTGGTCACCGATAAGGGTACGTCGAAGAAGATGGTCAATGCGCTGTCGATACGCGTCGGGCTGTCCGTGCTGCTGTTCGTCCTGCTGATGCTGGCGTGGTCGCAGGGCCTGATCACGCCGAAAGGGATGTAACAAGTAAAAAGGCCGCCGCGTTCATCTGAAGCGGCGGCCCCGGGAAACCGCGGAGCGCTGATCCGTTGCCGGCGCGCTCCGCCAGGTGCATGGCTGCTTACAGCCAGTACACGAACACGAACAGGCCCAGCCACACCACGTCGACGAAGTGCCAGTACCAGGCCACGCCTTCGAACGCGAAGTGGTGCGTCGGCGTGAAGTGCCCCTTCAGGCAACGCAGCCAGATCACGACCAGCATGATCGCGCCCATGGTGACGTGGAAGCCGTGGAAACCGGTCAGCATGAAGAACGTCGAGCCGTAGATGCCCGAGGTCAGCTTCAGGTTGTAGTGCTGATACGCCTCGATGTACTCGTGCGCCTGCAGGTACACGAACAGGAAGCCCAGCAGGAAGGTCGCCGCCAGGAAGATGTTCAGCACGGCGCGATTGCCGGACTTGATGGCATGGTGCGCGATGGTGATGGTCACACCCGAGGTCAGCAGGATCGCGGTGTTGATCGCCGGCAGACCGAACGCGGGAATCACGTCGAAGTCGCCGCCGACATTGCCCGGACCGTCGGTCGGCCAGGCCGCTTCGTAGTTGTCGCCGCGAATGATCTTGGTCAGCGCGCGAGTGCCTTCGCCGCCCAGCCACGGCACCGAGAAGTTACGTGCGTACCACAGCGCGCCGAAGAACGCCGCGAAGAACATGACTTCGGAGAAGATGAACCACATCATGCCCATGCGGAAGGAGCGGTCCACCGCGTCATTGTAGAAGCGGCCTTCGCTCTCCTTGATCACGGCGCCGAACCAGCCGGCGAACATGAACAGCAGGATGCCGAAGCCGACCGTCATCACCCACGGGCCGGCCTGAGCGTGGTTGAGCCACAGCGCGCCTCCGCCCACGGTCGTGAACAGCGCGATCGAGCCGACCAGCGGCCACGGACTACTGTGTGGAACGTAATACTTCTCGGACGGCGCGTGCGTGGTCTGTGCGTGGGCCATAGTTATCTGCCACTCATTTCAAAACGAATTCGGTTCAAACAAAAATCAGCTCGTGGTCTTCGCGTCGTACATCACGTACGAGAGCGTCAGCCGGTCGATGTTCACGGGCAGTTTCGGATCGACGATGAAGCGCACCGTGAGCTCCCGCTCCTGTTGCGCGTCGAACGGCTGCGGCGTGAAGCAGAAACATTCGGTCTTGTGGAAATACTTGGTCGCTTGCAACGGCGCGATGCTGGGGATGGCCTGAGCCACCACCGCCTGCGTGCGCAAGTTGCGCGCGTAGAACTTCGCTTCGGTCAAGCGGCCGGGATGCACCTGGATCGATCCCACTTCGGGACGGAATTCCCAATCGCCGATCGACGGCGCATCTCCCATCAGCTCGACGGTGATCGTCCGGTTCTGGTCTTCCGCCGCGGTGAAGCTGCTCGCCTGCACCAGCTTGGTCCGATCGCCGTAACCGGTGACGTCGCAGATCACGTTGTATAGCGGCACCAACGCGAAGCCGAACGCGAAGCTGCCGGCAGCAAAGATCCACAGCTGCCGGGTCAGCGATCGATTCGCCTTCGTGATGGATGTGTCCGTCATGATCCGTGTCTGCGCGAGGGTCCCACGTCAGTGGGACCGCATCACCGCCATCGCGATGAAACCGAAATAGAACGTAGCAGCCAGCAGCAACAGCCAGATGACCGTGCGCTGGATGCCGCGTTTGCGTTCGGGATCTCGAATCTCGGTAGCCATTACTTCACTTCAGGAGCCGTTTCGAAGCTGTGATACGGCGGCGGCGAGCTCAGCGTCCATTCCAGGCCGTGCGGCCGGCCGCTGTCCCAAACCTTGTCGCTCGCCTTCTCGCCGCCACGGATGCAGGAGAAGATGATGTAGGCGAACAGCAGCTGCGACAGACCGAAGCCGAACGCGCCGATCGAGGAGATCATGTTCCAGTCGGCGAACTGCGTGGAGTAGTCCGGGATACGACGCGGCATGCCGGCCAGACCCAGGAAGTGCTGCGGGAAGAACAGCACGTTCACGAAGATGGTCGACAGCCAGAAGTGCCACTTGGCCAGCGTCATGTTGTACATGTGGCCGGTCCACTTCGGCAGCCAGTAATAAGCGGCGGCCATCAGCGAGAACACCGCGCCCGGCACCAGCACGTAGTGGAAGTGCGCCACCACGAAGTAAGTGTCGTGATACTGGAAGTCCGCCGGCACGATCGCGAGCATCAGGCCCGAGAAACCGCCGATCGTGAACAGGAACAGGAACGAGATCGCGAACAGCATCGGCGGCTCGAAGCTGATCGAGCCCTTGAACATGGTCGCGGTCCAGTTGAACACCTTCACGCCGGTCGGCACCGCGATCAGCATGGTCGCGAGCATGAAGAACATCTGACCGGCCAGTGGCATGCCCACCGTGAACATGTGGTGCGCCCACACGATGAACGACAGGAAGGCGATCGAAGCGGTCGCGTACACCATCGCGTCGTAGCCGAACAGCGGCTTGCGCGAGAAGGTCGGGATGATCTCCGAGATGATGCCGAAGGCCGGCAGAATCATGATGTACACCTCGGGGTGACCGAAGAACCAGAAGATGTGCTGGAACATCACCGGGTCACCACCGCCGGCCGCCTCGAAGAAGGTCGTGCCGAAGTAGTGGTCGGTCAGCAGCATCGTCACGGCACCGGCGAGCACCGGCATCACGGCGATCAGCAGATATGCGGTGATCAGCCAGGTCCAGACGAAGATCGGCATCTTCAGCAGCGACATGCCGGGCGCGCGCATGTTCATGATGGTCACGATCACGTTGATCGCACCCATGATCGAGGAAGCACCCATCAAGTGAACCGCGAAGATCAGCATCGGGAAGCCGTCACCCAGCTGCTGAGACAGCGGCGGGTACATGGTCCAGCCGCCGGCCGGGCCACCGCCCGGCACGAACAGCGTGCCGATCAGCATCGTGAACGCGAACGGCAGAATCCAGAAGCTGAAGTTGTTCATGCGCGGCAGCGCCATGTCCGGCGCGCCGACCTGCAGCGGGATCATCCAGTTCGCCAGACCGACGAACGCCGGCATGACCGCGCCGAAGATCATGACCAGCGCGTGCATCGTGGTCATCTGATTGAAGAACATCGGATCGACCAGCTGCATGCCCGGCTTGAACAGCTCGGCGCGAATCACCAATGCCATGGTGCCGCCGATGAAGAACATCAGCAGGCTGAACAGCATGTACATCGTGCCGATGTCTTTGTGGTTGGTCGCGAACAGCCAGCGGCCAATGCCCTTTGCGGGGCCGTGATCGTCGTGGTGATCGTGACCGGCGTGATCGTGCGTGTGTGCGTGTGCCATGGTCTCTATTACTCCGCGGCAGCGGCCGTGGCCGGCGCTGCATTCTCAACTTGGGCGGCAGCGGCGGCGGGAGCTCCGCCACCTTGCTGCTCGGCGAGCCAGCTCTCGTACTCGGCCTGCGGCTTCACATGCACGACCACCGGCATGAAGCCGTGGTCGCGACCGCACAGCTCGGCGCACTGACCGCGATAGATTCCGGGCTCGTCGGCACGGAACCACAGTTCATTCACGAAGCCCGGAATGGCGTCCTTCTTCATGCCGAAGGCCGGCACCCACCAGGCGTGGATCACGTCGTTCGAAGTGAGCAGCACGCGCACCTTCGCGCCGACCGGCACCACCAGCGGCTTATCGACTTCGAGCAGGTAGTTGGAGACCGACTTCGGATCGATGCCCGAACCGGTCTGACGGGCGGCGTCGCTGTCGCGGGCCAGCGTGGAGAAGAACTTCACCTTCTGATCGAGGTACTCGTATTCCCACTTCCACTGATAGCCGGTGACCTTGATGGTGAGGTTCGAGTCGCGCGTGTCCTCGATCTTCACCAGCGTGGCGGCGGCCGGGATGGCCATGCCGACCAGGATCGCGACCGGAATGATGGTCCAGATGATCTCGGCCTTGGTGCTGTGGTCGAAGTTCGCCGGCACCGCGCCTTCGGAGTGACGGAACTTCACGATGGAATAAATCATCATGCCGAACACCGCGACGGCGATCAGCACGCAGATCCAGAAGATCAGCATGTGCAGGCCGTGGATGTCGCGACTCAGCTCAGTCACGCCGACCGGCATGTTGACTTCCCATGCCGCCAGCGCCGCCCCGGTGGGCAATAACGCTGCCGCCGCTAGTGAACCGGCTGCGGCGTATTTCACGATCTTCATTGGCCCTAATGCTCCCAAGTGCTTCGTTCTGCCCGCGCCCCGCTCGAGTCGTTCGAGCCGGGCGCGAATCATGCGTGCCGGCGCCCTGCATGCGCCCGCAAGTCAACGCCGCGCTATCTCATAGCGCGGGCGTTTCGCTCATATTCCCCACCAGCTGCTTTAGACGCACCGCGAGGCTGCGGCGCTCGTCCTCTGTGAGAAACCTGCCCACCTCGCAGGCGTGACCACGCGACTCCAACATGAGTCGGCTGGGATGTAGCGCCGCCGGCGGGGCGTGGAGTGTAACCCTCGACCAATGTCTAGGAAATACCGAAGACTGCACGCCGCGCCGGTCCCAGTGTCTGATGATCACCGAGTCGAGCGTCACGGTAATGGTTTCCCTCTCCTGACCTGAACGCATCGAGGCCTGAACCGCCCAGGCCAGCAGGCCGATCTCCAGGCCGGCGAACGGCAGAATGGGCCAGAACCCCTGGACGGTAAACATAAGAGCGACCACGAAGGTGGGGATCGCGACCAGGGCGATGAAGATGCGCGCGGACTTGGGAGTGAGCGACCGGTGCGGCATGAGCTCAAGCACCCGTTCCGCGGGAGCGGCGTCCGGGGTCGGGCGAGGCGGCGGCAGATCGGCCCGAGCGTTCATCGTGTAGATACTGTAGTCAATCGGTCGTGTTTTCTTCGATTTGACGGCGATGTGGTTTCAAAAAAATTAACGCTTCCGAACGGTCAGACTGGTCACCGGGACACGCACTTCGCCATCGGCTCGAGGTCGCGGACGGAGTTCGCCTGCCCAGGCATGACCGTAGACCACTTCCACGGAGACCGATAGTACGGTCTGGTCCGAGGTGGGCCGGACCGCGTTTCGGAGCGAGTCGAAGCGGGCCTTGGAGGTCAATCCGCGGGCCCGGCCATGAGCCAGATTGGTCGATCCGCTCGCCGCCAGTTCCGATAGCAACGCGTCGAGATGGGAGTAAGTTACCGTCAGTCGCTCGGTATCCATGACGGGCTCCGCGAACCCCGCGCGCATCAGCGCATCCCCGAGGTCGTGCATGTCGATGAAGCGATGGATGTGCGGGTGAGCGTCGATCTTGCGCCAGCCGTCGCGCAATTCGCGCAAAGTGTCCGGGCCGAGAGTGGCGAACGTCAGTAAGCCGCCTGGCTGCAGGACCCGCCGGATTTCCTGGAACACGGCGTCCGGGTCGTGGCACCACTCCAGCATCAGATTGCTGAAGACCAGCTGCGCGCTGCCATCTTTGATGGGTAGCCGATGCGCGTCAGCTGCAACTCGGTGGAATCGACGCAGCCAGCTCTGCCGCTTGTCCGCCTCGACGAGCATCGCGGGCGAGAGATCCAGCGCGACCACCTCGGCGCTTCTATAGCGATGCTTGAGCGCCTTGCTCGCGTGGCCGGTGCCGGCGCCGAGGTCGAGCACGACCTTCGGCTGCAGCTTCACGAAATCGAGCCGCTCTAGCAGGCGGTTGCGGATCTCGGCCGCGACCCCGCTCGCGGCGTCGTAGGTTTTCGCGGCCTTGTCAAAGGATCGTCTGACATCGGCGGGAGCAAGGTAGAACTCATCGGGCATGGCACGAAGGATATCGCGCTTTGCGCTCGTGCCTTCATTCCCGGGCCAGGCGAGCGACGACCCCTATTGATGTTGTGTCGCTGAAGCACCAGGCCATCAACTTGCGATGAGCTGTTCGTCCTCTGCTCGTCGCGAGCAGGTCGGTGCGCTCTGTTGAGCCAACGGCTCGGCGGTGATGCCAAGCTTCGCGAACAGCTGGCGGTCCTTATCCTCTTCGGGGTTCTCCGTCGTCAGCAGCTTGTCGCCGTAGAAGATCGAGTTCGCGCCCGCGAGAAACGCGAGCGCCTGCGTTTCATCGCTCATCCCCGAGCGACCCGCCGACAAGCGCACATGCGCCTTGGGCATCAACAAACGGGCGACCGCGATCACGCGCACGAAGTCCAGCGCGTCCGGCTTTTCCGCACCGTACAGCGGCGTGCCCGGCACCTGCATGAGCTGATTGATCGGCACGCTGTCCGGATGCTGAGGCAGCGTCGCGAGGGTGTGCAGCAGCTCGGCGCGATCCTGTTCTTTCTCGCCCAGGCCAAGAATGCCGCCACAACACACATTGATGCCCGCGTTGCGCACGGCTTCGAGCGTATCGAGACGATCCTGGTAGGTGCGCGTCGTGATCACCTTCTTATAGTGAGACTCGGACGTGTCCAGATTGTGGTTGTAGTAATCCAACCCCGCGTCCTTGAGCTGATGGGCCTGCTCCGGCGTGAGCATGCCGAGCGTCACGCAGGTTTCCATTCCCATCGCGCGCACACCTTTGATCATCTCGACGATTTGCGCGAGCTGCTTGGGTTTCGGACTGCGATAGGCCGCGCCCATGCAGAAGCGCGTCGCGCCGTTTGCCTTGGCCGCGCGCGCCTTTTCCATCACGTCGTCGAGGTTCATCAGCGGCTCGGACTTCAAGCCGGTCTCGAACCGGATGCTCTGTGAGCAATACGAGCAGTCTTCCGGGCACGCGCCGGTCTTGATCGACAGCAGCGTGCTGATTTGCACCTGGTTGGGATCGAAGTAGAGCCGGTGCACCCGTTGCGCGTGATAGATCAGGTCGGAGAACGGCAACGCGAACAGCTCGCGCACTTCATCCAGCGTCCAGTCGGTGCGCACGGCACCCAGCCGATCGACCAGGGTAGCGCTGCGAACGGCGTCGGAACGGGTCATTTCCACGGCAAACCTCAATTAAGTCGGGCGCTTCGCGCAGCTCGAAGGCGGCAGGCTCCGGCTGCGCATCGGGTCAGTCAGTGCCGACCCAGCGAGGGCGGGAAGTATTCGTGGCGGCCGGGAAGCCTGTCAACCGATGTTGGGAACCGCAGTCGACATTATTGGACGCTGGACCGGAGCCGCCGCGCGCTGTCTGTGGCCGCCTCGGTGCGCGCTTTGTGGGCAGTCCGGTTTCTCCCGCGATTTCTGGGGGCAGGAAATTCTGGATCTGTGTGCCGGGTGCGAGGCGGATCTGCCTCTCAACGATAACGCCTGCGAGCACTGTGCCGAGCCGTTGCCACTGAACCGTTCCACGACTGCACTGTGTGGTCGCTGCCTGCAGCGGCCGCCTGTGTTCGACGCCTGCGTCGCGCCGTTTCGTTACGCATTCCCGGTGGATCGCATGGTTCAGGGACTGAAATATCGTCGCGAGCTCCCGTACGGCCGAATCCTGGGCCAATTGCTGGCGCGGCACCTTTCGCGACGTGAGACGCGTCCTGAGTTGGTCATTCCCGTGCCGCTTGGCCTGGCTCGCTACCGCGAGCGCGGGTTCAATCAGGCGCGTGAACTGGCCTTGCCGGTGTGCAAGTCGCTCGGGCTGACATTGAATAGTCATTTAGTTTCGCGCCGTCGCGAGACCCGGGAGCAGGCATCGCTGGATCGAAATGAACGGCTCAAGAATACTCAGCATGCCTTCGCGTTGACCGGGCCGCTTTCCGCCCGACACATCGCCATCGTCGATGACGTGGTCACGACGGGCAGTACCGCGAATGAGATTTCCAAAGTGCTGCGTGCCGCCGGCGCGGAGTGGATTGAAGTCTGGGCGGTTGCTCGCGCCGAACGGAAGTGACTTAGCTGGCGAGGGCGAAATCCGAGCAGGGGCAGTTCATCTATCGGAACGTATATTCGAGCAGGATGCCGATGAACACCGACATGCCGAAATAATTGTTGTTGAGGAAGGCTTTGAAACAATCTTCGGGCCGGCGCTTGCGAATCAGGAACTGCTCATACAGAGCAAACATCGCCGCGAATGCCAGGCCCAGGCCATACCACAGCCCCAGCTCCATCTCGCGACCGATCAGCCACAGACCGAGCAAGGTCATCAGCTGCATGATGCCGATGATGAAGCGATCGGCGTCGCCAAACAGCAGTGCGCTCGAGCGGATGCCTAGTTTCTTGTCGTCCTCGCGATCCACCATCGCGTACATGGTGTCGTAAGCCACGGTCCACAGCAGGCCCGCCATGAACATCACCCACGCCATGCGCGGCGGCCACTCGCCGGTTTGCGCGGTGAATGCCATCGGCACCGACCAGGTGAACGCGATGCCCAGATACATCTGCGGCAGCGGGAAGAAACGTTTGAAGAACGGATAGGTGAGAACGAGCACGCCGCCCGCGATCGTCAGCAGCTGCGTGCGTTGATTGAGCGTCAGTGCCAGACCCAATGCAATCAAGCCGAGGCCGGCGCAGAGCGCGAGCGCTTCGATAGGATCCACGGCGCCCGTGACCAATGGACGATCCTTGGTGCGTTTCACGTGGCCATCGAAATTTCGATCGGCGTAATCGTTGATGGCGCAGCCGGCGGAACGGGTAAGGACCGTGCCCAGCACGAAAACGATAAACACGTGAGGATCCGGTTTGCCGCCGGAAGAGAGCCAGAGTGCCCACAGCACCGGCCACATCAGCAGCCAGATGCCGATGGGTTTGTTCAATCTCGTCAGCGCGGCGTACGCATTCAACTTCGCGGCCGCGCCCGGAAGGACTTCGGCGACGAAGGCCGTCGTCGCGATCTTGTGGCCCAGCCAACGAAACCGATCGCGCACCGGCGATCGCTTGCTCGGTTGCAGCTGTTCGATGTCAGGCGGGGCAATCGACGCAGTATTCGCCGCCGCCGCCGGTGGCGGCGATGCAGCCATCATCGCCACCGTCTTCACGTAGTCCCTCGGCGCCGATGGCGCCGGCGTCTTCGCCGCCTCGGTGTGAGCGGACGAACCCACGTTCGGCGTGGTTGGCGCCGCCGCCTTGACCGGCTCGGCGGTCGATGAGGCGGGCGGGCTCGCTATCGGCGACGACTTAAGCGATTCACTTTGAGACGACAAGGCGCCGTTCGCCAACTGCTCCGTCGGCGTCTTCGCGCCCTCACTATGAGATGAGGGCGACGCGGTCGCTGACTGCGCCGGCTGCGTCTTCAGCGTCCCCGCATGAGCTGACGAGGATGCACTTGTGGCCTGCGCCGGCTGGGTCTTCGTCGCTTCGTTAAGAGATGAGGGCGACGCATTGGATGGCTGCGACGGCGGTGTGACTGACGACGCGGGAGGGCGCGTAATCGCCTGGCGTGACTTCGCAGTCGATGCCTTGGATGCTTTTATCGCTTCGGCGCGTGGCGTCGGTGTGGCTGATTTCGTGCTCGGCGGATCGGTTGATGCAGCTGGTGTCTTGGCCCCATCGATCGGCGGGGCTGCGACAGAAGGCGAGGTCACAACCTCGCTGTGTGCTGGTGTTGGCTCACTCGCAGCGGGTGCTGTCGCGGGCGGCCGCGTCGTTTCCAAGCGTCGTTTGGTTGAGATCGGCGGCGTGACATCGGGCGCTGCTGTCTTCGCCGGTTCAACGGGCGGAGCTAACGACGTCGGTGGAATGATATGAAGCGGCTGCGTCTTCTCATGGCTGTGCTTCGACTCGTCCGGCGCGGCGGGCTTCAGCAGCTCCATCTGCGCAGGCGACGGCTTCGGCGCGGCCGGCATCGCGTCCAGCGGCTGCGTCTTATCCGGGTTGTGCGCGTTTTGTGAGTCTGCCACGAAGCTAACCGTTCAAACTTTCCCGAACCTTTCGCCCTGTCCAATCCAGCGCCGTAACAGCGGCGCTATGTTGGCCTCATTTTCCCTGAGCATCAATTCCGCCACTTCCTGAACTTTCGGCAGCAGATCGGCATCGCGAACCAGCTCCGCCACCCGCATCTGCATCAGCCCGGTCTGCTTCGTGCCCAACAGCTCGCCAGGGCCGCGCAATTCCAGGTCGCGCCGGGAAATTTCGAACCCATCGTTGGTGGCCCGCATGACGGATAAACGCTCACGGGCCACTTCTGTCAGTGGCGTTCGATACAACAGCACGCAAGTACTTTCCGCCGCGCCTCGCCCGACGCGACCGCGCAGTTGATGGAGCTGCGCCAGGCCCATGCGTTCAGCATTCTCGATGACCATCAAGCTCGCGTTGGGCACGTCGACGCCGACTTCGATCACGGTCGTCGCCACCAGCAGATCGATCGCCCCTTCCTTGAAGCGCGCCATCACCGCATCCTTTTCTTTCGGCGACATGCGGCCGTGAACCAGTCCGACCTTCAGCTCCTGCAAGGCTTCGGTCAACGCGGCGACCGTGTCCTCGGCGGCCTGCGCCTCCAGCTGCTCGGACTCTTCGATGAGCGGGCACACCCAATACGCCTGCCGCTTTTGTCGACACGCATCCCGGATTCTCAACACCACTTCATCACGCCGACTCTCCGGCAGCGCCACCGTCTTCACCGGCGTGCGTCCCGGCGGCAATTCATCGATCACGGAGACATCGAGATCGGCGTACGCGGTCATCGCCAGCGTTCTCGGAATCGGCGTGGCGGTCATGATGAGCTGATGCGGATAGCGGCCCGACGCCAGGCCTTTTTCCCGGAGCAGCAAACGTTGATGCACGCCGAAACGATGCTGCTCATCGACGATCACCAGGCCGAGCCGCCGAAACTCCACGTCCTGTTGAAACAAAGCGTGCGTGCCGATCGCGATCTTCGCTTCACCGGACGCCAGATCCGCCAACGACTTCGCTCGCGCCGCTGCCGTGCGCTTGCCCGTGATCAACGCCGGATACAACTCGAGCGGCGTGAGCCAGTTCGTGAAATTGCGTGCGTGTTGTTCGGCGAGCAATTCCGTTGGCGCCATCACCGCGACCTGAAAACCCGCTTCGACAGCTCGCAGCGCTGCTAATGCCGCGACCAGTGTCTTGCCGCATCCGACGTCGCCTTGAACCAATCGCAGCATCGGACTCGACTGAGAGAGGTCCCGTTCGATATCCCGCCACGCGCGCGTTTGCGCGCCGGTCGGGGTGAAAGGCAGGGTTTTTAGAAATCGATCGATCAACGGTTCGCCGACGGTGAATTGCCAGCCCGGGTCGCGCTGAATCTCACGTCGCAACAGTCGCAAGCTCAGCTGATGGGCGAGCAGTTCCTCGAACGCGAGGCGACGTTGCATCGGATGCTGACCGGTCGCCAGCAAATCCAGATCCGCATCCGGTGGGGGACGATGAACGTATTGAAGCGCCTCTCGAAGGGGCGGCAACTGCAATTGCGCCAGCACTGCCGGCGGTACCCAATCCTGCACACTTCGATTCGCAAACTCACGCAGAGCCATTGCGGTGAGCTGGCGCAAGCGGCCTTGCTGTACGCCTTCGGTCAAAGGATAAATCGGGGTGAGGACATCTTCATTCGTCGCGACTGCATCGGTGGCGACGCGTCGATATTCCGGATGAACGATTTCCAACCCGCTCGGGCCACGCCTCACTTCCCCGAAGCATCGCAGCCGCGTGCCGCGACTCATTTGCTCGTGCTGTGAGTTGCTGAAGTGGAAGAAACGCAGCGTGAGCCAGCCTGAGCCGTCACCGATCCGACACAACAACTGCCGGCGCCCACGGAACGCGATTTCCGCCAGCTGCACTTCACCCTCGACAACGGCGCGATCGCCGTGACTCAACGAGCCGATCGGAAGCACCTGGGTGCGGTCTTCGTACCGCAGCGGCAACAAGAACAGCAGATCCTGAATCGTCGTGATGCCCAACTTCGCCAGCTTCGCCGCCAGCGCATCGCCAACACCACGCAGCGCCGTGACCGGACGAATCTCCGGCGACTCCGCCGCGGCGGGCACCTCAGTGCCTCGATGCCGTTTGCTGTTGGAAGGGGAGGGGCTCATTCACTGCAAGTGTACGGCAGCCGACGCCGCAAACGGCGGTCGGCCCTTACGAGCTAACCTTGTCAGTCGGTTTCAGCGCGAGAGAAGAGGTTTTGCATGGAGCAGAGCAGGCTGTGTGTAGCCAGCTGCGGTTTGAGGCGGGTGGGCCGTTCCCGCCAACGTATCGGCGGTGGCTGTCGGGGGGAAGTGTTCTCCCGGCAATTGGATCCAACAG
>JAEWAF010000057.1 GCA_023391815.1 Pseudomonadota bacterium
ACGGGCCGAGCGATAGCGAAGGCAGTAGGGGAGCACGGTGCCGGGAAGCGCTAGGACATTCCCGACGCCGCGGACCACCGAGCCCTCCGGCTCGGGAAGCGCGACGACATTCCCGCCGACGCAGACCGCCGGCGCCTCCGACAGCGCGGCTGAAATAGAAGCGCTCCCGAGCGACGCAGACCACCGGCACTTCAATCCGACTCCAAATTCAAGCCAGGAAGCTGAGCGACCGAAACTCCCCTGTCAATCGAAACGTTAAACTGCGCAACGTTCGAGACCGAATCGAGGCAATGAAAAGGAGTCCCCGCCATGGCCGATATCACTTTCTTTCACAACCCACAGAGCCGCGGCCGTATCGCGCATTGGATGCTCGAGGAAGTGGGTGTTCCTTACAAGACGCGATTGCTGAGATTCGACCGCGGCGAGCACAAAGCGCCGGAGTATCTGGCCATCAATCCGATGGGTAAGGTCCCGGCGATCAAACACGGCGACACCGTCATCACCGAGGCCGCCGCGATCTGCGCTTATCTCGCCGACGCCTTTCCCGCCGCCAATCTCGCTCCGCCGGTAAATTCGCCCGAGCGAGGCACCTACTATCGTTGGATGTTCTTCGGCGCCGGCTGCGTCGAGCCCGCAGTTGTCGATCACATGTTCAAGCGGCCGCAGGTGGATCGCCCGGGCGCGCTGGGCTATGGCAGCTACGCGGACACGCTCGACGCATTGGAAAAAGCAGTCTCCGCCGGCCGGTTCATCCTGGGCGAGCGCTTCAGCGCCGCCGACGTGTATGTCGGCTCACAGATCGGCTGGGGCTTGATGACCAAGGCGCTGGAGCCGCGCCAGGCATTCGTGGACTACTTCGGCCGATGCACCGAGCGGCCGGCGGCCAAACGCGCCGCCGCTCAGGATGAGAAATATATGAAAGAGTGGCAGTCGTAACGAGCGATCACACTCGCACGAACACGGCGTAGGCGAGGACACCGAGCAACGTCCACTTGAGCACGTAGTAAGTTGTTCGGTTCCACGCCTTGATGCGCTTACCCAGCAAACGGAACTGGTAGGCGTAGGCGAACAGCTTATTGAGCACGCCGACCTTCTCGCCTTCGACGTTCTGCGTCGCCGCCGCGCGCACCAGCGGCTTACCGATGAATCGGTTCAACGCGCGCGCGACCGGATTCGACAACGGCCGCTCGACATCGCAGAACAGGATGAGCCGCTGATGATCGGTCTGATTCTCGGCGCGATGAATGTAAGTTTCATCGAACACCACCGGCTCGCCATCCTTCCAGAAGTACAGCTGACCATCGACGACGATGCGACACTCTTTCGAGTTCGGTGTCGATAGCCCGAGGTGATAGCGCAACGAACCGGCGAATGGATCGCGATGCGCGACCAGCCGCGCCCCCGGCGGCAACAACGCGAACATCGCCGCGTTCACAGTAGGAATGCTCGCCAGCAGCTTCGCCGTCTTCGGACAGAGCGCTTCGGCGGACGGCAGAAAGTCCCCGTACCACTTGAGATAAAAACGCTTCCAGCCCGTGCGGAAAAATGAATTGAAGCCGAGGTCGTTGTACTTCGCCGCAGCGCGGATGTAGCCCTCGTCGAACAGCAGCATCGCCTCGTCGCGGATCATCTGCCAGTTCTCGCGCAGCGGCTCGAGCTCCGGGAAGTGCTTCATCTCGATGAACGGCTTGTTCGGCACTGCGGAGAACAAGTACATGAGCGCGTTGTACGGCGCCATGATGGTCGAGTGATCGAGCAACTGCCGCGACAGCTTGTGCCGCACGCGCCCGCGGAAATGAACGACCGCGCCGCTGACGATGAAGGTGAACAGAACCAGGAATCTCGGCCAGTAATAGAGGTAGGACATCGCATCCTCCTGTTTGGAATGGCCGGCCGCGCACGCTGGCGAAGGTGCGCTCCGGCGGGAGCGCAACCTTAATTCACACACGACAGATCTTTTTACAATTGTGGCTTCAAACAGTCATTCCTTGGGGTCATCAATTGACGCACGCCATGCATCGGTTGCGCTGCACTTCTGAAAACTAGCGCGCTGCGACAACCGGGAAATCGATCTGACTGGTCTTCCCTGGCGCACGCCAGATGCGATGCGTCGCTTTCACGTAGTTCTCCGGTTTGGCGAACATGATGTTCGGCACGAACGTCTGCGGATTGCGGTCGTACAACGGGAACCAGCTCGACTGGATCTGCACCATGATGCGATGACCCGGCTGGAACGTGTGGCTCACCTGCGGCAGTGGAATCTCGTAATGGAGCGCCTCGTTCGCGGTCAGCGGCTGTGGGTCGGCAGGGTTCGCGCGATAGCGGCCGCGAAAGATATCGGCCGACAACATCTGCTGATAACCGCCCATGCTCGGCTTCGACGGCACTTCATCCGGCCACACATCGATGATCTTCACGACCCAATCCGCATCCGTGCCGCTGGTCGAAGCAAACAAACGCGCGATCGGCTGACCGGCGACACGCAGTGGTGCAGCCAGCGGCTCGGTTTCATACACGAGCACATCGGTGCGCGAGCCAGCGTGACGCTGATCGTCGACCAGCCACTCACCCCAACCGGAGTCCGCCGCGCTCGCTGGTAGATTCGGACGCGGTCGATACGGCACGGGCTTCGCGGGATCGGAAATGTATTCGTCGTAGGTACCCGAGCTCGGCGCATCGAAGCCGAGACGTCCACCCGACAACAGATACAGCGAACGCGACTTCTCCACGCACGCAACGGAGCAAGAGCGCGGCCAATGATCGTACTGGCGCCACTCGTCCGCGCCCGTTTCGTACACCAACACACGCGGCGTCTTCGGCTTGGGCGCGTCTTTCAAATAATGATCGAGGAACGGCTGCATCACCTTGCTGCGAAACCAGCCGGCGGTATCGCCGTTGAATTCGAGCGCCCCCAACGAACGACCTTCGCGCCGCCCCTGACCGTGATTCCACGGTCCCATCACCAGATGCACCAGTTGACCGGTCGGGTCTTTGGGCGCGAGCGCCTTGTACAGCGCGGGGCTGCCATAAATATCTTCCTGATCGAACAGCCCGCCGACGATCATCATCGGCACTTTCACCGGTTGCTGAGCGAGCAGCTTGTCGACCGCCTGCTCCTGCCACCAGCGGTCGTAGCTCGGATGCTCGGAGATCGTGCGCCAGAAGCCGAGCTGATCGAGGCCGCGCGACTTCGCGACTTCGCCCGCCGAGCCGGCGCGCAAGAAGGTGTCGTAGAGGTCGTATTCACCCCACCACCACCTGAACGATCCGCTGCGCGCGGCCTGCTGACCGTAGATGAATTCGAGTGCGGCTCCCTGACGGAATGCACCGTTATGGAACCAGTCATCGCCCATCCAGCCATCGATCATCGGCGCGAACGGCACGGCGACCTTCAACGCCGGATGCGGATTCACCGTGGACATCACGGTGGTATAGCCCTCGTAAGAGCCGCCGATGGTGCCGACACGCCCGTTGCTCTCCGGCACGTTCTTCACCAGCCAATCGATGGTGTCGTACGCGTCGGTCGCATGATCGACCTTGGTGGGATTCACCGGCCCCTGCAGCGGACGCGTCATCACATAGTCACCTTCGGAGCCGAATTTTCCGCGCACGTCTTGATAGACGACGATGTAACCGGCTTCGACAGTCGTGTCATTCATCTGCGGCACGGCTGCCAGCAGCCGCGGGCTGTTGGAGCGCGTGACGCGTCCGCCCGCGTTATACGGCGTGCGTGTCATGATCATGGGCGCCTTGGCGTCCTTGGTGACGCGCTTGGGAATCAGGATGAAGGTCTTGAGCTTCACGCCGTCGCGCATGGGGATCATGACTTCGCGCTTGGTGTAGTCGAAGCTGTCGACGCTGGGCGTGAACTTCTCCGGCGTTTCACTCGGCAATGTCTTGACCAGTTGCGACGCGCCGGCTTGCAAGCCGAAGCTCAACGCGAGCACGCATGCGAGTCCACGGACGATGTATCGGGGCACCTTGTCTCTCCCTATGCACGGTAACGATCCAGGCGCGTGAGCTTAGTGGTTCGCGTCATACACGAGCAACGCGCACGGTCGCGTCTGCATGTCGACGTGGATCTAAATAGCGACACTCGCTATGATCGCCGGCGTCTCCCCCGTACGCCTAAGCCCGGATGCCGCAAATCGAACTGCCGCGCGCGCTCGAGGATTACTTTGCGTTCGCTGAAACCGAGCCGACCCGCAACGGCCGTCGGTTCTCGATCACGTTGCCCTATATGGACGGCGAGCGAATGGACCGGCTGCAATGGTGGTATCACGTCTCGCCGGCGCAGGAGCAGATGTACGAGGGCACGGGCCTGGCGTTCCATCGTAGCCGCGCGATCGAGCGGTTCCGCCGCCACATCGAGCGCTGGCTCGAAATCACCGCTCAGCGCTTCCACGGTGACGAGCCCATTCCGCGCCTCGGGCTACAACGAGAACGGGTTGAACAAGCGCCGCCGGAGCTCGAGCCCGTCGACAAAGTCGCGAACGGCTGACCCGCGCCGAAGCGATCAGTCGCCGGCAACCAGCCCCGTGTCGATGGCACGCCGCTCGTCCTCGAACTTCGCCAGCGCGGTCAGCATGGGACGAAAGCCGAGCTTGCGATAAAAACCTTCCTTGCCGGGGTTCGCGTACAGAATAATTTTGCGATGACCGGCCGACAGCTCGGTCAATTTCGCGACCAGCGCCTTGCCCAGGCCGCGCCCCTGGTGGTCCGGGTGGACGACGATGTCACAGAGATAGGAACAGTCGCGGCCGTCGGCCAGCGCGCGACCGGCGCCGATCAGCTTGCCGTGCTCGAGCACGAAACATTTGAAGCGGCTGTTGCCGAACACCAGCCGCAGGTGCTCGGCGCTCTTGTCCCCTAACGGCGCGATCCGATACAGAATCGACAGCTCCTGCCAGTCGATCGTGTCCTGCTCGAACAGCCATTGTTCGCTCATGAGGTCCGCTCAGCGGTAGGCGCGATCCCGCACCTTCAGCTCGACCTTGCGGCCGAAGTGGTACATCACGCTGAAGTTGATGGTGCCGATCTCCCGGTCGCGATCGATCACCGAATAGCCCAGCGCGACCCCGAGCGAGTTGCCCATGAACTCAGGCTGGTGCTCGATTTCGATGCCGTAGGTATCCTGACCGTACAGATCGCCGCCGGACAGCGTGACCTTGAGGTTCTCGAGCGGATACCAGCTGGCGTTCAAGAGATCCGAATCGAGCGTCTCGCCGTCCTCCGGCTTGGTGGAGGTATGCACGGCGCCGACCGTGAAGTCCCACAGATAGGCTTCGGCGGCCACACGGTAGTAATCGATGCCCATGCTGTCGTCGCCGGTGGAAACGAACACGGAGTCGTCGCCGCAATCGGAAGTGACATTGCCCTTGCCGTACGACGCCGAAATCCGGCCTAGCGTCGGTCGACGGGCAAACACGGTCAGCGCGCCATCGGTGTTATTGAAGCGACAGGTCTGGCGCGACGAATTCTCGGACGCCACATCGAACAACACGTCGCTGGTGCGCGCCGTGCTTCGCGAGTAGCTGCCTTCCAGCGACGCGCCGAACAGATTCCCGATCGGCAGTGTCGCGGTGGCGCCAAGACCGAAGGTGCCATTCGACGTGCTGTCTTTCGTATCGCTGTCGCTCGCGACCAGACCGATGGAGACATTGGACGCTTGCACGGCCCGCTGCACAGGTTCCGCGGCGGTGGCAACGTTGGTGACCAGCGGCACGAGCGCCAGCAGTGAAGCACCGAGACAAATTTTGTGTGCGTTCATGAGGGTGCTCACAGGGCTGGCGTGGGCTGCACGACGATGCGCAAGCTGCCACCGACGAACAAAGTGCCGCCATCGGGCGTGACGATCATCTGCACACCGCTGCCTGGATCGGCTGGGAGCGGCGTGACCGGACCCAGCGCGGTGTACGCGGCTTCGTCACGATCCACGCTGATGTCATAAACGAGGATGCCGCCCGCGGTCGGGTCATATGCGTAAGCGCGCGAGCCGTCGGATTTGATGGCGACCGCCGTGGTCGTGGTCGGCAGCGTGCCGAGCAACGCGAAACTGCCGTCGTAAACCTTGGTGCCGTTCAGCACGACGCGGGTGAAGGAACGATTCACCGCCGGCGCCACCGTGTTTTGACGCAGGGTCGGTGTCGCAGGATTACTGGACGTATAGGTGTGGGAAGCCGACGAGTAAACGTAACTGGCCACGTCGCTGGTCAGCGTGGGGTCGCCCTGCACGACGACGGCGGCGATGCCATTACCGGCCATGGCGGGCGTGGCATTGTTCAGGGCGCTGCCATTCAACGCGATCGTGGCGGTAGCGGGGCTGTACAGATAGCCCTGCGTCGAGCCGCTGGTGGTGAGGCTGGTCGTGATCAACGCCACGTTGTCGTAGCCCACCACGATGTTCTTCAGCGCTGAATTCGTGGCCAGCGACGGAACGGCAACGGCGGTTCCCGGCGCCAAGGTCACCGGGTCGACGTGCACCACCGCGCTGCCGGTGATCGCGAGCAACTGCGTGCCATCGGCGGACAGCGCGGCGTCGAGAAATCCGTTGGCCACTTGCGTGGGCGCGTTCCAGGCTCCGTTGGCGTACTGATAACGAACGATGGGGTTGCTCGGCGAAGTATCTGTCACCGACAGCAACGCCTGTCGTTCGTAGTCATAAACCAGACGGCGCAGGCCGGTGGTCGAGGCCGGATGATCGAGCGTCGTGGCCGCGAACGCGACCGGATCGACGACGTGCAACGTGACGTTCGACGGAATCTCGCCGATATGATTGGTCGCGCTGAGGCGCACGGTGTAGTTGCCGGCAGCCAACGCGGGATACGTAGCGGCCAACTCGGTACCACTGCTGCTGATACCGACAGCGGTGGCGGCCGTATCGCCGAATCTCACACTGGTGCCGCTGAAAGACTGAAAGCCCGCGCCGCGTACGATGACGGTGTCACTGACGCCCGAGGGCGTCACGTACGGGCTGACACTCTGAATCATCGGCGAGACCTGATAGCTGGCCAGAACGGTGGCCGAACTGCCGGCCGCCATCCTGCTGCAAGTCGCGTCGGAACAGGTGTAGCCGGTGACCGCCACCGCGCCCTGGAACGTGCCCGGGCCGACATCGCCGGGCGAGGCCGGCACGACAGTGATCTGCGCGGTTCGGCCGTTCAGAACGGAAGTTGTCGAAGCGATCGCATTCCCGCTGTGGACCACGGACAGCTGCACGACGTCCTTGCCAAACGTCGCGGTGAAGGTCTGCGAGGCAGGAGTTGCCGCGCTCGGGCTCGAGGCGTTGAAAGTAATCTCATGGATTGAGATTTGGACCGGAGCGTCGTCTTCTCCGCCACCGCCGCCGCCACAGCCGGCCAGCAATCCGAACAACAAGAAGCCTGCTACGCGGCGGGCACCCGGTAGATAGTGCACTTTTTCTCCCAAAAACGGGCGCATCGCGCCTTCGAGGAAAGCGCGATGCTACCCGATCAAACTGAATACGGGATGTATGTGCGACTATTGTGTCACAAGCCCTGATCCTTGGTCTCTCTCAGGAACAGCGTGCCGACCACGGCGGTCATGACCGCCACCACGATCGGGTACCACAGGCCGTTATAGATGTTGCCGGTAGCCGCCACGATCGCGAACGAAGTGACCGGCAGGAAGCCGCCGAACCAGCCATTGCCGATGTGATAAGGCAGCGACATGGAGGTGTAGCGGATGCGGGTCGGGAACAGCTCGACCAGCCACGCCGCGATCGGCCCGTAAACCATGGTCACCAGAATGACCAGGTACGTGCACAGCGCGATCACCATCGGATAGTTCACTTCGGCCATGTTGGCCTTGGCCGGATAGCCCGCCTTGCTCAGCGCGCCCTTCAGCTGCGCGGTGAAACTGTCGTTGGCGGCCTTGAATTCCGGCTTGGCCAGCGCGTTGCCCGCGAATGAGTCGAGCACCACGGCGCTCTCACCATTGCCGATGCGCACGCGGGCCACGGAACCGGCCGGCGCCGCTTCGTTGGCATACGGCACGCCCGTTTTCGCGAGCACTGATTTCGCCACGTCGCACGACTGCGTGAACGCTTTCCGCCCGACCGGATCGAACTGGAACGAGCAATCCGCGGGATCGGCGATCACCGTCACCGGCGCGCTCGCGACCGCGCGCTCCAGCGCCGGGTTGGCGAAATGCGTCAGCCCTTTGAACACCGGGAAATAAGTGACGGCGGCGAGAATGCAGCCGGCCATGACGATGCTCTTGCGACCGATGCGATCCGACAGCCCGCCGAACACCACGAAGAAGGGCGTGCCGATCAACAACGCGGCGGCGATGATCAGATTGGCGGCCTTGGCGTCGACCTGCAGAATCTTTTCCAGGAAGAACAGCGCGTAGAACTGTCCGCCGTACCACACCACCGCTTGACCGGCGGTCGCGCCGAACAGCGCCAGCAACACGATCTTCAGATTCTTCCAATTGCCGAACGCTTCGGTCAGCGGCGCGCTCGAGAGCTTGCCCTCCTTCTTGATCTCCAGGAACGCCGGCGACTCCTGCAATTGCAAGCGGATGTACACCGAGATGCCGAGCAGAATGAGCGAGATCAGGAACGGAATCCGCCAGCCCCACACATCGAATTGCTCGCCGAGCGACACGCGACAGATCAGAATCACCAGCAGCGATAGAAACAAACCCATGGTCGCGGTGGTTTGAATCCAGCTCGTGTACAGGCCGCGCTTGCCATCGGGCGCATGCTCGGCGACGTAGGTGGCCGCGCCACCATACTCACCGCCGAGCGCGAGGCCTTGTAACAAACGCAGCACGATCAGAATGATCGGTGCCGCGACACCGATCGCAGCGTAGCTGGGCAACATGCCGACGATGGCCGTCGAGGCACCCATGATTACGATGGTGATCAGGAAGGTGTGCTTGCGACCGATCAGGTCGCCGAGCCGCCCGAACACCAGTGCGCCGAACGGCCGCACGAAAAAGCCGGCCGCGAACGCCAGCAGCGCGAAGATGAAACCGGTGGTCTCGTTCACGCCGGAGAAGAACTGTTTGGAGATGATGGCCGACAACGAGCCGTATAAATAGAAGTCGTACCATTCGAAGACGGTGCCGAGCGAGGACGCGAAGATCACGCGTCGGTGCGATCGATCGATGCCGCCGGCGGCCGGCTGCGACAACGTCTGTGGTGTGGTTGCCATCGTCATCCCCTTTTTTAGAACGAGTACCGGGCGACGGCGTGCACGCGTCGCATCGAGCCGCTCGCGCCACTCTTGATCTCACGCTCGGCGACACGCAGCTCGATCCCGAGATCCAGTTTCGCCAGCGGCGAAAAGAAAGTATTGAAGGCCCAGGACCAGCTCGACTTGTTGGCGCTGCCGCCGGTCAGGCGCACATCGTTGTCGTAGTCCGACGCGGACAGCATCAAAGTGCTACGCACCCGATCGTTCCAGACGTGCCGCCAGGCGGCGAACGCTGCCCAACCCGAAATCGCTTCCAGCTCGCCGTCGGCGGTCAACACCGCGTCGTTGGTGAAATTGACACCGACGTAACGGCCGAGCCCTTCGCCGCCAGTGATCGCAAAACGCAGGTCGTCCTTGCCGAAGTTGATCTTGCCGGCCAGCGACAACGCCGCGCCCCGAGTCGAATCGCTCACCGCGCCGGCTCCGGTCGTTTGATA
Organism: Pseudomonadota bacterium; assembly: GCA_023391815.1. Lineage (GTDB taxonomy): Bacteria > Pseudomonadota > Gammaproteobacteria > Steroidobacterales > Steroidobacteraceae > Steroidobacter. The sequence continues at coordinate 9,662 of JAEWAF010000057.1, forward strand.
TTTCAATTGACGGATCAGCGCCGCGGCGCGAAGGAAACCCTTGTGGCCGAGCTTGTAAGTGTAGGCGGCCGTCAGATCGGGAACATTGTTGTCATCCGAAGCGATGCGGTTACCGCCGCCGAACGGAGTGATCGTCGTCTCGGGATTTTCAGCCGAGAACGACCAGTTGCCGAGCGTGTATCGAATCATCGGCTCGCGCACGAAAACGGTGCCGTCGGTGGGGCCGATGAAATCCGCGGTCTCCGGCAGCGTGGTCGCGTCCATGAAATTGGTCCAGGTCTGACCGAGGAGCCACCGGCCATATTGAATGTAAGCATGTCGGACCTGTACGCCGTACGTGTTGGTGGCGCGCTCGTCGCCAAGCGATGAGCCGTACAGATCCACTTCCAGTCGCGTCGATAGCAGTTGACCGCCGGCCACATCGGTGTCGGTGCCGAATATGAAACGCGACTGTTTGATGTGCGAGTCGAAGTCGACGCCTTCGCTCGCGCCGCCGACCGGGATGGTGGAGGGCAAGTAGAAGTCGCGACCGATGCTGCCATCGGTCATTTCGCCGTCCTCGTAGTCCGACCACATGCCATCGAGCTTGATGAAGCCGCTGTACAGAAAGCGCGTGCCCGGAGCTGCGTTTGCCGCGATGGGCCGGGTCTGAATGTTGGGCACGTCGGCCGGAGACGAGGCTTTCGTGACGGTGCTCGGCGGCGCACCTGACATCTTTTGAGTTAGCTCGCGCAGTTGTCGCTCCAGTTCTTCGACTCGCGCTTCCAATTTGCGCTGCTGTTCGCCTGGTGCGGTATCCGCAGCCGACGCTGTCAGCGGCCCGCCCACCATGCCGGTACTGGCAATGGCCGACACGATCAGAACCTTCCGTAGCTCGATCATTGTCCATCCCCCGATGACAAGTCGGCGCGAGCATGCGCGCGCGGCTTGCGGACCGGCCATTCATCTTTGGTCGAAGCCCGCGGCCGCGCCATTCGACGAAAGTCGAATACTGAAAGGCGCGCGCCTGGCGGAGGCTTGGCCCGTCGGAGTCATCGTCTTGCGCAATGGAGTTGCCGCAAGTGACACAAGCATGGAGTATTGCGCGCGCAATGAAGCGCGCCGTTCTGATCGCCGACGACCACCCCCTGTTTCGTGACGCCTTGAAGCTCGCGGTGGCCCAGGCCGTTCCCGGCGCTCAAATCGTCGAGGCCGATACCGTCCATTCGCTGTTCGCGGCGCTCGATGCCCATCCCGACCCGGAGCTGTTGCTGCTGGATCTGAACATGCCTGGCGCGCAAGGCTTCACCGCGCTGGTGCAGGCCCGCGCGAATTTTCCGACTGTCCCCATCGTGGTGATCTCGGCACGCGAGGACCGACGCATCATGCAGCGTGCCTTGGGGCATGGCGCCGCTGCTTTCGTACCCAAGTCGGCCTCCATCGACCAAATCGTCGCTGCCTTGCGCGCCGTGCTCGGTGGCGACACCTGGCTGCCCGCGTCAGCGACGGGCAGAGATCCAACGCCGCTGGATCAGCAGGAGCTCGACGCGACCGCCCGGCTCGCCGCGCTCACGCCACAACAGTTCCGGGTACTGTCGATGCTGTCGTCAGGTCTGTTGAACAAGCAAATCGCGGCGGAACTGGATGTCTCCGAAGCGACGGTCAAGGCGCACGTGAGCGCGGTGATGCAAAAGCTCGGCGTCAGCAATCGGACGCAAGCCGTGCTGCTGGCGCAGCGGCTCTCGTTGGATCAGCCGTAAGCGCGACGATCAGCGCCCGCAACGCCGCTGGCCGCAGAGGTTTACGCAATACCTGGAATCCAAGCGCACTCGCACGTTGAGCCAACGCAGCCGTACCATCGGCGGTAATCAACGCGCCCCGGCGCATCCGTCCGGCGTCTCGCGGCACGAGCTCATCCAGCACATCCAGGCCCATGGGCTCGCCGCCGAGATGATAGTCGGCGAGCACCAGGTCCATTGGCTGATCCTTCAAGAGCTCACGAGCCTGCGCGGTCGTCGCGACACAGAGGACCTCGATGCCCCAGCGTGTCAGTAGCTCGCGCATGGCATCGAGGATATTTGGATCATCCTCGACACACAGAACGCGCAGACCACGCAACCCCGCGACACTTGGCACTTGCACTGTCGTAACCACCGGCTCGCGCGCGATGCCCTTGCCACGCGTGACACGCACGCTGAACGCGCTGCCTTTGCCCGGGGCTGAGCGCAAGGTCAGTCGAGTTTCCAGAATGTGAGCAATACGGTCGCAGATCGACAGTCCCAGGCCGAGACCGCGCTCTCCCCACGGCGAGTGCTGATCGAGCCGGCGGAATTCTTCGAAGATCGCGCTTTGGCTTTCGGCCGCGATGCCGGGTCCGGTGTCGATGACTTGAAACTCGACGCCATTGCCAACGCGCCGACGGACTCCGACGACCACACGCCCGCTACGCGTGTAACGCAAAGCGTTGCTGATCAGGTTTTGTAACACCCGACGCAACATCCGCTGATCGGTGTACACCCGCACGCGAGTGGCATGCACTCGCAACTCGAGATTGCGCTGCGCGGCTATCGGCGCGAATTGTTCTTTCAGAGAATCCAGCAATGCACCGGCGGAGAAATCGCATGGCTCCGGCTGAATCGCGCCCGAATCCAATCTCGATATATCGAGCAAGCCGTCGAGCAGTTCCTCCGCCGCATGCAACGAGTTCTCCACTCGATCGGCCAATTGCTCGACCTGCGAGTGCGCGAGCTGACCGGTCTGCCCGCGCAACGCCGCGTTGAACAGACGCGCGGCATTCAACGGTTGTAACAAATCATGACTGGCCGCCGCGAGAAAGCGCGTCTTGCCCAGATTCGCTTTCTCCGCCACCGCGGTCGCTTCGGCCAGCTGTCGAGTGCGCTCGGCGACACGTTGTTCCAATGTTTCATTGATCTCGCGCAGCTCAGCCTCGGCGTGCTTGTAGGTCGTTACATCGTTGAAGGTGCTGAGGTAGCCACCGTCGGGCAAAGGTTGTCCACGCACTTCGATGACTCGACCGTCCTTACGCCGTCGCTCCGAGAGATGTGTCGAGCCCGCGCGCATGTGAGCTAGGCGCTTCTCGACATGCGTTTCAGGATCGCCCGGACCATACCAACCCCGCGCCGCGTTGTATCTCATCAGATCGGCAATGGGCCGCCCGGCGCTCATCAACTCCGCCGGATAATCGAGCAATTCCACGTAGCGCCGATTCCATGCCACCAGGCGCATCTCCGCATCGACGACGCTGATCCCCTGCGGCATGTTCTCCATCATGGCTTCGAGCATCTCGCGGTTGAAGCGCAGCTTCCGCGAAGCCTCATCGAACAGTGTGACGACTTCGCTGAACTGCAGACCGGCGCCTCGAAGTGCACTGGTCAACACCATTCGCGCCGATGCCGCGCCGAGCGCGCCCGCAAGCTCGAGCTCCAGACCTTCTAACAATCCAACGTCAGCCCGCTGGGTCGACGCATACTCCCGCCCGTGCTCTTGTTTGTATCGCTCGAACCAGGAGCGTGCCGCGTTCGGCCCGAGCAAGCGGTCGGCAAGCAATTGCAGGTCGGCGACGGTCGCCGAGCCGGGCAACAGCTTCGTTCGATGCGCATCGGCACCCGCGATACGCGGCGCAACTTGCAACCGCTCGCCAATAGCCGGTGGCGAGTACAAGGACATCCCGACCAGCGTCGCCACGTTCACCAGCAATGACCAGAACACGCCGTGAGTCAGCGGATCCGGCCCGCCGAATCCCAACAAAGAATGTGGCGCGAGCACGCCCATGCCGAACGGACCTGCGGTGATCCACGAGGGCATCGCACCGTCGGCGCCGGCAAAGGTCGGCAGCAACAGCGTGTAGATCCAGATCAGAAATCCGGCGCACAGCCCTGCGAGCACGCCGACTCGACTCGCACCGGACCAATACACCGCACTCACCACCGCGGGTGCGAACTGCGCTACCGCTGCGAAAGCGAGCAGACCGATCGACGCCAGACTCGACCCGTTTGGCACGACTCGAAAGAAACCGAACGCGACCAACAGGATCGACAGGATGGCGCCGCGACGAATCCAGAGAATGCGGCCCGACGCGAGACTGCGATCGCCGAGCGCGGGCGGACGCCAGCGCCATAACAACGGCAGCACCAGATCGTTGCTGACCATGGTGGACAACGCGACGGTGGCGACGATGACCATGCCGGTCGCGGCCGAGAAGCCACCGAGATAGGCGAGCAGCGCCAGCCAATCCTGGTCGGCACTGAGCGGCAGCCACAGCACGAACGAGTCCGGCGAGACCGAGCCGCCAGCTGCAATCGCTGCGGCCGCAATGGGTACAACGACCAGGCTGATGAGTCCGAGATAGATCGAGAACCACCAGCGCGCGTGCCGGACGTCGTCGACCTCGGCGCACTCCACCACGCCGACCTGGAACTGCCGCGGCAAACAGAAGATCGCCATCAGCGACAACAACGTCTGCGTGATGAACGAAATGGAATGATCCACGCCGGACGGCATCTGTCGCGCCGTTTCGAGCAGCGGCCCGATGCCGTCGAGCTGCGTGAGCGCGAACAGCGCCACACAGAGCAATGCGACGAGCTTCACCACCGACTCGGCGGCCACCGCCAGCACCATCCCCGGATGATGCTCCGATGCATCGACCTGCCGCGCGCCGAACAGGCTCGAGAACAGCGCCAGCATCAAAGCAATCAGCAACGCGCTGTCGCGATACCAGGCCACGCTCTGCGCCGGCACGCCGGCCGACAGCACCTCGATGCTCATCGAGATCGCTTTCAATTGCAGAGCGATGTATGGAATCGCGGCGGTCAGCGCGATCAACGTGACTGCAACCGCGATTTGCGGAGACCGGCCGAAGCGCGCCGCAAGCAAATCGGAGATCGAGGTGGCGTTCTGCTGCTTGGCCATGCGCACCAGCCGCTGAAAAAACGGCAGCAGGAACGCAAACATCAGCATCGGGCCCAGATAGATGGGCAGATAGCCCAGGCCATCGCGCACGGCGCTCCCGACTGCGCCGTAGAATGTCCAGCTCGAGCAATAAACGGCCAGCGCCAGACTGTAGATCAGCGGCCGAAAGCGCGCATGCTCCGGATAGAACCGACGCCGATCGCCCCACCACGCAATGAAGAACAGGCCACAAACGTAGGCCAGCGAAGCGACCAGGAGCCCCCATCCCGAGATCATGGCTTCATAATACGCAAGTGATCACCTATAACGTATTCCTGGATCGCGCCCGCCTGCCGGCCGCCGCCGACTGGGCACGTTTGATTCGCGAAGCCGGTTTCGACGTGGAGCTGGCCCCGGATTTCGAACCGGCCGCGCACAGCGGTTATCTGCCCTGCCCCGACGACCGCACCGGCTTCGAGTACTACCTGGAATCGTTCGCCGCGCCGACGTTCGAAATCGGCGATGCCGGCGCGAAGGCCATCGGCCCACGCAACACCGTCGCAAGCTTACGGTTCAGCGGTCGCCCCTCGGACCGTAACGCCGCGACCGCGGCAGCAGCCACCTTGACCGCCATCACCGACGGTGTGTTGTTCGATACCGAGCCCGGACATTTCATTGCCGCCGACGAAGCGTTGGCCTGGGCGCGCAACGAGCGTTATCAGCCGATCGCGATCTTTCACCGCCGCGCGATGCGTCGCAAAGCCCGCTTGACCGCGCCCATCATCCTGCGGCTGCTGATCATTCTGTTCCTGGTGTTCGCGATCTACTGGCTCAGGAAGTAGCCGCCCGCTGCACCGGCGGCTCTGCAATCGCTTGAGCGCGATCGTGGAACGCCACCACACAATTGCGTCCCTGCTGCTTCGCTCGGTAGAGCGCCGAATCGGCCGCCTCGAAAAACTTCTCGGCGTTCTCGAACTCGCCGCGCGACAAGCATGCATAGCCGACGCTGATGGTGATCGCCAGATCGCCATTCAATGTTTCTTCGACAGTACGGCGCAGACGCTCGCTCATCACCGCGGCCGTCTGGCAATCGATCCCGGGCAGGATCACCGTGAACTCCTCACCGCCATAACGACATGCGACCAAGGGCTTGCGGGCGAACTTACGCAACGCGCCGGCCACCGCTTTGATCGCCTGGTCGCCCCGCGCATGGCCATGGCGATCGTTGTAGCCTTTGAAATGATCGATATCGAGCACCAGCAACGACAACGGCTTTTGCTCTTCACGCGCCATCGCGAATTCTTGCGGCAGCTTGTCGTCGAACAGGCGGCGGTTGCCGAGCATCGTGAGCGAGTCGGTCCGGCTCTGGTGCTGTAGTTCGTTCATGCGCGTGCTCAACGTCATGGACAGCAGGATCATTTCCAGCAGCGAGCCGATCTGCCAACCGTTCTGCGTGAAGAACGTGTGCGGCAACACGCCGAACGTCTTGAGCAGGAAGATCACCGAGCCGCACAGGAACGAGCTCCACGCGATGACGTAGAAGCGCGCCGGTCGCGAACCGAGCACCATGGCCGCGACGCCCATCACCAGCATGAAAATCACCCCGATCAACACCAGTCCCGCGACCGGGGCGATGATGGTCGAATAAGGCACGAACGGCGCAGCCAGCAGCAACACGGTCGCGACTGCCTGCAACCCGCGCGCCGCCAGATCCAGCCGGGGCGTCACTTCCTTCGCTCGCAGAATCATCCGCGAGAACTGCAATCCCGAGAACAACGCGATGTTGATCAATGCCACCAGGCTGGTGTTGCCCCAGCGCGGGCTCTCCGGCCAGAGATACTGATACGCAAGGCCGTTGTGAATGAGCATGTACAGGCCGAAGGTGCCCACGTACGCGAAGTAGGCGAGGAAGGCGCGGTCGCGGACGGCGATGAACACCAAGCCGCTCCACACCAGCAGCATGATCACGCAACCGTAGTAGATGCCATACGCCAGCTGCTCGCGGCTGAGCGATTCCAGCAGCTCGGGTGAACTGAACAACGACAAGCTGATGTCGATCGGTCCTTGCGACTGATAGCGCAGGTACACGACGCGCTCGCCCTGCGCCGGCACATGGATTGGAAACACGAAGTCGCGATGAGCGATGTCGCGTGCCGCGAAGGGGCGACGGTCGCCGGTCTTGTGGATGCGCCACTCGTTCTCCCCGGTCCGCTCGTAGACGTCGAGATAGTCGATCAACGGGTAGGTTTGCCGAAGGAAGATCTCGCGCTCGCGCGAGCCCGCGTTCCGAAATGTGACGCGTGCCCACCAGACCGAACTGGTGAAGCCGACATTGGCGGCGGCCAGGCTGCCCGGCGCAAAGCTCGATTGGCTGACCTGAACCAAGGACAGCTTGCCCTGCGGATCTTCGAGCAGGTCGATGTGCCGACTGAACTCCTCGAGGTAGATCCGCTCGGCGGCGGGCAACTCGAACACGGTCGGGCCGGAGCCGGCATCGGCGGCATGCGCGCTTACGCTCAGGAGTAGCGCCAGCAACAGGCGCCCGGCGAAAACGGCAATACGAAGCGGCGACATCGGCACTCTCTTCCTCCCTATCCGTTGTGCCCCGACGAACGCGCGAAGTATGCGACACCCCGACCAAAGCCGCGACGTCATCGCTCATGAAATATTGGAATTGTGATCTCGTCTGCGGGCACTGCGAGGACCTGTCGGTAAGTTCCGCTCCGTTCCATGTGAAACGAATTCAAAAACGCAACAGGGAGTGAGCGATGCGGCGGCTGCTTCGATGGATGCTCGCGCTGGTGCTGATCGGCGGCGTGGCGGCGGTGGCGGGATTTCTCTGGTTCGTGCTGTGGCCGGTCCACACCATTCCGGCACTCGAACGGGTCGACGAATACGTGTGGCTCGATCAGCACTGGGGCGAAGGCCAGAACACCGAACAGCGCCAGACCTACTACTACACCGCCCAGGGCACCTCGATGCCGCAAGGCGCCTCGACCGGCGCGCTTCGTTACGACTGGTTCGTGCATCTGGAGCTGCCGTTCTCGAACGAGCGCTTCGCCAACCCCGATCACCTGCGCAAATACCGGTTCCTGGTCGATCCGGCGCCGAGCGCGGCCAATCCGGACCAATTGCCGATCGGCTTCACCAAGCACTTCGAACCGGCGATCGGTGAGTACGTGCTCGATATCACCTGTGCGGCCTGTCACACCGGCGAGATCCACTTCACCAAGGACAATCGCACCATTGCGATGCGCGTCGATGGCGGCCAGGCCATGCACGCCTTCACCGATATGTCTCGCGGCAGCTTCGCGCCCGTGCTGCTGGCGTCGCTGGTCGATACGGCGGTCAAGCCGTGGAAGTTCGATCGTTTCGCGCAGCGAGTGCTCGGGCCCGGCTATCCCGATGCCAAACCGGAATTGAAGTCGGCGCTCTGGGCGACCATCAAGGCCATGCTCGGCAGTGGCCAGAACAATCCGCTGCGCAAGTTGTATCCGGTGCACGAGGGCTTCGGTCGCACCGACGCGTTGGGACGGATCGGCAACACCGCTTTCGGCGATCACCTGGCACCCGGCAATTACCAGGTCGGCGACGCGCCGGTCAGCTATCCCTACCTTTGGAACATCTGGAAGTTCGACTGGGTGCAGTACAACGGCTCGGTCGCGCAGCCGCTGGCAAGAAACATCGGCGAGGCGCTCGGGGTGGGGGCGATTTCACCTCTGCGCAGTGGGATGAACGAGCCGTTGCCGGCCGATCATCGATTCCGCAGCAGTGTCGATATCGCTGGACTTCAACGCATCGAGCACACCCTCCAGCAGCTCGCGCCGCCGGCCTGGCCGGAACATATCCTCGGCCCGATCGACACTGCCAAGGCGGAGCAAGGGTCGAAGCTGTTCGAACAATACTGCCGAGGTTGCCACGGCCCCCATGTCTCCGATGCCGCGCGTCAGCAGGCGAGCGCGCCGCTCAAGCCGTTTCCGGAGGTGGAATGGCGGATCGAAGTGATTCCGCTGGAACACATCGGCACCGATGCGAACGCGGCCAAGGGATTCATGGAGCGTCGTTACAATCTCTCGACGACGGGCCTGACGAATGCCCAACTCGCCGATGCTTTGCGGCCGTTGTTGGTTCGCTCACTGGCACGCGACGCGCGCTTCCGCCTGCGTGAAGTCGTTCGCTTGCGTGGCGAGCAACAGCTGCCACCGGGCGAATTGCCCACGTTGCTTGCTAACTATCCCGATCCCGACGCGAATCCCACGCCGAGTCTGCCGCAGGAAAGCTTCGAGGCAATCGACGCCGCTTTGGAAACATTGCTGTCGCCCATGCCGGTGGTAGCGGCCGCCCAGCCGGACGATCCGCTCGACTGCGGGCTCGACTGTCACACGCTCAATTTGCTTTGGGACGTGCGCAACGGGTCGGGGAATATCGAACAGACCGTCGCGGGGCTCGATGTGACCAAGCTGAGCGAAGGCCTGGCGCTGAATCTGGTCGGTATCCTGATCAAGAACCGCTTCTATGCGGATTACGGCATCGACTACGCGACTCAGCAATGCTTGGAAGGTTTCGGTGCGCTGGATCTGCCGCAGCAGATCTCCGGGTATAAGCCCCGCCCGCTTCAGGGCGTGTGGGCGACGCCGCCCTTCCTGCACAACGGCTCGGTGCCGACGCTGTATCAAATGCTGGTGCCGCCGCAGAAACGCGACCAGAAATTCTTTGTGGGCCGCCGCGACTTCGACCCTGTCCACGTCGGCTACATGACCCAACCCGACGCGGAAGGCGACGCCGACGGCTTCTGGCTCGACACCACCATCCCCGGCAACAGAAACATCGGCCACGCCTTCTCCGCCGACGCCGCGACCTGGAGCAAACATCTCTCCGACCCGAAGGCGAACCCGCTGCCTTCGGGGGTGATTGGACCGGAGTTCACGGATGAGCAACGGTTCGCGCTGGTTGAGTATTTGAAGGTCCATCGGGACCCGCCGACGCCGGAGGGGTTTAGACCGCCGCAATGTGAGTTGTTTGGAAGGTCGCTCTGAGGTTGAGATCAAGAAACGTCGGTGGCTGGGAATCGCTGCGGCTCTAAGAGGGTCGGTGGCTGGCGAATCGCCGAGGGGGACCTTCCTCCTCTCGGCACCGCGCTCGCCCGTCGCGCGTTGCGCTCCTAGGCGCACGTCCATGATGTGCGCTGATTTCGAGGACACGTCCCTGTACCTCGAATCTGCCGAGAGGAGGAAGGTCCCCCTCGGCGCTTCGCCTCAACCGCAGCTGATGTTTGAAGCTGTCGCTCTTCGTGAGCGAAGAAACAACCAGCGTGTTGTTTCAGCTGAGCTCGGTTCAAATAGCACGCAGCCAAACGTTCATCCGTGAAAGGCACCTGAAACGATTAGAGCTCAGACGTGAGGCATCGCCTCCGGTCGCGTCCGAGGCGCAACCGCCCTGCGGGCGGCGCGCCGAGACGTCCGTTCTAACGGCAGATTCGCGGGGAAGCCGCCGCGACC
>JAEWAF010000088.1 GCA_023391815.1 Pseudomonadota bacterium
AATAGGTGCCGATGACGATGCCCAGGATCATCGCCGCCGTGAAGCCGCGCAGCACATGGCCGCCGAAGATCAACAGCGCGAACAGCGCCAGCAGGATCGTCACGGAGGTCATCACCGTGCGCGGCAGCGTCTCGTTGACCGAAAGGTCGATCAGCGAGCGCATGTCCATCTGCCGGTATTTGCGCATGTTCTCGCGAATACGGTCGTCGATCACGATCTTGTCGTTGATCGAATAGCCAACGATCGTCAGCACCGCGGCGACGATGTTCAGGTCGAACTCGAGCCGGGTGAGCGCGAAGAAGCCGAGCGTCATCAGCACGTCGTGGACGATCGCAACCGCGGTGCTGACGCCGAACTGCCATTCGTATCGGAACCACGAGAAGATCGCGATGCCGATGATCGCGAGCACCACCGCGAGGATGCCGTTGTTGATGAGCTCGCCCGAAACCTTGCCCGACACAGTCGAATAATTGCTGAAGGTCGCGCCGGGGAATTTGGCGGCGAGCGCGGTCTTCACCGCCTCGACCACCTTGTTGACCGCGTCCTTCTCGGTCGATTGCGGCGGGGGCAGGCGGATCGTGATCGTGTTCTTGTCGCCCAGCTGCTGGAGCGTCGCTTCGCCGAGTCCGAGATGGTTGACGGTCGAGCGGACCTCGTCGAGCGGCGGCGTCGTGACGAACTTCTCCTCGATCGAGACGCCGCCGACGAAATCGACGCCGAGATTGAGCCCGCGTGCGAAGACGAGCGCCAGCGCCGCGACGGTGAGCAGCGCCGTCACCGCGAAGGCGATGTGGCGAATGCGGACGAACCCGATGTTCGTGTTGTCCGGAATGATCTTGAGGAGCCGCATGGTGCGCGTCCTTAAATGTGGATTTCGCTGGGGCGATGCTTGCGCACCCAGATCGAGACGAGCATCCGCGTGAAGACGACGGCGGTGAACACCGACGTCGCGATGCCGATCAGCAGCACCACCGCGAAGCCGCGGATCGGGCCCGAGCCGAGGATGAGCATGATCCCGCCGGCGATGGCGTGAGTCACGTTCGCTTCGAAGATCGTGCGGCTGGCTTCCTTGTAGCCGAGCTCGATCGCCTGGGTGACGCTTCGCCCGCGTCGCCTTTCCTCACGGATACGTTCGTTGATCAGCACGTTGGCGTCGACCGCGGTGCCGATCGTCAGCACGAAGCCCGCGATGCCCGGCAGCGTCAGCGTGCCGTTGAGCATCCCCATCACCGCGAGGATGACGAGCACGTTGATGATCACCGCGAAGGTCGCATAGATGCCGAAGCGGCCATAGGTCAGGATCATGAAGGCGATGACCGCGACCACCGCGATGATCGACGCCGTGACGCCCGCCTTGATCGAATCGGCGCCGAGCTCGGGGCTGACCGTCGATTCCTGCACGACCTTCAGCGAGATCGGCAGCTTGCCCGAGCGGAGCGCGATCGCGAGCTGGTTCGCGGTATCGACGGTGAAGCCGCCCGAGATGCGCGCGCTGCCGCCGAGGATCGGCTCGTTGATGTTGGGCGCCGAGATCACCTGATTGTCGACGATGATCGCGAAGGGCTTGCCCGAATTCTCCTGCGTCACCTTGGCGAAGCGCTTGCTGCCCGCGCCGTCGAGCTGGATCGAGACGCCGGGACGGCCGGTCTGCGGATCGAAGTCCTGATTGGCGTTGACCAGCATATCGCCGGTGATCATCGCCTGGCGGAACACCGCGATCGCGCCGCCGCTCTCGGCATAGGGCAGCACCTGGCTGCCCGGGGGCACCTGGTTCTGCGCGATCATCTGCGGCGTGACGCTGACATCGACCAGCTTGAACTCGAGCTTGGCGGTCCGGCCGAGCAGCGCCTTCAATGCGCTCGGATCCTGCAAGCCCGGCACCTGGACGACGATGCGGTTCGAGCCCTCGCGGATGACGGTGGGCTCGAGCGTGCCCATGGCGTTGATGCGCTTGTCGACCACCTCGCGCGCGTCGTTCATCGCGGTCTCGATCGACTGGTTGAGCCCCGCGTCGGTGGGAGTCAGAACGAAGACGCTGGTGTCGCGCACCGCCACGTCCCATTCGCGCTGGCCAGTGGTGCCGACGCCGCTGCCGGTGATCGACAGCAGCTTCTCGCGCGCGGCATCGACCTTCGAGGGGTCGCGCACCATGAAGCTCAGCTGGCCGTTCTGGACCGAAATGTCGCCGACCTCGACGCGCGGGTCGCGGCGCATCGCGCTGCGGACCTCTTCCTTCATCTGCTCGAGCTTGGCCTGCTTGACCCCCGCGGTGTCGCCTTCGAGCAGCAGGAAGCTGCCGCCGGCAAGGTCGAGGCCGAGGTTGATCGCGGGCTTGGGCACCCAGCTCGGCCAGGCGGCGCGCTGGTTCTGCGAGAAGAAGCTCGGCACCGCGAGCAGGATCATCAGCCCGAGGCCGATGAAGATCGTCAGGCGCTTCCAGCGGGGGAAATCGAGCATCAGTCGTTCGCGGGCTTGCCGGTGCCGGTCGGCGTGACGCTCTGCAACGTCGCCTTGACCGCGCGCACCTTGAGGTTGGGCCCGAGCTCGACCTCGACCTCGTTGTCGCTCACCTTGGTCACCTTGCCGATCAGCCCGCCGCCGGTGACGACCTGATCGCCCTTCTTCACGGAATTCACCGCGTTCTGAAGCTCCTTCATCCGCTTCTGCTGCGGGCGGATCATCAGGAAATAGAAGACCACGAAGATGAGGACGAGCGGCAGCAGCGACGCGATCGCGCCGGCGCTGCTCGCGGGGCCTGCCGCACCTGCGGTCTGCGCATAGGCTGGGGTGATGAACATGGGTTCCCGGTATGGCTGTAGGCGGGGCGGAAAACCGCTCCGTTCAAGCGGCGCGCGCTAACATGGGCTGTCCGCACGCGCAACTCTTGTCGCCGTGGCTTGCATCGCACCGCGGACCCGCTTAAGGGGCGCACCTCCCGGGACCCATAGCGGGCCGGGCCTTGGTCGGGGCGTAGCGCAGCCTGGTAGCGCATCACACTGGGGGTGTGGGGGTCGCAGGTTCGAATCCTGTCGCCCCGACCATTTCAACCGCAGCTTTGGAACTGCTCGGGTTAGGCCCGGGGCGCAGCGACGCATCCTATTCGTCACCCTGGCCGCAGTGCCGGGGTCCACTTATCCACTCGAGCGACGCAAGAGGCGCAAGGGCTCGCCTGCCGCACGATGGACCCCGGCAC
>JAEWAF010000056.1 GCA_023391815.1 Pseudomonadota bacterium
GCCCCCCACGACGTTTGCTCATCTCTACTGTCGAGACCAGCCATGTCAGCGAACTCCGATCTGCACGCCCGGCGCAACGCTGCGCTCACCAAGGGCATGTCCACGATGCTGCCCGTCTACATCGAGAAGGGGCAGAACGCCGAGCTGTGGGATGCGGACGGCCGCCGTTACGTCGACTTCGCCGGCGGTATCGCGGTGCTCAACACCGGGCACCTGCATCCGCATGTGAAGGCCGCCGTGATGAAACAGCTCGACGCGGGCTTCACTCATACGTGCGTCATGATCACGCCGTATCGCGTGGCCGTTGAGCTGGCCGAGAAGTTGAATGCGCTCGCGCCGGGACCGACGCCGAAGAAGACGATGCTTGTCACGACCGGTGCAGAAGCCGTGGAGAACGCGGTGAAGATCGCGCGCGCTCACACGGGTCGTTCCGCCGTGATCGCGTTCGGCGGCGGCTTTCATGGCCGCACCTACATGGCCATGGCGCTGACCGGCAAAGTGTCGCCCTACAAAGTGGGCTTCGGTCCGTTCCCGGGCGATGTTTATCACGTGCCGTTTCCGGTGACGTATCACGGCGTCACGTCGGAAGACAGCCTCGCCGCGCTGGACCAACTCTTCAAATACGATGTCGAGCCGTCACGCGTCGCCGCCATCATCATCGAGCCGGTGCTCGGTGAAGGTGGGTTCTACGCGGCGCCGGTCGAGTTCATGAAGGCGCTGCGCGCGCTTTGTGACAAGCACGGCATCGTGCTCATCGTGGATGAAATCCAGACCGGCTTCGCTCGCACCGGCAAGATGTTTGCTATCGAGCACTACGGCATCGAGCCGGATCTGATGACCATGGCGAAGAGCCTTGCCGGCGGCTTCCCTCTCGCGGCGGTGGTCGGCAAGCAGCAGATCATGGACGCGCCGATCACCGGCGGCCTCGGTGGTACGTATGCAGGTTCGGCGGTCAGCTGTGCCGCTGCGCTCGCCGTGATCGAACTGATGGAGAAAGAGAAGTTGCCGGCGCGTGCCAACCAGGTCGGCGACCTTCTCATGCAGCGGCTGCGCAAGTTTCAGCACGAGTTCTCGTGCGTCGGCGAAGTGCGTGCTCTGGGCGCGATGGTCGCGATGGAACTGGTGCGCAACCGCGATGCGAACGCGCCGGACGCGGACCTCACCAAAGCTTTGGTTCAGCGCGCGGCGGCCAACGGCCTGGTGCTGTTGTCGTGCGGCCTCTATGCCAACGTGATTCGTCTGCTGGTGCCGTTGACCGCATCGGATGCGATCGTCAACGAAGGCCTCGACATCATCGAGAAATCACTCCGCGAAGTGCTCGCGGCGACGGCGCCGGTGGCCGCGACCGGCTGAGCCGTTCGCGACCTTGCGGCGGCGGGGGGCCGGCAGCGCGAGCGGCAACAAGCCAAGCACCAATAGCAACCAGTCGAAGCTGCCGCCGCCACCGCCACTCTGACCGATGGGCGAGGACGGCGGCGGCGCCGGTGTGTCCGGCGGCGTGGTCGTGACCATCGCGAAATCGGTGTCGTCGGTCGCGCCCGCGCTATCGGTCACTCGCAGCCGCAACGTGAAGCGGCTGTTTCCATTCACCTGCAATGTCGTCGACGCCGCCGCTGCGTCGGCGATGGTTGGGGCCGCCCCCGTCACGTTCACGACGCTCCATTGATAGCTCGCCACAGTGCGGTCAGGCGCCGCGAAGCTGGTGTTGCCGCTGATGTTGACGGCGACGTTCGGATTGATGGTCGCGGTCGACTGCACGATGCCGAACGGTTTGCCGGCCGCATCCACCGCCGCCTTGGTGTTGAGCATGCCGGCGCCGCAGGTGACCGTCGTACAGATACATTCCTCACCTTGCACGAACGTCGTTGGCACGCGGCAGATCCGGTTCGTCGTCGGGCTGGACGTCGGGAACGGCGTCGCCGACTCCTGGAGCAAGGTCGCGAGCTGATCCGGCTTGAGTTGCGGATTCACCGCGTTCATCAGCGCGGCGGCGCCGGCCACCAGGGGCGCCGAGAAGCTCGTGCCGACATTGGGCCGATTCACTTTATCGGTATGGGTGGGGCCGACCGGGACGGTGCTGCCCATATCGATGGCGACCTGGATCGCATACACGCAGGGTGCAGCGGTCGTGTACGGCGGCTCGTTCACGCAGTTGCCGCCCGGGGCGGAGATGTCCGTGCCCGGACCCAGATTGCTGAAGCCGATCTTGCTGCCGGCGTGACGAACTGCGCCGACGCCGAGCACGTTGTTGCAGTTCGCGGGCGTGCCGGGCGGAATGCCTTCGTTACCGACCGAGGCGACGACCAAGGTGCCCCGAGCCGTGATTTCGTCGATCGCGCTTTGCCACAAGGCGTTGCAGCTATCGTTGCCGCCGAGACTCAGATTGATGATCTTTGCCGGCGTGGGATTCGGAGGGACGCCCTCGACCTCCAGACCCGCGGCCCAGCGCATGCCGTCGATGATGTCGGAATCGGGTCCACCGCATTTGCCGAGGACGCGCACCGGCAGAATCCTGGTGGCCCAGCCGGCGCCGGCGACTCCATAGCCATCGTCGCTCCTCGCCCCGATCAAGCTCGCGACCCGCGTGCCATGCCACGAGCTGCCGCTGGCCGAGCAACCGCTGAAAAACGCCGAGGCGCGATCGGTTGAATCGACCCAGTCGCCCGGATCGCTGGGATCGGCGTCCCGCCCATCGCCATCGTTGGCGGTGCGAGCATCGGAGAGGAAGTCGTACCCGACGAGCTCGCCATTCCCGTTTCTTACCAGCTTGCTCGTGAGGTCGGGATGGTCGGGACGCACGCCGGTGTCGAGCACCGCGACCACGGTGTTCGCGTCGCCGGTCGTCACATCCCAGGCTTGGTCGGTACGAGTGGCCGCCGGTTCCGCGCTGAGGAAATACCACTGATCGAGCGCCAGCTCGTCGGAGGGAACCTTCTGGATCTGGCGGCGCTTGTCGGCGACCGCGAACGCCACGTCCGGATCGGCATTGAGCTTGTCGAGCACGCCTTGCAACTCGGCGCCGCTCACGGCGTGGTCGAGCTTGTAGACCTCGGTGTTCGGGGTGCTACGGCGTTTGTGCTGGATGCCCAGGCCTGAAGTCGTTGACAGCTTGCTGGCGCGTTGCGCGGGCGAGGTCGACAGCGTGGCTTTCGAGCCGTCGCGCCAGCGCACGACGATTTGATCGGTCGCGTCCGGCGCCTGCAACCGGAGGCCCTGGTATTCCCGCGATTGAGCAAAGGCCGGTAGGGCGACCAGCGTGGAGAGCAGGACGGCGGCGAGCATTCTCATCGGCGATTCCTTTAGAACCATTATTCTCGACTCGGGCTCGGGCATCCTGCCACGACCCTCGTGCGAGCGGCAAAAGGCGTGACTTTTGTCACTCGCTCGCCGCCTTCGGCGGCGGGGGATGTCCCTATACCCGGGCTCTTCGATGAAACCATGTGTTCGGTGTACAGCGGATGAATGTTTCGGGCCGATCGATTCGGGCGGCCGCGCATCCAATTCGCGGCGGCCGGCGAATCGAGTTCGAGTCAACCATCGGGATCGATCGCACGAGCCTCTCGCCAGCGCGCGCATGAGCTATTCGCCGCCACAAACGTCCTGGATTCCGTGACGTAGCGCACGGAAGACAGCTTGCTAGCATCGCGGCCGGATCGGTAGCATCCGTCGCGAATTTAACAAATAAAAGTCGTACGGGATGGCAGCGGGTCGCAAGCAATCGCAGGGAGGAGCAAGTGCTGGCGCATTTGTTTCCGTATGTACCAAATCGCAATCATCGGCGCGGGCCCCGCGGGCCTGAGCGCAGCGGCACGCGCGGCCGCGCGTGATCGACAGGCGCGGCGATCGAGTCCCAGTTACATACTGCTCGAAGGCTTCAGCGCCCACGCCAAGACCATCCAGCGTTACCAGAAAGGTAAGCATGTGATGGCCGAGCCCGGCTTCCTGGATCTGCGCAGCGATCTGAGCTTCGGTGCCGGCAGCCGCGAAAAGATTCTGTCGGCGTGGGGCGACGGTCTGCGTGAGCTCAATGTAAACATCCGGCAGAACGCTGAAGTCCGCAAGATCGTCGGCGCCAAGGACGCGTTCGCGATCCAGCTCGCCACCGGCGAGACCCTACAAGCCGCACGGGTCGTGCTCGCGATCGGCCTGGAAGGCAATCCTCGCAAGCTCGGCGCGCCCGGCGAGGACCTCGAGCGGGTTCAATATCAGCTCGACGACCCCAAGGAATTCAGCAACGAAACCATTCTGGTGGTCGGCGCCGGCGACTCGGCCATCGAAAATGCCCTGGCGCTGGCCGAGCAGAACGATGTCTGGATCTTGAATCGCGGCAAGGAATTCAGTCGCGCCAAGGACGCCAACCTCAACGCCGTGGTCGCGGCCATCACCGATCCGCGCCGGCGGCTGAACTGTTATTACGAGACCAGCATCAAGAGCGTCACGCAGACGAACGGGCCGATGCCGCTGAGTGTCGTCATGCAGACCCCGGCGGGCGAGAAGACGGTGCAATGTCATCGCATCATCGCGCGTCTGGGCGCCATCCCGCCGCGCAAGTTCGTCGAGTCCATCGGTATCGAATTTCCGAACGAGCGCGCCGATGCCATTCCCGAGTTGAGCCGTCATTACGAAAGCAACGTGCCCGGGGTCTACATCATCGGCTCGCTGGCGGGTTATCCGCTGATCAAGCAGGCGATGAACCAGGGCTACGACGTGATCGAGTTCATCAACGGCAACGAGGTGAAGCCGGCCGATCATCCGCTGCTCGAATACCAGTTTTTCGGGCTGCCGTTCGAACGCCCGGTGGATGAGATCATCGAGCGCTTCCAGACCCTGATCCCGATGTTTCGCCAGATGAATGCACTGGCGTTTCGCGAGCTGGTGATCGAGAGCGATCTGCTGGTCGCGTTCCCGGCGGGCGCCGAGTTCGACGATGCCCGCAAGCGCATGGCGGTGCTACAGAAGAAGCTGGCGGCGAAAGACCCGCAGCCACGCATGACCCGAGTCATTCGCGAAGGCGAGGTGATCTACGAGCCGGGCGAGTTCGGCACGTCGTTTTTCACCATCGTCGATGGCGAAGTGCTGCTGGAAGCCACCGGACCGCAGAAGATCCGCACGCGCCTGGGGCGCGGTGAGTTCTTCGGCGAGATGAGCTTGCTCTCGGGTCGGCCGCGCCTCGAAAAAGCAGTCGCGGGTCCCGGCTGCATCCTGGTGGAAACGCCGCGCCGGACCATGGTGAAGCTGATGAACTCCAACGAGGAGGTTCGCAGCGGCATCGACTGGATCTTCATCGTGCGCGAGCTGCAGCGACACTTCGCGCCGTTCGCCACGCTTCGAGAGCTTCGAAGCATTGCCACGCGCGTGACTTTGCGACGGCTCAAAGCGGGCGAAGTACTGTTCAGCGAAGGCGAGATCGGCGACTCGTTGTTCGTGTTGCGCTCGGGCGCGATCACGTTGTTACGTCGGCAGGGCGATGCGGACCAGCTGGTGTCGCAAGTCCGCTACGGTCAGCTCATCGGCGAGATGGCGCTGATGGGCGATCCGGTGCGACGTGAAACCGCGAGCGCGAACGTCGCCGCCGAGTTGATCGAGATCAAGCGCAAGGAATTCCTCGAGCTGACGCGTCGTGACGACGCCCGACTCGATCCGCTGCAGAAAGACGTCAGCCGACGCGTCGTGGACAACGCACGCATGCAGGTCCGGCCCGAAGCGGGCACGCTGATGAACTTCCTGATGGAGGAAGGCCTGGGCGAGGCCACCAATGTCCTGATCATCGACGAAGCGCTGTGCGTCGGTTGTGACAACTGCGAGAAGGCGTGCGCCGAAACGCACGAAGGCATTTCGCGACTGGATCGTGAAGCCGGCGCGACCTTCGCCAACATTCACATTCCGATCTCGTGTCGTCACTGCGAGCAGCCTCATTGCATGAAAGACTGCCCGCCGAACGCGTTGCGCCGGTCGGAGAGCGGTGAGGTCTACATCAACGAGACCTGCATCGGCTGCGGTAACTGCGAGGCGAACTGTCCCTACGGCGTGATCCGCATGGTCTACGACGCGCCGAAGAAACCGGGGCTCGTGTCGTGGATGCTGTTCGCGCTGGGCAGCGGCCCCGGCGAAGAGCCCGATTACAAACCCTCCGCCAAGGCCAAGGACAAAGGCAAGAAAGCGACCAAGTGCGACGCGTGCGTCGGCCTGCAGGGCGGACCGGCTTGCGTGCGAGCGTGTCCGACCGGTGCGGCCATTCGCATCGGGCCGGAGCAGTTCATCGACCTGGTCGAGGAGCGGAAGCGGTGATTCACCGCAATCTGCTTTCGTATCGGGGGGCGCGCTACCTGTGGTGGTCGCTGGCGCTGATCGTGGCCTCGTGTGTTCTGTATGTCACGCAGGGCGACTCCCAGCCACCGAACGGCGGCACCTGGCAGGGGTACGTGCTCGGCACGGTCGGCGCGCTGCTGATCGTCTGGCTCACCATGCTCGGTGTCCGCAAGCGCCAGTACAGCTCGACCAGCGGCACCGTGCAGGGCTGGACTTCGGCCCACGTGTACCTCGGTTCGGCCCTCGTCGTGATCGCCACCTTACATTCCGGCATCCAGGTTGGCTGGAATTTGCACACGCTTGCGTATGTGCTCATGTGTGTGGTGATCCTGAGTGGCTTCTTCGGCTTGTACACGTACATGAGCTACCCCCAGCTCATTTCCAAGAACCGCGAGGGTGGGGCACGCGCGGAGCTGTTTGCCGAATTGTTCGAGCTGGATCGCAATGCTCGCTCGGTCGCGAGCCGTTGCGCGCCGGACATTGCCATCGCCGTGGACAGCAGTATCGAGCGCACGACGCTGGGCGGCGGAATATATTCGCAGCTTTTCAGTCGCGACGGCTCGTATTTCGTGCGCGGTGAGGGCGAGCCGGTCCGCAACACCGACCAGCAGCAAGTGATCGATTTCGTCGGCGCGCGCCTGCCACGAGCGGCCAAGGGCGCCGAAGCCGCCAACCTCCAGCAACTCATCGTGCTGTTATGTCGGCGGCAGGCCGTGCTACGACGGATTCGTCGTGACATTCGCCTGTACGGCTGGCTGAAGATCTGGCTGTACTTCCATGTGCCCGTCTCCATCGCGCTGCTGGTCGCGCTGGTGTTGCACATCGTCGTGACCTTTTTCTATTGGTAGGCCGCTCGCATGGATGCATTGCTACGCGAGCTGAGGGAAGGGCCGGACGGGATCCCCGAATATTACGACACCGAGATCGTCACCAAGGAGCTGACCCTCGGCAGTGCCGCCGATCGCAACATTCAGTTGCTGGGTCGGGGGATCGCGCCCGAGCATGCAGTGATCTTGCTGGCAGGCTCGCAGCTGGTGCTGGAGTGTCGGCGCGGCGAAGTCGTTCGCCTCAATGGCAAGAAGAAGGCGTCCGCGCGCCTGAAGGTCGGCGATGTGATCGAGCTGGCGGGCCACCGCTTGCGAATCGCGCAACCGCCGCCCGGCTTCAATGCAGCCATCGAGCTGCAACAGAACGATCACATCGATGCCAGCGCGTTCGAAAGCGCCTTTCGCACCGACCTGTCGCACACGTGGCTCGGCAAGCGTGCCATGGCGTGGACCGGCGTAGTGCTGGTGGTGCTGTTCGGCCTGGCGCTGCCGTTCTTCGTCATGAAACTACATCACGCGGGCACGGCGACGCCGTCCTGGGTTCCGGGTGACAAGTTCTGGAACAGCGGGCCGCTTCACCAGGTGCACCAGCAGGCCATTGGCGATCGCTGCGAGAGCTGCCACCAAAAGCTGTTCCAGCGTGTGCAGGATGCGGCGTGCACCGAGTGTCATCGCACGACGCACGATCACATCATGCCGGCGCGCCTGGCCATGACGGAGCTCGGGCCGACACCGCGCTGTGCGACCTGTCATCGCGAACACAACGAGCCGCAGACCTTCCTGGTCAACAGCGGCGACGGCATGTGCGTCGACTGTCACGGCGATCCCGAGCACGGCTTCGGTCAGATCAAAAAGGATCGCGTGCTGGGCTTCGGCTTGCAGCGTCATCCCGAATTCAAAGCGCACTTGCTGATTTCGGCGACGGCGCAGGCGGGCTCGGGCTTCAGCTATGAATGGAAGACGCTGATCGCCGAGCTGGATAAAGCGAAGGAACAGTCGAACCTGAAGTTCTCGCATCGGCAGCACCTCGATCCGAACCAGGTGCTCCGTCGTGGTGACAGCAAGCCCATGAATTGCGCCGACTGTCATCGGCTCGAGCCCGATGGCGAACACTTCGCGCCGATCTCGATGGAAGGACAATGCTCGTCCTGTCATGAGCTGACGTTCGATCCGGCCGCGCCGGATCGTCAGCTGCCCCATGGCAAGCCGCGCGAAGTCGTGCTCACGCTGCAGGATTATTTCACTCGCAAGTTCTCGGATCCGAACGCGGGCAAGGTGACGCGAGAGCGTCGCCGCTTGCCTGGGCACGAACAGGAGGAGGAGACCTGCACCGGTGCGCCGTTCGATTGCGCTATGCGCAGCGCGCGTCGAGAGATCGAAAGTCAGTTCACGCGTCGCGGTTGCATCGGCTGTCACGGGGTGATCGACACCAAAGCGCCGAATGTGTTCGATCGGTTCCAGGTCATCCCGATCCGATTCGCGCGCGATTACTTCCCGGCGAATCGTTTCGATCATCGCAGTCATCAGATTCAAGGCAAGCTGACCGGCGACGACGCGTGCCTCTCGTGCCATGCAGCCAAGAAATCCGAGGACGCCAGCGATCTGATGGTGCCCGGGATGACCAAATGCACCGAGTGTCATGGCGATAAGGCCGCGGCCGAGCGGGTGACCGTGCAATGCGTGAGCTGCCACGAATATCACCCGCGCGATCGATCGTTGCTGGAGACCTTCAGCAGCGGTCCTGGCTCCCGCATCACCACTCGATTGGAGCGGGCTCGCGAAACCAAACCGGAGCCCGCGGGCGAACTCGCTGGATCATGAGACAGACTTCACTCATTCGCGCGTGGCGGCGCTTGCTGTTGTCGTTTTCAGCGGCAGTCCTCGTCGCGTGTTCGGGCGGCTCGCCGACTACGCCGACGACCGGCACCGATAACAGCAATCCCTCTTGCACCGGCGGGTGCCTTGGCACCTCCACATCGAATCTCACCGTTGCCGATGTGCAGCGAGTGATCGCGCAGGGCGTCGCCGAAGCACAGGCGCGCGGCACGAATGCGACGATCGCGGTCGTCGATCGAGTTGGCAATGTGCTTGCCGTGTATCGCATGGGTAACGCGAGCACACGCTCGGTCACGGTGACGACCTCGCCAACCGGCGCCGCGCCGATTTCTGGCGGACTCGAAGGCATTCGTCTGCCAGTACAGGCCGCGATGGTCAACATCGATCAGGCGGCGGCCATCGCGAAAGCCGTGACCGGCGCGTATCTGTCTTCGGAAGGCAACGCGTTCTCGACGCGGGTGGCGAGCCAGATCGTGCAGGACCATTTCAATCCGGGAGAGGACTTTCAGCCTGCGGGGCCGTTGTTCGGCGTGCAGTTCAGTTCGCTCGCGTGCTCGGATCTGGTCCGATCCTTCACGGGAGCGCCGGGGCCGGGGCCGCAGCGGACGCCGTTGGGACTATCGGCGGACCCGGGAGGCTTTCCGCTGTACAAGAACGGCACCGTGGTCGGTGGTGTCGGCGTGCTGGCCGATGGTTTCTACAGCATCGACAAGAGCGTGCTGGATCGTGACATCGACGTGGACGAGGCAATCGCGTTCGCCGCGACGTTCGGTTACGGCGCGCCCGTCGATCGGCGGGCGGATCGGATTACCGTCGATGGCAAGGTGCTGCGCTTCACCGACGTGGAGTTCGCCGATCTCAGCGCCAATCCTCAGTCTGCGCCGGGTTTCGACACGCTCACGGCCGCGGTGGGGGCGCTGATCCCGGTGCCAGGTTATACGGATGGCGTCATTCGCGACGGCACGGTGTTTGGTCAGCCGGGCTCGGGCGTGCGGCCCGATGGCGATCAAAACTATCCGGGGCGCGATGCGTTCGTCCTGGTCGATGAAACAAACAACCTGCGTTATCCGCCGCGCGCGGGTACGGATGGCGCTTCGGCGCTTTCCGAAAGCGAAGTCCGCACGTTGTTGCAATCGGCGCTCGATGTCGCGAACCGCGCTCGTGCGCAGATCCGGCGGCCGGTGGGATCGCAGGCTCGCGTGACCATCTCGGTGGTCGATTCGCAAGGCGTGATTCTGGGCGTTGCTCGCACGCGCGATGCGCCGTTGTTTGGCACGGACGTATCGTTGCAGAAGGCGCGCACCGCCGCGTTCATGTCGTCGAACACGGCGGCGAGCTTCATCGCGAGCTTGCCCGACGCGAGATACTTGAGCACGACCGATGCCTCGGTGAGCGTCGTCCGCTCGATTCAGTTGAGCAGCTACGTGGATGCGTTGCGCACATTCATCGGCAATCCCAGCGCGCTCGCTGACGGACAGATCGCCTTCACCGATCGCGCCAATGGCAACCTGTCGCGACCGTTCTTTCCCGACGGCATCAATGGTGCGACTCAAGGTCCGCTGAGCAAGCCGGCGGGTGAGTGGAGCCCGTTCTCCACTGGCATGCAGCTCGACCTGTCGATGAACGCGATTCTTCAGCACGTGCTGTTCGTCGCTGGCGTGCAGCGCATACCGGATGTCACTCCCGGTTGCGCAGGCGTGCAGCTGGCAACCGATCTGAGCAGCGTGGGGCAGACGATCACCGGCGTGCGTCTGGCGAATGGGCTGCAGATCTTTCCTGGCAGCGTGCCTATCTACCGAGGCAGCACTTTGATCGGTGCTATTGGCGTGTCGGGCGACGGCATCGATCAGGACGACATGGTCGCGTTCATGGGGCTGCATAACGCGGGACAAACATTGAACGGCGCGATCAACAACGCGCCTAAGGAAATGCGCGCCGACACTCTGCTGCCACAAGGCGTGCGTCTGCGTTACGTGCAGTGTCCACAAGCGCCATTCATGGACGGCACGGACGACAACGTGTGTGGAGGGAAGTGACGTGAGCATGAAACGTCGACCACTGACTGCTTCGTTACTCACGATCAGTACCTTCGTCGTTACCGCGACCACATGGTCCACCAGCGCGGGCGCCGCTGACGTTTGTTATCAGGATGACATCGGCCGCATCGTGAAACGGCGCCGGCCCGACTATACCGAGGTGCCGTGTCCGCAGGAGGGCGGCACACAGCAACCATCGACGCCGACCGGCGAAGGCGTGCCGCCGCAGCCGCCTGAAGGTCAGCAAGTCCTGCCGTTGCCGCCGGTTGAAGACACCGGGCGAGCGCCGCGTCGAAGGCTGATGGAGCGCGCGCCGCCAGCGTCAATCTCGCCGATCCCGCGGCCCGGGGTGACCGATTTCGTCGATTCGGTGCCCATGCCGGATCGTTGGCGCATCGTCGACACGCTGGGCTACAAAGAACGTTGGTGGGACCCCTATAACCGCAACGTGCTCAAAGCGGACAAGCCCGTGGTCGGCAACGACTGGTTCTTCAACCTGGGCCTGATCTCCGACACGTTATACGAGCTGCGTGAAGTGCCGACGGGCGTCGGCGCGATCTCGACCGACAAGCCCGGCGGCAACGACGTGTTCGGCAGCTTCGATCAATGGTCGATGGCTCAGAACATCAGCGCGGAGTTCGTCTATTACAAGGGCAACACCGTCTTCAAGCCACCCGATTGGGAATTTCGCGTGACGCCGGTGGTGTCTTACAACTACACCGAGTTCGAAGAAATTCAGGGCGTGAATGCCGATGCGCGGCGCGGTCTCACGCGAGACGACACGTTCGTCGGTCTGCAGGCGGCGTTCGTGGACAAACATCTGCGCAACGTTTCCGACAACTTCGACTTCGACAGCTTTCGTATCGGCATTCAACCGTTCTCGTCGGACTTCCGCGGCTTCCTGTTTCAGGACAACCAGCTGGGCGCGCGTCTGTTCGGCACTCGTGGCAACAACAAATGGCAGTACAACCTCGCGTACTTCCGCCGCCTGGAGAAGGACACGAACAGCGGCTTGAACGACGTCGGCGACTCGCCACGTAAGGACGACGTGTTCGTCGCGAATCTCTATCGCCAGGACTTCCCGGTGCTCGGTTTTACGTCGCAGGCGACGGTGCTGTACAACCGCAACCGCGAGGATGAGCTGCGCTACAACGCCAACGGCTTCATCGAGCGGCCGGCGTCGCTGGGTCTCGAACAGCTGCGCGAGTACGACGTGACGTACGTTGGCTATAACGGCGACGGTCACTTCGGCCGCTTGAATCTCACGACCTCGGTGTACTACGCGTTCGGCGACGAGACGCCGAGCGTCTTCGTCAATCGCAAGGTCGATATCAGCGCGCTGTTCGCGGCGGCGGAGCTGTCGATGGACTTCGACTGGATCCGTCCGCGCATCTCGCTCTTGTATGGCAGCGGCGATGACGATCCATTCGATGACGAGGCCAACGGCTTCGACGCGGTGTTCGAGAATCCGCAGTTCGCCGGCGCGGACACGAGCTACTTCATTCGCCAGGCCGTGCCGCTGATCGGCGGCGGCCGCGTGGCACTCGCGACCCGCAACGGCGTGTTGAACAACTTGCGCTCGTCCAAGGAAGAAGGTCAGTCCAACTTCACCAATCCCGGCATCGTGATGGCGGGCCTGGGCGTGGACATGGATCTGATGCCTGAGCTGCGCCTGTCCTTCAACGCGAACACGCTGTACTTCGACGACCCGACGGTGATCGAGGTGGCGCGCAATCAAGGCCCGATCGACAAGCACATCGGCTACGACGTGTCGGCGTCGCTGATCTATCGCCCGCTGATGTCGCAGAACATCGTGATCCGTGCCTCCTACGCAACGCTCATTGCCGGCGATGGTTTCGACGCGTTGTTCCCGGACGAAGATCCGGGCTACTTCCTGCTCAACGCGATCTTCGCCTACTGAGGGTTGCGCTCAGATCATGCCAAAGATGCCAACGACAACGCTTGGAAAGCTCGCGACCGGATTCGCGCAGGCACTGATCATCCTGTGTGCGTTCAACAGTGCGGCTTCCGCCGGCTTGTTCGGCGAGGAGCCGAAGTACGTGACCGCGCCGTCCGCGCCCAAGAGCCAGACCGACGAGATGATGCGGGCGAAGACCGAGGGCTGTCAGAGCTGCCACACGCAGACCGATCAGCCGACCATGCACACGAATCCGGCGGTGAAGCTGGGTTGCACCGATTGTCACGGTGGCGATGCCAACGTGCGGTTGACGTCCGGTATTCAGCGGGGCACCAAGGAGTACCTGAAGCAGCAGGAGCTCGCTCACGTGCTGCCGAAGTTTCCGGAGGAGTGGAAGTATCCATCCAGCGCCAATCCGGAGCGCACCTATACGTTGTTGAATCGGGAAAGCCCCGAGTTCATTCGCTTCATCAACCCATCGGACTACCGCATCGTGCGAGAGTCGTGTGGCGCCTGTCACATGGAGATCATCGAAGCCTCGGCGCGCAGCATGCATACGACGGGCGCGATGCTCTGGGGCGGCGCTGCTTATAACAACGGCATCCTGGATTTCAAACAGTACATTCTCGGCGAAGCTTACGATCGCAACGGCCAGGGCGTATTGCTGAAAGGACCGAAGATACCGGACCATCTGGTCAATCAGGCCGCGGTCGCGGGCATCCTGCCGCAGCTCTATCCGCTGCCTTCGTGGGAAACGATTTATCCCGGCGATATCTTTCGCGTGTTCGAGCGCGGCGGCAGAAACATCGGCAACCTGTTCGCCGAGACTGGTCTGCCAAATGCGGCCGGTCAGCTGCAACGTATCGAAGAGCCCGGGCGACCCGACTTCCGTCAATCGAATCGCGGGCCGGGCACGGGCGCGAGAATCGCCGTGCCCGTGATCAATATCACCAAGACCCGGTTGAACGATCCGCTGCCGTGGTTCATGGGCACCAACGAT
The DNA here is from genome assembly GCA_023391815.1 of Pseudomonadota bacterium. Lineage (GTDB taxonomy): Bacteria > Pseudomonadota > Gammaproteobacteria > Steroidobacterales > Steroidobacteraceae > Steroidobacter. The sequence continues at coordinate 13,927 of JAEWAF010000056.1, forward strand.
CAGCCCGGCGATTTCCGCCATTCCGGCTGCGCCTCATGTCACGTCATCTATGCGAACGATCGTGACAAGCGCCACTCGAGCATCTACGCCAGGTTCGGCCATGAAGGTCTGACGCGTACCGTCGATCCGACGATCAGCAAGACCGAGCCCGGTCACCCGCTGACGCATACGTTGACGCGCTCGGTACCGACCAGCCAGTGCATGGTCTGTCACATGCACCAGCCGAACATGTTCATGAACAGCTTCCTCGGTTACACGATGTGGGACTACGAGTCCGACGCGCCCTTCATGTGGCCGGAGAAACAGCAGTACCCGAGCAGCGAGCAGATCCGAAAAGTGCTGGATCGCAATCCCGAGGGCGCAGCGACCCGTGGCAAGTGGGCGGATGTGAATTTCCTGAAGCAGGTCTCCGAGCTCAATCCGCAGCTCAAAGATACGCAGTTCGCGGACTATCACGGACATGGCTGGAATTTCCGCGCGGTGTTCAAGCGGGATCGCAAGGGCAACCTGCTGGATGCCAATAACAAGATCGTGAGCGACGAGGACCCGCAGAAGTTCAAAAAGGCGGTCCATATGTCGTCCATTCACGTCGACGTGGGCATGCAATGCGTGGACTGCCACTTCTCCCAGGACAATCACGGCAACGGTTACATCTATGGCGAGGTCGCCGCCGCCGTCGAGATCGATTGCAAAGACTGTCACGGCACAGCGTTGCAGCTTCCGAACCTGTACACGTCCGGCCCGGCCGCGTTGGGCGGCGGCGTGGACATGACCACGTTGCGAACGCCCGATGGACGCCGGCGCTTCGAGTGGGTCGGCGAGACGCTGTATCAACGCTCGATGATGGAGTCGGGGGTCGAATGGCGAGTGAGCCTGGTGAAGCGCTCGGTCGATCCCAACAGCGCCGAATACAACCCGAAGGCCGCGCGTGCCAAGCTCATGAGCAAGAACACCTCGACCCTGGAGTGGGGCAAGGGCATCGCGCCGAACAATCTCGCGCACACCGACGAGAACGTCGAGTGCTACACCTGCCACACCTCGTGGACGACGAGCTGCGGCGGTTGCCATTTGCCGATCGAGGCGAACGCCAAGACCGATCGTCATCATTACGAAGGTGGCGAGACGCGCAACTACGCGACATACAACCCGCAGGTCGCACGCGATGACATGTTCCTGCTCGGTCGTCGCGAGCCGGCGGCCGGCGGCAAGATCGCGCCGGTCAGATCGAGCTCCGCGCTGGTACTGTCATCGACGAACGCGAACCGCGAAAAGATCTATGTGCAGCAGCCACCGATTGCGGCCAGCGGCTACAGCTCGCAAGCCTTCAACCCGCATTACCCGCACACCGAGCGCAAGACCGAGACCAAGACTTGCACCGACTGTCATTTGTCCAAGGAGAATGACAACAACGCCATCATGGCGCAGCTGCTGGCGCAAGGAACGAACTTCATCAACTTCGTGGGCTACAACGCCTATGTGGGCGGCGAGGGTCAGATCAGCGCCGTGAACGTGACCGAGTGGGATGAGCCGCAGGCGGTCATTGGCAGTTACCTGCATCGGTACGCTTATCCCGATTGGTTCGCCGAACACAACGAGAACGATCGCGAGCTGAAGCACGGCTACAGCCACAGCGCAGGCGTTGTGCGGTGTTTACAGCTGCGTGGCGAGTACTTGTATGTCGCTGAAGGTCGCGGCGGATTGCAGGTGTACGATGTGGCTAGCCAGGGTAACAAAGGCGTGTCACAACGGCTGATCACCGCGCCATTCAGTCCATTGGGTCATGACACGCAGATCGATACGAAAGATGCGACGTGCGTGGCCCTGCCGACCAACCAGCCGATCCATCCGCCGAGGAATGAAGGCGAGAAGATGCGGGTCGCGAACCTGGAGCAACCGATTCATCCGCTCTATAACTACGCCTACGTCACCGATTCCAAGGAAGGGTTGATCCTGGTCGACGTGAACACGATGGCCGATGGCGAGCCGCGCAACAACTTTCTGAAGCGTGCGGTGACCTGGAATCCGGGCGGCGTGCTCGATGGAGCCCGACACATCACCGTCGGTGGCTACTACCTGTACATCACGACGGCGAAGGGCGTCGCCATCGTCAGTGTCGATACACCGAAGAACCCGGTCCTGATCGCGGAGATTCCGTTGAAGGATGCACGCTCGACCGCTTTGCAATTCCGCTATCTTTTCGTTACCGACGCGGAGGGCTTGAAGACCATCGACGTGACCGATGCCAAGGCGCCACGCCTCGTGCCGGACAACACCATTCGGATGAAGAATGCTCAGCGAGTGTTCGTCGCGAGAACGTATGCGTACGTCGCAGCGGGGAACGATGGTGTCGTGATCGTCGATGTCGAGCGACCCGAACGAATGTTCGAATATCAACGTTTCACCGCCGGCGGCAAGATCACCGATGCGCATGACGTGATCGTCGCGACCACGAACGCCTCGCTGTTCATGTACGTGGCGGATGGCAAGGGCGGTCTCAAGGTCGTGCAGCTGACTTCGCCCGCTTCGCAACCCAAGTTCTATGGCTTCAGTCCCGAGCCCAAGCCGGAGCTGATTGCGATGTATTCGACCGGCAAGCCGGCGCTCAGCCTGTCGAAAGGTCTCGAGCGCGATCGCGGCGTGGACGAGACCGGCGGTCAAATCGCCGTGTTCGGTCGCCGCGGCTCGCGACCGCTCAACCTGGAGGAAATGCGCAAGCTGTTCCTGGATGCGAATGGGCAGCCGTGGTATGTGACCGACCAGGTGGAACAGAGGGTCCCCCGGCAGTAGCGGAGTATCTCTATGGGATGGAGAGCGAACACTCAGTCGCTCTGGATAGCTGCGGCGTTATTGGCGGTGAGCGTGCGCGCGCTCGCCATCGAGCCGGGTATTGCCGATTACAAACATATGGGGGTGGCGAGCTGCGCCACCAGCGTCTGTCACGGCAAGCTCGCGCCGCAGTCGGATAAAGAGGTGGCGCTCAACGAGTATCGCATCTGGCAGCAGGAGGACCGGCACGCGCAGGCGTTCCGAACGTTGGAGCTACCCGAATCCAAACGCATCGCCACCAATCTCGGCCTGCCTAATGCGACCGCCGCCAAGATCTGTCTCGACTGTCATGCTGACAATGTGCCCTCGGACAAGCGCGGACCCAAGTTTCAGATGAGCGACGGTGTGGGCTGCGAGGCATGTCACGGCGGTTCGGAAAAATGGCTCGAGAGTCACGCCACGGAGACTGCGACTCATAAAGACAACGTCGCGCGCGGCATGTATCCGACGGAACAGCCGTTGAAACGAGTTCAGGTCTGCCTGGGTTGTCATCTCGGAACCAAGGATCAATTCGCGACGCACGCCATCATGGGGGCGGGTCATCCACGCTTGAGCTTCGAGCTCGAGGCGTACACCACCAACCAGCCGGCGCATTTCATCGTCGACGCCGACTACGACCGGCGCAAGGGCAAGATCGCCGGCATGAACCTGTGGGTCACGGGTCAGATCGAGACCACGCGCCGCTATCTGTCGCTCCTGCAAACGAATATGTTTCATGCGGGCGACATGTTCCCGGAGCTGGCCTTCTACGATTGTCACAGCTGCCATCATCCAATGGACAAGATCCGCTGGAATTCGGCGCGCGCGGGCGCCGGCATCAAGCCGGGGACGGTACGTTTGCAGACCCAGAATCTCATCGTTTTGCAGGCCCTCACCGAAGCTTTCGAACCCGCCGCGACCGCGCAGCTGGCCGAGCTGACCAACGCGCTGATTCGCGCCGGCCAACGCGATCGTGCCGCGGTGAACGAGGCGGCGAAGGCGTTGCTGAACTGGCTGGGCCCACGCGATGCGCTCGCTCGTAAACAATATTCGAGCGCGGACGTAATTAAGATGCGCAAGACGCTCGCTCGTTACGCGGCTACCGACAAAGCAGGTGACTATGCGGCCGCGGAGCAGATCGTGCTGGGCTTGGAAAGCCTGAGCTACACGATCGGCGACCGGAACAGCAAGAAGGCGGCGCTGGATGCGTTGTACAACGCGGTCAAGAACGATTCGACGTTCAGCCCGCAACAATTCGCCACTGCCGCGGCCAACGCGCAGAAATCCTTCTGAACGGACCTCACCGTGCGCATCCGAGCCGCCAGCAAACGATTTTCCGGTCGCACCCACCCGGGCCGTCGCGGCGGCCCGAACGAGGACGTGATCGGTTGGGACGAGGCGAGCAATTTCTGGTTCGTGGCCGACGGCATGGGCGGTCATGCCAGCGGCGACGTGGCCAGTCGCGTCGTCAAAGAAACATTGCTGGGTGAGGCGTTGACGCTGCCGCTGGTGGATGCGATTCGCAAAGCCCACGAGACGGTCGCCGCCACCGCCAAGACCAACACCGCTTACGACAACATGGGCTCCACCGTGGTCGCAACTCGCATCGCCGAGCGGCAGGCCGAGATCGCCTGGGTCGGCGATAGTCGAGCTTATCTGTGGCGCGGAGGATCGTTGAGCGCGCTGACCCGCGATCACTCGTATCTGGAAGTGCTGCGAGTTCAGGAGAATCTTTCGGAAGAGCAGTTGCGCGGTCATCCCAACCGGAATTTAGTGACGCGGACGTTGGGCATCGGCACGCCGGAGCCCTCGACCGCCAGGCTCCCGCTGCAACGGCGAGACTGGTTGCTTCTGTGTAGCGACGGGCTCAACGATGAGCTGGAAGATCGTGAGATCGCCGAAGTGTTGCGAGCCCATCCGGAGCTGGAAGAGGCCACGGAAGCGTTGATCGACGCGGCGCTCGCCAAAGGCGGCCGCGACAATGTGAGCGCGGTGGTCGTGGAGTACGACGGGCCGGATGCGACCGAGGTTTCGGGCGGAACGTCGCAGAAACTCAAGTCGATGTTACCTATTATTGTCGGCATGGCCGCGGCCACCCTGGTGGCGGTCTCGTGGTGGTGGTTCTATGGTCGCTGAATCCAACGCAGTCCTGATCAAGGTCGGTAGCAGCCGGGAGATCCAGCTGAAGCCGGAAACTCTGCTCGGCCGCCAGGCCGAGTGCGATGTGCTGCTCACCGAAGGGCACGCTTCGCGTCGACACGCCAAGCTCATGCTGGCCGAGGATGGTTATTGGCTGGAGGACCTGGGCTCCTCCAACGGGACATTCATCAACGGCAACCGAATTTCGGGTCGCGTGAAGATCGCCTCGGGCGATCGGCTGCGTTTCGACATCGAAGAGTTCGATTTTCGGATTCCCTCGCAGGCCGCGCCGCTGCCGCCCGATCAGAGCAAGACGGTGTACCGCGCACCGGAGTCGGCGGCTGTGGTGGCCGAGAGCAGCGGCGTGTTCAAGCGCCCTGGTGCGTGGGCCGATCCCGATGCGATGGCCGACGGCGGCGTCCACAAGACGAAATTCATCGATCCGGCGCAGATGAAACAAATGGCCAGCAGCGCCGCGCCGCTGGTCGCTGCACCGAGCGCGGTGGACGGGCCGCATCTGCAAGTGGTGTCCGGCAGTCGCACCGGCTTGAACATTCAACTGGCGGTCGGCGATTCGGGCAATGCCGAGTGGACCATCGGCAGCCAGGCGGATCGCGAAGTGCAGTTCATGGACAGCGGCGTATCGGCGCTGCACGCCAAGATCGTCAATGAAGGCGAGCGCTGGAAGGTGCTCGATCAGATGTCGGCGAACGGCACGTTCGTCAACGGCAAGCGCGCCAATGTGAGTTATCTGGCGTCGGGGGATCGGGTGCGGTTCGGGCCGGTCGAGTGTGTGTTTCGCACCGATGCCAACAGCGGGGCGATCACCGCCACCCAACGTATCGTCGAAGCGGGCGCGGGGGAGGAGACCAAGAGCAGGAACCTGGTCGTCGCGACGGTCGCGTTCCTTGCGACCATCGCTGTGCTGTTCGTGGTCTATAAATTCCTGTTGGCCAAGTAGGGCGCTGACGCGGGTGCGCTGACGCGGGTGCGCGCAGCCTTCGGCTGAGCTGG
>JAEWAF010000078.1 GCA_023391815.1 Pseudomonadota bacterium
CGGCGACCAAGCGGCAGCGTGTTTACATTCGACACACGACGCCGACCGATCGAAAGATCGCTGAAGCCGAATGCAGCTGCGGTAAACCCAGCCCGTGCGTGCACATCGCCGCGGTATCGATAGCGGCAGCAAACAATGCGCCGAGCGTTGCCACGCCTCAGCGCCCTACGGCATCACTGCAACGGGCGACCTCTGCGCCCACCGGCCCGCAGTTACAACAGCGGCTCTACTACCTGTTGCAATCGACGTCCGCGGGCGAACTGCAACTCTCGACCTGGGTGGGCCAATCGGCGCCCGGCTCGACACGACTCGTTCGGGGCGGGTCGAGCATTTTCGTGCCCCGAGGCAACGACTTCCCGCGCTACGTCGATTCGGAAGATCGACAGATCCTGCAGTTGTTACTTTCACAACGCACCGACGGCCCCTGGTTACTGCGCGATACCGAAGGCACGACCCTTCTGAATCTCGTGATCGCGACTGGCCGTGCCCGTTGGCAGACCATCGACGCGCCTTCGCTGAAACCAGGCAAGCTGCGAACGACGAAGCTGTCGTGGCAGCAACTGGAGAACGGCGAGCAGTACCTGCAATGCGAAGTCACCGAACGCGGTGACGATGCAGTCGCGACTTTTTTCGATCTCGATGTCGCGACCTATGTGGACCCGGCGAGCAAAGAGGTCGGTGCGCTGGCCCTGCCCTGCCCCATCGAAGACTTCCGTCGGTTCTGGAATTCGCCGCCGGTCGCGCCGGAGCAAGTCGCCGAATTGAATGAGGAGATCGCGAGCAGCTGCGCCGCCCTGCCAAAGCTGCGCGAGCTCAAAGCAGTACGACGCGCCCGCAAGAGCGTAGGCGCGCAGCTCTATCTCTCCGAAGATCCCATCGCGACGCTGTACTTCGTTTACAACGGCCTGCCCGTATACAGCCGTTCCCTTCGGGACGACATGACTCACGTCCGCATCGTCGCGGACAGCAAGTTGCACGAAATCCCGAGAGACCGACAGGCCGAGCGCAACATTCAACAACGCTTCGATGCCGCGCTCGCGGGCAGCTCGCAAGGTCGCGACTTCTGGCTCGCGTTCGTTCTGGACGGCATTCCGAAACTGCGCGCCGAGGGCTGGGACGTCGTCATCAACGACGATTTCCCCTATCGCCTCGCCACCGCGGGCGAATGGTACGTGGACGCGGACAGCGGCCGCGATCGCGAATGGTTCGATTTGAAACTCGGCCTGGTCGTCGACGGCGTGCAAGTGAATCTGTTGCCGGCGCTCGTCGACTATCTGCAAGGCGCCCTTGGCAATGGCGAAGCAGGCGTGCATCGGATCGGTGAGCAACTGTTCGTGCAGCTGCCCGATAAGCGTTACCTGCCGGTGCCGATCGAGCGAATCAAACGCATCGCCGACACACTCGTCGAACTGTTCGATCACGACGCGCTCAACAAGCAGCAATCGCTGTCGTTGCCGGCGTCGCAGGCGAGTCGTCTCGCTCAGCTCACCTCGGAACCCGAAGCGCCGGTTCTGCGCTCGAAGAGCACCGCGCTGCTGGAATCCGTCGCCGAGCTCAAGAACTTCTCCGCGATCCGACCGCTGCAGCCGCCAGCGCGTTTCAACGCGACGTTACGTCCCTACCAGCAGGAAGGGTTGGGTTGGCTGCAGTTCCTGCGACGCTGCCGCCTCGGCGGCATTCTCGCGGACGACATGGGTCTGGGCAAAACCGTGCAGACCCTGGCCCACCTGGCGTTGGAAAAAGAAGAAGGCCGGCTGACCAAGCCGTCGCTGATCGTCGCGCCGGTGAGCGTGATCGGCAACTGGCAACGCGAGATCCAGCAGTTCGCGCCGCATCTGAAACAATTGACGTTGCATGGTGGCCGCCGCAAGGAACTCTTCTCCTCCATTCGCAATGTCGACGTCGTGATCACCGCCTATCCGCTCTTGCAGCTCGACAGCGAAGTGCTGACGGCGCACGAGTTCTATCTGCTGGTGATGGACGAAGCACAGGTCATCAAGAATCCTCGCGCCAAGGTTTCGCAGGCGGCGCGTGCGCTCAACGCGGAGCATCGGCTGTGCCTCACCGGCACGCCGATGGAGAATCATCTCGGCGAGCTGTGGTCGCTCATCGACTTTCTGCAGCCGGGGATGCTCGGCGACGAACGCGACTTCCAGCGCCAGTACCGTAACGCTATCGAGAAGAACAACGATCGCGACCGTGCGCTGTCGCTCAGCCGGCGCATCGCTCCGTTCGTGTTACGACGGACCAAAGATGCCGTCGCGCCCGAGTTGCCCGAGAAAACGCAGATCATCGAAACCATCGCGCTGGACGAGAAACAGCGCGACTTCTACGATGGCGTCCGCCTCGCCTCGCACCGGCGTGTCCGCGAAACCATCGAGGAACGCGGCCTCGCCCGCAGCCAGATCACTGTGCTCGATGCTTTGCTCAAGCTGCGTCAGGCCTGCTGCGATCCGCGGCTGGTCGGATCGGCGGAGCAACCCGAGGAAGCCGTTCCTTCGGCCAAGATGGATTGGCTCAGCAATGCCTTGCCGGAAATGATCGAGGAAGGCCGGCGCATCCTGCTGTTCTCGCAGTTCACGTCCATGCTGGCCTTGATCGAAGAGCAAATGCAGGAGCTGGGCATTCCTTATCTGTTGCTTACCGGCGATACCAAGGACCGCATGCCGCTGATCGAGAAGTTCCAGAGCGGCGCGGTGCCGCTGTTCCTGATCAGCTTGAAAGCCGGCGGCACCGGTTTGAATCTCACCGCCGCGGACACCGTCATTCACTATGACCCCTGGTGGAATCCCGCGGTCGAAGCGCAGGCCACCGATCGCGCGCATCGCATCGGGCAGCACAAGCCGGTGTTCGTGTATAAGCTGATCGCGCAAGGCACGGTCGAAGAGCGCATCGTGCGGCTGCAGGAACAGAAACATCAGCTCGCCAGCCAGCTGTACACCGAAAAGAACGCCGCGCCGTTGCAACTGGACGCGGCCGATCTGGAAATGTTGTTTGCTCCATGATCAGAATCGATAGCGCCCTGCAGAAGCAGGTGGACGATCAATTGTTGGAACAAGGCGCGTTCACGGTGCTCGAGCTGTTGCTCGCCACCGGCCGCCTCGCTTACAGCGACTACGAAAGCTGGCGTCGACAGGAAATCGAATTCCTCGACGGCATGTTGATGGGCAGCCCGGAGAAGATCCGCGCGCAAATCGAACAGTCGGTCAACTACGCTCGCAGCATCGGGCTGGTCGAACAGGCGCAGGAGTTCACCGCCTGGCACACGGATGCGCCGGCCACCAACAAAGCCCTGCGCATCAGCGCTCAGGCCGACATGCACCGTCTCATCGCGGGACGGTTCATTCCGGCCAAGCTGGCGCCGCAGATGGATTTGTTCTTCGACAATCCGGTCGCCACGCTCACCAACGGCATCGGTCGCGCCCTGGCCGCGATGAATGCCGCCGATGCGCAACGACAGCTCGATCGTCTGTATGAAATCGCCCCCAATCATGCCGACCTGGCCGGCTACGATCGCCTGGTCGCGGCGCTCGCTCGTCTGGATCACCCGATCGAAAATGCTCGCGAGGCGCTCGCGTTTCTTCAGGGAACGGCGCCAACGGCCAAACGACTGCTCGGCTCGCAATGGCGCGAGCTACTGACGCCGCTGTGGCGACAACTCGCGGACGCGCTGAACGATCAACCGTTTTCCGCCGATGAACCGCAACTCCATCGCAGCTACGCCTTGACCCAAGCGCAAGATTGGGCCGGCGTCAGCGCCTGTGTTCTGCAGGACCCGGAATGGTGGCGACAACCGGCGCTGTGCCTCGCCGTCGCGCAGAGTGGCGCGTTTCAACATCGGCGCGTCGAATCGCTGACGGGGTGGTTCGCTCTGTGCTGGCATTCACCCTCTGTCGCGTCCGAGGCGTTGAGCAAACCGCAGCAGCCTGATGCCGGCATCGGCAAAGCCTGGCAGGAGTTTCTGGCCGCAGAAGACGATCTCGCCGAAGCCTCGGATGACGCGGGACTCAGCCCTTGTGACTTCCCGGCGTGGATGCTGTTGCACGAGCCGGGCCTCGCGAGACAAATGAGCATCGATCTGGCGCGAACCGAAAGCGCCGGCGAACAACACTATCGATGCGTGCATCGCTGGCTCGAAGCACGTCGCGCACAGAAGAAAGATGACGAGCTTGCTGAACGCAAGGCCTTGCAGGCCGCGCATCCGCTGTTGTTTCGTTATCTGAAAAGCGTCGTCGGCTGAGGCGCTTCGCAACAAATTGCCGCGTCGCGCAGCTGGTTTGACGGCGCACGTTACGTATGTTCGCGTCGATGCGACGGCGTATCCTCACCGCGCTTGGCTCTGTGCTTTCTCACACAGCGTCAGACATTGCCAATCACGATCACGAAGGGGAGCGCCATGAACAGATTCCTCGCGCAGTTATCGCCGGCCGTACTCGCCATCGCGGCGACCATGAATGCAACCGCGGCCGAGACGAACGCAAAGCCAGCGACGTCCGATGCAGAGATGGTGAAGAGCGCCATGACGGCCGCGCCCGCCAAAGTGTCGCAACACGCGACCGTCGTGGCGATGGATGCCAACGGCAAGATGCGGACGGTGCGCAAAGGAACGAATGGCTTCACCTGCATGCCCGACAATCCCGAGACGCCGGGGCCCGACCCGATGTGTATGGATCGGAACGCGATGGAGTGGGTCCACGCCTGGGTCGGTCACACCACGCCGACGCACGGCAAAGTCGGCTTCATGTACATGCTTTCCGGCGGCACCGACGCCAGCAACACCGATCCGTATGCAACCAAGCCGACCGCGGAGAATCACTGGATCAAGACCGGCCCGCACGTGATGATCGTGGGCGCCGACCCGAGCTTTTACGACACCTATCCCAAGGATGCCAATCCGGACACTTCCGTTCCCTATGTCATGTGGCCGGGAACGCCGTATCAGCACCTGATGGTGCCGGTGAAGTAATCGCGCGTCATTCGCAGGATTGACGACAGTCTCGGAGCTCGTCCAGGCAGAGCTGGTCGGACTCGCGAGCATTCTCGTCGCAATCCTGCCGACGCTGCGCAACCGTGCCGCCCAGCAGATCGACGCACGCTTTGTATCTGGTAGTCATGCGCGCCAGGCAGCCTTCGCGATTGAAGGCAGTCTCGCAACGTGCTTGACCGAAGAAAGCACAGCTCGTCGCGGCGGGGTTCGTGGTGGTGACTCGTCCCGGCGTGGCGCCGAACGCGACGGCTCGCATGCATTCCTGCTTGCCCCGGCGTCCCAGGCTGCGGCATTCACCATCGTCGCGCTCGCATTGAGCGATACATTGTTTGCGTCGGGCATCGATGCCGCCGCCGGCGGCGGATGACGGCGCGTTTTCGGATGGCGTGGCTTTCGCCACTCGCTGCGGTGGCGGTGATTGAGCAGGCGCGCTCGGCAATGGCGTCGCGCTGATCGCGTCGGCGGCCGATTGCACTGGCGCTTGCGTCGATTGCTCAGGCTCGCGCGACGCGGCGGCGACTGGTGATGTTTCTTCCGGCGGCGGCTCGGCAGGCGTTGTTCCATCCGCGCCTGCAGCGCCCGACGATTGCATCGATCCCGCGGCTGGCGTCGGCGTCGATTTAACCGGCTGCGCCGTCGCGACCGTCTCCGGTTTTGGCGCGGTACTCTGATTCGTGACGATGACAAACGCGCCGGCCGCTGCCGCCGCGAGCCCCGCACCGATCAGCACCAGGCTGCCATAACGAAATTTTTTCGGAGGCGGCGCTTCGATTTCGGCGAGCAACTCGTTCAGCGATTGGAAACGGTCCTCCGGCATCACTGCCATGGCACGCATCAACGCAGCGGCGTACCGCTTCGGCAGGTCGCGACGAATCGTCTCGATCGGCTGCACCGCGCCGGTCGGCAACGTGCCCGCGAACAATTCATACAGCACGACGCCCAACGCATATTGATCGGTGCGCCAGTCGACTTCCTTCGAGCCGATGCGCTGCTCCGGCGACATGTAATAAGCCGTGCCGAGCGCCATGCCGGTCTGAGTGAGTTGCGAATTGGCGAAGGCGCGCGCGATACCGAAGTCCATCAGCTTGAGCGTGCCGTCTTCCGCCAGCCAGATGTTTTCCGGCTTGATGTCCCGATGCACGATGTAACGATGCGCGTAACGAAGTGCGTCGATCAGCTGCCGGGCGATGTCAGTGACTTCGGCAACGCTGAAGGCGCGATTGCTCTGACGATACTGCTCCATGCGCTGACGAAGCGTCTGACCTTTGAGTCGTTCCATGGAGAAGTAGTACAGCCCGCCGCTGATGCCGACGTCGTGCACGCGCACGATGTTCGGATGAGACAGGCTGCAGGAGACTTTGGCTTCGGCGAGAAAACGATCCTTCGCGGCGATACTGAATTGCAAGTCCTGACGCAGAACTTTGATCGCCACATCTTCGTCTTTCAGTCGATCGCGCGCGGCGTACACGTTGCCCATGCCGCCCTGGCCGAGCAGATTGCCGATCTCCAGACGATCGGCAATCACCGCGCCGGGCTCCATCCGAACAAACGTATCGCCCGACGGCGCGGGCGTGAGCGTCGTGGCGGAACGCATGACGGTCGCGCTCGGATCGTTCGTATAACGGCCGGTGCCGGTGATGAACTCGTAAGCCTCGCTCAACTCGGCGAGCTTGGCACCTTGCGTGTTGCGCTCGGCATCGGTCTGCGCCGATATCAGCCGCTCCTGCACGACAGCCAACCGCTCGCCGTAGACCCTGGCCACGGTGGCGTGATCCTCATTTCCCTGCAGACCCAGGCTTGCCAGCGCCGCTTCTTTGTTCATAGCCGGATTGTATGCCCGCCCGGCGCCATCCGTGCCCGACCCCGCCCTTAAGGGAGGGTCGGACAGTGATCGAGTGCACATTCCGTCGGGCACTGGAGCCGACGGATGCGGTAAATTCCCGCTCCCCGTCCTTTTCTGTCGAGTGCCATTCGTGCGGTTCAGCTGTTTCGCGGTCTCCGTTGTTTTTACCGGCGCGGCCCTGCTCGCCGACGCGGCTCCCGCCGCCGATTTTCGCGTTCTGGATTTCGGCGCTCCCTGCGACCGGATCGCGGCGCTGGAAGCGGCCCGCGGCTCCGAATCGTTCGAAGGCAAGCTGCCCTCCGGCTATCAATTCGCGTTCCGCATCCAGGAGCTGGATCGTGACGCGCTGGCGGTCTATTCGTGCGAAGACGGCAAGCTATTTCGCGGCGGCTACATCTTCGACGCCAAGAACGAAGCCGACGCCGCGGCCCTCTACTCCACCATCAAAAAACGCGTCACCCGCGAGCGCGGCACACCTTCCTACGACTTCGCCTCGCCCGCCCACCGCAAGAAAATGGGCGACGCCGGCGCCACGCTCTCGCGCGTCGACACGATGGTCGCCTTCTGGAACGGCCCCACTTCCGAAGCCCACGCCTCGGTCGCCGAACCCTCAAAAGATCGCGGCTGGCGCGTGAGCCTGAGCTACACGGCGAATAGCCATGTGAAGGAATGAAGGGAAGAAGTGGCGCGCCCGGAGAGACTCGAACTCCCGACCACTGCGTTCGAAGCGCAGTACTCTATCCAACTGAGCTACGGGCGCGGAACCGGCATTCTATCGTGACGGTCTCGTGACGCGCCAGCCGGGAGCGGACGGTCCGGCCGGCGAGTGAAATCCCTCAGCGCAATAAATCTGCAAGACAAGCTTAACGCCTTCGTCGCCCCACCCCCCTAGCCTGCCGCGCTTTCGTAGCAGTCGGGGAAATCGGTCGATGCGCGCTTTTACAGGATCTCGTGGCTTCCTTGCCGTCCCGTTGATGTCCACGGTCGTGGTCATGTCCGCGATGGCGCAGGACGTCGAGGAAGTAGTGGTCACCGGTCAACGCGAGGCGCAGCGAGCGGCGATCGAGGTGAAGCGCGAGTCGTTGCAGGTGATCGACGCGGTGTCGGCGGACGACATCGGCAAGCTGCCCGATCACAACACCGCGGCGGCTCTCCGGCGCATTCCGGGTGTGTCGGTGATGGAAGATCAAAGCGAGCCTCGCGTGCCAGTCCTGCGCGGCCTGTCCTCCACCTACAACCGCACGACCGTCGACGGCGCGGTGCTCGGCGCGATTGAAAGCGGCGCGCGCACGGTGCCGCTGGACATCGTGCCTTCGGTCATGGTCGGCCGCGCCGAAGTCGTGAAAACCGTGTTGCCGGAGCAGGACGCGAATGCGATCGGCGGCATCATCAACATCGTCACGCGCAGCGCGTTCGATTCGCCGGAGCCCTTCTTGAATTCGCTCGTGTCGCTGGGCGACGCGCAGAACAAGGGCGAAGTGCGCAACGACAAGACCAACTATCGCGCCGCTGTGGCGGGCGGCACGACCTTCGGCGCCGATCAGCAATTCGGCATCGTCGTCGGCGCCTCCAGCGAACAGATCGACATCGACATTCCTCAGTTCGAGTCAGCGACGCCGTCGATTCGCGAGTACACGGCAGCCGGCGCCCCGGTGGATTCGGGCAGCGCGACCGGCAACGGCATTCAAGTGCCCTCCCAGCATCGCCTGTTCTGGTACAACAACACCAAGACTCGCCAAGGCGCCAATCTGAAATTCGACTGGCGGCCCAGTGACACGTTCCGAGCCGAGCTGTCGGGTCTGTACGCCGACATGGAAGACGACGAGGAGCGCATCGAATATCGAATCGAGCCGCTCGGCAACGTGACCAATCAGACGCCGACCAGCGGCACCTTCGCGCGAGGTCGGGGATACATCCATCTCAATCATCCAGTCACACGCCGGACCGCATCGCTGGGTCGCGCCTCCTTCGAATGGAGCGCCACCGACGCGCTGACCTGGAGCGGCGACGCCCAATTCTCACGCGGCAAGCTCGACGCGCCGAACAGCAGCTTCGATTACCGCACGACGACCGGCGCGGGCTCGTCGAACTTCGGCTTCAACTACGATACTTCCAGGTTCCTGTTCAGCTTCAATCCGACCAATCCGGCCGCGTACGACAATCCCGCCAATTACGCATTCAACTCGCACACGCGCAACCGAACGCTCAGCATCGAAGACGTGACTCAGGCGCGCACCGATCTGAACATTCGCACCGGCTGGCTCGATGACGCCGTCGCGTTGAAGGTCGGCGCCGTCGCGCGCTCGACCGAAAGAGACAACGATCAGAGCCAGACGGTCTACACACCGCGGTCCGGATTCAACACGACGCTCGCCGAAGTGGTCGCGCCCGGCCCTGACGAGCGCATCTTCGGACAGTTCGCGATCCATCGACGCGTGGATGAAGACGCCGCGAAAGCGCTCGTGGCGAACAACATTTCGAACTTCGCGGCCGCCGTGAACAACATCAGCTCGGACTACGAAGTGACGGAAGATGTGATTGCCGGCTACGTCCAAAGCACCTACGAGCGTGGGCCGCTCACCGTCATCGCGGGCGTTCGCTACGAGCGAACGGAAATCGACTCCGACTCGACCCGCGCTTACCAGGGTGACTTCATTCCAGTGAGCTCGAACGGCTCCTACGACAATCTCCTGCCCGGTTTGCATCTCCGCTATGCGCTGCGTGACGATGTAATCGTGCGCGGCGCTTGGACGAATACGATCGGCCGGCCGGACTTCTCCGATCTCTCGGCTCGCGAGACCATTTCCTTTGACGGTGCGCGGGCGGTGTTGTCCCGAGGCAATCCCGACCTGAAGCCTCGCGAAAGTCGCGGCTTCGACCTGTCGCTGGAGTACTACCCGAAGGACGGTGCGATCTCGATCGGCCTGTTCAGCAAGGACATCGATAACGAGATTTTCACTCTGACCTCGACCGAGACCCTGGACCTGGGCATCGGCCGCGGCGTGGAGAATGTGGAGGTGACTCAGCCTCGCAATGCGCAGTCGGCGAAACTGCGCGGCGTCGAGCTGGGGTGGCAGCAAACATTGACATTCCTGCCGGCGCCGTGGAACGGCCTGGGCTTCAATGTGAACGGCACGTTCCTGGATTCCGATTTCACGTTCCTGACCGCCGCGGGCGCACGCGAAACCGGCTTCTTCATGCAGCCCGACTACACTCACAACCAAACCCTGTTTTATCAGCAGGGCCCGTTCGAGATCCGCATCTCACACAATTATCTGGGCGGCTTTCTCGAGACCATCAACGACACCGTTCCGAACGCCGATCAGTACTGGATGGGTCGTCACACGTACGACGCGAACGTGACCTGGCGCTTCAACCGTTCTCTCACGTTGTTCGCGTCCGGCGAAAATCTGACAGGCACCAATCGTCGCGAGAACACCGGCCCCGGCAAGCGTTACCTGCAGGAGCTCGCGGACTATGGTCGTACCTGGTGGGTGGGAGTAACGTTCTCGCCATGAAAACACTGAGCGCATTCGTGTGCGTGGCGCTGCTGCAATCCGGCTGCGCACTGGCGGACGCAGGCACCGACGCTCCTGCGTCCGAGGTGATCCGCCGATATCCAGCGCCGGAGGCACGCCAAGGTGTTGCCGTCGATGCCCAGTACATTTACGCAGTGAGCAACTGGACCATCGCAAAGTACGACAAGCGCACCGGCGAGCGCGTCGCGATCTGGGAGGGCGACAAGAGCGAGTTCCCGCACATCAACTCCTGCACGGTGATCGAGCTCGAGACCGCCCGATTGGTGTGCGCGAGCTCGAACTTCCCAGCAGTGCCGCAGTGGAGCAGCGTCGAGTTCTTCGATCCAACCACGCTTCGTCACGTTCGCAGCGTGCCGCTTGGGCCCGGCCGTGGCTCGCTCACGTGGGTGGAACGACGCGACGGAGCCTGGTGGGCTCTGTTCGCCAATTACGATGGCAAAGGTGGGGAGCCGCCGCGCGATCATCGACACACCGTGCTGATCCGCTTCGATGACGAATGGCGTCAAACCTGGAGCTGGAGCTTTCCCGCCTCGGTGCTGGAACGATTCGCGCCGATGAGCTCCTCCGGCGGCGGCTGGGGCCCGGACGGGCGACTGTATGTGACGGGGCACGATCACCCCGAGCTCTACATTCTCGAGCTGCCCAAGGCGGGCGCCGTGCTCAACCACGTGGGCACAATCTCGGTACCGATCGAAGGCCAGGCGATCGACTGGGACGAGAGCCGGCCGGGTGAGTTGTATGGAATCAGCCGGAGCGGTCGAGAGATCGTACGCATGAAGATCCCGGGAGCCGTCGGTCGCTGACCCTCAGGAACGGCTCTCCTTGAGCATGTTACAAAACAGCGCGCCCTGCTCGATCGCGTCGTCGAGCGCGACGTGGGTGTGCGGCAGCTTGTCGAACCAGCGTTTGGGCATGTTCTTTTTGGTGGTGGCGCGATAGTCCGCCTTCAGCACCGCCATCGCGAACGATTTCACATCCAGCGCCGAGTGACTGAACGGACTCTCGCCGACGAACCGGATCAAGTACCAATAGACGAACAGGAAATCGAACCCCGCCGGATACGCCACGAACACCGGCTTGCCCGGGAGCGATCTGATCCAACTCACATACCGCGACATCGCTTGCTCGGGCGACTCCAGGTCCTTGCGACACGCGGCCCAGGCTTCCGGCTGCGTGGCCCACCACTCGGCGGTCTTCGGATGCGCTTGTGCGCCCGGCAAGGTCTCCAGATTCGCGGAGAACGTGCCGACGAGCACTTTATCGGCGGTGTAGGCGGCCGAGCCCATGCTGAGCATCGAGTGAGGGCCGGGAATCGGGCCGTCGGTTTCGACGTCGGTGCTGATGTAGATCTCGTTCATCGCGCCAGTTGACCAGAATCGGACCGCCGGTTAAACCCTTCGACCCGTCTCGGCGTCCTACAAGTATCGTATTCACTCCTGGACCCACCTGATGATCGCGCGCGGCGCTCGCTGCTTCGGACTACTGCTCGCTGTGCTCGCGCTGCGAGCCTTTGCGGTGGACATCGACGGCAAGCTCGGCGCGGAGGAATGGCGGGACGCCCGGCACATCACCGACTTTCGTAAAACGCAGCCGCTGAACGGCGAGCCGGCATCGCTGCCGACCGAGGCCTGGATCCTGGCGACGCCGGAGGGCCTGGCGGTGGCTTTTCGAAATTTCCAGCCGCCTTCCGTGGCTCGCACTCAACAGCGCGTGCAGCGGGACTTCAAGGATCTGGTCGATCGTATCGACCTGATGATCGACTTCGACGGCGACCACCGCACCGGCTACAACTTCAAGGTGAGCTCCACCGGCGGCATGTATGACGCCATCCTCACCAACGAATCCGAGTTCAACCCGGACTGGGACGGTAACTGGCGACACGCCGTCGGCAGCGATGCCGACAGCTGGACCGTCGAGCTGCTGATCCCATGGCATATCGCACCGATGCGAGAGAACGGCGGCGACACGCGCACCATCGGCATCTATCTCGATCGCATCGTCGGCAGTACCGGCGAGCGCGTCTCGTGGCCACTGGCCAGTTGGGATCGGCCGCGCTTCCTGTCCGAGTTCGCCCCGGTCGAGGTCACTAGCTTCAAACAATCGCTGCTGGCGATCACGCCCTATGTTTCCAGTCTGCACGACATGATCGACTCGGAGAACAAGTTCAACGGCGGCGCCGATCTGTTCTGGAAACCAAACGGGCAACTGCAACTCAGCGCCACGGTGAACCCCGATTTCGGCCAGGTGGAGGCCGACGAGCTGGTCGTGAACTTCGACGCGACCGAAACTTTCATCAGCGACAAACGCCCCTTCTTCACCGAGAACCAGGGCATTTTCGAGTTCACCACCCCGTCGGACTTCAGCCAGCTGCTCTATACGCGGCGTGTCGGCGCAGTCGCCGACGACGGCCGAGGCGCGGCCGATATCACCGGCGCCTTGAAATTGAACGGCAGCATCGGCGCAACCAAATACGGCGTCTTCGCAGCGGATGAGGCCCATGAAGCCGGCCGCACGTTCGGCGCGCTACGCTTGGTGCGTGACTTCGCAGGTCAGAACCTCGGCATGCTCGCGACCCGAGTCGAGCGACCGTATCTGGATCGCACCGCCAGCGTGGTCGGCGTCGATCACAATTGGCGGCCGACAGCGCGATGGAATATCCGCACGCGCCTGATGGGCAGCGAAATCGAAGACTCAGGCGAGCGTACGCAGGGGGACGGCGCCACGATCTGGGCGGATTACGAGATGGATCATGGCTGGCGCCAGCAGTGGATCGGGATGCATTTCAGCAACGATCTGCAGATCAACGACGCCGGTTATCTCTCGCGTAACAGCACCAACTACGCCCATTGGCAACTGAATCGCCGCTTCACCAGCCTGCCCGCCGAGTCGCGCTACATGTCCAAAGAGTGGCGCTGGCGAGTCAGCTCCGATCGCAACGATGCCGGCCAATTGCTCACGCATCAGTTTCGCATCAGCCGCGAAAGCCGCCTGCGCGATGGCAGCTATGAATACGGGCAGATCAACGTCAACAGCGCGGGCGTCGATGACTTGCTGACGCGGGGCAATGGCGTCGTGAACCTGCCGCCCAACTTCAACAGTTATTTCGAGTACGAGCGGCCACGACAGGGCAACTGGGCACATCACGTGGAGCTCGAGCTCTCCAGCGGCGGGCTCGCGGGCAACGACAAGATCGGCTACAGCATCAATCTGGAACCGACCTATTTCATCAGCGATGCGCTGAACGTGTATCTCGGCTTGTACGCGAGCCACACGCCCGACTGGCTGGTATGGCAGCGGGACAATCTGATCGGCAGCTTCGATGGCGAAGAATCTCACTTCAGCGCCGGCTTCAACTGGGTCATGACCAACCGTCACGAGCTGCGCCTGAAACTGCAAGCCGTCGCGGTGAATGCCGAGATTCGCCAGGGTTATCGAGTCGATCCGGCAGGCAATGCCGTACCGACCGCCGAAGTCGTCGACGACTTCAGCGTTCGCAACCTCGGCCTGCAGATCCGCTACCGCTTCGAGATCGCGCCGCTGTCCTATTTGTATGTCGTGTATGGACGCGGCGGTTACGAACAAGAAGCCGTGAGCGGCGATCGCGGCCGTCTGCTTCGGAATACATTCGACTTGCGCGACGACGATCAGCTGCTGGTCAAGCTCAGCTATCGTTTCGAGTCGTAGACCCGCGCCGCGGCGCTCCCTGTGCTATAAATCGAGCCGGCGGAGAATCCTGCACCAAACGAATGATCGACATCGCGATTGCCACCTGCTCCAACCATCCTGACCTCGGCTTCCATGATCGCGGCGTCATCTCCGAGCTCGCCGCTCTCGGCGTTCGTGCTACGCCATTGGTATGGACAGTCGCCGATGCGAGCTACGACCGATTCTCCGCCGTAGTCGTCCAATCCACCTGGGACAGTCATCTCGATCCACTGACGTTCATGACGTGGGCGCGTCGCGTGCAGGCACGGACCGTGCTGTTCAACCCGGTCGACATGATCGAGTGGAATCTCGACAAGCGTTATCTCCAGGAACTGGAGCGCAAGGGCATTCCAATCACACCGACGCTTTGGGTGACGTCGGGCAGCTCGATAGACTTGCGGCGCGAAGTCACGGAACGCGGTTGGACTCGCTTCGTCATCAAGCCGGTGGTGTCGGCCGGCGCGACCGAGACGCATATCTTCGATCTCGCCGCGATGGACCTGGCGCAAACGACGCTGGATCGATTGACCGCGCGAGTGGATCTGATGGTGCAGCCCTATCTGCTGGCGTTCGAAACCGAAGGCGAGCGTTCTTATGTATTTTTCGACGGCGTCTTCAGCCATGCGGTCCGCCGGCCTCCTACGCTGAAGTCAGCAGCGCGCGGCTTCGAAGATTCGCACGCCATGGAACCGATCGGGGCCGAGCTGGAACTTTCGCGGCAGGTACTTGCGAATCTCAGCGAGACGCCGGTGTACGCGCGAGTGGACCTGGCGACCAACAACGACGGCGTCGCCCGATTGCAGGAGCTCGAGCTGATCGAACCCTGTTTGTTCACATCGCTTTCTCCCGGCGCTCAGCGACGCTACGCGCGAGCGATTGCGGCGCGCGTGACTAATCGATCAAGTTAGCCGTCGACTGCCGTCGGCGAAAAATTTCCAGCCCCGCGATCCATGCCGCGACCCAAGCGGCGCCGAATGCATAACCGCCGAGCACGTCGCTGAAGTAGTGGACCTGTAACACCACCCTGCTGAATCCCACGCACACGATCAACATCATCGCGACCGCCGCGACGGGCACATGAAATCGCGGCGTCGAATGAATCACGATCAGATAAGCGAGCAGGCCGTAGACGATGAACGAGCCTGACGAATGACCACTCGGAAAGCTCCAGCCGTGCGCGGACGCGAAGCCGTGCAGATGCTCCGGTCGTGTTCGTTCGAAGAGGGCTTTCAGCCCTGAGTTCAGCAGCGCCCCGCCGCCGGTGGCGACAATCCACGCAGCCGCCAGAAACCACCATCGCCGGAATAACATCACCACCGCGATGCCCGCCGCCAATGGTGTGAGAAAGCCCTTGTCACCCAAATGGGTAACGATCGCGAATATGCGCAGCTGCTGTTCGCTCGCGTGCTGATTCAGCGCTGCGCTCAGCGCGACATCGAACTGGCCGAGCTCCTCGTCCACACCGATGCCTTCCGCGATCTCCAGAAAGCCGACGCAGGCCACGATCGCAACCGTCATGCTCACCAGCACCTGAACGCCCAGCCGGCTCGCGATCTGCCAGATACTGTGCACCGTGCGTGGGATCGGCAAGCGCCTGGCATGGGGACGGATGCGCTCGATCAATCCCAGCGTGAGCCCGACAATGCGACCGCCATATCGTTGCAAAGCGTGCCAAAGCAGTGCCGCGCCCATCAACATCCCGAGCGTGATAACGGCCAGCACGGCCCAGAGATGGACCGCTAACGACTCTGCAATTTTTTCAGTTGTCATGGACCAGCGAAGCATTCGGTGCTTGCTGGCGATCGTAGGCCGTTCACAGGGAGCGCATCAAATCGGCGCTGACCCCGTCGCGGTCAGGGAATTTGCAGAGTCGCCCGATAGTCCTGCAGGTCGCGCTCACAGTGCACGCGCTCTTCTTCGAGTTGACGGATTTCCGATTTGAGCTGCCCGACGCGCTCGCCGAGGTGCTTCACGTCCACCACGGCTTGCGCCCGCTCTTCCGTCGTCGCTTCGCTGCTGATTGCCCGCGCCGATCGAGTGACGATATCGGACTCGGCGGCGCGCAGCTCGCCGCGTGCCGACTCGAGTTGATATGAAACATTCGACAGACGCGACTCCAGCGTATAGAGCTGGCGGCCAGAGTGATATGCGTCCGCGAACGCGGGATCGAGATCGGCCGGACAGATCCCGTTGTAGCTGCCGCCTTGCGAGCCCAGTCTGAAACCATTGGACGGCACGCAGAATTCTCGTAAGCCTTCCGCGCGGCCTTCCTGGTAGGCCGTGAGATCCGGCGTTACGCCATGCTTCGCGCAAGCCTTGCGGTGCTCGCCGATGCGATCGGCGGAGCGGCCAGCGACGCCATCTTCGAAACCGACGGTGCGCCAGTCGACGGTCAGGCATTCCTCCCGATCCATGGTCGCGCAGCCGCTGATCGCAAGCAGCAGCACCACGGCGCCGGCTCGCGCAAAGGACTGATATTTTGGCGTTCGCATGAGGCTGAAGCCCTGGAGGGAGGCCAGTTGCTAAATTACCGGGGCCGGGGCGATTGCTACGTGAGCTATGTCACAATCGCCCTTTGCCACGCCGGCCCGGACCCTCGCAAGGAGCATCCGATCATGACCAGAATCGCCTTACTCGGCGTCCCGCACGATGAGAACTCGTCTTACCTGAGAGGCGCGGCCGAAGGACCGGATCTGATCCGTCGCGAGGTACACAACGATGCCTACAGCATGTGGAGCGAGACGGGCGTTGACCTCAGCGTGCCCGGCAGGCTCGTCGACCATGGCAACGTTCAGTTCGATGGCGACCACGATCCGTGGCAGCTCATCGAGCAAGCCGTCGGCAACGCGCTGGAGTCGAGCGATTCGCTGATTTGTCTCGGCGGCGATCATGCGATCACGTATCCGATCATGCGCGGCGTCCGCAAGCATCATCCGCGTCTGACCATTCTTCATATCGACGCGCATGCCGACATCTATCACGCGTACCAGAACAATCCGCGCTCGCACGCTTCGCCGTTCGCGCGGATCATGGAAGAGAAACTGACGGACCGGCTGATTCAGGTCGGTCTGCGAACCATCTGCGATGAGCATCGCCAGCAGTTCAAGCGTTTTGGCGTCGAGGTGATCGAAGCCGGACGCTGGAGCGATTGCATGAAATTGCAGTTCGACACGCCGGTCTACGTCTCGCTCGACATCGACGGCCTCGATCCCGCCTTCGCTCCAG
The DNA here is from genome assembly GCA_023391815.1 of Pseudomonadota bacterium. Lineage (GTDB taxonomy): Bacteria > Pseudomonadota > Gammaproteobacteria > Steroidobacterales > Steroidobacteraceae > Steroidobacter. Next base: position 17,300 of record JAEWAF010000078.1, read on the forward strand.
GGGTTGCGCATCGTGAACCTGGCGGGCCTTCGCCGCGCCAGGTCATCGATCTGATTCAATCCATCAGGCAACCCATCGTCGCCGCCGACATCGTCGAGTACAACCCCCGCTGCGATATCTCCAATCAGACCACGCTGGTCGCGGCCAAGCTGGTCAAGGAGATCGCGGGCATGATGATCAAGAACCGCTAGCTCAGAAGTCTGCGGCCAGCTTCGTCGCGGAGGCGATTGCCGCCGCCCGCAGCTGGCCGACGGTTTCCGGATCGGACAACGTCGGCGCGACCGTGATCTCTTGCACATCGTCGATGCCGATGAAGCGCAGCCACTGCCGTAGAAACGGTTTCTGGAAATCGTCCATCCCTTCGCCACTGCGCACATGCGGATTGGCGGTGGCATAGATCGCGAGCGCTTTCTTGCCCTGGAAGATCGTTCCGTACCCGGCCGCGCGTGACCACGTCCAGTTCTCTCCTGGCAGGGTGACGACATCGATGTAATGCTTGAGCGGATACGGCACGCCGAAATTCCACATCGGCACACTGAAGACGTACTTGTCCGCCGAATTGAAATGTCGTGAAACCTCGCGCACCGCATTCCAACGCGCGAATTGTTCCGGCGTGAAGTCGTTTCGACGCAGGACCGCGAACTTCGCCTCGATGGTCGCGTTATCGAACGGCGGCAGCACCCTGTCCCACAAATCGACGCGCTCGATCTCATCCTGCGGATGAGCGACTCGATACGCTTCCAGAAAGGCCTGAGCGACGGCGATCGTGTGCGAACGACTTTTCGACGGCGATGCCTCGATATAAAGCAGCTTGCTCATACCGCCCCCTCCAGCAGATGCAGTCCAATGATTCCGCCGAACACGGCCGCCAGGCAGAGCAGACGCAGCGGATGCGCGCTGTCCCCGAACGCAAACATGCCGACGATCGAGACGCCGATCGCGCCGATGCCGGTCCATACCGCGTACGCGGTCGTCACTGGAAGTTGCTTAACGGCGAGGGTTAGAAGGACGACGCTCGCGATCGCCGCGCCGAGCCCGACGACACTCGGCCAAAGGCGAGTCCAGCCTTCGGCCGATTTCAACGCGATCACCATCGCTATCTCGATGGCGCCCGCAACGACGAGAAGGAACCAAGCCATGGGTGTCTCCTATTGAGGAGACACCATGGTGCGTGCGATCACGCGGTTTCCAACAGAGCGCCGGCCGCACAGGGGGTGTGCGCAAAGGCACCGGCCTCGACTCAGCCAGGAATCTCCGGCTCGACCAGCTTGGCCAGTTGCTCGAGCGATTCCTGCCAGCCGAGGTAGCAACCCTCCACCGGGATCACATCGGGAACGCCTTCCTGCACGATATGAATCTCGACGCCGACCGCGACCGGTGTGATGACGATGCTGGTCGGCATCTCGCCCGGCAGGTTCGCATCTTCGAACGTGCTGACGTAACGAATCTTCTGATTCGGCACCAGTTCGAGGTACTTGCCGCCGAAGGCATGCGCCTGACCGGTACCGAAGTTGGTGAACGACGCGCGATACGAGCCGCCGACCCTGGCATCGAGCTGATCCACCTTGCAGGTGAACCCATACGGGGGCAGCCATTTGGCGAATGCCTGCGGATCGAGGAACGCACGATAAACGCGCTCGGGCTTGGAACGAAGGACGCGGTGAAGACGGACGGTGCCTGGCATTGTTCTCTCCTGACGAGTAGTGGGGGTTCGAGGCAAGGACGACCGGCCCCCGCCGCCGCCGACATCGCCGCCCAACTATTCGAGGTTAAAGATGAACGCGGCCCGCCACCAGCTCGCCCGCGATGAGATCGCAGCCGGTATCGCAGTCCCTCTTCACGTAGAGCTGCAAATTGGAATTGGTCTGCAGGATGTGCTTGAGCAACTCGCGATACACGCCGCGCTCGCTCGCTTCGGCGTCCGAATGCCAGCGTGCCTGGATGTTGTAGTAAACGTCCGTGAGCTCGGGATCGCCATTGACGCGCGACGCCGGATAAGCCAGCGAGATCAGGCTCCGCAGGGAAATGTTATCGAGCGCGAGCCGGCCGGCCGGGTCGAACCGGGCATCGTGCAGCCAGCGCGGCGCGGCCGGCGACAGCGTGATGCTCTCAAACACGATTTGGGCACCGTCGGACGCTTCACGTGCGGCGCCGGTCGTAGCACCCGCCAGCACCGGCCCGTAACAAAGCGCCATCCCCATCATGAGCAACAACATGGCTCGGGGCTCATCGATCGGCGACGCGCGCTGCGGACTCAGAATCGAAGTCATGCGTTGCTTCAAATCGCCACCGCTCGAGGCCGCGACCCCGGCGAAGCGCGCCGTCACACCCAACCGGCAGACATGTAACAGCGATTCCGCGTAGACCACCTGCTCATGCCCGTCTTCGATCACGGCTTCATCGCAAGCCGCCTCTCGCTCGCGCAGCAAGTTCGCGCCGATCCACCACACCAGCGGATGGAACCAGAAGATCACTTCGACCAGCTTGTGAATCGCGGCGGTGAGATTGTCGCGACGACGGACATGACACAGCTCATGGGCTAGCACTGCTTGTATCTGCGATGCGTTCAACTCCTGCATGACCGCTCGGGGCAATATCAGCACCGGCTTGAACACACCGAACACACCGGGCGTCAATCCCGCCGAGGTGACGCGAACGGGCACAGGCAAATCCATCGGCAAACACGGAGCGGATGCCAACAGCGCGCGCATCGCTCGCCATTGCGACCACCACCGCCACAACAACACCACCGAGCCTGTCGCCCAGAGCGCAACCGCGACGATCGATAAGGTCGGCAGCACGGAATGATCGAATCGGGCGGCGCCGATGGAAGGAACGAAAATCGCGCTGCCGGTTTCCAATATCGTCGGCGCCAGCGTGATCGGCGCCGGCAAGGAGCGGCCGAGATAGTCGCCCACTTGTTGTAACAAGCTGAACGGCACCAGAAATTTCACCGACGCGCAGAACCAGATCCAATACCGGATCTCAGCAGGATTGCGCCGGCACACTCGCGTCAACACCCAGGCCGCGATCAGGACCACGGTCGATTGCCACAGGTGCAGCGCGAATGCCGTCATGCGTTCTCGTCCTTCTTGCCGAGCCCCCGCAGGATTTTCTCGGCCTCCTTGATATCGCCCATGGTCAGCTTGCCCGACTCGATGAGGTGCGCCATGACCGGCTGCGCACGACCGCCGAACAGGCCGAGCAGATCATCGATCAGGCGGCGCTCGGCAGCCTCGCGGGTGATCGTCGCTTCGAAAATATGCGCGTTACTTATTTTCTTGGCGCGTCTGAGCATTTCCTTCGCTTCCAGGCGGTACACCATGGTCTGCACGGTGGTGTAAGCCGGCCGGCCCCGCTTGGGAAAGGCGTCGTGGATTTCGCGGATGGAGCTGGCGCCCTGGTTCCAGAGCGTCTCCATGATGGTCAATTCCAGCTTACTGAGCTTCTGCGACGGCATTCCGACCTCGAAACGATCACCGTCGTTGAGCCTACGCCCGTTGTAGTAGCGCCCGCAAGTCGCTTGCGCGCATCTACTACAACTGTCATAGTGACTACGACTTCTGTGGTCCACACTACGAGGCAAAGCCCATGGCCGGCGAGACGCAAACAGTCCATAACCAATTCGATATGCTGGGTTTTCTGAGCGAGGCGGGCGGGTTGTCCTACGCCATCCTGATCGTGCTGGTGGCCATGTCGATGGCCTGCTGGTTCATCACGCTCACTCGGATCTGGGAGCAGCGGAAGATCAACAAAGATTACGGCGACGCGCGCAAGAAGTTCTGGGCCTCGGGCAATTTGCACGACGGCATCGCCGCGCTCGGCGGCCGAGAGAATGTGTTTCGCATGCTGGCCGAAGACGGGCTACGCGCGAAGCAATATCACCAGGGCCATCTCACCGCAGAAATGCCCCTCAACGAATGGCTCGCGATCGCGTTACAGCGCTCGATGGAAAGCGTCACCGCGCGGTTGCAGCTGGGCCTGGCCATCCTGGCCACGACCGGATCGGTCTCGCCTTTCATCGGCCTGCTCGGCACGGTGTGGGGCATCTTGAACGCGCTGACTCGCATTTCGTTGTCCGGTCAGCCCAGCCTCGATCAGATCGCCGGCCCGATCGGCGAGGCGCTGGTGATGACCGCCATCGGCTTGTTCGTCGCCGTGCCCGCGGTCATGGGCTACAACTGGCTGATCCGACGTAACAGAGCCATCCAGGAAAACATGCGACTGTTCGCAGCCGACGTTCATTCTTATCTCGTCGGCGGCGCGCGCTTCGACACCGCGACTCCGGTGTCCCGCAGCCCCGCCGCTCGCGCCACGCCGGTCGCGAAGACCGCTTGATCGATCGAAAGATCAGCGCAAGGACGCGCTGATCCATACGCCTGTCACATTCTGGACATATCCTCGTCATGACGAGGTTTGCTCCCACGACAGGTCCCACGGCTCATGAAACGGTTTGGAAAAGCTCCGGCGCTGCTCGCGCTCCTCATCACCTCCACGCTGATCGCCGCTACCAGCGAGGCCGACCCGTTACATAAGTACCGCAACGAAGGTGCGTGGTGTCACGTCGATAGTGGCTGGATGTTCCCGCTGGAGGTAGGGAGCTTCGCGCGGGTGTTGCAGCCCTACAATATCGATGGCAACAACGATGCGGGCGCCGAGTATCGGCAGGCATCGCTGCAAGGCGCGGTTGAAGTCGATATCTATGCCGCCGATTCGTCAGCGACGGATGCAACCATCGATGGCGCGAAGGCCACCGCGGCCAGCAAAGCAGGCGCAGGCGCGAAGGTTGAATCGGAACAGCCGTTCAAGCTCGGCGCGGCAAAAAATCTCGAAGGCGCGAAGATCAGATATGCGAACGCGTCCGGTGAGCAGACCAATCTCTACTACTTCACGACCGATCGCTGGCGCGTAAAAGTACTGGCGCGCGCCGAAGCAGGCGGCAACGAGAGCGACAAGGCGTTCGATGCCTTCGTGCAAGCACTGCCATGGCATACACTGGGCACGAATCCGGGCATTCATTGAGATTCAACATGCGACCTTCCGTGATCGTGGTAGTGGTGGGCATGGTTGCCGCATGCGGTGCGCTTCTTTATATGCAGGCAGGCAGCCAATCGCCGGAAGCAGCGGCAGTGCCGACTGCATCGGCCGCGCCGACCTCCGAGCAAACACAGGCAGCGACATCCGCGCCCAACTCGCCGCCATCGACGAGCGTGCCAGCGCCCACTGAAGCTCAGGCTGTGTCATCGAACGCTGGCGATGCCCCCGCCTCGATCCAACCCGCAAGACACGACACGGTCGAGCAATGGATCAAAGACACCCAAGACAACGACCCCAAAATCCGAGCCGCCGCCATCGCCAAGCTGGCGAATGCGCCCAAAGGGCAAGCATTGCCAGCGCTGAAGAACGTCATCGAAACGGGCGAGCCGGAGATCGATCGTCACATCGCGCTCAACTCACTGCACACCCTCGCCCTGCGGGATGGCGACCCGAGCGGACAGGTTCGCGATGTCATGCGCCGCGCGATCTATCACAGCGACAACGACGGCGTAATGCAGACTGCGCAGTCGCTGCTCGACGATGTCGAAGCGGCGCTGGCGGAGCAACCACCGCAGTCGAATTAGAAGCTCGCGGTCAGCGTCATCCGCAGCGTGCGCGGCTCGACCGGATGGAAGTGAATATCTTCCACCGGCTCAGTCTCGTTCGCCAGTTGCGACTCGTAGAAATAAGTGATGTCGTTGTCCTTGCTGTCGAACACGTTATAGACGGCGGCGCTGATCTTGTAGCGCTTCCAGAAGCGATAGCCCGCCTCCAGATTGACCAGCGTCGTGCCCTCCGAGCGCACGCGATCGTCTTCGATCAGCGGGGCAGAGCCGAAATGACGGAAGCGCGCACCGCCGAACCAGCCGCTCGGATGATTGATCGCCAACCCCACTGATGCGACATTTTCGACCGCTCCGGGAATGCGATCGCCGGCCGGATCGTAGTCGCTGAATCGCGCTCGCGACCACGCCAGATCCGCGTCGACGATCAGCCAGCTCACCGGATTCCAGATCACCGCTGCCTCGACACCGCGACGTTCGCTGGCACGGCTCGCCTCCGTCGTGCCCGCATCGCCGACGAACAGCAACTCCGAATCGAGCTTCAGGCTCCATAGCGACACGCTGAACTGCGTGTTCGGCACGAGCGCCGTGCGCATGCCGATATCCAGACCCGTTGCGCCCACGAGCGCATCGACCTTGTCCACCGGCGTCACGCCATCGCCGGGATCGACCTTGATCGTCGTGCCACGCGCGTCGTTGCTATGAAAGCCTCGGCCGGCGTTGAAGAACAGTTCCGTCTTGCTCCAGGGCCCGAGCACCAGCGAGAACTTCGGGCTCGCAATGGCATCGCTGGTCTTGCCCGAATTTTCCGCGAGCCCCGCGTCCACATCGAATTCGAACCGGTCAGCCCGCAGTCCGACCGTCGTGCGCACATGATCGCTCCAGCGCGTATCGAGGCTGCTATACACGCCATAGCTCGTTTGACGAACTGAATCTTCGCGAACGGTGTCGAAGCGTCGGCCCGCGATCGTTCGATACAAGCCGACCTTCTCGATATCGTCGTGCCGGACCTGCACACCTGTCCGCACCTGCTGCGACAGACCCAACGCGTCGAAGTCACGGGTCCACGACCAATCGCCGCCATACACGCGACGCCGATCGACCTGCTCGAATTGATCGCCGTGCTCGGGATCGGTGAAGTAGGAAAAATTCGAGATCAGATCCAGATCGTAATCGACCGCATAAATCAGCGCTTTGGACCGACCGCCCGCGAGTGACGCAGCCCAATCCGCGGACAAGCTGTAGCGATGCGAATCGCCGCGATCCGTCGGATCCACCGCGCCGAAACGATCGACCAGCCCCGCTTCGACCGCACGCAGCGGGATCTGATCGGTCGAGCGCCACTCACCCTCATAACCTTGCGCGCCGATGCTGAAAGCGCCCGCATCGGTTTCGCGGCTATAACGAAGCACACCATTGCGCTTGCGATAATTCTCTTCGAGCTGCCACGGCCCATCGATCAGCGCGTAATCGAACCCCATCAGCAGCTCGCCGCCGCCCACGCCGGCGGAGCCAGCGATCAAGCTGCGCGTGTAACTATCCTGGCCGGCTTCCAGCACCACCATCGGCGCATCGAGCGAACGTCGATAGCGCATATCCACCGCGCCGGCCGCCGAGAAGTTGCCGGTCTCCGCGTAGTAAGTCCCTTTGCGATATTCAATCGACTGCATCAGCTCCGGAATGACGAAGTTGATATCCGTGTAGCCCTGCCCGTGACCGTGCGTCGGCATGTTCACCGGCACGCCATCCACGCTGGTCGCCAGATCCGTACCGTGATCGAGATTGAAGCCACGCAGGAAATATTGATTCGCCTTACCGTCGCCGCTGTGTTGAGTGACGATCAATCCGGGCACGACCTCGAGCAACTCGCCCGCTCGCAGCACCGGCCGCATTTCGAGCTGCTCGGCGCCGACGACGCCCTGGCTCGCCGACACCGGCGTGCCTTGCAAGCGATCCAGGCTGCCGGTGACCACGACCTCTTCGAGCACGGTGGTCGGCACACCGCCTGCCCACGCAGAGCTGGCCGCGACAAAGGACGCGGCGCACACAGCGCCGCCGATCTGGCGAATCATTCTGCTCATTCCAAAAAGACGTGGATCAAGCCACGATTCCGACAATACGTTCGATCGACCAGTAAGCCGCGATGCTGCCAATGACATAGAGCGCCGGCGTGCGCGCCATGACGAATTGCGGTTTCGTCGCCAGGGCGCGATACACCCCATAGCAAAGGACCACCACCAGCAACTGCCCGATCTCCACGCCCACATTGAATGTGAGCAACGCCACGAACATATTGTTCTTCGGCAGCCCGATGTCGGCCAGCGCGCCCGCGAAGCCCAGGCCGTGCACCAGGCCGAACAGGAACGCGACCAGCGCCGGCCAACGACGCGACAATGTTTGTTCCTTGTGCATGGCCTCGCCCGCAACCAGCATGATGGACAGTGCGATCGTCGCTTCCACCGGCCGCGGACGCAGCGTCAACAAGCCAAGCGAGCTCAGCGCCAACGTGAGACTGTGCGCGAGCGTGAACGCACTGATCGTGACCACCAGTCGTTTGTTGAACCCGACCAGGAACAGCAGCGACAGCACGAACATCAAATGATCGAAGCCGCCGAGGATGTGCTCGACGCCGAGCGTCACGTACGCCCACGCGATCTCGCCGGAGCCGCGCCTGTCTTCGGCCGAGCCATACAGATGGACTTCCGGCTGACGGGTGGTGATCGTGAACACCTGCTTCTGACCGTCGAGCCAGTAGACCTTCACGATGGCGGCCGAGTAAGCATCGCCAACGCCGTCCACGCGCAGCGTGCCGAACAAGCCCTTCTCACCGCAGCGGAGCATATTCATCTCCGCCACGCAGGCGTCCGGCCACACGGGCGCGAGCACGACGCTGGGCGCCTTGTCGCTGCTGGCGGTCCATTGCCACAAGAACTCGCCCGGCGAGGTTTCGCGCACTTCCATCTCCGCCATGCTCAGCTCGTGGGCGGAAACGGCGTGGGAGACGAGGGCCAGAAACGCGAGGAGCAACAGGTGAAGCTTGCGCATCACTGCTTCACTCCATCGATCACGATGGTGTACTTCTTGGCCAGCGCGGCGACGGCAGCACTGCGCTGCTCGGACATCACGGTGTCGGTCCAGTCTTGAGTGACGATGCCGCGCAGCCGTTCGAAGTCGGCGGGCTCGGCGGGAACGATGGCTTCGAGACGCATCGCTCGCCAGCCGTCCTTGGTCTGCAACGCTCGCCACTCACCCGGAGGCGAGTTTTCCAGCGCCTTGGCAAACTCCTCGCCGTAGCTCTTCACGATGTTGTCGTGCGGACGATCTTTGAAAACGCGCAATCCGGCTTGCACCTCCGGTGTGGCGCCGGAGCTCAGCGCAGTGACGAACGAACGCACCGTCGCTTCCGAAGACTGGCCGGCGATCACCGCTTCCTCGAAGTTGAACCGCTGTGGAGTGTCATATCGAGAGCGATTCTTCTCGAACCACTCGCGCAGCACTTTGTCGTCGTAGTCGGGACGCTTGGTGTTGCTGTCGACCATGCTCAGCGCCTTGAAAATCACGCGCTCCCGGATGGTCTTGTCGCCCCGGTCCAAACCCAGCGCCAGGCCTTCGCGATACAACACTTCGTTATCCAGCCACACCTGCCGCAATGCCCTGAGCTCGTCGGCATCGGGCTTGTGACCGCGGGCGGCTTCGAACACCTGCTGGGCTTCGGCATCGACCTGCGCGTCGAGTTCGATGCGATTCGGATCGTCGGCCTGTCCGGCGATCAGGGCGTCGACGCCGAACAGCACGGCGCCGATCAGAATGAAATGCAGCAGCGGCTCGCGCTTCCAGTCGAAGCGCTTCACGGGGGCCGCGGCGGTGGAAGTCGTAGAGGAAATCTCAGAACGGGATAGAACGGATGACATATGTAATCGCTCTTTTGCAAAAACAGCCGATCGGACTCCTGTCACGACGGCTGTGCTGCGAGGAAAAAGTGTGATTTTTCCTCTCCGCTCGCCACCTCCGGCGGCGAGGCACATCCCTGTGCCTTTGAAACAAATGAACGCCGCGCGTTGCCGCGCGGCGTTCCGATGGCTCCTCGATAACGCGAAGGGTTACTTCGCGCTAGCGAGCGTCGTGCCGTTCTTCACTTCGATGAAGATCGGGTTGCTGTAGAACCACAGGTCCGACCAGGCGGCCACGTCATAGCTGACGTACTGCTGACCCGTGACGGCCGGATAGCGCGCCAGGTGATCCGGGCAGCCGTCGATGCTGGTGCCGGTGTAGACCGTGTTGGCCGGAATCGCCGTGGTCAACTTCGTCGTGCAGGGGATCCGCAACTTCGACGGATCGCTTGCGTTCGTGAAGATATCCGCGAGCGGGTTGCCGTTCGCATCGGTCTCGTAAGGCACGGAGGCCGGCAGGTTGGTGCCGCGCAGACGCAGGTACTGCGAAGCCCGCACGCCGGAGAGGCGGAAAGAAACAACCTTGTAATCGCCGTCCGTCTGCCAGGTGCCGTCGCCGAACGTCTTCAGAATGCCGGCCGAGGTGTTCTTGGCACCCGCGGGCACGGTGTTCATGTCCGGATTGTCGACCCAGTTGTCCGGCCACTGACCGGAGTACTGCGGCAGGCCCGGCTTGATGATGCCGGTGATCAGACCGCCGATCACGTCGAAGTGATCCAGCTCGGGCTGGTTCAACGGCTGCGTCTTGCTGATCTGGAGCAGCGAGGGGTTCGGGAAGGTGTACGGCGAGAAATTGGTGCCGGACGGATCGCGAACCACGACCGCCACGAGCACGTCGTCGTTGTTGTTGATCTTGAGCCGCTCGCCCATGACCGCGCAGTTGGCATTGATGTTTACTTCAGTGCCGTCCTTGGCCGCCTGCAGCGCCAGCGCTTCGAGCGCGGCCGCGCCCTTGTCGCCCTTGAACTTGCTGTCGGAGCAGGCCACGAACGCGAGCCGATCGATCAGCTGACCGGACGCGGCGAAGCTGTTGCCGCTGCGCAGACCGTCCACGATCTCCTGCGGGTTGGCGGGACCGCCCTTGTCACGGCTGGTCTTGCGGACCATCACGAAGTCGCGCTGATACTCGCCGGGATAGAAGTCCTGAGTCGAACGGCGATCGTCAGCGGAGAAGCTGCCACGGTTGTGCCAATCGGAGCTGGCGAAGAACCACCAGTTGCGACCTTCACCGAGCAGCGCGTCCCACACGCCGCCAACCTGGCCGGCATACACGCCGGTGCCGCCCCAAGTGGTGCCGCCGACGCTGTCGACGCGCACGCCACCGATGCTGTTGCGATCCGGGCTGTATTCGCCGCGATTATCGGAAGCGCCGTGGCCGGGCTGGCTTTCGAAACCGAACGCAATCTTCGGCGCCGCGTTGTTGAAGTTACGCAGGTGCTCGATGTTGAAACCGTTGTTGCCGTCCGGGTTGAACGGTCCAGCGCGCTCGAGGTGCGCCGGAACGTAGTAGCTGGTGTACGGGTGATAGCTGGCCATCCACTTCAGCGCGTCGACGGTCTTCTGGTGACCGCGCACGCCGGAGCCAGCACCGCCGGCGGGGAACAGCTTCGCCGCCGCCGGCTTCCAGTCCGGATTGTTCGAATAGTCGATGCCCGGGATCGAGCAATCCCAGTTGTTGGCGCCACCGCGGCTGTTGTCGGTGTCACCGCGATCGAAGCAGTACGACCACTGAGCGAGCGCGTTGGCATCGCCGACCGGCACGTAGCTGCCCGGGCCCACGGCGCCGTTCTTGCCCGTGACCTGACCGCTGACGACGGACATCGAGGTGTGCTCGTGACCGGCAACGACGGATTCCATGCCGAGGAACACCGGCAGACCCTTCTGGCCGCTCAGGTACTCGGCGATCGGGTACTGCAGTTCCTGCATCGATTGCCAACGCCACATGCTGGGATTCGCCTGTGAAGCGAGCGGCGTGGTCGAGCTGCCATCGGAGGAGCCGGTGTTGCCCTTCACGGCGGCGGCGCCGATGCTGTTCGCCCAGGTGGTGGTCGGGCCCTTGCCCTCCACGAACGGATACGGCTCCGTGCTCAGCGACGCGTCTTCGACGAGCGTGCAATTGCGGTTGCCGTTGCCGCCGTGGCCGGCCTGCACGAACCAGTCCAGACCCCAGGGCGTGTCCTGCTTGTCCGTGACCTTCTTGATCAGCTTCTGCATCGAGATGGAGCCGTCGGAGCAGGTCGTGTGATTGTGGAAGTCGCCGGTGGCGTACACGCCTGGCGAGCGTGGCCCGACTTCCACCGCGGGTTTACCCGAGTCCTTGGCGAATGCTGGGGCCATCGTGGCCGCACTGAGTACCGTCGCGACCGCTGTCGCGATCTGGCTTCGGGTGATTACGACTCTCATTGTTTCGAAGCTCCCTTCAAGCTATCGGTGTGTTGTGAGAAGGGGCGCAGCGTAGAGAGACGATGTGACTACATTGTGAACGATAGATGATGCTTGCAACGGTTCGAGAACTGCAGCGGCGCGACTGTCACGAAGCTGTAGCAATCGGCTTCCTACAATAGAAGGTTGCGCGCTCGCGCGAGTTCATCGAAGCAGTCGGTAGCAATGTCTGGCACGCCCGAGATTTTCAGTCTTTTTCCCACGCCGTTCATGAGGATACCCGGCGCGCTCCCGGCTTCGCTGGTCGCTGGCTTGGTCGAGCACTTCAGCGCGAACGCGCGCACCCTGAATAATTCTTCAGCCAACCTCTCGCATACCTCGATGCTGAAGCCGTCGGACAGCCCGTTACTGGTGACCGCGGCGTCGGCCATCACGCCGATGCTCGGCGAGTTCGGTGCGTTACTGTTCGGCGAGCGTCTGCCGTGGTCGCTGAAAGAGATGTGGGTGAACCTGCTCGATACCGGCGGCCGTCAGGCCATGCACAACCACGCCAACAGTTTCATTTCCGGCGTCGCGTACCTGACGCCCACCCATCCGGATTCGCGCACCGTGTTCATGAAGTCGCCCGGCGGGACGGAGTTTTCGTTCAAGAACGACCACGACGGTGTGGTCACCGGACCGTTCAACGCCGAAAAGTGGATCAGTCCGCAGCCGGAGCCGGGCGATATCGTTTTGTTTCCCAGCTTCCTCATGCACGCCGTGCCGCCGAACCCTGGCGAACGCCGGATCACGCTCGCGTTCAACGCGATCCCGACCCAGCTGGATTCGTGGGGGTACAAGATCGGGTTCAGCGGCTGAGCCGGCTCCGATGCAGATCTTGCTCGCGTGCGTATTGATGGTCGCGTCCGGGTTTGCGGGGCTTGCTTATCAAGTCGTCTGGACTCAGCAGAGCACGTCGTGGCTCGGTCATGAGTCGGCCGCCGTGCTTGCGGTCGTTGCGGCGTTCTTCGGTGGATTGGCGCTCGGCGCGCTGACACTTGGCTCGCGGATTGATCGGAGTGCGCGGCCTGCTCGTTGGTACGCGGCGTGTGAAGTTGTCATCGGAGTGTGGAGCTTGTCGCTCGCCGCGCTGCTCGAGCCGGCGTCGAGTGCATTGCTACGGTGGATCGGGCCGCAGCCGTCGGCGGCGTGGCATTGGTTCGTCGCGTTCTCCGGCACGGCACTGCTACTTCTCCCGGCAACAGTCGCCATGGGAGCGACGCTGCCCGCGATGGAGCGGGTGTTCGCGACATCCTCCTCGAAAAACATTTCGATCAGTGCGCTATATGCGGCCAACACCGCCGGCGCCGTCATCGGCGTCATCGCCGCCGCGTTCTGGCTCGTACCGCAGTTCGGCCTCGCTCACTCGGCCCTCGCCTGCGCGGTTCTCAATTTCTCCTGCGCGGCGGTGGCGCTGAGTCTGCGCACAAATCGGGCGAGCGCAGAACAGACAGGCAACGCTCATCCGCCGACAGCAACAGCAACCGCTTCGTCCAGCTTCGGCGTCCGGACCGTACCTTCACACGGCACTGATCTAACTGCCGCAGAGGTCGCGGCCGATGCAAGGGCCGATACGAGCCATCACGTAGCGTCAGCCGGAGATGCAAGCCCTCCCGCATCGGCGGTCGCGGCCGATACAAACCATCGGGCGCCGGCTGTCGAAACCTCGCGCCGGCCGACGCACGCGTTCGTCCTACTCGGCGCGACGGGCTTGCTTGGGATCGGCTACGAGGTGCTCGTCGTTCGCGCGCTCAGCCAGGTCGCGGAGAACACGGTCTATACGTTTGCACTGCTACTCGCCGTTTATTTGATCGGGACCGCGATCGGGGCGGCCATCTATGGCCGCTGGCTGGCGAGCAAGGTCCCCGCAAGTGACGATGCAGCTGGAACCCGCAGCAATACCAAGCCATCCATGGTCGATCCGACCGCGCTGAACGACGGCTCGGTGCGCGCGCCTGAACGTCACGGTACACACCGAAATCTTTCGAGCTTCCCAGCGGTGCGCAAGCTTGCCCCGAGCGATAAAGCGCCCGCCAACGGCTTGCTGACCCGCCTGATTCAAACCCTCGCAGCCGCCTGCCTTCTCGGCACGCTGCTCCTCGCAGACGCGGATGAAATCAAGAACGCCCTGATCGTTGCATTTGGCCCGAGCGTCACATCCGCACTGGCAGGCGAAGTCGCGATGGCCATCATCGCCTTCCTATTACCGACGATCGTGATGGGCGCGCTCTTCAGCCACCTCAGCACCAGCGCTCGCGACAGCGGTATCAGCTTCGGTCACGCGATCGGCATTAATACGTTGGGCGCAGCGATCGCGCCGCTGTTGTTCGGTGTCCTACTCCTCCCGCTGCTCGGATTGAAGACAGCATTGTTCCTGATCTCCGCCGGCTACCTATTACTAGTCGCCCGACACGCCTGGACGCGCCCCATGCAATGGACCCTGATCGCCGCCACCGCAGCCGGCGTCATCTGGGGGCCATCGTTACACAACACGCACCTCCCCGAAGGCGGCCGGCTGATCAGCTATTTCGAAGGCGTGATGGCCAGCGTCAGCGTAGTCGAAGACCAGCACGGCGTTGCGACTCTGCACATCAACAACCGACAACAGGAAGGCAGCAGCGCCACCCTGCTCGCCGACGCACGCCAGGCACTTCTGCCGGTCCTGCTCCACCCCAACCCGAAACACGCATTGTTTCTGGGCCTGGGCACGGGCCTGACCGCGTCGTCGGCAACGTTACAATCTTCCCTACAAGTCGACGTTGTCGAACTGGTGCCGGAAGTCATCGACGCCGCGGCTCACTTCGAAAACTCATATTCGAGCGATGCCGACCGTTCCCGCATGCACATAATGAGCGCCGACGCGCGACGTTTCATCCGAACCAGCGGACAACGATACGACGTGATCGTCGCCGACAACTTTCACCCCGCGCGCAGCGGCTCAGCATCCCTATACACCGTCGAGCACTTCGAAGCGGTCCGCCAACGATTGGCGAAGGGCGGCGTGTTCTGCCAATGGCTGCCACTGCATCAGCTCGATCTCGACACCCTGCGCAGCATCGTCCGATCGTTCATGACTGTTTACCCGCACGGCGCGGCGGTACTCGCAACGCTCAGCCTGGACACACCGACGCTCGGATTGATCGCTCACCGCGATGGCGAACTCTTCAGCCGTGAGCAAGTGCGCGCCCAGTTATCGACCGGACGCGCCTACAACGTCGAAGGATTCGGGATGCCCGATGACCTCGCCCTGCTCGGCAACTTCATCGCCGGACCACGTTCTTTAGAAACATTCGCAGGCTCGGCACCGCTGAACACCGACGACCGTCCCATCGTTGCGTATCGCGCACCGACCATCACCTATTCGCCCACCTCGACGCCCCGCGAACGGCTGCTGGAATTACTGAGGGACGTGACCGTCAGCCCAAGAGAGCTCCTGAGCGGCCAGCGAGATTCTGATTGGGACACTCGACTCGCAGCGTATTGGGCCGCGCGCAATCGATTCATCGCAGCCGGCCGCGACGTGCGACCGACCTCGGACGTTCGCGACATGCTCGCGCAAGTCCGCGGGCCGCTGCTCGACGTTCTGCACCTCAGTCCGGATTTTCGCCCTGCCTACGATCCGCTGGTCCGCATGGCCGCCGCTTTGGCCAGCAGGGACGTCGCCGCCGCTCGCTCCTTGCTGAGCGAATTGCAGCAGCTCCAACCCGATCGGCCGGAAGCCGCACGGCTGCTGAGCGAGATCGAAGCGCAGGCACGGTAAGCGACATTTCTAAACTTTCGAGGTTCAACGACGACGCTGAACGGTTCGAAGCCGCTGAAACTCGCCTCCCCTATAATCCGCTGACGCCGCCACCCAACGGCGAATCGCGAAGAATTCGCAATGTCAGCACCGTCCTTGTACTCGAGACTGCTCGGCCCGGCCTTCGACCGCTTGCCACCCGCTCTCAAGCGCATTCACGACGCTCGCCGCTCCAAGCGGTACGTCGGCCGATGTGACATTCGCGGCGGCGGCCTGATCGCCAGAACGATCGCCCGTCTCGCCGGCCTGCCCATCGCCCAAACGGATGCGCCTATCGAAGTCACCATTGACGCCACCGAAAAAGGCGAAACCTGGTTGCGAAAGTTCGGCACTCAGCGCATGCAATCGCGACTGACTTGCCGGCAGCAGCGAATAGTAGAGCGACTCGGTCCACTCGTGATTGCATTCGATCTGTCCACGCACGAGGAACGAATCGTTTGGTCCTTGTACAGTGCGCGTCTGGCGTTGTTACCTTTGCCGCTGACCTGGCTGCTGAAGTGCGCGGCGACGGAAGCCCTTCACGACGGCCGCTACGGGTTCGATGTCAGCGCGCATGTGCGCGGCATCGGTCTTATCGTTCATTACAAGGGCTGGCTGGTCGAGCATGAGTGACCGAGTCCTGGTGTTCGACGGCGTGTGCGTGTTGTGCAGCCACTGGGTGAGCTTCGTGCTCAAACACGATCGACATTGCTTGTATAAATTCGCGGCCATGCAGACGGCGACCGGTCGGGCCTTGTTGACGAGCCACGGCCTGGATCCGAACGACCCCAAGTCGTTCCTGTTACTGGACCATGGGCGAGGCTATATGGACACGGACGCTCTGATTCGAGTGCTCAGATCCTTCGGTGGGCGCTGGCGAATCGTTTCGACACTGATCCAGCTGATGCCTCGTTGCATACGCGACGCTTTTTACCGAGCAATCGCGCGCAATCGCTACAAGATCTTTGGCAGACATGACGTCTGCATGATCCCGAGTGCTGACATCGCGGATCGATTCCTGAGCTGATTCCATGAAGTCGGTCGTCATACTCGGTGGCTATGGGAACTTCGGTCATCGCATCGCCGGCGCGCTGGCGCGCGAGCCTGGCACCCGCGTGTTTGTTGCTGGTCGCGATCTGCAGCAGGCAACGGCGGTTGCGCGAGAGATTGGGCGCTCGGCGGAGCCGCTTCGTCTCGACGCTCATGCGGGAGATTTCAGCATCCAGCTCCGCAAAGTGAACGCGGCGGTTGTCGTTCACACCGCGGGGCCGTTCCAAGGGCAAGACTATTCAGTGCCCCGCGCCTGTATCGCCTCCAACGCGCACTACATCGATCTCGCTGATGGGCGTGGCTTCGTATGCGGCATCAAAGCGCTCGATGAAGAAGCGAAATCGAACGGCGCGCTCGTCGTCAGTGGTGCGAGCTCCGTCCCCGCACTTTCATCCGCGGTCGTCGACGCACTCGGCGCGCAGTTCTCATCGATCGAAAGCATCGATCATGGCATCACCTCCGGCGCGCGACCGCCAGGCCGAGCGACGATGGACGGCGTACTCGCATACGCAGGCAAGCCCCTCAAACAATGGCGCGAGGGCAAATGGCGAGAAGTGCGCGGCTGGCAGGATGTGACGCGTCGTTTATATCCCACGCCAATCGGCGGCCGCTGGATCGCGAACTGCGACGTCCCCGACCTCGAATTGTTTCCTGAGCGCTATCGACCGGTACACACCGTGCGCTTCCGTGCCGGCGTCGGCCCGACCTCGAGCATGATGGGGTTGTGGCTCGCTTCGTGGCTGGTTCGAATCGGATTGATTACCTCGCTGCGGAGTTGGGTGCCGGCGCTCCATCGCACCGCCAGCGCCTTGGCGCGCTTCGGCTCGAAGCGCAGCGCCATGCATGTCACGGTTCGCGGCATCGATTTGAATGGCGAGCCGGCGGTACGCAACTGGTTTCTGTTGGCCGACCAGGATCACGGTCCGTTCATTCCCTGTTTCCCCGCCATCGCATTGGCTCGCAAGCTGGTCCGCGACGAAATCACCGCGCGCGGCGCCATGCCATGCATGGGCTTGCTTACGGTGGACGACATCATCTCCGTCGGCGACGGGCTCGATCTGCGTGTGGTCGTCGGCTGACGCATCGTTCGACGAATGGGCTCATTCTCACAAGTGCCGCCCTGATCCTGGTCGTGCACTTCCTTCGGATTCTCTCTGCGCGTGCGACGGACGATAACAGCACGCCCACGCTCAGGAGCCGCTCATGACCAAGACATCCAGCACCGTCACGACCAAGGACGGCACGACGATTTACTACAAGGACTGGGGCAAAGGGCAGCCGGTCGTGTTCAGTCACGGCTGGCCGCTGTGCTCCGATAGTTGGGAAGCGCAGATGCTGCACGTTGCGAACAATGGCTTTCGAGCTGTCGCGCACGATCGTCGCGGCCACGGCCGTTCGAGCCAGCCGTGGGAAGGCAATGAGATGAACACCTACGCCGACGATCTCGCCACTGTGATCGAAGCGCTGGATCTGAAGGACATCGTGCTGATCGGTTTCTCCACCGGCGGCGGCGAAGTCGCTCGATACATCGGGCGTCATGGCACCCAGCGCGTGGCGAAAGCTGCGCTGATCTCGTCGGTACCGCCACTGATGTTGAAGACGGCCGCGAACCCGGGCGGTCTACCCATCGAAGTGTTCGATGGCATTCGCGCCGGGTCGATCGCCGATCGCTCGCAGCTTTATTTAGACTTCGCCAACGGCCCGTTCTTCGGCGCCAACCGTCCGGGCGCGAAAGTCTCACAAGGCATGAAGGACTCGTTCTGGCTGCAAGGCATGATGGCCGGGCACAAGAACGCCTACGACTGTATCAAAGCGTTCTCCGAAACCGACTTCACCGAGGACCTGAAGAAGTTCAACGTGCCGACGTTGATCGTGCACGGTGACGACGATCAAGTCGTTCCCATCGGCGCGGCCGGGCAGGCTTCGGCGAAGCTGATCAAGAACAGCACGCTCAAGGTGTACAAGGGCGCACCCCACGGCATCACGGACACGCACAAGGAACAGCTCAACAAAGATTTGCTGGAGTTTCTCAGGAGCTGAGGTGCCCGCTGGAACAGCGGCGGTTTTTTCGGCAGGATGTTTCCGTCGGAAGAAACACTGCGAGGCCGCCGCCATGTTCAGTCACATCCACGTTGGAACTCGTAACCTGCCGCGCGCCGAGGCGTTCTACGACGCCGTTCTTCTTCCCATCGGCCTGAAACGTCGGCAAGTCATTCCCGACGGCGGACCGGACTGTGCCTGCTGGGTGTCACCTGACAGTGCCCTGCCCCGCTTCTACGTCACGCTGCCTTTCAACGGCAAAGAAGCCACGGTCGGTAACGGCTCGATGGTCGCATTCTTAGCGCCGAGCCCGGCGGCAGTCGATCATGCCTATCGCGGCGGCCTCGCCGCCGCCGGCTCCGACGAAGGCCCGCCCGGCGAACGCCTTCACTATGGCAAAGGTTATTACGGCGCCTATCTCCGCGACCCCGATGGAAACAAAGTTCACATCGTTCATCGTGGAGATATGCCGTGAAGAGTCTGACCCTTTGCCCCGTGAAACGCTGGAATCGCGGCTCGCTATAATCGCACGCATGGAAGACATCATAACGCTCTACCGCCCCGTCGGTCCGAAGGAACTGCAACTGCTCGAGGAATGCGGCTTTCGTCGCTGGCCGCCGCGGCTGCCGGAGCAGCCTATTTTCTATCCTGTCACTAACGAGAGATACGCGATCGAGATCGCAAGCCGCTGGAACGTGAAGGATGACGCGGTCGGTTACGTCACCAGGTTTCAGGTGCGACGTTCGTTCATGGACCGCTATGAAATCCAGACGGTCGGCGGCTCGTATCACACGGAGTGGTGGGTGCCCGCCGGAGAGCTGGAGCAACTGAACGACAATATCGTCGGCCTGATCGAGCTGATCGGCGAGTATCGTAAGCCAGTGGAATAACGCCGGGCCGACAAAGGCCAGCCTGAACGCGAAGGGGGCCGCCGGAGGGGGGGGG
>JAEWAF010000003.1 GCA_023391815.1 Pseudomonadota bacterium
GTGCCGCTGTACTTGCCGAACAGGATGTTGTCGCCGACCTTGACGTCGAGCGCGCGCACTTCGCCGTTCTCCAGGATCTTGCCCTTGCCGACGGCAACGACCTTGCCCTTGATCGGCTTCTCGGTCGCGGAGTCCGGAATCACGATGCCGCCGGGGGAGGTGCGCTCCTCTTCCAGGCGCTTGATGATCACGCGATCGTGCAGGGGACGAATCTTCAGTTTGTCGGCCATAGCTCAAACCTCGGCAAAGCTAGTTTGCGATTGGGTTGCTGTCTGATGAAAACGAAGCCGGCGCGAGTCCGGCATGTTCGAATCGTGGCGCGGGTGGGGCCAATGGGATCGGAAGACCGCGTTAGCACTCACCCCATGCGGGTGCTAATAATAGGCAGCGAAGGGGATATTTCAAGTCGAATTTGGCGCCCACGATGACCCCCATGCCGGCGCCCCGACCCTGACTTCGCGCCCCGCTGCAGCTATGCTGCTGCCGCAGCACAACGAGTGTAAGACCATGATCGAGCAAGTGATTGTCGGCTTGTCCACCTGCCCGGACGAGGCCACTGGCAAGCGCATCGCGGCCGCCCTGGTGAGCGAGCGATTGGCAACCTGCGTGAATCGGGTGGCCGGGGTGGCCTCGACCTACTTCTGGGACGGGCGTCTCCAGGAGGACGCGGAGATTCTGTTAATTATCAAAACCACCGCGAGCCGACTGGCGGAGCTGGAAGCGCGGCTCAAGGTTTTGCACCCTTACGAGTTGCCGGAGCTGATCGTGCTGCCCGTCACCGGCGGGAACGAACGCTACCTGCAATGGGTCCGAGACGGTGGCGTGGGCGAGCAGACTGAAGGCAAATAACTTGAACATCGACAGGCATCGATCGGGACTGATGGGTCGGCTCGCCATGGCGACGCTGGCCTGGCTCGGGCTCGCCCACCCTGCGCTCGCCAAGGACGACTTCCTGGCGCCCCAGCAGGCCTATCGCTACACCATCGACGCCGCAGGCGATCGCATCGTGGTCCACTGGCAGATCGCCCCCGGCTACTACCTCTATAGGAAGAAGATGGGCGTGGCCTCGACCATGGCGACCGTGCAGCTCGCCGAGCCCCAATGGCCCAAGGGCGAAGATCACACCGACGATTACTTCGGCACTCAGGAAATCTATCGGGGCAATGTCGATGTGCCGGTTGCGCTCACGGTACAAGGCGCCGAGCGACCCAAGAAGCTCGCGCTCGAATTGAAGCTGCAAGGCTGCGCCGATGCCGGCCTCTGTTATCCGCCGCAACGCTGGAAGACCGAGATCGATCTGCCCGCCGCCGCAAGCTCGACCGCGGGCGGCAGGGGCGGTCTCAGCTCGCTGTTCAAAGCCAAATCCGGAGCGCCGGGCGTAAGCAAACAACAGGATGACTTCCTGCCACCCGATGAAGCATTCCGTTTCGGCGCCGGCATGGAGCAGCCCGGCTCGGTGGCGCTGACCTGGATCATCGCCGAGGACTACTACCTCTATAAAGAGCGCATCCACGTCGAGACCGACACACCCGGCGTGACGCTCGGCAAGCTGCAACTGCCGAAGGGCGAGCCGAAGCATGACGAGTACTTCGGCGAGACGGAGGTCTATCACGAAGTCCTCGAAGCCTCGCTGCCGATCGCGCGCCCGGCGGGCTCGAGCGGCACCTTGAATTTGAAAGTGACGTATCAAGGCTGCGCCGTGGGCGGGCTTTGTTACAACCCCATCAGCAAGAATGTTTCTTTGCAGCTGCCGCCGTCGGATACAGCGACGAGCGTGCCGGCGGATGCGGAGCCCGGCGCGACTTCGAATTCATCCTCGCAAGCACCGGTCGCCGAGCAGGACAAGCTGGCTTCACTGATCCGCGACGGCAATTTGTTTGCTGTGCTCGCGACGTTCTTCGGCTTGGGCGTTCTGCTATCGCTCACGCCGTGTGTGTTGCCGATGATTCCGATTCTGTCCGGCATCATCGTGGGCCAGGGCGGCACGGTCACGCCGACTCGTGGCTTCTCGCTTGCATTCACATACGTGCAGGGAATGGCGCTGACTTATGCCGCGGCCGGCGCCGCGTTCGTGCTCGCTTTCAAACAAGCGCCACAAGCTTTCTTTCAGCAGCCGTGGATCATCGGCTTGATGACCCTGCTGTTCATCGTGCTGGCCCTGGCGATGTTCGGCGTATTCACATTGCAAATGCCGAGCTCGCTGCAGACCAAGCTGACCAGTGTCAGCAATGAGCAGAAGTCCGGCACCTATGTCGGCACGTTCATCATGGGCGCATTGTCGGCGCTGGTGGTCACTGCCTGTGTCGCTCCGGCCATCATCGCGGCCCTCTCCGTGATCAGTCAGACGGGACAAATCGCACGCGGTGCTGGCGCGTTGTACGCGACCGGCTTGGGCATGGGCGTGCCGCTGCTGGTCGTCGGCGCGTCCGCCGGCTCGTTGCTGCCGAAAGTGGGACCGTGGATGGACACGGTGAAATCGCTGTTCGGCGTGCTGTTCCTCGGTGTCGCTGTTTATCTGGTCTCGCCGTTGTTGCCCTCGGGCGCCGTCATGCTGCTGTGGTCGCTGCTCGGGGTGCTGTCCGGCTTCTGGGTGTTCTCGCTCAAGGCCCGCGATGGCGGCCCGGCCGCCGCGCCGCTGCGAGCACTGGGTTTGATCGCCATCGTCTACGGCATTCTCTTGCTGATCGGCGCAGCGTCGGGCAGCAAGGACCCGCTGCAACCGCTGGATCGCTTGGCGGCTGGCGGCGGTGGTGCCAGCACGCAGGATCATGTGCTCGCCTTCCAACGCATCAAGACCGTCAGCGATCTGGAAAACGCAGTTGCCGCCGCGACCGCCGCGGGCCGGCCGGTGATGCTGGATTTTTTCGCGGACTGGTGCGTGTCGTGTAAAGAGATGGAGAAGTACACCTTCCCCGATCCCGGCGTGCAGTCGGTGCTCGCCAACGCTGTATTGCTACAGGCCGACGTGACCGCCAACGACGACGCGGACAAGGCGTTGATGAACCGCTTCGAGATCTTCGGCCCGCCGACCATCGCCTTCTACGGCGCCGATGGAGTCGAACGTAAAGACTTCCGGCTGGTAGGATTCGTGCCCGCCGAACGCTTTCGCGAACACGTGAAAGCGGCGTTCGGCAGCTGAGTACCTATTCGAGACAGCTGACATGAAACCGATCGGTTACGTTGTGGTCGCCCTCATCGCGGCGGCCGCGGGCTTTGGCATCTATCAGTTCGCGCTCGCGCCTCGCGTTGCTGTCGAGGCCCCGCAAGCCGCCAACGACGCGGCACCGACCGAGTCCGAAGCGGCAACCGATTCCGCGGGCGGCTCCGACGCGCTCCCCGAAACTCTCCCCGACTTCTCGCTCGCGAATCTGGAAGGCAAGCCGCAATCCATCCGCAGCTGGGAAGGCAAGTCGATGATCGTGAATTTCTGGGCGACCTGGTGCGCACCCTGCCGGCGCGAGATTCCGCTACTGAAGAAGATTCAGGCGGAGCATGGCGCCGAAGGCTTTCAAATCGTCGGCGTGGCCGTGGATTTCCGGGACGACGTGCTGAAGTACGCCAAGGAAATGAACATCGACTATCCCTTGCTGATCGGCGAGGAAGACGGTCTCAACGCCGTCACCAAGTTCGGCCGGGGCTCGCTGGGATTCCCCTTCACGGTGTTTACCGACAACAAGCAGCGCCTGGTGCTGTTCCATCTCGGCGAGATTCATCCGGAGCAGGCCGAGGTGATGCTGGCCGCGGTTCGCAAGGTGAACAGCGGCGAATTGACCCCGGCAGCGGCCCGCACCGTTGCAGCCAAGCAACTCCAGGAATTGCCCGTCGCCAAACAGTAAAGCTGGCCGACACCGCTGAATCGGCTATGATGCGTGCCCGGTTTTTCAGGCTCGCACGCATTCCGGCGTGTTTTTGCAGGCTCGAGCCCCGCCGGACGCGAGCTGATCGCTGTTGCGGATTTGCCCACGAAGCGCCTCGAAACGGATGCGAACGTGATGCAATCCTGGCGCAGATCATCGCCAAATTGCTCCCAATCTGGGTAAACTCGCCGCCATCTTCGGTAAAGTGCCATCTTGGCAATTTTGGAAAATCTGGCGCGCCCGCTTCTGCATGGCTCATCTGCTGCTTCTCAACGGCCCCAACCTCAACCTGCTCGGCACCCGCGAGCCCGGGACGTATGGGTCTGTGACGCTGGAGCAGATCGTGAATCGGGCGAGCCAGCTGGCGGCCGAAGCCGGCCATCACCTTTCGGCGTTTCAGAGCAATGCCGAGGCGGAGCTGATCAGCCGCATCCATGAGGCGCCGGCTTCGCACGTTGCCTGCATCATCTTCAATCCGGCCGCGTTCACGCACACGAGCGTGGCGCTCCGGGATGCGTTGCTGGGTGTGAAGATTCCTTTCATCGAAGTTCATCTGAGTAACGTGCATGCGCGGGAGCCTTTCCGCCATCACTCTTACTTCTCCGACATCGCCATCGGCACGATTACGGGACTGGGTGCCTTCGGGTATGAGCTGGCGCTGCGCGCGGCGGCCAACTACCTCGCCCAAAGCCGTCATCCGGGCTCGTAACTCGCCGCTGGCTTCATTCGCACTCTTTCCGTGCTCCCGCAGGAAAAGAACAAGAGGATCCGTATGGATATTCGCAAGGTCAAAAAACTCATCGAGCTGCTCGAGGAATCCGGCATCGCCGAGATCGAGATCAGTGAGGGCGAGGAATCGGTGCGCATCAGCCGCTATCCCCAGGGCGGCGCTCCTGCGCCGGTCGTGCACTACGCGGCTCCGCCGGTCGCAGCTCCGGTTGCAGCCGCAGCTCCGGTGGCCGCTGCCGCTCCCGCAGCTGCCGCGCCCGCCCCGAGCAAGGCCGATCACACCGTGACCGCACCGATGGTCGGCACGTTCTATTCCTCCGCCTCGCCGGGCGCAAAGCCGTTCGTCGATATCGGCAGCGAGGTCAATGTCGGCGACACTCTGTGCATCATCGAAGCCATGAAGATGATGAATCAGATCGAGTCCGACAAGTCCGGCCGCGTCACGGCCGTGCTGGTGAAGAACGGCGATCCGGTCGAGTTCGGCCAGCCCTTGTTCATTATCGAATAATCAACTCGCGTGCCGACGCGCTGCGCGCGCGGCACCCGCGGTAAATCAAACAAACATGCTGGAAAAAGTAGTTATCGCCAATCGCGGCGAGATCGCGCTAAGGATTTTGCGCGCCTGTCGTGAGCTCGGCATCAAAACCGTCGCTGTGCATTCCACGGCCGACTTCAATCAGAAGCACGTGCTGCTCGCGGATGAATCGGTGTGCATCGGGCCGCCCTCCTCCAAGGAGAGCTATCTGAACATGCCGGCCATCATCAGCGCCGCTGAAGTAACCGACTCGGTCGCGATCCATCCCGGCTACGGCTTCTTGTCCGAGAACGCGGATTTCGCCGAGCGGGTGGAAAAGAGCGGCTTCATTTTCGTCGGCCCCAAGCCCGAAGTGATTCGCATGATGGGCGACAAAGTGTCGGCCATCCGTGTGATGAAGGCGGCCGGCGTGCCTTGCGTGCCCGGCTCGGGCGGCCCGCTCGGCAGCGATGCGGATGAAAACTTCCGGATCGCTCGCGAGCTGGGCTATCCGGTCATCATCAAAGCGTCCGGTGGCGGCGGCGGTCGCGGCATGCGCGTCGTGCACAGCGACGCGACATTGATCAACGCGATCAATGTGACGCAGGCGGAAGCGCTGGCCGCGTTCGGCAACGCCGAGGTCTACATGGAGAAGTTCCTCGAAAAGCCGCGCCACATCGAGATCCAGGTGCTCGCGGACAACTACGGCAACGTGGTGCATCTGGGCGAGCGCGACTGCTCCCTGCAACGTCGCCATCAGAAAGTCATCGAAGAAGCGCCCGCGCCGGGCATCACTCCGAAACAGCGCAAGGCGATCGGCGATCGCTGCGTCGCTGCCTGTCGCGAAGTGGGTTATCGCGGCGCCGGCACGCTGGAGTTCCTGTATCAGGACGGCGAGTTCTATTTCATCGAAATGAACACGCGCGTGCAGGTGGAGCATCCGGTGACCGAACAGATCACCGGCATCGATATCGTGAAAGCCCAGCTGCGCGTCGCCTCGGGCGAGCGCCTGCCGTGGACGCAGAACGATATCCAGATCCGCGGCCACGCCATCGAGTGCCGTATCAACGCCGAAGACCCGAAGGGCTTCATTCCCTCGCCGGGGCCGGTGAAGCTGTTCCATGCGCCGGGCGGTCCGGGCATTCGCGTCGACAGCCATCTGTACAGCGGCTACACCGTGCCGCCTTACTACGATTCGATGATCGGCAAAGTCATCGCGTACGGCGAGGATCGCGACACGGCGATCGCCCGCATGAAGAACGCGCTGTCGGAAATGGTCATCGAAGGCATCAAGACCAACATCCCGTTGCACCAGGAAATCTTCAATCACGCCGCCTTCAAGGCCGGCGGTTTGGATATTCATTACCTGGAGCGGCGGCTCGGAATCAAATAACCGGCCATGCCATTCCTGCAGCTCATCCTTCCGATCGGCGCAGCCGACCCTGCGCCGTACGAGGATGCGCTGCTCGCGGCCGGCGCCTCCTCCATCACCCTCGAAGACGAGGGCGACGATCCGGTCCTCGAACCGCTCCCCGGAACCACGCCACTGTGGCCAAGGGTCCGCTTGAAAGCGCTGTTCGATGGCGAGGCGGATCGCGACGAGATCTTGCGCATTCTGGATGACGAGCTGAGCGACCCGCTGCGCGGGCCGTTGAGTCGCGTCGCTTTCGAAACATTGGCGGACCGCGCGTGGGAGCGCGAGTGGCTGAAAGATTTCCGGCCGATGCGTTTCGGTCAGCGCCTGTGGATCTGCCCCGGCGGTCAGCAGCCCGATGCGGAACAACTGCGCGCCAGTCCATCGCCGGTGCTCATTGAGCTCGATCCGGGTCTCGCGTTCGGCACCGGGACGCATCCCACGACCGCGCTGTGCCTCGAATGGCTGGACACGGCCGAAGTCGCCGGTACGCGAGTGATCGATTTCGGCTGCGGCTCGGGAATTCTCGCCATCGCCGCTGCCAAGCTCGGCGCGACCGAGGTCCTTGCAATCGATATCGATCCGCAAGCGCTCCTGGCGACTCACGACAACGCTGAACGTAACGGCGTCGCGCAGCTCATCCAGGCGCGCCTGGTTGAAAACGGGTCGAGCGACTCGTCCGCGGCCCCCGCGGACATCCTGCTGGCCAATATCCTGGCCGGCCCCCTGGAGAGCCTGGCGCCGACCTTCGCGGCCCGCGTGCGAGCGGGGGGCCGACTGGTGATGTCGGGAATTCTGCGGAACCAGGCGGAAGCGGTGGCAAGCGCCTATGCGCCGTGGTTTGATATCGGCCCCGTCGTCGTCCGAGACGACTGGGTGCGCCTCGACGGCGTGCGCCGCCCGACTCCACCGCACACTCCGTGATGATCCGAGCATGCTGACTCAGTGTCCCAGCTGCCAGACGACATTTCGCGTCACGAGCGAGATCCTGCGTGTCGCGCACGGCCAGGTGCGCTGTGGCCGCTGTCAGACGCAGTTCGATGCGCTCGAGCGCCTGATCGAAGAAACCGACGATGGCGCGATCGAGAGCGGCCAGTTCATGCGCCCGCCGCGCGCGATTCCCCAACCGCCGCCGGCGCCGGGCCAGATCGAAGTCGAGGAACCGGTCGAGCACGAGGACATCACGCTCGAAGGTCGTCACATCGAAATCAGCGGCGTGTACGAAGCTATCGACGAATCCGGGCAAGGTCAGCCGCAGATTCGCGAGGAAGTGATCGAAGAGTGGGTCGAGATCGATCAGGACGACGCCACGATCGACACCGAGCCCCAAGTCATCGACATGCGGCAGGAATATTCCAGCGTCGCCGAAGAGGACGAGGATATTCAGGCTGCCGCCGCGGAGATGGAAGCCGAGCGCGCGGCGCTCGATTCCGGTCAATGGGCGCGGGCTCAGCCTCAACCTCAGACGAATTTCAATAACACTCGGGTCCGCTTGCCGGCCGGCACGCGCACACGTCGTAATCCGCGCGCCATCACTGCTGACGATTCGCCCGCAGTCGATTTCGATTTCCCGACTCAACAGCGCACCGAGAGCGTCGCGCCGTTCTGGAAGGTTCTAGCCGTGCCGCTGGTTCTGCTGTTGCTCGTGCAAGTCGTACATCACTATCGCGCCACCCTGGCGCGGCATCCGCAGATCGGCGCGCCCCTGCAAAACATTTACGGCGCGCTTGGCCTGACGTTGCGACCCGATTGGAACTTGCACGCCTATGAAGTGCGTCAATGGGGCGTGATCGCCGATCCGTCCGCGCCTGGAACATTGAAGGTACGCGCCAGCGTGAAGAATCTCGCTGACTTCGCTCAGCCCTATCCGTTGCTGAAGCTGGTGCTCGAAGATCGCTGGGGCGATCAAGTGCGCGCCCGCGAGTTCGAGCCCTCGGAATACCTGGATCCGAACACCCCGTCGAATCGTATGCTCGCGCCCGCTCAACAAAGCAACGCCAGCATCGCCATCGTCGATCCCGGTCCGGACGCGGAAGGGTTCCGATTCGACGTTTGTTTGCGAGGCGCGCGCGGCCCGGTCTGCGCCGCGGATGTGCCGGGCAAGCAGTGATGCGCATCGGTCCTTACGAACTGGTCAACAACCTCGCGCTCGCGCCCATGGCGGGCGTGACCGATCTGCCGTTCCGGTTGTTGTGTCGGCGCATGGGAGCGGGGATTGCCGCTGGAGAAATGCTGACTTCCGATGTGCGTTTATGGCACACCGAGAAGTCGCGTCGGCGCATGGATCACAGTGGCGAGCCCGAGCCGCGCGTCGTGCAGATCGCCGGCGGCGATCCGGAGATGATGGCCGAAGCCGCGCAACGTAACGTCGATGCCGGCGCCCAGATCATCGACATCAACATGGGCTGCCCGGCCAAGAAAGTTTGCAATAAGGCGGCGGGCTCGGCGCTGATGCGCGATGAGCCGCTGGTTCGAGCGATTCTCGAAGCGGTTGTCAAGGCAGTGAATGTGCCGGTGACCTTGAAAATGCGCACCGGCTGGGACCCCGACCATCGCAACGGCCTGGCGATCGCGCGCATCGCTGAATCGATCGGCGTACAAGCACTCGCCATTCATGGGCGCACGCGCGCCTGCATGTATCAGGGCAATGCTGAGTACGACACCATCCGCGCCATCAGGCAGAGTGTGTCGATTCCGATTTTCGCCAATGGCGACATCGACTCAGCCGCGAAAGCGAAGCACGTACTTGAACAGACGGGCGTAGCTGGCTTGATGATCGGGCGCAGCGCACAAGGTCGGCCGTGGATCTTCCGTGAAATTCTCGCCGCGCTGAACGGAGAATTTTTCGTGCCGCCTTCCATCGCGGAAGTCCGTGATATCATGCTCGCTCACTTGCGCGATCTGCATGCTTTCTACGGGGAGGAGGCGGGAGTCCGGGTCGCGCGTAAGCACATCGATTGGTATGCGAAGAGTCGCGCGTCCGCGCCGGCTTTACGACAAGCCGTGATGCAAGCGACGGACGCGACGACACAAATCGATCGCGTACAGGCGTATTTCAATGCGCTCGAAGAAGCGCCGGAAGAGAGTCTGTCTAGCGCGGCCTGAATCAGCCGCGCGCCCATTGAGTCGATCAGTGAGGCCCGCGACGTGGATGAACTGTTTTTGATTGCAGAGAATTTTGGCGGAGAGGCCATGGCCCCCAGAAAAAAAACCAGAGCTCGCCGAGAGCCGCTGGCACGACCCGCGACCCGGGCGATGCCGTTGAGGACGATGACGGCGGAGGCGCTGGATTCTTATTTCGCGACGTTGAACGGCCACAAGCCCGGTCAGTTGTACGATCTGGTGCTGCGTGAAGTGGAAGAGCCGCTGTTCAAGGCCGTGCTCGACTATGCGGAAGGCAACCAGAGCCGCGCGGCCGATATTCTCGGCATCAATCGCGGCACGTTGCGCAAGAAACTGAAGACCTACGGCCTGGCCAATTGAAAGAGATCGATAGAATGCCCATCGCCGTGCGTCGCGCGCTGCTGAGTGTTTCCAACAAAGACGGCCTGGTTGAATTCGCGCAGGCATTGCAACGTCGTGGTGTCGCGATTCTCTCGACCGGCGGCACCGCCAGCCTGCTCGTAAAGCACGGTGTGACGGTGACCCAAGTTTCCTCGCACACCGGCTTTCCGGAAATCATGGATGGCCGCGTAAAGACGCTGCATCCGAAAATTCATGGCGGCCTGCTCGGACGTCGTGACATCGACGACGCGGTCATGAAGACGCACGGCATCGAGCCCATCGATCTGGTCGTCGTGAATCTGTATCCGTTCGCGGCGACCATCGCGAAGCCGGACTGCACTTACGAAGATGCCATCGAGAACATCGACATCGGCGGCCCCGCAATGGTGCGCGCCGCTGCGAAGAATCACGATCGAGTCACAGTGATCGTCGATCCGCTCGATTACTCCGCCGTTCTCGATGAAATGAACCATTCGAACGGCGGGGTCTCGGAACAAACACGCAAGCGTCTCGCCGCGAAGGCGTACGCGCACACTGCGAGTTACGACGCAGCGGTCGCCAGTTATCTGACCCGCGTCACTCAGCCCGAACAAGGCGCGACGACGGAATATCCTGAATCTTTGTCGCTGCAATTCGGCAAGCGCATGGATCTGCGTTACGGCGAGAACCCACATCAGTCAGCGGCGTTCTATGCCGTCGCCGACGCGCCGGGCGCCAGCATCGGCACTGCCAAACAGTTGCAGGGCAAACAGCTCTCTTACAACAACATCGCCGATGGCGATACCGCATTCGAATGCGTGCGCCAGTTCGACGAGCCCGCGTGTGTGATCGTCAAGCATGCGAATCCGTGCGGCGTGGCCGTCGCTGGCGACACGCTGGCCGCTTACGATCGTGCGTTTCGCACCGACCCCACGTCGGCGTTCGGCGGCATCATCGCTTTCAATCGTCCGCTGAACGCGAACACCGCGCGCGCCATCGTTGAGCGCCAGTTCGTCGAACTGATCATCGCGCCTGAAGTCGATGCGGAAGCGCTCGAGATCTGCGCGCGAAAAGAAAACGTCCGCGTGCTCACGACCGCCGGCCTGAAACCGACCGGCATTCGTCACGAATACCGCAGCGTGAATGGCGGACTGCTCGTACAGACGCGCGATGAAGGCCGGATCGGCCGGAGCGATCTGCGTGTGGTCACCAAGCTGGTACCAACGGACGAGCAATTCGCCGATCTGCTGTTCGCGTGGCAGGTCTGCAAGTACGTCAAATCGAACGCTATCGTTTACGTGAAGGACCGCATGACCATCGGCGTCGGCGCCGGCCAGATGAGCCGCGTCGTGTCGAGCCGCATCGCTGCAATGAAGGCGAAGGATGAGGGGCTGGAAGTGAAAGGCGCGGTGATGGCGTCAGATGCGTTCTTCCCGTTCCGTGACGGTCTGGATGTCGCCGCCGAGCTCGGCATCAAGGCCGTGATTCAGCCGGGCGGCTCGATGCGCGACAACGAAGTCATCGCCGCCGCCAACGAACATGGCATGGCCATGGTTCTGACCGGCATGCGTCACTTCCGTCACTAAGACAATCTCGCCGCCGCTCTTCATCGGGTGAAGGCCGGTGCGAGCATAGACATCGGCTCGATGCCGCCGCGTGCAGCGGCGATTGCCGGGCCGCGAACATTCCTCGCGACTGAGTAGGTTATGCGCGTTTTAATTCTGGGTTCGGGCGGTCGCGAACACGCGTTCGCGTGGAAAGTTGCGAATACGCCGCGCGTGAAAGCGGTCTTCGTCGCGCCGGGCAACGCCGGCACCGCGCTCGAACCGGGCGTGACCAACGTCGACATCGCGGCGGACGATGTTCCCAAGCTGATCGAGTTCGCCAAGCGCGAAAAGATCGATCTCACCATCGTCGGCCCGGAAGCGCCGCTGGTCATCGGCGTGACGGACGCGTTCGAAGCGGCCGGCCTGCGCTGCTTCGGTCCTCGCAAGCTCGCCGCCCGGCTCGAAGGCTCGAAGGCGTTCACGAAAGAATTCCTGCGTCGTCACAAGATTCCGACGGCCGCCTACGCCACTTTCGCCAAGGCAAATTTCGATCCCGCGTGGGTGCGCGCTCAGCGTGCGCCGCTCGTAGTGAAAGCTGACGGACTGGCT
This sequence comes from Pseudomonadota bacterium, assembly GCA_023391815.1. GTDB lineage: Bacteria > Pseudomonadota > Gammaproteobacteria > Steroidobacterales > Steroidobacteraceae > Steroidobacter. Next base: position 12,154 of record JAEWAF010000003.1, read on the forward strand.
GCGGGCAAAGGCGTGATCATCTGCGCCACGCAGGAAGAAGCGATCGCGAGCACGCAGGCGATGTTCGACGGCCAGTTCGGCGCGGCGGGCAATACTGTCGTCATCGAAGAATTTCTGGAAGGCGAGGAAGCCAGCTTCATCGCCATCGTCAGCGGTAAACACATTCTGCCGCTGGCCACGTCGCAGGATCACAAGCGTCGCGACGACGGCGACAAAGGCCCGAACACGGGCGGCATGGGTGCGTACTCTCCTGCCCCGGTCGTCACCGACGAGCTGCACGCTCGCATCATGCGTGAAGTGATGCAGCCGACCGCCGATGGTTTGATCAGCGATGGCACGCCGTACATCGGCTTTCTATATGCGGGCATCATGATCGCGCCGGACGGCACACCGAACGTGCTCGAGTTCAACTGTCGCTTCGGCGATCCGGAGACGCAGCCGATCATGTCGCGACTCACGTCCGATCTCACTGCGCTGTGCGAAGCGGCGCTGGATGGGCGGCTCGATCAGGTAAAGGCGGATTGGGATTCGCGCGCGGCGCTCGGTGTCGTGCTTGCGGCTGGCGGATATCCGGATTCAGTACGCAAGGGCGATGAGATTCACGGCCTCGAGCAGGCTGCGGCGCTGCCGGGCAAAGTGTTCCATGCCGGCACGGCGCTGAGCGACGGCAAAGTCGTGACGAATGGCGGTCGTGTCCTGTGCGCCGTCGCCCTTGGCGACTCGGTGGGCGATGCCCAGAAAGCCGCTTATGCCTTGTGCGAGAAGATCCGCTGGAATGGCGTCCAATATCGCCGCGATATCGGTTATCGAGCAGTGCAGAGAGAGACGGCTAAGAAATAAAACTCGGCGCTGCTACGAGCAACGAGCCGTTTCGATTCAAGCTCGCTGACGGATTTACGTTGGACAAGCAGCGATCGACATTGGCGCGTCGCGGCCTGGAAAGTTAATCCTTCTGAGCAGACGCGCAGCCTTCTCTGAGTCGCTGTTGATACGTGAGCCCATTCGGTAGCGTCGCAGCTTGCCCGACGGTCATGCTTCTGTTGCTGCGTTCGGCCTACTCGGGCGAATCCGGCAGCGGCGTAATCTCGATCACGCTGCGTTCTTCGGGCTGTGCTTCGGGCAGAGCCTCCAATATCACCTGCATCTGCTGATTCGACGACACTGGAAAGTCGTGCATCAGCCGCTCGGCGAACGCCTCAGTCTGACCGAGCTGCTCCAGTTCCGCGTGGGGAATAGTCAGCCACAAGCCAGTGGGATCGCTTTCCAATTGCCAGCCGCCGCGATCCGCGCTCATCGCCGACGGCCGCACGCTGACACGAAGCGAACGATGGCGTGGTAAAGCGACGATCAGATCGACAGAGCGCCCGGACACCAGCGTCTCCAGCTCAGCGCGGCTGATCTGACAATACAGCGCCTGCCCGGAGAATCGTACGTCCACGATGGGTCAGTCGTCGTCGACGATGATGACGGCGGCGCTGCTCCGCTCGCCGAGCGAGACGCCTTCTTCGTCCACCTGCAGCTCCACCAGGAACAGCTCGGTCGTTTCCTTGATCGAGTCCTGCACCAGCGGCACCGTGATGCTCGCCTCGCGCACGCCAGCTGGAATGCGCTCGACGCCCGGACCGATGCCCGCGAAGTCGGCGCCCATCTCCGCGGAGTTACTTCGCAGAGCCCAGTGCACAGTGACCGGACGGCGCGTCGAGCCGGTGCGACGAATAGTCAGCCGCACCGAGCCGTCGCCTTCCGATGCGACGTAGCTGTCCTTATCGAATTCAACAATCACCGGACGCGTCGCGCCCCCCGACGAGCCCGCAACCGGAGCGCTGGAGCCCGCGGCATTCGGGGCGGCCTGCCCGGACTGTGCACGCGATGTTTGCTGTCCAGACGCGTCTTTCTCGAGCAGTTGCTCTTGCGACTGTCTCATCGATGGCCGCGGCGCTTCGGGCAGCGGCACTAACACCTTAGGCGCGGCCGTCGATCCAGCTTGCTGATCGTTCTGCGTCGAATTCGGAACAGAGGGCGCGGTCTGCCGCTGCACGGAGGGTAGCGACTCAACGGTCGGCGGCGTGACCGCCTCGCGCGACCGCGATCCAACCGAATCACCCACCTTGGTGTCGTCCGCGGCGCTGCCCGCTGCTTCACTTTGCAGCTCGCGATCCGCGATGGGCGGCATCACGGGCAACATGTTCGCCAGGTTCTTCGGCAGCAAGCCGTATTGCCAGACCGCGTACGCGGCGCCCGCGAAGATCAGCGCGAGCGTGACTGCAAACGCCGCACGACGCCAACGCACGAGCGAGGATACTGGGACCGCCAGTTCGGACGGCGAGCCCAGCCGACTCGGCGCCTCGCCACAACCCAGGCCCGCGAGCAATTCGACGATATCGATTCGCCGCTCACCGCGAGTCCACAGCAACGCACGCTGCAACGTCTGCTGCTGTTTGCCTGTCAGGCCGGGAATGCGTTGAGGCGCACGACCATGCGCGCGCGCCAGCGGCGCGGACCGGCCACCGAAAGGATGGTGCCCGGAGAGCAATTCATAGGCGATGCAAGCGAGGCTGTACACGTCATCGCTCGGATGCGGATCGCTGCCATTCACGCGCTCCACGCTCGCGTAAGCCGGCGCGACGGTCGGGCCATCGTGCAGGCCGGAAGCCGTGTGCAATTCGAGCGGACGATCGCGCGCGAAGCCAAAGTCGAGCACGCGCACCTCGCCGGATGAGGTGATCATGATGTTCCGCGGCTTGAGGTCCGCATGCACGACACCACGACGATGCGCGTGAGCGAGGGCCGCGCCGACACTGCTGATGATGCCTAGCGCGTAATGACGCGCCATCGGCTGACCTTCCAACCGCTTCAAAATGTCCGCGAGCAGCTCGCCTTCGAGCAGCTCCATGACGATGAAATAGACGTTGCCGTCGCGGTCCAGGTCGAACACGCTGACGACATTGGGATGCGACAGCGACTGCGCCTCGTGAAACTCGCGCTCCAGCTGGGCCAGCTCGTCCGGCCGGTCCTGATAGTTGAGCTTGAGCACCTTCACCGCCACGCAACGCGCGGACGGATCGAGATGCGCGCGATGCCGGTCGACGGCTTTGTACACGGTGCCCGTGCTGCCGCGACCGAGAATGGAAGTCAGCTCGTATCGATCGCGCAGCACGTCGCTCGTGAGGCCCGGTGGCGGCACCGGCGAGGGCCGTATCGGCCGCTCCCGCTCACGTTCGCGCTCGACGGCCGGGCCACGCGCATGCACGCCCGGCGTAGGCTCTTCCTTGCGCGGCCTCGCCAGCACCGGGTCGTTGTCCGTGTGCTTCAGTGGTGGCGGGGGCCGGGTCAGCGGCTCCTCGAGCTCGCGCCGGAAGCTCGTGACTTCTTCGTCGCCTCGCCGTAGCAGAGACGGATCGACAAAAGCGGGCTCGGAGTTGATCGATGCGGGATCGCGATCGGCCATCAATTTGCGCCAGCGCGATCCGGTGGTATCGATGGTGACGTCGGTGGTGTCCTGATTGTCGTGGCCGGCGTCGGACTTGGTCTCGGTCTGATTGGCGACGCCGAATACCAGCTGTGCGATATCGGTCTTCAGCGACCGCGCCAGCGCCACATCGATGCGGCCGCGACGCTGATACTGATCCAGCAGCGCGAGCGCGTCCCAGGGCGCGTCGGGATTGCTGCGGCAGACCGACAAGAACTGGGCCTGCATGTCCGCGCGGTCGCACCGGCCGGAGATGTAATCATCCAGCCAGCTGGCAAGCACCGCACGGGCATTCTCGCCCTGCTCTCCAAGGTCCTTGTCGATGGACAGACTCATCACCGTTTACAGTATTGCCCCAATTCGTGTGTCTAGATCGTTAGGCGATCTCGCGGCCCTTTGGTTCGCGCCCAACCAATGTGCGGCCGCCGCGCCGGCGGGGCCAATGTATCGATGTCGGCCGCTGAACGACACCTGTCGCCCGGCTCCGACCGGGGCTCCGACTTTGCCCGCTCTCGCGTGGATTGGCGGCCGCCTGCCAGCTGCTACAGCACCTCGAGTGCCTTTTCCATCCGGTAATCGTCCATCACGAAGCCGCCGCCGATATCCATCACCAGGTCCGCGGCGATCCGGAAGCCCAGCCGTTGGTAGGCCTGCACAGCCGGATTGCCCTTGTTGACGGTCAGCCACAACAGGGAGAGCCCGCGCCGCCGGGCGAGCCCCTCAATGAACTCCATGCATCTACGCCCGGTTCCCGAACCGCGGGCCGCATGGTGCAGGTAAAACTTGCTCAGAAACATCACCCTTCCGGGTTGCTCCTGAACGGCGCAGTAACCGATGTCGGAATGCTTGCCACTTTCCTCCTGCCGCTGCACCAGGAAGTACTCATAGCCCTGCTCGATCTGGGCCTGCATGGCCGGGGCATTCTGAAACTTCGCGACCATGTAATCGACCTGGGGTCGGCCGATCAAGGGTACGTAATATTCGTACCAGATTTCGTGGGCGAGCGCCGCCACGACCGCGAGTTGCTCGGGGGTGGTGACGGGGACGAAATTCAACGAGGGGACGATCCGGGGGCTGGTGACGGCACTCATCGGCCCATACTAGCCCAACTCCTCTCGCAACCGGTTCTCATCGAGCGCGCGACACCACTTGGCGACCACGATGGTGGCGACGCCGTTGCCGACCAGGTTGGTCAAGGCGCGGGCTTCGGACATGAACCGATCGATGCCGAGAATCAAGGCGAGCGCGGTGACCGGAAGCGTACCCAGCGCGGACAGGGTCGCCGCCAGGACGATGAATCCGCTGCCGGTTACGCCGGCCGCGCCCTTGGACGTGAGGAGCAGCACGCCCAAGAGCGTCAGCTGATCGAGCAGCGTCATCGGCACGTTGGTCGCCTGAGCGATGAACACGGCCGCCATGGTCAGATAGATCGACGTGCCGTCCAGATTGAACGAATAGCCGGTGGGGATCACCAGCCCGACCACCTGCTTCTCGACCCCCGCCTGCTGCATCTTTCCCATCATCCGTGGCAGCACCGATTCGCTCGAGGAGGTGCCCAGCACGATGAACAGCTCTTCGCGGATGTAACGAATGAAACGCACGATGCTGAAGCCGTGCGCCTTCGCGATCGCGCCCAGCACGACGAAGATGAAGAACAGACAGGTCGCGTAGAAACACGCCATCAACTTGCCCAGCGAGGCCAGCGACGCGAGCCCGTACTGCCCGATGGTGAACGCCATCGCGCCGAACGCGCCGATGGGAGCGAGCCGCATGATCATGCCGACGATCCGGAACATCACCGCCGCGAACCGATCGACGAAATCGAAGATAACTCGCGCGCGCTCGCCGACGGCATGCAACGCGAAGCCGAACAGCACCGAGAACAGCAGCACTTGCAGGATGTCGCCTTTCGCGAACGCATCGACGATGGTGGTGGGAATCACATTGAGCAGGAAGTCGGTGACGCTTTGTTGTTCAGCGGCCTTGGCATAGGTTGCCACTGCCTTGGCATCGAGCTGCGAAACGTCGACGTTCATGCCGGCGCCCGGCTGCACCACGTTGACGATGACCAGCCCGACGATCAGCGCGATGCTACTGACCACCTCGAAATACAGCAGCGCCAGCGCACCGGTCTTGCCCACCGCTTTCATGTTCTCCATGCCGGCGATGCCGGTGACCACGGTGCAGAAGATGATGGGCGCGATCATCATCTTGATCAGCTTGATGAAGCCGTCGCCGAGCGGCTTGAACTGCGTGGCGGTTTCGGGAAAGTAATGACCGAGGGTCACGCCGATCGCGATGGCGATCAGGACCTGAACGTACAGCGAGCTATACCAGCGAGTGGCGGCCGCTGGCGAGACCTGAGCTTCTGTGGCCATTCCGATCCGCGACGTTTGTTCTAGGAAGAGCGGACCAGTCTACATGAGCGGAACGTTTACGCGGGCTCATTGACCCAGATACGACAGCCGCGCGGATCGAGGCGAACCAGCAGACCCAGCGATCGGTTGAACTCCTTGCACTCCACCGGCAGGCGCGCGTCGGCGAAATACGCTTTGGCGAGATCGATCACCGTCGCCGCCGGCCCTTGCATGCCCGGCACCTCAGGCGTATGCCCGAAGATGCTCACGCGCCAGCTCTGCTTGCGCGCGCCGGCCGAGCGCAGCTCCTTGCAAAAGCGATCCATCAGCAAAAGGTCGGAACTGAGGGTGTTATCGGTGAGATCGAGCGGCCGGTCGTTGGCGACCGCCACGTAGCGTAAATGCAAAAGACCGCCGGCCGGCTGCGTATCGTCATACACGCAAACAGCCAACGCTCCACGCAGCTCGCAGGAGAGCAGCACGGATTCCTTCGACACGCGGAATGCGTCGGGCTGAACCACAACTTCTGGCGGCGGCTGGATCATGCGGACGCGATGATGCCGGGCGCGCGACGCGCCGAGTTGTGCAGTAGATCACGGAATCGGGTGAACCGACCTGCCCTGACACCTTTGCGTCAAATTTTGTCCCTGGCTGTCATTCTTTGGCGACGGCCGTCTTGGCGACGCTGCCGCTCTTGTTCACTTCCAGATGCGAGGGCCGCACCCCGCCGAACGTCAGCGAATTCGTGGCCAGAATCACTTCGCGGAGGAAATAGATCAGTCCCATTGCCAGACACGCCAGCGCGATCACGAAGGTGATGGCGATCGGCGCATCGAGATTGATGCCCACGGAGGAACTGATGAACAACGCCGCGACCACCAGCGAGACCAGAAAGCCGCAGGTCACCGACAGACCGATCGCTCGATTGATCAGCGTCGCACGCTTGGACAAGATGCGCAGGAGCTTGTGGTATTCCTCCGCCTGCTCCGGGCTCACATGCATCAGCCTGTCTTCCAAGGTGCGCGCTCGATCGATGATGCGGCCGACGCGGGTCGCGAGCGCATTCAAGGTCGTGCCCACACCCGCCAGAAGAAACACGGGCGCCACGGCCAGTTGAATGACCTGCGCCAGGTTGGCGATATGCGGAGCGGTGTCGAGCATGCGGACCTCGGTGACTTGTCCGAGAAGATACCAGCCGTTCGCCCGGCCCCGCTAGGCGGTTGCAACCCTCATTGCAACCTTCCGTGCGCCGCTCGCGTCCAACTCCACGAACGCGCAACGGAGGACGAATCGATGCAAAACAAATGGGCGGTCTCTTTGGGGGCGACGCTGACGCTGATCCTGGCGAGCCCGCTGCTGTGGGCGAGCGATCAGGACATTTCCAAGATCAACGGCTCGATCCGGGTGGAAAGCGGCCGCCAGGTGGGCTCGGTCGAAACTGTCAACGGCTCGATCCGTCTGGAAGACTCGGTGCGCGCCCACGACATCGAGACGGTCAGCGGCTCGGTCGAGATCGGCCACGACTCCACGGTCGGCGATATCGACACGGTGAATGGCTCGGTGACCCTGGATCGCAACACCAAGGCCGACTCGGTCGAGACCGTGAACGGCCGCGTGCGCCTGGACGAACAGGTCGAAATTCGCGGCAATGTGACGAACGTGAATGGCGGAATCGCGCTCGCCAAGGGCGCGCGAATCGGCGGCCACCTTGAGAACGTCAACGGCAAGATCGAGCTCGACGGCGCCACCGTCGGCAACGGCATCAAGACCACCAACAGCGATATCGAGATCGGCGCGGGCTCCCGCGTCGACGGCGGCATTCATGTCGAGAAACCGGATACCGTCGGCTTCTTCTCGAATAAGCGCAAGCCCAGGATCACCATCGGCCCGGACGCGGTGGTCAATGGCAGGCTGAAATTCGACCGCGAAGTCGAGCTGCACATCAGCGATCGCGCCAAGGTCGGCGAGATCGTCGGTGCGACTCCCATCAGAGAGTAATGTAATGAACGCGTCCGTCGCGCGACTCGCGGCGGACGCGACCGGCATGCACCAGATATTCCAGATGCGCCAGCGCCTCGCCGATCGCCAGAAACAAGTGCATTTCCTTGAGCTCGCGGCGAAACATGAATGGCAGCACGTCCATCGCCACCTTGGGCTCGACACACAGCGCCGCCAGCTTATCGAGCTGCTGCATGTGATGACCGGTGAGATCGTCGATCCGCTGGCGCAAGCCGCGGAACGGCACGCCGTGCGCTGGCAACACCAGCGTGTCTTCCGACAGGGCACGCAGCCGCTGTAGTGACGACAAGTACGAGCCGAGCGGATTGGGATCGGCGCTGTGAAACATCAAGCTGATGTTCGAGGAAATCGTCGGTAGTACTTGATCGCCGCTGATCAGCAGGCGCGCCGCCGGATTGGACAGGCACAAATGTCCTTCCGCGTGCCCATTTGTCTCGAGCGCGGTCCACTCGCCTGCGCCCCAGCGAATCACTTCTTCATCGGCGATAAACCGTTCGACCTTCGGCATGCCGCTGGTCATGCGGGCGAACCGGTCGGGACGAAACATTGCGCGAATCTGTAACGCATCGGTTACGCCGTGCGAGCGGAAGAATTGTTCGGCTTTGTCGAAGTGCGCCTGGCCCTCGCCGCCCCACATGGCGCGGGACAATTCATGCGTCCGCCGCGACATGAGCACCGGCACGCCCGATCGTTCCTGCAGCCAGTGGGCGAGGCCGATGTGATCCGGATGGATGTGAGTGATGAAGATGGCACGCAGCGGCCGCTGCGAGAAATACTCGCGCTCGATGACTTCCCACGCATCCTTGCCGATCGACGCGGCCATGCCCGTATCGACCACGACGCAACCGTCGTCGGTTTCCACCAGCCAGATATTGATGTGATTCAAATCGAGCGGCAGCGGGATCCGCCCCCAGTGCACACCCGGCCCGATGCTCACGCTCTGGCCGGCGGCCGGCGGTGGCGTGTCCACGTACTGGAGACGGCGCGGGGCTGAGGGAAACGCCTCGCCCTCCGCGGTCACGGTCGGCGCAACCTGAGTGCTGGCAGAGTCGGAGACGGTCATCTTGCGTATCATGCGGCCTCTCGGCTCAAAGAGGAAATTCCACCATGCGACTTTGCCTGCGCTCTGCCCTGCTCGTTGCTTTCGCCTCGCTGCCCCTGTTGGGCGCGAACGCCGCGCCTCGGGACGCGAAGGAAAAGGCGCTGGTCGGCCATGTGGCGGCCGGCGAGCACGCCAACATCGAACTGCTCGAGCAGATCGTCAACGTCAACAGCGGCACGATGAATTTCGCCGGCGTGCGCAAGGTCGGCGACATGCTTCGGCCACGCTTCGAGGCACTGGGCTTCAAAGTCACTTGGGTCGATGGCACGCCGTTCGGTCGCGCCGGGCACCTGGTCGCGACTCGTCCGGGCCGCGGCAAGCATGTGCTGCTGATCGGGCACCTCGACACGGTGTTCGAGCCCAATCATCCGTTTCAGCGTTGGCAGCGGGTCGATGAGAACATCGCCCGCGGCCCGGGCGCGGCCGATATGAAAGGCGGCATCATCGTCGCGCTCGCCGCGATGGATGCGCTGAAAGCGCAGAAGCTGCTCGATTCGTTACAGCTCACCGTGGTCCTGCACGGCGACGAAGAAGATTCGGGCAAGCCGCTCGCTCTGGCGCGTCACGATCTCATCGAAGCGGCCAAGGCGGCGGACATTGCCATCGGCTTGGAAAATGCCGCCGACAATCCGAAGACCGCCGTGACCGCGCGCCGCAGCTCGACTGGCTGGGTCGTGAAAGTGAAGGCGAAGAGCTCGCACTCCTCGCAGATCTTCTCCGACGACGTCGGCGCCGGCGCTGCGTATGAGCTGGGGCGCATTCTCAATGGGTTTTATCAGGATGTTCGCGGCGAAGAATTCGTCACGTTCAATCCCGGACTGATTGCCAGCAGCACGCAGGTCGATTTCAACAAACAACCGCTGGGTGCCACGCTGTCGGGCAAGAACAATATCGTCGCGCCGGTGGCGATCGCCTCTGGCGATCTGCGCACGCTCACCGTGCAACAGCTCGAAGACACGCGCGCCAAGATGCGGAAGGTCGTGGCCACGAGCCTGCCAAACACATCGGCGGAGATCGAGTTCACCGACAACTATCCGCCCATGGCCCCGACGGACGGCAATCGCAAGCTGCTCGCCATGTACGACGGCGTCAGCAAAGATCTCGGCTTCGGCCCGGTCACCGAAGTGAACCCACGCAACGCCGGCGCTGCCGACATTTCCTTCGCCGCCGACCACGTCGACATGGCCCTCGACGGCCTCGGCCTCCTCGGCGGCGGCGCTCACACGCCGGACGAATTCGCCGATCTGCGCACGTATCAGATTCAGACGCAGCGGCTGGCGGTGTTGTTGTATCGGTTGGGAAAGAAGTAAATCCGCCCAGGGTATTCAATCAGGAGATGAACGACCGCGCGCTCTTGCCGGGGAGCGCGCGAAATTGCAGAGGCTGCGCGATTTCGCTGCCGCGCATGACGTCGCCGCGGAACGGCCGGTGACTGTGGCTTCGCTGCTCCATGAACTGTAAGAGCTGGGCAAAGCGCCTCCGAGCAGTTTGCTCGAGCACCTGCGCCCTCAGGCGCTATTCATCAGTTGATCCATCGGCAGCATCTCCTGCGCCGAGCGCCGGGCGGGGGCGAGCAGGTCGACGATGCGATCGTCGCTGCGGAGGACGAAGCTGTTGCCCGCTTGTTGTTTGGCGTATTTCTTCACGTGGGCGAGCAGCTGGGCGACCGCATCCGCGCTGGTGGCGCCGATGGTTTCGGAGTCCAGCGCGGCGACCGATAGAGTGAGCAGCGGATATTTACGCTGGCGACCGTCGCGATCGGTCGCGGTAATGGACTGCGCCGAGGCATGCTCGGGAGAATAGAAATTGCCGACGGTCTCGGCGAATCGGTTCAGCAGGTTCACCACGCGATCCCGCCAATCCGCCGAGCGCATGACGACGAGAAAGTCGTCGCCGCCGACGTGACCGACGAAATCCAGGCGCGCCGAAAAATGACTGGAGAGCAGCCCGGCCAGATGCAGGATCACCTGATCGCCGTGCGCGTAGCCATACACGTCGTTGTAGGGCTTGAACGAATCCAGGTCGAAGTACGCGACGATGAAACGTTTGCGCGCCTCGATGAGCTTGTCGATGCTGCTTCGGACCGCCGCGTTACCCGGCAGCAGCGTTAGAGGATTGGAATGTTTCGCCGACTGCAGCTGTTGCTCGGTGATCAGGCGGAGCACGTCGATGGTCTGACCGAGACCGTGATAGCGACCTTCTTTCGTGATCACGAATTCTTCGGTCAAGCGCGGCCGGCTCTTCTGTGTCACCAGACGACTGACCTGCTCCAGGCGCAGCTGGCTATCGATGAGCAGCGTCGGCGTCTCCATGACCGCGGTGACCGGTTTCTTGTTGAAGATCTCCGGATGCAGCGGCTTGGCGAGCAAATCGAACAGGCGCTCACGACGCACGACCCCGAGCGGCTTGCCTCCCTGCACGACCGGAAACGTCAGCTGCTCGGGATGGTCACGAAACAGATCGGCGACCTCGGTGACGCGCATGTCCGGCGGCACCGGTTGTACGAAGTTCGCGATGTGCTCGGCGAGCAACGCGGTGTAAGTCACGATCGAGCGATCGAGCGACTCCACCTGCTGTAACGCCGCCACCGGCGTCGTGCCCGGACGACCGAACAGATGACCCTGCAATCGATCGAGCCCCAGATCCACGAGCTCACGACATTCGCGCTCGGTCTCGACGCCTTCGGCGATGACACGACAACCCACCGCACGGCCCATGTCGAGCATGGAGCGCACGAACTCATGTTTGGTGGCGTCCGCGTCGATCCCGCTGACGAAATAACGATCGATCTTCACGTAGTCGGGCTTGAGCTCCGACCAGGTGCGCAGACCCGACGAGCCGGCGCCCAGATCGTCGATGGCGATGGCGCATCCGGCCTCGCGCAACCGCTGGATGGCCGAGCGCAGCCGGTCGTAATCTTCCAGCAGACTTTCCTCGGTCAGCTCGATGACCACACGGTCGGTCGGCATGCCGACGCTGCGCGCCAGATCGACGAAGCGTTGGGCGAAGTTCGGGTGTTCGTAAATGGTGTCGGGAGAAACATTGATGAACAGCTGCCCGGACGCGCGCGCCGCGACGAAACGTTTGAAGGCGCTGTGCATGCACAGGAAGTCGAGCTCGACTTTGAGACCGGCGCGACGCGCGGCTTCGAACAGATTCTGGGGAGCGTGCAACCAGCTGTCGGAGGGGCCCCGGCTCAGAGCCTCATAGCCGCAGATGCCTCGTGAGCGCGGATCGACGATGGGCTGAAACAGCGTAGTGACACGCCCCTCGCGCATGAGCTCCGCAAGCTCGAGCGCCGATGCATCCAATCGGCGCAAGCGTAGCGTCGGCGAGTCTGGACGTGGATCGGACATGCGCACCGGTTGCCGGGATTACCCGACGTTCCCCTCGATTCCATAGGGCTTTGGAGTTAACGCACGTTAAATCCCGCGCCGGCCCGGAACAGAGAACGGTTTCGCATCGACGGCAGCGAGCCGTCACGGACTCCACGGACAAGTGTCGAATTTGTGATGGAGCGCACATCGGCCCCAACCTCCCGGGCGGGAGGCGGGACCGATGCGCTGTCAACCGATGCGCTGCGATCAGCGCTTCATCGCGTCGAAGAATTCGCCGTTGGTCTTGGTGTCCTTCATCTTGTCGATGAGGAACTCGATGGCCGCCAGCTCGTCCATGGGGTGCAGCAGCTTGCGCAGGATCCAGATCTTCTGCAGCTCCTCGGCCGAAGTGATCAATTCCTCGCGGCGGGTGCCGGAGCGGTTGATGTTGACGGCGGGGAACACGCGCTTTTCCGAAACGCGGCGATCCAGATGGATTTCCGAGTTACCGGTGCCCTTGAACTCTTCGTAAATCACGTCGTCCATGCGCGAGCCGGTGTCGATCAGCGCCGTGGCGAGAATGGTCAGCGAGCCGCCTTCCTCGATGTTACGGGCCGCGCCGAAGAAGCGCTTCGGACGCTGCAAGGCGTTGGCATCGACACCGCCGGTGAGCACCTTGCCGGAGCTCGGTACCACGGTGTTGTAAGCACGAGCCAGACGCGTGATCGAGTCCAGCAGGATCACCACGTCGCGCTTGTGCTCGACCAGGCGCTTGGCCTTCTCGATCACCATTTCGGCGACCTGCACGTGACGCGTGGCCGGCTCATCGAAGGTCGACGACACCACTTCGCCGCGCACGGTGCGCGCCATTTCGGTCACTTCTTCCGGACGTTCGTCGATCAGCAGCACGATCAGATAAACGTCGGGATGATTCGAAGTGATGGAGCTGGCGATGTTCTGCAGCAGCATCGTCTTACCCGCTTTCGGCGGGGAGATGATCAGGCCGCGTTGACCTTTGCCGATCGGCGCCACCAGGTCGATGATGCGCGCGGTCAGATCCTCGCTCGAGCCGTTGCCGCGCTCCAGCTTGAAGCGCTTGGTCGGATGCAGCGGAGTGAGGTTCTCGAACAGCACCTTGTGCTTGGCGCCCTCGGGGGAGTCGAAATTGATCTCGCCCACTTTGAGCAGCGCGAAGTAGCGCTCGCCGTCCTTGGGCGGACGGATCAGGCCGGAGATCGAGTCGCCGGTGCGCAGGTTGAAGCGGCGGATCTGGCTCGGGCTGACGTAGATATCGTCGGGCCCGGCGAGATAGGAGCTGTCGGCCGAGCGCAGGAAGCCGAAGCCGTCCTGCAGGATCTCCAGCACGCCGTCGCCGTAGATGTCCTCGCCGCTGCGGGCATGCGCCTTGAGGATGGAGAAGATGATGTCCTGCTTGCGCGAGCGGGCCAGGTTCTCCAGCCCCATCTTCTGCGCGATCTCCACCAGCTCGGGAACCGGCTTCAGCTTCAGCTGAGTCAGGTTCATCGACTGGCGGGAGGCCGCCAGCTCGGCTGGGGAAATTACGCCGACGTCATCGCCGTCGAACACATCGTCCTGTGGCAGGTCGTCGTGTTGCGGCCCTTCTCCGCGATGATCACCGTTGTTGCCACCGCGGTTACCGCGGTTACCACGGTTACCGTCGTTGTTGCCGCGATTGGAGCGGCCACCGCCGCCGCCACCTTTGTTGCCCGGGCGATTGCGGGCCTGATTGCCGAGATAGCCTCTCACAGTTTGCTGTCCAGAAATGCGGCCAGGTCGGATTTACGGAGTGCCCCCACCTTCTGGCCTTCGACCTGACCGTTCTTGAAGAGGATAAGGGTGGGAATACCGCGCACAGCGAAGCGCTGCGGCGTCTTGGGGTTTTCGTCGATGTTGAGCTTGGCGATCGTGACCTTGTCTTTATATTCGGTCGCGATCTCGTTCAGCATGGGCGCGATCATCTTGCAGGGCCCGCACCATTCCGCCCAGAAGTCCAGCAGGACCGGGCCTTTGGCCTTGACGACGTCCTCTTCGAAGCTGGCGTCGGTGACATGCACAATCGTCTCGCTGCTCACCAGAAACTCTCCTGGAATGGCTGTGGTGATGGAATGGAATAGGCGGGTGTTTTGGGGGATTGGAAGCGACTCAAACCTTCGGTTCGGTCATGCGTGTGAATGTGGGTGGCGGGCGCCGTACGGGTCGGCGGAAATTGACCGGGTGACTTGAGCATGCCCGGTCGGGCACAATGCCCTGGCTACTGACTTGATTGCCTTGGGCCAAACTCCATACGAAGGCCGCGTGAATGCTTCGGAAAAATCTGTGTGAGCGGTGCTCGTGCTCGATGTAAGCCAGTCTGCGTCTGATCCGTCTGTCTCGGACAGTTACTCGCCGCTTGAGTATCCCCCTGAGCACCCCATCGAGTATCGAATGAGATACTCCGCCAAGGGTCACGTCTTCGAGGGGCTTGGAGCCTGTGCTCCGGTCGGGGCAGGTGCGGATGAGTCCGCTTCGTTGAGGCTTATTAAAACCGGGTGCCTGCCAATTTGCAAGCGCCCCTCGCGTCAATTCCAACAGGTAATCCATATCGAATGGCTGATTCGCACTTAACCGAGCTGTCCTTCTCGAGTCTGCATCTGCCGGAAGCTCTGCAGAAAGGTCTGGCCGACGCCTCGTTCGAGCGTTGCACGCCCATCCAGGCACAAACCCTGCCTCATGCTCTCGCTGGCCTCGACGTGGCCGGACAGGCGCAAACGGGAACGGGAAAAACCGCGGCTTTTCTGGTGGCGATGTACGCGCGCCTGATACGTGAGCCGGCACCGCCGTCACGCAGCTTGAATGCACCGCGGGCTTTGATCATCGCCCCAACGCGCGAGCTGGCAGTTCAGATCCATCGCGACGCCGAGGTTCTCGGCTCGCACACCGGTCTGCAACTCGGCCTCGCGTTCGGAGGCGTCGACTACGAGAAACAGAAGCATCATCTCGAGCAGGGCGTCGACATTCTCATGGGCACGCCCGGCCGCATCATCGACTTCGTGAAGCAAAAGGTGATCGACCTGCGCTCGGTGCAAGTCCTGGTGCTCGATGAAGCCGATCGCATGTTCGATCTGGGCTTCATCGCGGATATCCGCTACATATTGAGGCGCCTGCCCGATCCTCAAGCCCGTCTCAACATGTTGTTCTCGGCGACGCTCTCCCACCGCGTGCTCGAGCTCGCGTACGAGCACATGAACGAGCCGACGCTGGTGCGCATCGAGCCGGACAAGATGACCGTGGATCGCGTTCGTCAGGTGATCTATTACCCATCTAACGACGAGAAGCCGCGCTTGCTGGTCGGCTTGCTCAAGCATATGGATCCGCGACGCAGTATGGTGTTCGTGAACACCCGGCGCGCGGCCGAAGAAATCGAAGGGCTGTTGCGAGGCAATGGCATCAACGCCGAAGCTATTTCCGGCGACGTGCCTCAACGCAAGCGATTGCGAATGCTCCGTGATTTTCACGAAGGCACGCTCGCGGTGCTGATCGGCACCGACGTCGCCTCACGCGGCTTGCACATTCCCGATGTGAGTCACGTGTTCAACTACGATCTGCCGCAGGATCCGGAAGACTACGTGCATCGGATCGGACGTACTGCGCGCGCCGGCACCGAAGGTGACGCGATCAGCTTCGGCTGCGAGGAGTACGTGATTTCCCTCCCGGACATCGAGGCCTACATCGGTCGTAAGCTGCCCGTCGCAGCGGTCGCAACCGACATGCTTCCAGAGATCGTCGCGCCGGCGCCCGTACCGAGACGTCATTTCGGCGGCGGCGGTGGTGGTCGTGGCAAACCCGGTCGAGGCGGTGGTGGCGGTGGTCGCGGCGGCCGTGGCGATCGTCGTCGCGGTGGTGGCGGTGGGGGCGGACACTCACCTCGCCCGCCCGCGACAGAAGCGCCCGCGCCTGTGACATCCGCCGAAGCAAGCGCGAACGGAACGAATGGAGAAGCCGCGCACGAGGCGCCGCCAAGAAAAAGACGTCGGCGCCGTCGTAGCAAACGTTCCAACGAGACGACGACGCCCGGCGGTCCGCCTGCCCCCGAGGCGACCTGAGGTCGAGCGGCGAGCCAGGAATCTGCGAGCTGGGAATCTGCGAGCTTGGGAATTTGCGAGCTGGATGTTTTATTCAGCCAGCTCGCCGAGCAGGTGGCTCACCGCCTCCACCGACATGAACTCCGTCACCTCCCGCTTATCCAGCCCGGAGTCCGGTCTGGAGATGGCGAAGATATGCGCGATGCCGTGCTTCCGCGCGGCGCTGAGCACCGAGTGACTGTCATCGACGAATAACGTCCGGCTCGGATCGAATCCCAACGCCGCCTGCAGCTGCTGCCAGAACGACGGATGTTCCTTCGGCACGCCGAAGCTGTGCGAGCTGAACACCACGTCGAAATAATTCAGCAGCCCGGTCTGCGTCGCCTTTACTTTGAGGGAATCCCGGTGCGCGTTGGTTACCAGCGCGACGCGCACGTTCATTCGTCGTAACGCGCGCAGAAACTCCTCGGCGCCCGGCAGGAAACGCACGTGCTCGCGTATCTCGTGCTTCATCCCGGCGATATCCAATGACAGCGCGCGCGACCAGAAATCGGTGCAGTACCAGTCCAGCGTGCCCTGTCGATCCGCGAACATCGGCCGCAACGCCTCGCGCGCCTCCGCCAGTGTCAGCCCGTGCTTGGCGGCGTAGCGCTCCGGAACCAGATCCAGCCAGAAATAATTGTCAAATCGCAGATCGAGCAGCGTGCCGTCCATGTCCAGTAACACAGTATCGATAGCCTGCCACTGCGGCCGGGTGGCGAGCGCCGGAATCTTGGATGAGCTCAAGCGAAATTCTCGGTTCGTGGCGGCGGGCGGGTGGCCGTATGATAGGGCAACCTGTGCGGTGGCTTGAGTCGGCAATGTCGGGAGATGTGGGTTGATGGAATTGGGTTGGGGCACACTGGTGCTGATCGTGCTGGCCGCCGCGGGCTTCTGGTTCCTGCGGGACAGCCTGGCGGCCCGCGAGCGCGCCAACGCCGCGGCCATGGAGGCCTGTCAGCGCCTGAGTCTGCAATTCCTGGATGGCACTGTCGCGTTCGCGCGACTGTCGTTCGTCCGCGAGCAGGGTCAGCTCGGCATCCGTAGAACGTACGTGTTCGATTACACCGCCAACAGTATCGAGCGGCGCCAGGGATTCGTCATTCTCGTCGGTCGGCGCGTCGAGTCGGTCGGATACGCACCGGGCGAGGAGCGCCGGCGTCAGCCGGAGCCGGCCTCGCCGACATTGTCGCTCTCCGCGACGTTTACTCCGCCACCGCCCGCTGAACCTCCGGCGCCCCAGCCGGTCGAAAGCGCTCAAGTATTTGATCTCGCGGACTGGCGTGCACGCCGCCGCGGAACCGAACAACAGCTATCACCCTCACAGCGGCGCACGGGTGCCACCGACCACGGCAACGGTCAGGATCACCATCACTAGCGCTGCTTGCGCTAAAGTACGCGCCGATGAGCGAAGCGGAAAACAACGTCGAGACTGAAACTTTCCGTCGCCTGGAGCGGCTGCGGGAGTTGCGCATCGAGCATCGCGACCTGGACGACGTGATCCACCGGTTGCAGATGGACCTGTACGTCAACGAAGTGCAACTGCGGCGCCTGAAGAAACGAAAGCTGATGCTCAAGGACCAGATCGCTCGCCTGGAAAGCGAGCTGATCCCCGACCTCAACGCCTGATCCTTACTCATGCAGGAATTGCTGCATAACGCAGGCCTGGCTCTGGAGGCCCTGCTCACTCCTACATCGCTTCTGCAACTGGCGGCGATCGCCCTGGCCATTCTGGTGGCCTGGTGGTTCGGCCGTCAGGTGCGCAATACCGAGCGAGGCAAGCTCGCGCTCGTGCAAACGGGTTTTCAGGCGCGCCTGACCGAGGCGCTGATGATCACCAGCCCGCACCTCGCGGCGCTGGTACTGATCGCCGCATTCGGCGGCGCGCTGCATGCCTTGAAGGCCGAAAGCCGGCTGGTGGATCTGGCGATCACGCTGTCCGGACTGCTGCTGCTGATCCGGTTCGCCGTGTACGTCGTGCGCGTGTCGTTGGGGAACCGGACCAAGGGCTGGGGCAACATCATCACCTTCGCGATCTGGAGCGTGCTGGCGCTGCACGTCCTGGGCTGGTTCGATCCGCTGGTGCAGGCGTTCGACAGCGTCGGCATCAACGCCGGCAACCGGCGCATCACGTTGTGGTCGGTGATCAAGATCCTGTTCACCGTCGGCGCATTCATCCTGGTCGCAGTGTGGATCGCGCGCTGGTTCGAGCGGCGGCTCATGTCGATGCAGGGCCTCGCGCTCAGCATGCGCATCGGCATTGCCAAATTCTCGCAGGCGTTTCTGATCGGGCTGTCGATTCTGCTCGGCCTGAACGCCGCCGGCCTCGATCTCACCACGCTCAATATTTTCACCGGCGCGATCGGTATCGGCCTGGGCTTCGGCCTGCAGGCGATCACGGCGAACTTCGTCAGCGGCTTCGTGCTCTTGATGGACCGTTCCATCAAGCCCGGCGACGTCATCAGCTTCACCGGCACGACCGGCACCAGCACCGAAGGTTTCGGCTGGGTGCAGGAGCTGCGCGGTCGTTACGTCGTGGTGCGCGATCGCGACGGCGTCGAAACATTGGTACCGAATCAGAACCTGATCACCAGCCCGGTGATCAACTGGAGCTACACCGATCCGCGCGTTCGCCTCAAGTTGCCGGTGCGCGTGAGCTATCGATGCGATCCCGAGCAGGCGCTGGATCTGTTGCTCAAAGCCGCCGAGGATCAACCCCGTATCCTGCGTGACCCGAAGCCGGTCTCGCGCATGATGGGCTTCAACGATTACGGCTTCGATCTGGAGCTGCGTTTCTGGATCGCCGATCCGCAGGAAGGCGTGAACAACATCCGTTCCGAGGTGAATCGCGCGATCTGGCGGTTGTTCAAGGCCAACAACATCATGATTCCGGTCGCCCAACGCGAAGTCATTCTCGAGATGCGCGAGCGCGGCCCGGTCGCGCGCGACGACTGATCATGGCACTGGAAAATGAGCTGGGCATTCCGGAAGAAGCCATCGACCTGCGCTTCATCCGCTCCGGCGGCCCCGGCGGACAAAACGTCAACAAGGTCGCGACCGCGGCTCAGCTGCGTTGTGATCTGAAGTTGTGGCCGACGCTGCCCGAGCGCGTCCGCGCCCGCCTACGCACGCTCGCCGGCCGCCGGCTCACCGCCGAAGACGTGATCGTCATCAGCGCTCAGCGTTTTCGTACCCAGGAACATAACAAACGCGATGCGCTGGAACGCCTCGGCGAGATGATCGCTGAAGCGCGCATCGAGCCCCGCGTGCGCAAGGCTACCAAGCCCACTCGCGCGTCCAAGGAACGGCGCCTGGAAGGCAAACAAAAACGCAGCCAGGTGAAGAAGGGACGGAAAGTCACGCACGACTGGTAAGGGCTCGATCACTTCCGGTCGCCGGGCGTCCTACACGCACTTTTCTCAGATTGATCCCGGCGCTTGCGCACGTCTAATGGCGTGCCATGAGCATGCCGGCCGCATCGTTGCGCCTCGTCTCGGGATTCGCGCTCTCCTGCGTCGTGCCCGTGCTGAACGAAGACGCCGGCATCGCCAGTTTCCTGCAACGCCTGCACCACATCCTGATCGACATCACGCCACGCGTGGAGATTGTGGTGGTCAACGACGGCAGCACCGATCGCTCCGCCGCTGAGATCCTGCGTTGCGCCGATGCCTGCAAGATCCATTACATCGAGCTGACTCGCAATTTCGGCAAGGAGTTCGCGCTGCAAGCCGGCCTCGATGCGGCCGCCGGCGATTGTGTGTGTCTGATCGATGGCGACGACCAGCATCCGATGGAATTGATTCCCGAGATGGTGCGGCAATGGCGGAGCGGTATCGACATGGTGTACGCATTGCACCGATTCGACCAGCGCGAACCCTTGCCGAAACGTACCGCGCGCTCGCTCGTGCACCGGCTGCTCACATCGCGCCGGGATGTGGATATTCCTGTCGGCGCCGGCGACTTCCGCGTGTTGGATCGCAAGATCGTCGAGATGTTACGAACCATGCCCGAGCGCACCCGATTCATGAAGGGCCTCTACGCTTGGGGTGGTTTCAGCAGCGCCGCGATTCCGTTCGAACCGAGGCCGCGAACCAGCGGCACCAGCAAGTACACGTTGCGGCGACTGAGCGATCTAGCAGTCTGCGGTATCACCGCCTTTTCGACCGCGCCGTTGCGGCTGGTATCGCTGCTGGGCCTGCTGACCGCGTTCGCCGCCGTCGTGATGGGCCTGTGGATCGTGTTTGAAAAGCTCTTCTTCGGCCAGCCGATTCCGGGCTTCGCGACGCTCGCTGCCTCCATCCTGCTGCTGTCCGGAATCCAACTGCTTGGACTGGGTATCGTCGGTGAGTACGTCGGCAGAATCTTCGAAGAGGTGAAGCAACGACCGATGTATGTCGTCGCTCGGGAGCTGAATCGCGGAGCTCTACGAGCGTCGATCCAGGAAGGCACTCAAACATGAGCCTGCCGCGCTACGCCCGTTTCGTGGTCGTGGGCGGAACGGCGGGCGCGACTCACTTCCTGACCGCGACGATCTTTGCATCTCTTGCCGGGTGGCCGCCGCAAGCAGCAAACGTCGCGGGTTATGTGATCGCGCTGTTGGCGAGCTACCTGGGTCAGTCGCTCTGGACCTTCTCGCGGAAGACGCTGAGCCTGATCAGCTTCGCGCGCTTCACGGCGACATCGCTCAGCGGCTTTGCGCTCAACGTGCTCATGTACGGCGCGCTACTGCGCTGGACGCAACTCGATTATCGGATTGCCCTACTACTGGTGATTGGAACGGTCGCTGTCTTGAGCTTCCTCGGGATGAATCATTGGGTATTCGCCGTGAGGCGCTCGAGTACATGAGCGCGCGACGGCCCGAGGTCAACAAGCGGATCGTGGTCTGCGTCGATGACTTCGGGTTCTCCGATGCGGCGTGTGAAGCAGCCATAGAGCTCGCAGCGAAGGGAGCGATCAGTGCAGTGAGCTGCGCGGTGGATGGCGCAGTCGCGATTCGCCACGCACTCCCGCTACTCGCCGTTGCAACCGACACGTCATTGGGATTGCACTTCAACCTCACCGAGCCGGCGACCGCTCCGGCGCATGCAAAACTCGGCTCATGGCTATGGCGCGCGCAAGTCATGCGCTCGATCGATACCACTCAGGTGCGTGAGGAACTGCGTCGGCAGCTGACTCGATTCGAAACTTTGTTCGCCCGACCTCCGGATTTCGTGGACGGCCACGAGCACGTGCACCAGCTGCATGCACTCGCGCCGTTGCTGATTGAAGAGCTGTCGGCGCGCTATGGAACGCGAGTGGCGGTGCGCTCGACGGTGCCGCTGCATTTCAGGGGAATCAAGGCCGGCGTGATCGCACACCTCGGCGGCAAACATTTGCTCGATCTGCTGCATGCCCACGGCCTGACGACCAATGCAGACTTCGCCGGTGTTTATGACTTCTCGCCGCGCATTCCTTACGCCCGGCGCATGCAACAGTGGCTGACATCGATCGCTGATCACGGCCTGATCATGTGTCATCCCGAGCGGGCCGCGCGCAGGCGCACCGACGCGCGCTCGATGGAGTATCTGTTCCTTGGCGACGAGGGCTGGCATCGCATGCGACAGCACTACAGCGTCCGACTGGTCCAGTTCAGCGGTACGGGATAACCATGGTCAGTCTGCCGCAGTATCAAAGAGACCCGACGCTCGGCTGGCAATCGACCTTCCCCGCCGCGGTCGCCACTTGTCTGCTCGCCACTCTGGTCCTGTGGTTCAGCCTACCGGTACTGCTCGGCGTCGTGCTGACCATCGACAACGGCGAGGAACTGCAGTGGGCTTCGCAGCTGGCGTGGGGCTATCACAAGCATCCGCCCATGCCTTCGTGGATCATCCATGTATTCACGCGCGTGTTTCCGCCGACGATCGCACTGACTTTCGCCCTGGGCGCGCTGCTGATCGGAACGATGTTCGTCTTCGCCTGGCTGCTTGGACGCCAACTTCTGGGCACTCGGCGAGCGGCTGTAAGCCTGCTCTTCATCGCGTGCATCACCTTCTATACCGTGCGTCTGTCTTATTTCAATCACAACACGACACTACTGCTTGCGACCGCCGCCGCTGCGCTGTGCACGTGGAGCGCACATCGAACTCAGGAGCTGCACTGGTGGATCGCGCTCGGTGCGTCCTGGGGATTGGGGATGCTCAGCAAATATCAGATGGTGGTGACGATCGCCTGCAATCTCATATTTCTTTGGACGCGGCGTCCGATGAATCTGCGACATCTCAGCGGTCGCACCGCGCTCGCCGTCATCATCGCCGCCGCGATGTTCGCTCCGCACTGGCTGTGGGTAACCCACCACGACATGGACACCGTCCACTACGCCATGAAGTTCGTGGCAGTGGAGCAGACCCTGACCGGCCGGCTACTGCGGATCGTAGGTTTCACGGCCGATCAGGCACTGCGGATGGCACCGATATTCATCTGGATGTTGATGGTGCGAGCGCTGTCGTACCGCGACCGACTCGCGATGCCAAAGAACACGGCCGACGAACAAGTTCCTCGCGACGTGGCGGCGTTTCTCGCCATTCAGGCGTTCGGTCCGTTCCTCATCATGGTCGTGCTTTGCATCTTCGCCGGACTGGAGCTGGGGATGCCGTGGGGCACCGCGTACTTGTGGGCCGTGCCGCTTTGGTATTTCGGCACGGCCGCGGGGAGGCGATTCGCCAGCCAGTCGGATCGCGCGCTGTTCGTTGGGTTCGTGTCGATGCAGGTGCTGATGGCGGTGCAGTTCGTGCTGACGACGCGATGACCCTGTCAGAAGCGCTCGAACTTTCCGCCGCGATAAACAAACAAACGGTCGGTGAGCGAATAAGGCCCATCGGCGGCGGTTTTCCGGGCCAGCTCGCGGAGCTTCTTCACGCCTTCCTTGTTGTTCGAGTCGGTGAACAACAGCACATCGCGCGTCGGAATCGCAATGACGATCTCGCCTGCCACGCCCAGTTTGTCGCCGCTCCAGATCTCATCCAATAGCAGCAGGCTCGGCACATAATCGCCACCCGCCGTGAGCATGGAAACGAGCGGACCGTTGACAGCTTCCGGCGGCGGCAGGATCCGACGAAGATTCTCGATGGCCAGCGCACGCAGCTGTTCTTTCTGAAGTCCCGCGGCCTGCAGATCCTTAGGACCGAAGTAACGAATGTTCTGCGGCGTATCCTCCGCGTACACGATGACGAGATCGTCGTTGAGCTCCTCGATCACCTGCTCCGCAGGACCGTTCACGCCGCGCGCCCTGGCGGCGCGCTTCATCTCTTTCGACCAGGCCCGATCCTTGATGACCGGGACGATCTGTTGAGGATCGAGCGGCCCGGATCGCCTGGCGCTCGCCGCAAACGACGCGACATAGCGCGCGATCAAGTCCGCCTTCGCGGAAGGGTTACCTGAGTACTCGTCATAGGCGTTATTGAGAAACGCACGCGCCTCTTCCCGGGCCGGCGCCTGGATCGTGAGATGCAGCGGCTCCGCCACGGCAATGGTCGCGTCGGGAAGCGCCGCCGCCAGCGCAGTCCGGAATTCTTCAGTGAACTGCTCTGGGGAGATCACTTCCGACGCCGCGTGCGCAGCCAGCGCCAGTACCAAGCTCAGCAGTACAAGGATCCGTTTCATGCCGCTCCTATAACGCCACCGCGATTCCCAATCGCAACTGCGCCGGAAGCTTGCGGTTATAGTCCAGCAGGCTCTCGCCATAGCCGGCGAAATACTGCATGGTCAGCCAGCCAGTGAGATCGCCGCCGCTCAGCTTGGACAGCGGATAGGAAACATTCAGCTCCACGCTGCCGTACTTGTCACGCGTGCCTTTGCGCACGGTTCCCCAGAAATCCAGCCCGCCCTTGGCGCCGACACCGAACACCCAATCGACATAGCCACGATAATCCATGATGTCCGGATTCTCGTCAGCCGAGATGTAGTTGTGAATCAGCGGCGCGGCGTAGAAACGCAGTCCCGCGGGATCGCCCCACGTTACGATGGGGCGCACGTAGACCATGTTGAAGCTGCGGGAGTCCGCGCCTTCCTTGCCGTTGGACTCGTGGCCGAGCCCGGTCTCCACGCCGAGGCGCAACCGGCCGTCGAATAACCGGGTCAGATCGTTATCGGAATAGAACAGGCGCGGCCGATAGCTGGAGTCCTTGAAGGGCTTGGACAGCTCGCCCAGATCCCACAGCGAGGTCTGGGAATAGGAAAGATACAGATCGTCGATCCAGGGAACGCGCTTGGCGAGCGGCCCCTGCGCGTCGAACAGCTGATAGCGCAGGCTGACCTGGAATTTCGCATTCAGCCCGCCGTCGCCACCGACGATGAAGTAAATCGGCTCATAGACGGACACGGCCAGCGGCGGCGGCTTATCGACCAGCGCCGTCGTGTACGTTTGCCCGGGAGCCGAGGTATTGGCGACGCTGGCGGCATTGGTCGCGGGCGGCAGAATTTGCAGAGCGATCGAATTCGACGCTAGCCCCGTCGGCACCAGCGTCGCGACACCCTCCACATTCGCGGGCAGCGCGCCGTTGAGCTTCATGCGCGTGAAGCCGCCGGGCGCGACCTCGATCTTGCCGCTGCGCTCCGGCGTCATCTCGATCACGGTCAGTCCAGTGGGCGTTTCGAAGCGCACGTGGAGTTGCGTGGGCAGCTCCACGACCAGCGGCTGCGCGTCGCTGTTGGTAATCGTCAGATCGAGCTGCAAAGGCGTGCCGGAGACGACCTGAGCATTCGGCGTCGACAGGATGATATCGGCACGCGCGCCGCAGCTGATGAATCCAGCGAGCACCAGCAACAGCTTGGAAATGTTCATGACACCGAACCGCCAGCGACAGACCCGTCGAAGCCTACCGGGCGGCGGGTGTTCCGGCCAGGGGCCCGGCTTAGCGGTGCGTCACCTGCAGGACGCTATTGCGGATCTGCTCATGCAGCACCAACTGCGCGTCATCGGCGACCGCCGGCAGCATGTCCGTATAGGTCAGACGACCTTCGGCGTTCACGCCGAGCACATTGCGTGCGCGCAACAGATCGATGAAGTTCTTGAACAACGTCTTATCGAAGAACTCCGGCGAATTGAGCTCATACAACAGCGACATCCGCTGCGCCATGAGCTGACATTGCGACTCGAGCGCGTCCTGACTGATGCGACCGCTGCCATGTTTCAACAGCACGGCGATCACGAGGTAGTAGCGCTCGATGATCTGCACCGTCACCTGCGCGAGATTCGACAACTGCACAGCCTCGGCCGACCCCGTCGGCGGCCGACGCCACTGCGCGCCCGCTTCGATCGATTCGAGCAACCCGTGATTGGCGAGATCGTCGAGCGTATCCAGCGTGACGGCGGTCATCTCCGCCTCGGTCCAGCGCAGGAACAACTCGTCCCTCACATAGGGATAAATGCGCCACATCAGGCGCTGGATGTCTTCGGTGCGCATGGTGCGATTGTTCAGGAAGCAGCAGGCGATCAGCGAAGGCATCGCCATCAGATGCAGCACATTGTTCCGGAAGTAAGTCATGAGGACGGAATTCTCCTCCGTCATCTGCATGACATCGCCGAGCTGATGTTTCAGACGCTGAATCACGCCCATCCGCTCGCCATGACGCACGATCGACGCGCCATCGCTCTCCGTCACCCAGACCAGCGGCGAATACGGCGCCTGTCGCAACAACGACGCATACAACTCGAACTGCCGCGCCAGATCGGTTTCCAACATCGACTGCTTCGGCGTCGCCAGCAGCGCCGTGGCAATCAGGTTCATCGGGGCCACGCAGGCGGCGCTGTTGATGTTGGTCATGATCCGCGTCGCAAGCTCGTCGACCGCGAGCGGCAGCCACGCCGGACGCTCCTGTTTCTCGACGAGGTGACGATTGTCCGGATCGTGACGCTTCAGGATTTCGTTGAGATGAATCGCCTCGCCGAAGCTCACGTGCACTTTGCCGAAGCGCTTGCGCAGGGCCGGCAAGGTCCGCAGCATGGTGAAGATGGATTCCTTCTCCTTCGGCTTGCCGAGCATCTCGTTGACGTAGGTCTTGCCTTCGATCAGGCGCTCGTAGCCGAAGTAGACCGGCAGGAACACGATGGGCCGTCGCGGATCGCGCAAATAGCTGCGCAGAGTCATCGACAGCATGCCGGTCTTCGGTTGTAACAAACGACCGGTGCGGCTGCGCCCGCCTTCGATGAAATATTCGATGGAATGGCCGCGCGCCATCATCAAGCCGAGGTATTTCATGAATACCATGGTGTACAGCGCGTTGCCCTTGAAGCTGCGACGCATGAAGAACGCGCCGCCCTTGCGCAGGAAGCGTCCGACGCCGGCCATGTTCAAGTTGATGCCGGCCGCGATGTGCGGGATCGCGTAACCCTTGTAATAGATGACGTAGGACAGCAGCAGATAATCGATGTGGCTGCGGTGACACGGCACGTAAATCACTTCGTTGCCATCGACCACCTTCTGCAACTGCTCGACATGATGCAGCTCGACGCCGTCGTAGAGCCGCGTCCAGAACCAGCTCAGCCCCTTGGCCATGAAGGCCACGAAGATGTGCGAATAGTTGGCCGCGATCTCCCAGACGTAGTCCTGCGCCAGCTTCAATGCCTCACGCCGCGAGATTTTCTTCGAGCGCATCTCGTCGGCCATCGCGCGACGCACCGCGCCGGCCCGCAAGACCTGCGTCGCCATGGTGCGTCGGTGCGAAAGATCCGGTCCGATGGTGGCAGCGCGTTGCCGCGCCAGCATGAGACGCAAGGTGCGGGTCAGGCGCCGAACGGTGCGTGCTTTATCGGTTCCTTCGTTCACAGCGGCGCGCAGCGACACCGGCTCGCCAAACTGAACGAACAGATTGCGCCCGTTCACCATCAACGAGAGCATGCGCCGGAAGCGCCCGACGCGCTCCCAGTTCTCGGACAGCAGGATACGCAGCCACGAGTCCTTGCGATCGGGAGCGCGTCCCCACAGCACGGTGACCGGAATCAAATCCACATCGAGCGTGGGATCGTCGAACGCCGCCGCCACCAGCGAGCGCATCGAATCGGAAATGCGATAGTCGGTGCGATCGCCCCAGAACCCGGCGCGCCGTTCCAGGAACAACACCGATTCAGCCGGCAGTGGCTTCTGCAAAGCCTCCGACGGCGCCGGCAAGCCATGCGCGGCGCAGACTTTTTCGAGCACGACCAGATCGGCGACCGCGGACTCGTTCAACACATAACAAATCGGCCGCTCACGCTGCGCGTAGCGGGCACGCAAGTCTTCCGGCAACACATGTGGACGCGCCCACATCGAAACGGGCGCGCGCAGTAAGCCCAGCCAGAGTCTGTCGAGTCCGGAAAAATCGGCCATCGTTAATTGGACGCGCTATTGAGCGGTCGCGTTTTCGTTCTGATCGAGCGCGCGGTCGAGAGCTTCTTTGTGTGCCTGAGCCTGGCCCTCGACGGCGCGCGCCTTGTCCATCGTACCCGCCACGTCGCGGAACACCGTGTCCTCGACCGGGGCCGGCTCGGCGGGCTTCTGCTCCGAACCGCAGGCGGCCAGCAACGACGCCCCGAGCGCAAGCGACAGTACGCTGCAATTCCTGCTCTTATCGGTCATGGGGAAACTCCTGTCGTTCAACCCCGCCCACGGTGCGGGGCGAATAGTAGCAGGAGGCGCAGACTCAAGCGTTGACCAGCACGCGCCGCAGGAAGTTATCGAGCAGCGCGCAGACCTCGGACAGGTTGGCCGTCAGCCGGTGGTCCGAGTCGAGGATATGCAGCGCGCTCTTGTACTGACGCGCATAGCGAATGCTGTTCTCCACCGGGACGATGTCATCGTTCCAGCCGTGCACGATGTCCACCGGGCACGCCGGCGGTGCGGGCGTGTATTTTTCGTAGCCCGGCATGAAGAACGCCGGCGCCAGCAGGAACAGGCCTCGCGTCAGCACCTGTGTCGATACCGTCGTGCACACATGCGCGCCGAGGCTCGAGCCCACGAGCAACAGCTCTCCCGGCAACTTCTTGCAAACCTCGAGCAGCTTGCTGACGCGCACCGCCGGATCGGCCATGCCGCGATAATCCACCGACTCGACCGCCAGGCCGTGTTTCTTCGCGACCTCGGCCATGGCCACGATCTTCGTGCCCCAGGGCTCGCCGTCCTGGCCGTGCGAGAACACGATGTATTGCTGGCTCACTTAAAACAACTCCCCGGGATTATTGGTGACCTCGCCTTCAGGGCTCGGTCGTTTGTTGAAATCGAAGCGCGTCGGATCGGCGAGGTGCGAGGGCACGACGTTACGCAGACTGGAGAAGATCGACTCGGTGCGGCCGGGATACTGACGCTCCCATTCACGCAGCATCTTCTTGATCTCGACCCGCTGCATGTTCTCCTGCGAGCCGCACAGCGAGCACGGAATCAAGGGGAATTCCCGAGCGCGCGCATAGCGCTCGATGTCCGCTTCGGGAATATAAGCGAGCGGTCGAATCACGATGTGACGACCATCTTCGGAATGCAGCTTCGGCGGCATGGCCTTGAGTTTGCCGCCGAAGAACATGTTCAGGAACAAAGTCTCGACGATGTCGTCACGATGATGGCCGAGCGCGATCTTGGTGACGCCGTGCTCCGCCGCGTATCGATACAACGCGCCACGACGCAGCCGCGAGCACAGCCCGCACATGGTCTTGCCTTCGGGAATGACGCGTTTGACGACGCTGTAGGTGTCCTGCTCGATGATATGGAACGGCACGCCGAGCGCCTGGAGATATTCGGGCAGCACATGCTCGGGAAAGCCCGGCTGTTTCTGATCCAGATTCACCGCGATCAGGCTGAAATCGACCGGCGCGCTGCGCTGGAGCGACATCAGGATGTCGAGCAAGGTGTACGAATCCTTGCCGCCCGACAGGCACACCATCACCTTGTCGCCCGCCTCGATCATGCGGAAATCTTCGATGGCCTTGCCGGCGAGGCTGCGCAGCCGCGCTTGCAGGCGCTTGAAGTTGTTCGAGTAGTCAGGGGCGGCCCACATGCTCAGACTTCCAGATACTTGCCTTCGATATAACGCAACCAGGCGGCCGCGGACAGCGGCTTGCCGGTAGCGTTGCGGATCAGCTCGGGGGTGCTGACGCTCGCGGCCAGCCCATGCACATTCTGCCGCAACCACTCGAACAAGCCCCCGAATTGGCCGGCGGCAATTTCCTCATCCAGCTGCGGACGATCCGAGCGCAGGCTCTCGTACAACTGGCCGGCGATCACCGCGCCGATGGCGTACGACGGGAAATATCCGAACGAGCCGACCGCCCAATGCACGTCCTGCAGACAGCCTTCGGCATCGTTCGCGGGCCGCACGCCGAGCCGGTCGCCCATGCGCGTGTTCCAGGCTTCGGGCAGATCGCCGATCTTCAGCTCGCCCTTCAGGATCTCCTGCTCCAATTCATAACGCAGCAGAATGTGCACCGGATAGGTGACCTCGTCGGCGTCGACGCGGATCAGGCTGCGCCGGACCCGAATCAGCAGTCGATACAGATTCTCTACTTCCCACTCCGGCCCGGTGACGCCGAAGTTCTTTTCCATCAGCGGCTTCAGATATCGCAGGAACGGGCGGTTCCGGCAGATCAACATCTCGAGCAGCAACGACTGACTTTCCTGCACGGCCATGCCGCGATCGCGCCCCACCGGCTGACCGCGCCACGCTTCGGGCAAGCCAACGTCGTACATCGCATGACCCGTTTCATGCAGCACGCCCATCAATCCGGTCAGCGGCTCGTTGGGATTGAAGCGGGTCGTGATGCGGATGTCGCCGGGGATGCCGCCGGTGAACGGATGCTCGCTCTCGTCGAGCCGGCCGCGATCGAACGGGAAACCCATGGTCTTCATGAGCTCGTGGGCGAGGTGCCGCTGTTTGCTGGCCGCGAACCGCCCGGTGATTTCCAGGGGCGCGTGCTTGGCCTGCGTGTCGATGGCATCTTGAATCAGGCCGGGGAGCCGCCGACCCAGCGTGGTGAATATGGTGTCGATCTCGGCCGTGGTCAGGCCCGGGCTGAATTCGTCGAGCAAGGCATCGTAGGGATCGAGTTTGAGCGCCTTGCCGAGCAGGTCGGCTTTGTTCCGAACCAGGGCCGCCACTTCTTCCAGATGAGGTGCGAACAGCGAGAAGTCGCTCTTCTGGCGAGCCTCGATCCATTTGATCTCGGCGCGCGCCGTCGCCTTGGCGAGCCGCGACACCAGGTTTTGCGGGGTGGCAATGGCGTGGTCGCGTTCCCGACGCATTTCCTTGAGGTTGGCCTGCTGCCAATCCTCCAACCCTTGCAGGTTGGCCTCGGCGCGATCGAGCAGCCGCGAGACGCGCGGCGAGGTCAGCAACGAATGGCTTTCGGTCTCCAGAGCCGCGAGCTGTTCGCCGCGCAGCTCGGAGCTGCCCCGAGGCATCATCACGGCGGAATCCCAGCGCAACAGACTGGCAGCGCTGCGAAAGGCGTGCAGGCGCCGGAATTCCTGTTCAAGTTGTTGATAAGGCGTCAAAGCCATGGCGCGATCCGAAATTCAGGTTGCCGGGCGGGCAAACCGTCGAAAGACGCCATTCTAGCAATGCCCGCTGCACCGCCAGCGCGGATGGGCCATCGTTGATCGGTTAATTTTACTAATTAATGCGACAAGACCGGGCAGCAACGGTGCGGTGTCCATTCCAAAAATGTATTTCCGAATTACAAAATATTTAGGGAACGGAGGCTGCCTGCCGTGGTCTCATACACCGTCCTCCTGCGAGAGTGGTTGTGAGCCACTCTGGGACACCGAGCCGGTATGTGTTGCAGCCTACCGGCTCTTTCTTTTTTGGCTAGGCATCGGGCAGTCCCTGCCACGAGCCGTAGCGCGAGCTAGCGAAAAGGCGTGACTTTTTGCTGCTCGCCGCCGCCGGACGGCGGCGGGTACGTCCATGTACCTGGGGCGGATTAGCGCCGCCTTCGTCTTATTCCTCAGCGAACTGCACTAAGTCTCCTTCGGTTCGGTTGTTGGCGGATTAGCGCCGCCTCCGTCTTATTCCTCAGCGAGCTGTACTAAGTTCCCTTTGATTCGGTTGCCGGCTCGGTCGGAGGCGCGGCGGGTTTGGTGGCGCGCAGTTTGTCGATCATGTGGCTGATGTACTCGGGCGACTTGGTGTTGCGAGCCACGAACGCGTACACGACCGGCACCACATACAGCGTCAACAGCAACGAGAACGTGACGCCGTAGACGATCACCGAGCCGATGGTGCTGCGGCTTTCGGCGCCCGCGCCGGACGCGATCAACAAGGGCACGGCGCCGAACACGGTGCACAGGCTGGTCATCAGCACCGGCCGCAAGCGGATCGCGGAGGATTCGATGATCGAGTCGTAGAACTCGACCCCCCGGTCGCGCAGCTGGTTCGCGAACTCCACGATCAAGATACCGTTCTTGGCCGCGAGGCCGATCAGCATGATGCAACCGATCTGGCTGTACACGTTGATCGATCGATCCGTGAACCACAATCCGAGCAAGGCGCCCGCCACCGCGAGCGGCACGGTCATCATGATGATCAGCGGATGCCGGAAGCTCTCGAACTGCGCCGCCAGCACCAGGAACACGATCAGCAGCGCCAGCATGAACGTCACATACAGCGCGTCGCCAGAGCGTTTGAACTCACGCGACTCGCCGTCGTAATTGATGACGGCGTGCGCCGGCAGCTCGGTGCGGATCAGATTCTCCATGTAGTCGAGCGCCTCGCCCAGCGAGTAGCCCGGCATGAGGTTGGCGGAAATGGTGATCGAGCGCAGGCGATCGAAGCGCTTCAGCTCGGTCGGGCCGGCGGTCTCTTCGACGGTCACCAGATTGGACAAAGGCACGAGCTGCCGCGTGGTCGCCGAACGGACATAGATGTTCGTGAGGTCGCTGGTCGTCGCTCGATCCGTGTCCTTGGCCTGCAGGATCACGTTGTATTGCTCGCCTCGATCGAGATACGTCGTGACGATGCGCGAGCCCATCATCGTTTCCAACGTGCGTCCCACGGCTGTGAGCGACACGCCGAGGTCGCCAGCGCGATTGCGGTCGACCATCACCCGGATCTGCGGTTTGCGCGCGTAGAAATCCGAATCGAGGTTGGTGAGCCCCGGATTTTCGGAAGCCTTGGCCAGAATGATGTCGCGCCACTTGGCCAGCTCTTCATAGTCGCTGCCGCCGAGCACCACCTGCACTGGAATGCCCGAGCCGCGAATGCCGAGGCCGCCGGGCATGCCGACGTTGACACGCACGCCGATCAGATTGGACAGACGTTTGCGCATGCGAGCGGCGATCTCCTGCGCCGACTCCTCGCGCTCGCCCCATTCGCTCAGATTCAGGGACACGAAGCCGGAGTTCATGTCTGTGCCGCCGCCGAAGCTCGGCGCGCGAGAATTGAAGCGACGCACGTTGCCGCGCTCCACTTCCTCCAGGACCACCTCTTCCACTTGCCGCAAGTAACGATCGAGGTACTGCAGACTCGCCCCTTCGGGCGCGGTGAGTCGAATGAACACGCGCTGACGATCTTCGCTGGGCGTGTATTCGGACGGCAGGTCCTTGAACAGAACGAAGGCCAGACCGAAAGCCAACGCGCCCGCCACGACGACCACGAGCGGCGCCGCGAGCGCGCGACGCAGGCTGCGCTCATACACCTTCGACAGCCATTGAAAGAATCGGTCGACCGCATGTGCCACACGACCGCGCACGATGCCTTGGGCAAAAATCTTCGAGCACAGCATCGGCACCAAAGTCAGCGAGACCAGCGCCGAGATGCCGATGGCCGCCGCGATCGTGATACCGAACTCACCGAACAGGCGGCCGACGTTGCCGGGAATGAACGAGATCGGCAGGAACACCGCCATCAACACCAGCGTGGTGGCAATCACCGCGAAGCCGATTTCACGACTGCCGTCGACCGACGCAAGCAGCGGCGCCTCGCCCAACTCCATTCGACGCACGATATTCTCGAGCACGACGATGGCGTCGTCGACCACCAGGCCGATCGCGAGCACCGCGCCGAGCAGCGTCAGCACGTTCACCGAGAAGCCGGCGATGGCCATGACGATACAGGCCGCGATGATGGACACCGGAATCGTGACCGCAGGAATGATCGTCGCGCGCACCGTGCCGAGGAACAGATAGATCACGACCAGCACCAGCAATAAAGCGACGACCAGCGCGTGCTCCACTTCGTAAATCGATTTGCTGACGAAGATGGAGTCATCGATGCTGATGTCGAGCTTCAGATCGCTCGGCAGCGTCTTCTGCACCTCGGCCATTTCCGCATACACGCCCTTGGAAACATCCAGCACGTTGGCGGTGGATTGGGGCACGATGCCGAGGCTCACGCCGGCCTTACCATCGGTGCGAGCAATCGAGCGCAGATCTTCCGCCGCGACCTCGACGCTGGCGACTTCACCGAGACGCACCAAGTAACCGTCGCCGCCGCGACCGACCACGAGCTGGCGGAAATCCTCCGGCGTGCGGAAGCCGGTATCGGTACGCAACGTGAACTCGCGCTCCAGCGACTCGAGACGGCCCGCGGGCAACTCGACGTTCTCCTGGCGTAACGAATCTTCGATGTCCTGCACGGTCATCTGTCGCGCAGCCAGCGCCTTGCGATCCAGCCATACACGCATCGCGTAACGCCGCTCGCCACCGATGCGAATGGAGGCGACGCCCGGCACCACCGACAAGCGATCGACCAGGTAACGATCGGCGTAATCGGTCAACTCGAGCTGCGTGCGAGTGGCACTGGTCAAGGCCAGCCACATCACCGGCTCGGACGACGTATCGACCTTCGCGACCTGCGGCTGATCGGCTTCTTCGGGCAACTGCTGGACGACGCGCGAGACGCGATCGCGTACGTCGTTCGCCGCCGATTCGATGTCGCGATCCAACGCGAATTCGATGGTGATGCGCGAGCGCTCGTCGAAACTGGAGGAGCGCAGCGTCTCGACGCCTTCCAGGCCGGCGATCTGGTTTTCGATCATCTGCGTGATCTTCGATTCGATGACCGCGGCCGAGGCGCCTCGATACACGGTGTCGATGCTGACCACCGGTGGCTGGACGTTCGGCGTCTCACGCACCGTGAGCCGGCTCAGCGCCATCAGGCCGATGATGGTGAGCAACAGGCTCACCACCATCGCGAATACGGGGCGACGGACCGAGATTTCCGAAAGGATCATGAGGCGGCCCGGGGTTGAGCTTCGGAGCGCGCCACCACCGGGGTGCCGTTGTGCACGTTCATCGTGCCATCGACCACGACCATATCTTGTTCGGTGACGCCCTTGAGAATCTCGACCTCGCCCGGCCGACGACGACCGATCGTGACCTCACGCTGTTCGGCCCGGCCGTCCGCGACGACGAAGACGAAATGCTTGCTGTCCTCGGGGACGATGGCCGTCTCGGGCAGCATCAGTGCCTTGCCTTCGGAGCGCACCAGGCGAAGCGTCATGAACATGCCTGGCCGCAGACGACCGTCCTGGTTGTCGACCAGCGCGCGCACCACGACGGCGCGCGTGGTGGGGTCGACGCGCGTATCGACGCTGTCGACGCGCCCCTTGAACGTCGTGTTGGGGTAGGCGTTGCTCTTCGCCTCCACCGTCAGACCCGGCTTCAGGCTGGAAAGAAACAACTCAGGCACGGCGAAGTCGAGCTTCACC
The DNA here is from genome assembly GCA_023391815.1 of Pseudomonadota bacterium. Taxonomy (GTDB): domain Bacteria; phylum Pseudomonadota; class Gammaproteobacteria; order Steroidobacterales; family Steroidobacteraceae; genus Steroidobacter. Next base: position 47,185 of record JAEWAF010000003.1, read on the forward strand.
ACGCTGAGATCGTCGAGCGTGGTGATGACGCCGCCCGGGCTGACCAGGCCGCCCAAGCTCACATTGCGCAAACCGACGCGACCGTTGAACGGCGCGGTGATGAGCCGATCGTTGACGCGCGAGCGGGCCGCGGCCACCTTGGCCTGGTTCGCGAGCATGGTCGCTTCGAGCTGATCGAGCTGCGCCTCGGACAGAGCCTTGGTCTGGAACAGCTCCTGACTGCGCTTGAACTGACTGCGGCTGTCCCGCTCGGCCGCTTCGGCAGCCGCGAGATCGGCCAGCGCCTCGGCGTTGTCGAGCTCGACCAGCACGTCGCCTTTGCGAACTTGCTTGCCTTCCTCGAAGCGGATCGCGGTCACACGGTCGGCGACCTTGGCCGTGATGTCGACCGATTCCTTGGCGCGCACGGTGCCGAGCGCTTCGACTTCGAGCGCGAAGTCCTTGAGCTTGGGATGAGCGGTCATGACCGGCACTTCACGCGCGCCGGGAGCGCGGGCACCGCCCGGGTTCTGGCCCGCGCCGGAATCGGTGCGTCCTGAGTAATACCAAGCGCCAGCGCCGAGCACTACGGCCAGCGCCACCGCCACGATGCTATTGCGATTCACGAATCCGCCACGGAGGTCAGCTTGGGAGAACGAGCCATTCTCCCAGCTGCAGCGCAGCTTGTCTCCGCAACGATCATGCGAAAATTCGCGCGACTCATTGCAAACGTTGCAAAGATTCGCAAAACAGAACGCCGACGCCCGCGATTCAGAAATTTGAACCGCGGGGCGGGCTCTGGCTGACAGAAACGTAATGTTAGATTGTGGGTTCGGCGTCCGAGGCGTCGGGGATGCCTTCGAACAGCGCGGTCGACAGATAGCGCTCGGCCGTATCCGGCAGCATCGCCAGAATGACCGAGCCTTGCGGCGCCTTCTGCGCCACCTTCAATGCCGCAGCGATGGTGCCGCCGGCGGAGATGCCGCAGAAGATGCCTTCTTTCGCGGCCAGCTGACGCGACGTATGGATGGCCTCGTCATCGCTCACCGTCACGATCTCATCGGCCACGGCGCGATTGAGCACACCGGGCACGAAGTCCGGGGTCCAGCCCTGGATTTTGTGGGGCTTGAACTCGGCACCGGCGAGCAACGACGCGGAAGCCGGCTCGGCCGCGATGATGCGCACGTCGGGACGCGCCTTCTTGATCATCTCGCCGGCGCCGGTGAGCGTGCCCCCGGTGCCCCAGCCCGTGACCCAGAAATCCAGCTTGCGGCCGGCGAAGTCGCTGAGGATTTCGGGACCGGTGGTGTTGCGGTGATATTCCGGATTGGCCTGGTTCTCGAACTGGCGGGCCAGGAACCAGCCGTGCTTCTCGGCCAGCTCCTTCGCTTTGCGCACCATGCCCGAGCCGCGCTCGGCGGCCGGCGTGAGAATGACCTTCGCGCCGAGCAGGCGCATGATCTTGCGACGCTCGACCGAGAACGTCTCGGCCATCACCGCAACGAATGGGTACCCCTTGGCGGCGCACACCATCGCCAACGCGATGCCGGTGTTGCCCGAGGTGGCTTCGACGACGGTCTGGCCCGGCTTCAGCGTGCCCCGACGCTCCGCGTCCTCGATGATCGCGATGGCCAGACGATCCTTCACCGATGACATCGGATTGAAGAACTCGCACTTGGCGTACAACGTGACGTTCGCCGGCGCGAGGCGGTTGATTTTGACGATCGGGGTGCGGCCGATGGTGCCGAGAATGTTGTCGTAGATCATGGCGCGAAACTACTTGGTTTTTGGGGGAGGAGCGGCAGATTGCGCGCCGCTGGGGTGGCCGTCAACAACCCTTTGGCATGTGACAATGCGCTTACTTAAGTAGGGCCTACTTCGGTCGGTCCCGCTCTCTCAGCCAGCCCGCGATCTTGTCCGGAATCTGGCGCTGCGCCGTGCCGCTCACATAAATCCCGATATGGCCGCCTTGGAATTCGTGCGTACTGTAGTCGCTGCTGCCGGTGAGCTCCGCGAGCGGCTTGCTGCTCGAGGGCGGCACCAGATGGTCCTGCAAGGCGTAGATGTTCAGCACCGGCATGGCGATCCGTTTCAGATCGACCTTGCGCCCGCCCACTTCCAGCGTGCCGTTCTTGAGCCGGTTCTGTTTGACGAACAGCGTCAGGAACTGACGAAACATTTCGCCGGCCTGATCGGGGCTGTCGAAGATCCACTTCTCCATGCGCAGGAAATTCTCCAGCGCCGCGCCGCTGGCGTCGGGATCGTTCAGCTGATGTAACAGGTCGACGTACTTCTGGCTGTTGAGCCGGAACGGCATCAAGCTCACGAACAAAGCATTGAGCGCATCGCCTGAAACATTGCCGGTGGCCGCGACCAGCGCGTCGACATCGACATGTTTCGCCCACTTGGTCAGCAGGTTCTCCGGCGTATGGAAATCCACCGGCGTGACCATCGTGATCAGATTGCGCAGCCGCTCAGGATGAAGCGCGGCGTAACACAAGCTCATCGTACCGCCCTGGCAGACGCCGAGCAGATTGATCCGATCCTGATTGCTCGCCCGACGCACGAAGTCCACACAATGCGGCAGATAGCGCAGCACGTAATCTTCCAGCGCCAGATAACGATCGGCCCCGTCGGGATAGCCCCAGTCGATCAGATAAACATCGACGCCCCGCTGCAACAGACCGCGAATCAACGAGCGATCGGTTTGCAGATCCATCATGTACGGCCGGTTGACCAGCGCATAGGTGATCAGCAGCGGCGTCCGCACACGGAGCTCCGGCGCCACCACTTCCGACGGCCGATAGCGATACAACGTGACTTTATCTTCGCTGAAGACCGCGTCCTTCGCGGAGCTGCCAATCGTCACTTCACCCGCGTTCGCCAGCGCCGCCAGGCCTTGCGACATGCGTCGCATGAAATCGTTGGTGACGGCCGCCAGCTCCGCCGATCCCGGCGTGGATTCGGTGGTCATGAGGGCTCTCCTCCACGCGCCGCGGCCAACCGGGCTTCCAGCGTCGCGACCCGTTCGCGCAACTCGCGCATTTGTTTATGAACCGTGTTCAATTCAGAGCGCGTCGGCAGATCGAACTGTTTCAAGGCGCGTTCCAGGACGGCTTGCTGTCGCATCTTCAGACGAATCGCCGCATTGCCGAGCTGCGCTTGCAGCTTGCAGTACGATTCGCTGTGCGCCACCTGCGCGAACACTTTTTCTCCGCACTCAACCCACAAGTTGTACAGCTCGCGATGATCCTCGATGCCCGGCATGGCACCGGCACTTTGACTGGAGCGTCGTTCGCGGATCGCCGCTTCGAGCATCGCCAACGCGTCGGTCTGAACCTTCGCCCACACGGTGCGCAGCTCTTGCTCGAGATGTTGATACTGGGCTTGCGCCGCCAGCAGCTCTCGCCAGGCTTCGGTCTGCTCCCGAGCCAGGCCCATTGCCGGCAATCGCGAGATCAAGTCGGCGAATTGCCGAGTCGCGCCCTCGCCCGCCGAAGCCGCTCCGGCCCAGGTGCCTTGCCACGCGTTGAGCATCTCTTCGCCGAATTTCAAAGGAGTCTCGCCAGCAGCGGCGCCGCCGGCGCTTCGTTGCGCGAACTGCTGCCAGCCCTGCAAATACGCCTGCCCCGCCTCCAGCCAGCGCAGCCCGAGATCGCGATATTGGTCGGAGCCGGCGGATTTTTCGCCGCCCGCTGCGTCCGCGCCCGGCATGCCGGCACGGCGCAATTGCTCGCGCTGTTGCTCGATCCAGGCCCGGATCCAGTCGGATCCGTCGTTTTTCGACTCGGTCATTGCCGTTACCCGCCGCTCATCGACGCGGCATTATCAATGGTCCCGGCGCGGATTGCCTTATCCCGGTGCCGGTCTGTTGCACCGCCAAATGCGCGTCGCTACAGTAGCCGGCCTCCACCCCATGCCGGAGCGCGCCGAACCTGTCGAGCTGAGCATGAGCGAAGAACGACTGATCAAGAAATATGCGAACCGGCGCCTGTACGACGCCGCGCAGAGCCGGCATATCACCATCGACGACATCCGCGACATGGTGATCGCCGGGACGCGCGTGAAGGTGATCGAGGACAAAAGCAATGAGGACATCACGCGCCTCGTGCTGCTGCAGGTGATCGCCGACCAGGAACAATTCGGCCGCCCCATCCTTTCGACCTCGTTGCTCGAATCGATGATCCGTTTTTATGGCAACTCGATGCAGAGCTACTTCAGCAGCTACCTCGAGAAGAGCGTCGAGACCTTCATCCGTCAGCAGGAGATCATGCAAGAGCAAATCAGCCGCACGATGGGGAACAACAATGTTTTTGGGAACGGCGCGCCCAATCCGCTCGCCGAGCTCGCTCGACAGAACCTGGAGCTGTGGGCCAAGATGCAGGAAACGATGCTGGCGACTTTCGCGCCGCCTCGCGAACCGAATCCGCCCCGTGCCAACGCCCCGAAGAGCAAGACCGGCGGCAAAGCGCCCGATAGCGACGCCGACAAGTCCTGACGCTCCCGCCGATCACGCATGCCGCTGAAGATCTGTTTCGTCGCATCCGAAATCACCCCGCTCGCCAAGACCGGCGGACTCGCCGATGTCGCCGGTGTCTTGCCGCGCCATCTGCATGCGCTGGGGCACGACGTGCGCGTGTTCATGCCGTTGTACTCGAGCATGAGCAATGGCGCGTTACGCGATGCTCCGCCGATGGCCACGGCACGCGATGTGACGTTGTCGTTGGGCACGCACCGTTATTCATTCACGATTCTCGAATCGCGGCTGCCGAACTCGTCGGTGCCTTTGTACCTGGTGCACTGTCCGGAAGTTTACGATCGCGCCTCGATCTACACGTGGGACGCCGACGAGTATCTGCGCTTCCTCGTGTTGCAGCGGGCGACGCTCGACGCCTGCCAGCGCATGCAGTTCGCACCGGACATCCTGCATTGTAACGACTGGCATACGGCGCTCATGCCGATGATGCTCAAGAGCGTGTACGCGTGGGACAGCCTGTTCGCCGCCACCAGGTCGGTGCTGTCGATTCATAACATCGGCTATCAAGGCATTTTCCCGGCCGGCACGACTTACGATATCGGCGGCGACGTGCGTCATCTGGTGTCGCCGGAAACATCGGCGGGCGGTGCTTTCAATTGGCTGCGCGAAGGCATCCGTCATGCGCACCGGGTCACGACCGTGAGCCCGACCTACGCGAAGGAGATCTGCACGCCCATCGGCGGCCACGGTCTCGACGGCGTGCTGCGCTCACGCGCCGACGGCGTGACAGGCATTTTGAATGGGGTGGACTACAGCGAGTGGAATCCCGCCACCGACCGCTATCTGAAACATCACTATTCGCCGGAGAATCTGTCGGGCAAGCGCTTCACCAAGCGCGCGCTGCTCGACTGGTTGAATCTGTCAGTCAGCGACAGCGCGCCGCTCATGGGCGTCATCTCGCGCATGACGGTGCAAAAGGGTTTCGACTTGTTGTTCGACTCGCTGCCCCAGATTCTCGAGACGCGCGATATGAGCCTGGTCGCGCTCGGCAGCGGCGAGGCGCGGTATGAGAACTTCTTCGTTCATCTGCAGCAGCGATTTCCCGACCGCGTGGTGTTCCATCGCGGCTACAACGAAGAGCTGTCGCACTTGATCGAAGCGGCCAGCGACATGTTTCTCATGCCGTCGCAGTACGAGCCCTGCGGGCTCAATCAGATGTACAGCTTGAAGTACGGCACGGCGCCCATCGTACGCCGCACGGGCGGATTGGCGGACTCAGTGCAGATGTGGGATCCGGCCACGCGCCAGGGCACGGGCATCGTGTTCAACGATTTCGATGTGCCGGCGGTGCAATGGGCGATTCACACCGCGCTCGATTTCTTCAAGGATCAGGACGGCTGGACTCAGCTCATGCGCAACGGCATGGCCCGGGATCTCTCCTGGGACCGTCAGACCGGCGAGTACGTGACGCTGTATCGCGAGCTCACCGGCAAGTGGGATTAGTCATTTGATCGTGGCCAGATTGACGCTGCCGGTTTCCGAGAACGGAATCTTCTTCAGAAAGCGAATGTCGGTGAGCAGGTTGCCCTCGATCGAATAATTCACCTGCGTGCGGCCGTTCAGCCGCGATAGCAATCGACCGACGCCGCTCACGAAGTTGGTCCGCACCGTCACATCGAAATCGGTCTCGCCATTGGCCGGCACCACGAACGGCTTGTTCAGATTGCCCTGGGCGAAGCCATCGCCTTCCAGAAACAGTTTGTAGTCCAGCCCCTTGATCGGCAGCTCGCGATCGTTCGGGTTTTCCACGTTCATCCGCACCAGGAATTGCTGATTGAAGATGTCCGCGGACGTCATCGCGACGGCGACCAACGCGAGCCGCGGCGCCTTCAGATCCGGGCGCAAAGAGCTGCAGCTGCTCGCGGTGATGAGCAGCGTGAGGATCAGCAGGCAACGAGTGAGAAACTTGTTCATTCGGCCCCCAGAGGACATCTGGGGGCGGAGAATAGCAGGTCAGGGCTGCGCTAGCCGAGCCAGCATGTCGCGCGTCACCAGCGCCACGCCCTGTTCGCTAATGTAGAAGCGACGGGCATCGTCCTCGCGGTTGACGCCGATCTGGGTGCCGGGTGGCACGACGCCGCCGGTGTCGACGATGGCGCGTTTGATCACGCTGCCGGCGCCCACCTTCACGTCGGGGAAGATCACCGAGCGCTCGATATAGCTGCGTTCATCGATGCGAACGTTCGAGAACAAGAGCGACTGATTCACCGTGGCTCCGGAGATGATGCAGCCGCCGGACACCATGGAATTGATGGCCATGCCGCGCCGGCCATCCTCGTCGAGCACGAACTTCGCGGGTGGATACTGGCGCTGATAGGTCCAGATCGGCCACTGCTCGTCGTAAATGTTCAGCTCGGGGTTGACGTAGATGAGCTCCATGTTGGCGTCGTAGAACGCATCGACGGTGCCGACATCGCGCCAGTAATGCTGAACGCGCGTCTCGTTGTCCGTGAACGGATACGCGATCACTTTGTGGCTCTGGAGCGCGCCGGGAATGATGTTCTTGCCGAAATCGTGAGAGGTGCCCGGACGCTTGGCCTGTTCCTCGAGCAATCGATATAACAGGCTGGCCTTGAACACATAGATGCCCATGGAGCCGAGCGCCATGTGCTCGCGCCCCGGAATCCCTTCGGGCTCCTTGGGCTTTTCGGAAAACTTGGTGATCCGATATTCCGGATCGACGCTCATCACGCCGAACGCCGTTGCCTGCTCGCGCGGCACCTCCACCACACCGACAGTGATATCGGCGCGCTTGGCCACATGAGACGCGAGCATCACGCCGTAATCCATCTTGTAGATGTGATCGCCCGCCAGCACCAGGATGTGCTTGGGATTGTGCAGCTTGATGATCTGCAGGTTCTGATACAACGAGTCGGCGGTGCCGCGATACCAGAAATCGCCCATTTGCTGCTGCGCCGGGATGATCTCGACGAACTCGCCGAATTCGCCGCGCAGATAGCCCCAGCCGCGCTGGATGTGCTGAATCAACGAATGCGATTTGTACTGGGTCATTACCTGGATGCGGCGGATGCCCGAGTTCACGCAGTTCGACAGCACGAAGTCGATGATGCGGAACTTGCCGCCGAACGGCGTGGCTGGTTTGCAGCGGAAGTCGGTGAGATGCTTCAGACGCTCGCCGCGCCCCCCGGCCATGATCACCGCCAAAGTATTGCGCGTGATCCGGCTGACGTAACGCCGAGTACGGGCATCGCCGCGGCGGGGTGTCAGGCCTTCCTTCGATCGAGCGGGCTCTGCTCTATCGTCCATATCACGAACTCTCGCTTCGCGTCGGGCGGTCCCGTCGGCACGGAGACTGCCCGTTGAGTTAGCCGACTTCAGTGTCGGCGACGACCGCGGCCGCTTGCCTCGCGGGCGCGGCTTCGGCATTGTGGGTTGCTCGCCATCCTCATCCTCGAAAAGCTGTTCTTCGAGGGACGAGGCAGGGTGAGGCTCCGGCGCCACAGTCTGCCGGAACCCCGCATCCAGAGTAAGCATACCGGCATGCTGCAAAGGTTTTGTAACGACGTCGTCCTCGCGCTCGGACATGGCTGCGGCTCCTCGCACTTTGCGGGCCGGCGTCGCTGCCTGCCCGCAATAACGATCATCTGTGGGTTAACGTTGGGACTGTCCTGCAAGGTCCATGCTCAGCCGCCGGCGCTCGCTGCTGACAACGCTAACACCCCGGCGCCTGCAGTAACCTGCCTGCCGGACGGGCGCGGTTCTCTCCAGGCACGGCTGTCCGGCGCGGTGCAGGCGGAGCTCGTTTGGGGCAATGACGGCACCGAATGCACCGGCGCCGTGCGACCCGACGGCGGAATTCGTATGCGCTTCAGTCATAAAGAAGGACCGGACGGCGGGCGCCTGGTGCTGGTGTTCGGCGCCGCCGGGTTACGCGAAGGTCAAACCGCCCGCGCACTGCCGGTCAATGTGACTGTCATACGGGAAGGACGGGGCGAGTTTTACAGTACCCGCGGAGATAACAAATGCACGCTCGACGAGGTCCGGCAGGAGCCGCTGGTCGGGATACCGCATCGCTCCCGTTCCTATCGCGTCATTGCACGCGGCTTTTGTACACATCCCGCACGGGCGGTCCGGGGCGAGGGTGTCATCCTGTTGTCACGATTCGACTATGTAGGCCGGATCGACTTCGACAGCGAGGATAAAGATGAAACGCTCGAAGGCGGACCGATGACGGCACAACGCCAAATGGAACAGCAATGATGACAATGTATTCAATCCGGCGTTGCGCCGCCGCTCTGATCGCATGCCTGGCCCTGGCTGGCGCGGCTCAAGCCGCAGATCCGCCGTCGAACGCACCCGAAGTCACGGCGAAGGACCTGGACCAGGTGTTCCGGCGCTCGACCATACAAATCGCCACGCCGGATGCGCGTCTGCATCGGTTCAACAGCTGGATCGCCGATGACGATCAGCGGCGCGCACGCGGCCTGATGTTCATCCGAGAGCTCCGCCCGGATGACTCCATGCTGTTCATTTATTCCCAGCCGCAACCGGTCGCGATGTGGATGAAGAACACCTACGTGCCGCTGGACATGTTGTTCGTGGCGCCGGACGGCTGGCTCGGCTGGGACACGAACCTCGGCCCTTCGGTGGACATGATCCGGACGGCGGCGCTGGCTTCGGGCAGCACGCTCGCGAATGTGCATGGCTTCATCACCAACACCGCCAACACCTCGGC
>JAEWAF010000005.1 GCA_023391815.1 Pseudomonadota bacterium
GTCTTCGCCATCGTCGGCTTTGGCGACCGTCTCGCCATCGATGCCGGGTTCCGCGTCAGAATCTACGCCTGCTTCGGCAGTGGCGTCGGATTCGCCTTCCGCGCTCGCTACGGTTTCACCGGTCGACTCGGCAGCCTCGCCGCTCGCAGCAGCTTCTTCCGTCGCCGCGCCCTCTTCGGTCGTCGCCTCGGCTTCGCCTTCAGCGGACGCTTCGGTGGACTGCGGCTGATCGGCGGGAAGCTCGAGCTGCACACCGATGGTCTCGATGTCCTTCAGCTCGGCCAGCGTCGGCAGTTGATCCAGGCTCTTCAGACCGAAGTAATCCAGGAACTCGCGTGTCGTGCCCAGCAATTCCGGACGACCCGGCACTTCGCGGTGACCGACCGTGCGAATCCAGCCGCGCTCCTGCAGGGTGCGCATGATGGTCGAGCTGATCGACACGCCGCGGATCTCCTCGATCTCGCTGCGGGTGATGGGCTGGCGATAGGCGATGAGCGCCAATGTTTCCAGGAACGCGCGCGAATATTTCGCCGGCCGCTCCGACCACAGACGCGACACCACTTCGGCGGCCTTCGGCCGCACTTGAATACGCCAGCCGCTGGCGACTTCGACCAGCTCGATGCCGCGGTTTTCGTAGTCGGCTATCAGCATGCCGAGCGCGGTGGTCAGCAACTCGGGCGTCGGGCGCTCGCGCTCTTCGAAGAGGTCCATGAGCTGCTGAGTGGTGACCGGCTTACCGGCCGCCAGCAGCGTCGCTTCGATGATGTGCTTGAGATCGTGTTCGTTCATCTCGTTGGTTCCGCGTCCGAATTGTCGGCCTCGGTGGAGGCTCCGGTCACGCTGTCGCCTGCCTTAGACACGTCAGGCTCGGACAGGTCGGTGTTGTGTTCGGTGGCCGCTTCGTCATGTTCAGCCGCATCGGCCGTGACCGGCGCCACTGCGTCCTGCTCGATCACGACGTTCGTCGTTTCGTCGGCGGGTGCATCCTCGCCCACGACGTTTGTCGTGTCGTCGATAGGTGCATCCTCGGAGGCGACTTCGATCGGCTCGACTATCGGTCCTGCCTCGGCAATGACTTCGACCGGTTCGCTCGTTTGCGCGTGTTCGGCAACAACCTCCACGAGCGAGGCCTGTTCCTCGACGGCCGGTTCAGGCACGACATGCTCTTCGATCACGTGCTCGGGAACGACGTGTTCCTCGACCGCGTGCTCTTCGACAACATGCTCTTCAACCTCTTCCGACCCGGCGTCCTCTTCCGACTCGCCACGCTCGAACGCGGCGATGCCTTCGCTTTCAAGAGCTGCGACGGCCTCAACGGGCTGAAGCGCGGCACTGACGAACGACTCAAGCTCGGCACTGGCCGTCTCGGACTGCGTGATCGCTTCGTCCTGCGCGACGGCGTCTTCCGGAAGACCGTCAACCATCGGGGACACGCCGGACTCAGTCACCTGCTCAACAACCGCCTCCAGGTCGGAGACTGGAGCGACGGTCTGAGCTTGCAGCGGATCATCCTCGCTGGCCGACTGCTCGACCGCCCCCAATTCAGCCGGCACGTCTTCGAGCGTGACCTCGTCGTACACGTGCGAGCTCATGGTCGAATCTTCAGGCGCGCTAGCAACAGCAGCTGACTCGACCAGTGACGATTCTTCAGGCGCACCGTCAACAGCAGCTGATTCAACCAGCGACGTTTCTTCAGCCGCACTATCAACCGCACCTGACTCAATCAGCGACTCTTCTTCAGCCGCCCTATCAACCGCCCCCGACTCAATCAGCGACTCTTCTTCAGCCGCGATATCGGCGGCGGCCGATTCAATGACCGCGGGATCGATAGCGACATCTTCCGCCACCGGCGAGACGGGCGCAGCTTCGTCAATTACTACCGGGGATCCAGCAGTAACCTCTTCAGCCACCGCTGCGGCAACCGCCGCTTCATCAGTCGCCGCGACCTCGGCAACGGTCTCAACCGCATTCTCGGTGGACGCAATCGCCTCCGACACGGCAGCTTCAACGAAGCCCGCATGAGAAACCGTGTTGTCCGCCTCGATGCTGTCGACCGCGATCGACGATGCAGCCGCTACATCGGCGACGGCAGCCTCCACGGCAACGGCAGCATCATCAGCCGGGGGCGTTTCATCCTCATCCGGGATGTCGTTCTCACCGACCAGCTCAGGTTGCGCGAGCGCGGCTTCGTTCTCGGCGTCCGCGGTCTCGGAAGCAGCCGGGCCACCCTGAACGACTTTCAAATTGCGCTGCGCCGTGCGCACGTGAATCGGTGCGTACGCCTCAGCCTGCACGATTTCGATCAAGCCTTCCTTCATCAGCTCCAGAATGGCGATGAACGTCACGGTGACGCCCATGCGCCCTTCCTCGGGCTTGAACAATTGTCGGAACTCGAAGAACGCGACGGTCTGCAACCGCGCCAGAATCTCCGTCATGCGCTCACGCTGCGACAGGCGCTCGCGTGAAATGTGGTGATGAGCGAACTTCTCGGCCCGCGACAGCACGTCGCGAAATGCATCGAGCATTTCTTTCAACGTAACGTCCGGCAGGAGCTTGACGACCTTGCGCTCCTCCAGCTCGGCCGAAGCCGTGATGTTGTCGCGTTCCAAGCGGTTCAGCTTGTCCAGGTCTTCCGCCGCTTTCTTGAAGCGCTCGTACTCCTGCAGCCGACGGACCAGCTCGGCGCGCGGATCCTCTTCTTCCTGACCTTCGACCACCGGCGGCCGCGGCAACAGCATGCGCGACTTGATCTCCGCGAGCATGGCGGCCATCAGCAAATATTCGCCGGCGAGCTCGAGCTGCATCTCCGCCATCACCTCGATGTACTGCATGTACTGACGGGTGATCTCGGCGATCGGAATGTTCAGGATGTCGAGGTTCTGCTTGCGGATCAGGTACAGCAGCAGATCGAGCGGCCCTTCGAACGCGGTCAGGAACACCTGCAACGCATCGGGCGGAATATACAAATCGCGCGGCAGCTGCGTGACCGGCTCGCCCTCGACCACGGCGAACGGCATTTCGCTTTGCTGGGGCGGCAGTTCGGCGCTCAGGTCCTCGTCCTGGAGCTGCGAGCCGGTGTCCTCCACCAGCTTCAGTTCGGGCTTGGCCTTGCTCACCGGTAGTTCATCCCCATCGCCTGATGCACCTCGTCGAGTGTCTGGCGTGCGACGTCGCGCGCCTTCTCATTGCCCTCGGCGATGATGCCGCGGACGAGGTCGCGATTCTCTTCGAATTCCTTGGCGCGTGCCTGGATGCCACGCAGCTCGGTCACGATGGCGTCGATGACCGGCTTCTTACAATCCAGGCAGCCGATGCCAGCGCTGCGGCAGCCCGCCGCGGCCCACGACTGCGTCTCGGGCGACGAATAGATCTTGTGCAGATCGAACACCGGACACTTATCCGGATCGCCCGGATCGGTGCGACGCTGCCGCGCCGGGTCGGTCATCATGCCCTTGAGCTTCTTCGCAACCGCATCGGGATCCTCGCGCAGGCCGATGGTGTTGCCGTAGGACTTGGACATCTTGCGTCCGTCGAGGCCGGGCACCTTGGGCGTCGCCGTCAACAGCACTTCGGGCTCGACCAGATAGCTGCGGCCGGTGCCTTCGAGATAGCCGATCAGTCGCTCGCGATCGGCCAGCGTCAAACGGGCCGTGCCTTCCAGCAGCGAGTGCGCCTTGGCGATGGCTTCCTGATCGCCCTTCTCTTGATAAAGACGTCGCAACTCGTTGTAACGCGTGCTGTTGCGACTGCCCAAAGCTTTGAGTGCTTTATCAACTTTGGCCTCGAAGTCGGGCTCGCGGCCGTACACATGATTGAAGCGGCGCGCGACTTCGCGAGTGATCTCGACATGCGCGACCTGGTCCTCGCCCACGGGCACGAACGCGGCTTTGTACAACAGGATGTCCGCGGCCTGGAGCAACGGATAACCCAGGAAGCCATAGGTCGCGAGATCTTTGTCCTTCAGCTGCTCCTGCTGATCCTTGTACGTCGGCACACGCTCCAGCCAGCCAAGCGGCGTAACCATCGACAGCAGCAAATGCAGCTCCGAGTGCTCCGGCACGCGCGACTGAATGAAGATGGTCGACGAAGCGGGATTCAGGCCGGCGGCGAGCCAGTCGATCACCACGTTCCAGACATTGCTCTCCAGCTGCGAAGTGTCCTCGTAACCCGTCGTCAGCGCGTGGATGTCGGCGATGAAGAAGAAGCACTCGTATTGGTACTGCAGCTCCACCCAATTCTTGAGCGCGCCGTGATAGTTACCGAGATGAAGTGCACCCGTCGGTCGCATGCCGGACAAGATGCGTCGGTTGGTTGCGGGAGTCGAGCTCAATGCCTGTCCTTAACGGCCTGGTAAATCAAGGCGTTATCGAATCTTGTTAATTCGGGAAATCAGCGTTTTGCAAAGCTGGGCGCATTATACGCAGCTTGACAGGCACTCTTGATAGCGGGGTCCGACCGAAGCGTTACTCGAACGCGCTCACGTCGCCCTTGCCCCGCCGGACCACGACAGGCGCCGGGCCCGCGAGGTCGATCACGCTGCTCGGCTCGAGGCCGCAGTTGCCGCCGTCGATCACGGCGTCGACGAAGTGGAACAGCCGCTCCTGAATCTCGCGCGGGTCGGTCATCGGATGCTCGTCGCCGGGCAGGATCAAGGTCGAGCTCATGATGGGCTCGCCCAACTCATCGAGAATGGCGGTGACCACGGGATGATCGGGCACGCGCACGCCGATGGTCTTGCGCTTCTCGTTCTGTAAGCGCCGCGGTGTCTCCTTGGTGGCTTGCAGGATGAAGGTGTACGGGCCCGGCGTGAACGCCTTCAGCGTGCGGTATTGCGTGTTGCTGACGCGCGCGTAGTTGGCGATCTCCGACAGATCGCTGCACACCAAAGTGAAATGATGATGACGGTCGGTGTCGCGGATGCGAGCGATGCGCTCCATCGCGCCTTTGTCGCCGATATGGCAGCCGAGCGCGTAGCAGGAATCGGTCGGATAAACGACCACCCCACCCTCGCGAATGATTTCGACCGCCTGACGGATCAGGCGGAGCTGCGGGTCCTTGGGGTGAATCTCCAGATAGCGGCTGGTCATCCCGGTATGATAGCGGTCCTGTCAAATCTGCCGGCCCGCCGGCAAGGTCCGCATCCTCTCATGAAGTTGTTGTTCGACTTCTTTCCGGTCATCGCGTTCTTCGTCACTTACAAGATCGCCGGCGACATGTTCGTCGCCACCGGCGTCATCATCGTCGCGGTGATAGCGCAGACCGCATGGCAATGGTTCCGTCACCGCAAAGTCAGCCAGATGGCGCTGATCTCGGGCCTGCTGGTATTGATCTTCGGCGGCTTGACGCTGCTGATCCATGACAAAGTCTTCATCCAGTGGAAAGTCTCGGTGGTCAACTGGCTGTTCGCGGCCGGCTTCCTCGCGAGCCGCTACTTCGGCGACAAGCTGCTGATCGAGCGCATGATGAGCGAGAACGTGCAGCTGGAGCGCCCGGTGTGGCAGACCCTCAACTGGGCCTGGATCGGGTTCTTCACCGCGCTCGGTTTCATCAACCTGTATGTCGTCTACCACTTCTCCGAGGAGGTGTGGGTCAACTTCAAAATGTTCGGCATGCTCGGTCTGACAGTCGTGTTCGCGATCGCGCAGGCGATCTGGCTCTCCTCGAAGATGCCGGCCGAACAGACGGCGCCCCAATCGGAGAAGCCACAATGAGCGCCGCGCCGGCGCGCGCCGAGCGCATCGTCAGCGAGCTGCGCAAGGCGCTGCACACCGATGACGTCGAGTTGATCGACGACAGTCACAAGCATGCGGGTCATGCGGGCGCGAAAGATGGCAGAGGCCATTTCCGCGTGCGCGTCGTGTCCGCCGACTTCGACGGCTTGCGCACCCTGCAACGGCACCAGCTCGTCTATCGCTCGCTCGGCGATCTGATGCAGACCGACATCCACGCTCTGAGCATCACCGCGCTGACACCGGACGAAGCGCGCTGACGAATCATTCGTCCAGATCACACCCATCCCAAGGACCTCTATGAACCGTCATCTCCTCGTCGGCCTGCTGCTGCCCCTCACGCTGCTGGCGGGCTGCGGCAATGCTGCCGATAACAACAAGGCCGCTTCCGGCCCGCCGGTCGCGGTGGTCAACGGCAAGAACATCAGCAAGTCGGAGTTCGATCTGTACGTCGAGAACGTCGGTCGCCAGTCGAAGCGCGAGATCACCGAGGCGGAGAAGTCGCAGCTGTTGGATCAGTTCATCAGCATGCAGCTGGCGGCCGAAGCGGCGACCAAAGCCGGCATCGAGAAGGAACCGAAGGTGCAGGATCAGCTCGCCCTCGCCCGTCTCAACGTGCTGGTCGACGCGGGATTGCAGCAGTGGCTGGAGAAGAATCCGGTCACGGACGCGCAGCTGCGCCCGGAATACGACGCCCAGGTGGCGCAGATGCCGAAGGAGTATCACGCACGGCACATCCTCGTGGACGATCAGGCGAAGGCCGAGGCGCTCACGAAGGAACTCAAGAATGGCGCGGATTTCGCCAAGCTCGCCGAGAAGAACTCGAAAGATCCGTCCGGGAAGAACGGCGGCGATCTCGGTTGGTTCACGCTCGACAGCATGGTCAAGCCGTTCTCCGACGCCGTCGCGGCCTTGCAGCCGGGGCAGATGACGGACAAGCCGGTGCAGAGCCAGTTCGGCTGGCACATCATCAAGCTGGAAGAGTCGCGCGTCACTCAGCCGCCGCCGTTCGAGGAAGTGAAGGATCGGGTCAAGGTGTTGGTGCAGCGGAAGAAGCTGCAGGATTACCTCGATGAGTTGCGCAAGGGTGCGAAGATCGAGAAGAAGATTTAGCTCGGCTCTTTCGGCGGCTGTCGGGGGGATGTTTCCTCCCGGCACCCGCGACGACTAAGAGGGTTGTCGAGCCGGCGTCGGCTCTCGCGGCGGCTGTCGGGGGAAGTGTCCTCCCGGCACCGCGACACACGCCGTCGCTTCGCTTCGCTCGCGCTGACGCGCGCGACTTTGCTGCACCTCCCCGTGGTGGCTGCTATTTGACCACCATCCCTGGATGGATCCAATTGGCGGGAGGAGACTTCCCCCGACAGCCACCGCCGACACGTTGATGGCGTGCTTTAACCTTCCAAGAGTTTCAAAAAGGCGGCTTCGTCGAGAATTTCGACGCCGAGTTCTTGGGCTTTGGTCAGCTTCGATCCGGCCTCGGCGCCAGCGACGACGTAGCTGGTCTTTTTCGAGACGCTGCCCGTGACTTTGCCGCCGAGCGCGGTGATGCGGTCGCCCGCGTCATCGCGGCTCATGCTCTCCAGCGTGCCCGTGAGTACAAACGTTTTGCCGGTCAGCGGGCCTTCGGTCGGGGCGGCGCGCGGTTTCTGAGCGGGCCAGTGAACGCCGCGCTCTCGAAGCGCCTGGATGACTTCTCGATTGTGTGGCTGCTGGAAGAACGTGTGGACGTGCGCGGCCACGACCGGCCCGACGTCCGGCACTTCCTGGATCGCGGCTTCATTCGCGTCCTGAAGCGCCTCGATCGATCCAAAGTGATTCGCGAGTGCCGTGGCGGTGGACTCGCCCACATCGCGGATGCCGAGGGCATAGAGGAATCGGGCCAGCGTGGTCTTCTTGCTCTTCTCCAGCGCGCCGACCAGGTTCTTCGCCGACTTCTCTCCGAGCCGTTCCAGGTTCGCGAACTGCTCGACCGTCAGCTTGTAGAGATCGGCCGGGCTCTTCACGAGCGGCGAGTCGCCCTCGATCAATTGATCGACGATCTTCTCGCCGAGCCCGTCGACATCCATCGCGCGGCGCCCGGCAAAGTGCAGCAGCGCGCCTTTGAGCTGCGCGGCGCAAGAAAGGCTGCCGGTGCAGCGGGCGACGGCTTCGCCCTCCTCGCGCTCAACGGCCGAGCCGCAGATGGGGCAGCTCTCGGGCAGCTCGACCGGCTTGGCGTTCTTCGGTCGGCGTTCCAAGACCACCTTGACGACTTCGGGAATCACATCGCCCGCGCGGCGGATGACCACTGTGTCGCCGATGTGGACGTCCTTGCGCTTCACTTCGTCCATGTTGTGGAGCGTGGCGTTACTCACCGTCACGCCGCCGACGAAGATCGGCTCGAGACGCGCGACCGGCGTCAGCGCGCCTGTGCGACCGACTTGAAACTCCACGTCGCGAACGATGGTGTTCTCTTCGTGCGCCGGAAACTTGTGCGCGATGGCCCAGCGCGGCGCGCGGGAAACGAAGCCGAGCTCACGCTGTTGAGCGAAGCGATTGACCTTGTAGACGACGCCGTCGATCTCGTATTTCAGGGAGCTGCGTTTCTCACCGATGTCGCGGTAATACTCCAGGCAGCCTTCGACGCCCTGCACGACCTTAGCGAGCGGCGACACCTTCAAATTCCACTCACGCAACTGCTCGAGCACTTCGCTGTGCTTCGTCGGAAGTTTCCAATTGCCGTGCTCGCCGACGCCGTAGAAGAACACATCGAGCGGACGGCTAGCGGCGAGTCGAGGATCCAGCTGGCGCATCGTGCCGGCCGCGGCGTTGCGCGGGTTCACGAACACTTTTTCGCCTTTCTCCAGCGCGCGCTGGTTCATCGCTTTGAAGCCGGCGAGCGTCATGAATACTTCGCCGCGCACGTCGATCACATCGGGCGCTTTGCCGCGAAGCTGCGTCGGCACGGCTTTGATCGTGCGGACGTTGTGAGTCACGTCCTCGCCCTTCATGCCATCGCCGCGAGTCGCCGCGCGCACGAGCTTGCCGTTCTCGTACCGGAAGCTCATAGCCAAACCGTCGAGCTTGGGCTCGGCGACGTACTCGATGATTTTGTCGGTCTCGAGCCGCTCGCGAACGCGGCGGTCGAAATTGATCAGGTCTTCATCCGTGAACGCGTTGTCCAGCGACAGCATGGGCGTCGTGTGGACGGCTTCCTGCAATTCGCTGACCGGAGTGGTGCCGACGCGCTGGGTCGGCGAGTCGGGCGTGATCAGATCGGGATTGTCGGCCTCGATCTGTTTCAGCTCGTTGAGCAAACGATCGTACTCGGCGTCGGAGACTTCCGGATCGTCGAGCACGTAATAACGATAGTTGTGATGCTCCAGCTGGCGGCGCAGCTCCGCTGCGCGCGCCGCAGGCGACGCTTTGGTCACTCCTGATAACCCTCGGATCTGCTGTTCGAGCGCGTGCTGGCGCCCGGCGGTGGCCGCTCGAAATCGCGAACTTCCTGTTTCATGCGCTCGATCCGATGCACCGTGAGCGGCACACCGCGATCGTCCTGAAGCACCCCGCCCAATGACTGATGCAGACGGCGCGCGCAGGCGACCAGCTCATTGAGCGCATGCATGCCGGGCACGGGGCCCGGCAATTGAGCAAACAACGTCACGCCCGGATAGAGCGTCTCGCCCATCTTCTCCAGATCGAACGTGCCGGGCTCGACCATGCTGGCGATGCTGAAGATGGCCTGCCCGTCGCTGTGCTCGCGATGGAAGATGTCGTAGCGGCCATGACTCAGCAACTCCGCCGCCAGCACTTCCTGCAATTTCGCGCCTTCGATCTTCTGCGGAGCCGCGCTCAGTCGTAGTGAAAGAATCTTCCTTCGGTCGGGAGAACGGCGCGGCGCCGGTTGATCGCTCGCGGAGAGCGTGGGTGCCGGGGTGACGATCGCCGTCGAATTGGGTGCTTGAACCGGTATCTCTTCGGTGACCGCCTCGTTGCCCAGCGTCGGCTCGACGCGGCCTCGACGAAAGTCCGGCAGCGGTCGCGACTCCGGGTTCACGGCGGGCGGGGTTTCTCTCGCAATCGGTCGCGGCGGCTCACCACGAGCAGGGCGAGCTTCAACACGCGGGCTCGGCGGCCTCACGGGCCGCACGGCGGTCTCGTCGTAGTCCTCCGCTGGCGAATCTACTTCCTCTGACGCCTCCGCGGGCTCATCGGGTTCGGGCCCTTCGTAGTCGGGAACATCGTCCCGCTGAAACGCCGGCTCCCGCCGCACTTCGGTGAAGCCATGCGGCTGCAACGAAGGGTCGGGGCGCGAGCGCAACGCCACGTCCTCCGCGACGGCAGCGCCACCGCGCCGCCCCCACAGATAAATGCCTGCGAGCAGGACGATCCCGAAGCCGATCAGAATCCAACGCAACTCACTCATGCGAGCTTAAGTTCAGCAAGATATCGATCACATTGCCGCCAGGCGCACCGCTTCGTCGACGTCCACCGCCACCAGGCGCGACACGCCCGGCTCGTTCATGGTCACACCGACCAGGTGCGAGGCCAGCTCCATCGTCGTCTTGTTGTGGGTGATGAAGATGAACTGCACGCGCTCGGACATTTCCTTGACCGTGTTGCAGAAGCGGCCGACGTTCGCTTCGTCGAGCGGCGCGTCCACCTCGTCCAGCAGACAGAACGGCGCGGGATTGAGCTCGAAGATCGAGAACACCAGCGCCACCGCGGTCAGCGCCTTTTCACCGCCCGAGAGCTGATTGATGGTGCTGTTCCGCTTGCCCGGCGGGCGCGCCATGATGGAAACGCCGGCGTTCAGAATGTCCTCGCCCGCCAGCTCCAGGTACGCGTGTCCGCCGCCGAACAGGCGCGGGAAACGTTCCTTCAGGCCGGCGTTGACCCGATCGAACGTATCCTGGAAGCGCTGACGCGTTTCCTTGTCGATCTTCTGGATCGCCGTCTCGAGCGTTTCCAGCGCTTCGGTCAGATCCTTGAACTGGCTGTCCAGGTATTCCTTGCGCTGGGACTGTTCCTGATATTCCTCGATGGCCGCCAGGTTGACCGCGCCGAGGCGGCCGACCTTGTCGGCGATGTCGCTCAATGTTTCTTCCCAGGCGTGCACGTCGGCTTCCGGCGGCATCTCCTGATACACCGTCGCCAGATCCAGCCCGGTGGCCGCGAACTGTTCCTGCAGCGTCTCACGCCGGACCTTCAGCTCCTGAGCGAGCATGCGCACGTCTTCCAAACCATTGCGCGCTTCTTCGATCGCGTGCTCGCGATCCATGCGCTGCTGATCCATCGTGCGCATCAGATGCTCGGCGCCTTCCAGCGCTTCGCGCGCGACCGACAGTTCCTGCTCGACCTCGACGCGCTGTTCGAGCTTCGCTTCCAGCTCCGCTTCGAGCGCCTCCAGCGGGCCATCGCCATCGGCGAGCTGCTGAGTTAGCCTGTCTCTGCGCTGTGCCAACTGTTCCAACTGATTGCGCAGACGATCCAGACCCGCGGAGATGGACGACAGCGCCGAGCGCCGCGACTCCACCTTGATGGCCACATCCTGCGCACCGGCGCGGTCCAGCTGCGCTTGCGAGCGCTTGTGACCCAGATCCTCGCGCCGCTCATCGCGCTCCTGTTCGAGACCGACGCGCTGATCCTCGAACTGCGCCATCGCCTCCACGCCTTCCTGCAAACGGGCACGCGCTTCGGCGATCGCTTCGGAACGACCTTCGTAATCGCGATCCAGCTCTTCGATTTCGGCAGTGACACGACGCAGACGCTCGGCGGTCTGCTCGGTCTTGGCGCGCAACGCGGTCACTTGCGAGCTGAACTCGCTGTGCGAGCGATGCAGACGATTGACCTCGACCTGCAATTCATCGCGGCGCTGTTCGAGCGCATGGAAACCATCGCGGCATTCGGCGAGCTGCGATTGCAGGGCTTCGCGCTGTTCTTCGGCCGCGCTCACGCGGTCACGCAGATCGCGCATTTCCTTTTCGCGCTCGATGACGCCGGCGTGAACGTCTTTATCACGGCTGACGCGCAGCCAGTCGCGACCGATCCAGACGCCATCGCGAGTGATGACAGATTGGCCGTCCGACAGCGAATGACGGCGCTCCAGCGCTTCGGGCAACGAGTCGACGGCGATGATGCCGGTCAACAACGCAGAGATTGCAGACGGTCCCTGCACGCGAGACAACAAGCTGTTGCTGTCGCCGCTCCTGGCGCTGCTCGCACCGGCCGAGAAGAAAGAAACGGTGCCGACTTGAAGCGAGTCGATGCGTTGAGCGATGTCGTCGAGTGCGTCGACCGACACGGCTTCGAGATACGAGCCGAGCACCGTCTCGACGGCGCGTTCCCAGCCCTGCTCCACGACCAGCTGCTGTCCGAGACGCGGCCGCTCGGTGAGCGAATTCGATGACAGCCATTCGGTGACCTTGCCTTGCGCGAGGCCGAGCGCTGCCTGTTGCAAAGCCTGCAGCGACATCAACTTGCCCTGCGCGTCCTGCAGCTGCTTGCGGCTGTTGTCTTCGGCGCTGACCAGCTCGCGCTCGCGCTCACGCAGACGTTGCAGTTCTTCCGTCGCGTCGCGCAGCTGAGTGGCCGCGGTTTCGCCTTGAACAGCGGCGTCTTCCTGCTGAGCTTCGAGCATGGCGATACGCTCGGCGGAGTCGCCGAGGTCGAGCTGGCCGAGCTCGGTGCTCAAACGTTCACGACGCGCCTGCAAGCCCGACAGCTGATGTTCCAGCTGCTCGATACGCGCGCGCTCGACCTGCGTCTTTTCGCTGGCCGATCGGGACTCGCGATTGAAATCTTCCCAGCGCTCCTGCCACAGCTGCATGGCCTCCTCGGCCTGTGCCAGCGCGTCGGCGGACGCCTGCTCGCGCTCGCGGGCCGCTTCCAGGCCGGGCTCGAGCTGCTCCAGCTCGGTTTGCAGCTGAGTGATCTGTTCCTGATCGCGCGACAGATGTTTGCTCGCTTCGGCGGCGCTCTCTTCGGTCTGCTCCAGGTCCTGACGCTGACGCTGACGCAGCTCGCGGGTGTGCTGAATCGACTGCTCGGTGCGCGAGATCTCGGAGCCGATCTGGTAATAGCGACCCTGAACCGAGTTGAGGGCCTCGGACTTTTCCGTGAAGTCTTCGCGTGAGGTTTCGATCGACGACTCGATCGCGCGCAGCTCGGCGATCAACGCCTGCATCGCCGTGTCCCGCTCGCGCAGAACGCTTTCCTTCGACTCCGCGTCGCTCTCGATCGACTTCAGGCGCAGGGCGATCAATTCGGCGGTGAGCTTGCGCTCGTCCTGCTTCAGGCTTTGATAGCGGCGCGCGGTCGCGGCCTGGCGCTGCAAGTGGCGCAGCTGTTTCTCGACCTCTTCACGGACGTCGTTCAGGCGCTCCAGGTTCTCCTTGGTGGCGGAGATGCGATTGGCGGTCTCGCGACGACGCTCCTTGTACTTGGAGATGCCGGCAGCCTCTTCGATGAAGCCACGCAGCTCCTCGGGGCGCGCCTCGATGACGCGCGAGATCATGCCTTGTTCGATGATGGCGTAGCTGCGCGAGCCCAGGCCGGTGCCCAGGAACAGCTGCGTGATGTCCTTGCGACGGCAGCGCGCGCCGTTGAGGAAGTAGGCCGAGGTGCCGTCGCGAGAGACGACGCGTTTGAGCGACACCTCGGTGAAGCTGGCGAACTGGCCGGCGAGCTTGCCGTCCGAATTGTCGAACACCAGCTCGACCGAAGCGGTACCGACCGGCTTGCGGGAGCTGGAGCCGTTGAAGACCACGTCGGCCATCGAATCGCCACGCAGATGCTTGGCGGAGATCTCGCCCATGACCCAGCGGACGGCGTCGATGATGTTCGACTTGCCGCAACCGTTCGGGCCGACGACGCCCGTCAGATTGCCCGGGAAATTCACCGCCGTCGGGTCCACGAAGGACTTGAACCCGGCCAACTTGATCTTATTGAGTCGCATCGCGCCTCGAGTGCAAAGGGGGTGTGAAAGCGGGCCGTAGTGTATGTGAAACATTCCCGCCTGTGGACGCGTTGACGCAGGCTGAGCGGACCAAAATTCACCCTGTCATGGACCTGTACGCGAGAGGTGCGGTCTGTATAATCGCGCCCCTCTTTGGCGAACGATTGTCCGGAACTGTCGAAGCCCCTGGTTCAGGCTGGTGTCAAGCTGTTGTTTAGGGCCGTGGTTTTGGGCCCTCGCGGAGGCATTTTAGATGGCCGCAAAAAAACCGTCGGCGAAAGCGACGAAGGCCAAGCAACCCGTGGTCAAGAAAGCCCCGGCCGTGAAAGAGTCGGCCAAGGACACCGCGAAAAAGGCGGCGTCCGCCAAGAAAGCGCCTGTGAACGAACCCAGGGTCGCGGCCCGGCCCAAGCCGGCGGCAGTCGCCCCGGCGCCCCGCCCGACCCCAGCTTCCGTCCACGCTTCCACCAAGGCCGAACAGCCCGGCGAACCGATCAAGCCAGCTGCAACTGCAGTCAAATCCGGTGCGACGGCCCCCCGGCCGGCCCCGAAAGCGACCACCACAGCCGCCCCGGATGCGGAGAACGACGATGAGTCGATCGCCGCACCGGCCCCTGCAACCCCTGTGAAGCCAACGATTTCAGCGAGACCCGTGATTTCTCATCCGATGACCAATTCCCAGGACACTGACGCAGCCAGCGACAGTGAGGACAGCGAAGGCCAGGATCTGTCGAGCGTCAATCTGTTAGCCGGCCCGCGCAATGTAAAACCTTACATTCCGCGGCGTGGCGAGCAGTACATGAACAAGGAGCAGCTCGAGCACTTCCGCCAGATCCTGAACACGTGGAAACGGGACCTGATGCAGGAAGTCGATCGCACCGTGCTCCATATGAAGGACGAAGCGGCCAACTTCCCCGACCCGAACGACCGCGCGACCCAGGAATCCGAGTTCAGCCTCGAGCTGCGCACGCGTGACCGCGAGCGCAAGCTGATCCGCAAGATCGAGGAAGCGATCAAGCGCATCGAGGACGGCAGCTACGGTTACTGCGTCGAAACCGGCGAAGAGATCGGCATCAAGCGGCTGGAAGCCCGCCCGGTCGCCACGTTGTGCGTGGAAGCCCAGGAACGCCGCGAGCGTCGCGAAAAGCAGTACGGCGACCGCGACGACCGTTATCGCTGATCCTCCTGCTCCTCTGACCTACCGGGGCCGGTTCGCACCCTCGCCGACCGGCCCCCTCCACTTCGGCTCGCTGGTCGCCGCCGTCGGCAGTTATCTGTATGCCCGTCAGGCGGGCGGCGAGTGGCTGCTTCGTATCGAAGATCTCGATACACCTCGCGAAGTCCCCGGCAGCGCCGACTCCATCATCCGCACCCTCGACACGCTCGGCTTCGAGTGGAGCGGTCCCATCTTGCGTCAGAGTTCGCGTCGCGACGCTTACGAAGCGGCGACGCAACGTTTGTTGAACGACGCTCGGGCGTTTCATTGCTCGTGTACCCGAAGAGAACTACAAGCCGCGCAATCTTCCGATGTGCGTTTGTTTGATACCGATGAGTTGCGTTATCCAGGATGGTGTCGCCTAGGCCCTCGCGCGACGGAACGCAAGACTGCTGTTCGTTTATTTGTACCCCGAGGGGAAACCGCAGTTACGGATTTGTTGCAAGGACGCTTCACTGTTGATGTGTCAGCAGAAGTGGGAGATTTCGTCATTCGTCGCCGCGATGGTCTGCATGCATACCAGCTGGCGGTGGTGATCGACGACGCCTTCCAGGGAATTACCGCGGTCGTGCGCGGAGCCGATCTGTTACACAGCACGCCTCGACAGGTGATATTGCATCGCATGTTAGATCTGGTGGTGCCGGACTACGCACATTTGCCGGTAGCCACCGACATGAATGGGATCAAACTGTCGAAGTCGGCAGGCGCTGCAGCAATCGATATCTCCCGCCCCACGGACGAAGTGTGGCGGGCGCTGGAGTTTCTGCAGCAAGCGCCGCCACCCGAACTGCGTCGCGCCGGATTGGCGACGTTGTGGGAGTGGGCAATAAAACACTGGCAACCGAAACGTTTGAACGGACAGCGTCAGGCAACGATCCGGGTCGGACGCGAGGATGGATTAACATGAATGCGCTAGAAACAAGATTGGCTTCTAGCTCTGAGCTGCACCGGGGAGCAGTGATGAGCGAGCCACAATTCGACGGTAAACAGGTCGACGGCAAGCAGGAGACTGCGACGAATCAAACAAATCAACCGAAGGAAGCACAACCCAGAGTCGTCAAGAAATATCCCAACCGCCGGCTCTACGACACGGTCGAAAGCCGCTACATCACCCTGGCCGACATTCGCCGGCTGGTGATGGAGAAGATCGACTTCGTCGTCATCGACAAGAAATCCACCGAAGACATCACCCGCTCCATCCTGCTGCAGGTGATCGCGGAACAGGAACACGCGGGGGAACCGCTGATGAGCCAGGATTTCCTCTCGCAGGTGATCCGCTCCTATGGCGGAGCCATGCAGTGCCTGGTGGGAAGTTACCTGGAGCAGAGCCTGAAGCTGCTGTCGAGCCAACAGCAGCAGATGCGCGAGCATATGCGAGGGGTGTTCGGCAACGATGCCTACGACAACATCGCCACGCTGACCCAGCAGAACCTCGAGCGATGGCGCTCGGTGCAGGATGATATTTTCAAAGTGATGAGCGGAGCGGCGATGGCAGCCCGCAAGGAACAGCGCGCAGAGGATACGGAAACCGACTCGCGCAGCTAAGCCAAGTCTTTCGACCGGGGGCAGTGGCCACTGCCCCCGGTCCGATTCCCGGATCGTTCGTTAGTTAATCGGCTCAGGCGGCGTCGACGTTGCGCATGCTCAGACGCACGCGGCCCTGACGATCGACTTCCAGCACCTTCACGCGCACCACGTCGCCTTCCTTGAGCTTGTCGCTGACGCGCTCCACGCGCTCGTCGGAGATCTGCGAGATGTGCACCAGGCCGTCCTTGCCCGGCAGGATGGTGACGAACGCGCCGAAATCCATCAGACGCGCCACGCGGCCTTCATACACGCGACCCACTTCGACCTCGGCGGTGATCAACTCGATCCGACGCTGAGCCTCACGGCCCGACACGCCGTCCACCGACGCGATCTTCACGGTGCCGTCGTTCTCGATATCGATGGTGGTGCCGGTCTCTTCGGTGATGGCACGAATGACCGCGCCGCCCTTGCCGATGACTTCGCGGATCTTCTCCGGATCGATCTTGATGGTGATGATCGAAGGCGCCCACTCCGACATCTGCGGACGAGCGGCGGGGAGGATCTTGTCCATCTGCTCGAGAATGTGCAGACGGCCGGCCTTCGCCTGCTCCAGCGCCACCTGCATGATCTCCTTGGTGATGCCGTTGATCTTGATGTCCATCTGCAGGGCGGTCACGCCGTCGCGCGTACCGGCCACCTTGAAGTCCATGTCGCCGAGATGATCTTCGTCACCGAGGATGTCGGTGAGCACCTGGAATTTGTCGCCTTCCTTCACCAGGCCCATCGCCACACCGGCGACCGACGCCTTGATCGGCACGCCGGCATCCATCAGCGCGAGGCTGGAGCCGCACACGCTGGCCATGGAGCTGGAGCCGTTCGACTCGAGAATTTCCGAGACGACGCGGATCACGTACGGGAAGTTGGTCATGTCCGGCATCACGGCGTTGATGCCGCGACGAGCCAGGTTGCCGTGGCCGATTTCGCGACGCTTCGGCGAGCCCATCATGCCCGTCTCGCCCACGCTGAACGGAGGGAAGTTGTAGTGGAACATGAACGGCTCTTTGCGCTCGCCGGTCAACGCATCGATGATCTGCGCGTCGCGGCCGGTGCCGAGCGTGGTCGTCACGAGCGCCTGCGTCTCGCCACGAGTAAACAAAGCGGAGCCGTGGGTACGCGGCAGCACGCCGGTCTTGATCGTGATCGGACGCACCGTCTTCATGTCGCGGCCGTCGATACGCGGCTGACCGGTGATGACGCGATCGCGCACGATGCGATATTCGAGGTTGGCGAATTCCTTGGAAACATCGGCCGCGGTGAACTGCGCAGCTTCGCCGGTCGCCAGCGCGGTGAGCGCGGCGGTCTTGATCTCTTGGATGCGGTTACGACGCTGCAGCTTGTCGATGACCTGGTAGGCCTCGGTCAGCGCGCTCTTCGCATTGGCGGCCACAGCGGCCTCCAGTGCGGTGTTCGCGGCCGGCGGCGCCCAATCCCAAGCGGGCTTGCCCGCCTCGGCCTTGAGCTCGTTGATGGCCTTGATGGCGACCTGCATCTGCTCGTGACCGAACACCACCGCGCCGAGCATCACTTCCTCGGGCAGACGATCGGCTTCGGATTCGACCATCAGCACCGCTTCGGCCGTGCCGGCGACCACGAGGTCGAGCTTGGAGGTCTTCAGCTGCTTGGCGGTCGGGTTCAGCACGTACTGGCCATCGATGTAACCGACCTTGGCCGCGCCGATCGGGCCCATGAACGGCACGCCGGACAGCGCCAGCGCCGCGGAGGCACCGAGCATCGCCGGAATGTCGGCATCGATTTCGGGATTCAGCGAGACCACGGTCGCGACGACCTGGATCTCGTTGAAGAAATGTTCGGGGAACAGCGGGCGGATCGGACGATCGATCAGGCGCGAGGTCAATGTTTCTTTTTCGCTCGGCCGGCCTTCGCGCTTGAAGAAGCCGCCGGGGATGCGGCCCGCGGCATAGGTCTTCTCGACGTAGTTGACCGTCAGCGGGAAGAAGTCCTTGTTCGGATCGGCCTGCTTGCGGCCCACCGCGGTGACCAGCACCACGGTATCGCCCATCGTCACCACCACCGCCCCGTCGGCCTGGCGGGCCATCTCTCCGGTTTCCAACGTGACTTGATGCTGACCGAAGGCGAAGGATTTTTTAATTGCGCTCACGATGGTTCCTACTGATATTTGGTTGGCTCAGCAGCTCATCGCGCAACACGAGGGCGCAAATTGGCCGAGACACGACATGGTATTGAAGAATCGGGGTTGCGAACGGAACACAGGATGTCTCGATGACGGTTACCAAGGTTCGTACGCGGTCG
>JAEWAF010000009.1 GCA_023391815.1 Pseudomonadota bacterium
GCGCCCCCCGTGGGTATCGCGTTGCTCGTCGTCATCGCACCCCTCGCGGGTGGCACGGAACGACGCTTCTTATAGCCGGAAAAAATAAGGAATATCTAGAATCAGTAAACACTTTTGGCTCCGCGACGGTACGTTTAACTCCCTGGGCTCAGTGGATTATTTCGCCGCTCGCGGCCGGTGCACGAACGCACCAAACTGGGGTACGAGAGGGAGGCTGGCGCCGTCCGCGGGGGAACGCGGCAGCGGGTGGGGCACACTCCTCGGCGCCGGCCCCCCTTGGCCCATCGGCCGCTGGTTAGACGGCCCAACGAGGCGCGCTGCCCCGACGCCTGCGATAGCTGTGTGCACCCCGGTGGTGTAAAGTGGTGCGCTATGACTAAAGAGGGCACGAGCATGCCGGCAACTCGACGCAAAGGGACGGACCCCGGTGAGGGAGGCCGCGCTCCACGCATGTCGGTGACCTTTCCGCCGGCGCTGTACCAAACCCTGGAAGCCATCGCCCGCAGCAAAAAAGTCTCGGTCGCCTGGGTCATTCGGGACGCCGCCGAACAGTACGTGGAGGCGCAGTGGCCGCTGCTCGGACGCCCGCAATGAGGAACGCCACCGCGTTGCCGAGCACCGACGCCTTCGACCCCCTTCCCGCCGACGATTTGGAGCCCACGCTGACCGGGGTGCCCTCGCTTGCGGCCGAGGTCGAAGCCCTTGCCACGACCGGCGGCATTGAAGCGCGCGGCGCGATCTTCACCCGTCGCGAAGTCGTCGACTTTCTGTTGGATTTGATCGGCTATACCCCCGATAAGAAGCTGCACAAATCTCAGCTGCTCGAGCCCTCGTTTGGCGGCGGCGATTTCCTGTTGCCAGCGTTGGAGCGGTTGCTGGCCGCCTGGCGTGCCGCAGGCTCCAAGGGCGATCCGGTCCGGACGCTCTCGAAATGTATCTGTGCGGTGGAACTCCACCGCGAGACGTTCCAGGACACCAAGACGCGCGTCATCCAATTTCTAAGTGAGCATGGGCTCACCGGCCAACAAGCGTTGCAGCTGGCTGAGGCTTGGTTGATCAACGGCGACTTTTTGCTGGCGGAGATCCCGAAAGGATTCAATTTTGTGGTCGGCAATCCGCCCTACGTTCGGCAGGAGCTGATCCCGACTGCGCTGCTCGCCGAATACCGCCGGCTTTACCCCACGATGTACGATCGCGCCGATCTGTACATTCCGTTTATTGAGCGCTCGCTCAAATCGTTGACGAAGCACGGCACGCTCGGCTTTATCTGCGCCGATCGCTGGATGAAAAACCGCTACGGCGGGCCGCTGCGTAATCTGGTGTCGGAACGCTTTCACTTAAAAGTTTATGTCGACATGGTCGACACGCAGGCGTTTCATACCGAGGTGATGACATACCCCGCCATCACCGTGATCGCGCACGAGGCGGGTAAAACCACGCGCATCGCGCATCAGCCGGCGCTGGATCCCACCACCTTGCGCACGCTTGCGCAGGCGCTGGTGTCGCATGCGGTGCCGCCGGCCGACAGCGGCGTGCGCACGCTCGATGGGATCGCCTCGGGCGCGGAGCCCTGGATTTTAGATACCTCGGATCAGCTCGCGGTGATCCGCCGCATCGAGGCCGCGTTCCCGCTCATCGAGGAGACCGGCTGCAAGATTGGCATTGGCGTTGCGACCGGCGCCGACAAAGCGTTTATCGGCACCGACGCCGAGCTCGACGTGGAGCCGGATCGTAAGCTGCCGATCGTCATGACCAAAGACATTCAAGGCGGCACCGTCGACTGGCGCGGGCTGTATGTCATCAACCCCTTCAACGACGGCCCGGGCGCGGGGCTCGTGGATCTCGCCGACTTCCCGAAGTTAAAAGCGTATCTGGAGGCGAGAAAGGAACAAATCGCCGGACGGCACTGTGCGCAACAAGCGCCGGCCAATTGGTATCGCACGATTGATCGGATTACGCCGGCAATCGCGAAAAAAGAAAAGCTGCTGATCCCGGACATCAAGGGCTCCGCCCACATCGTCTACGAAGACGGCCAGCTTTATCCGCACCACAATTTGTATTACATCACCGCGACCACGTGGGACTTACGCGCGCTGCAGGCGGTGCTGCGCTCCTCGGTGACCCGGCTGTTCATCGCGACGTATTCGACTAAAATGCGCGGCGGCTTTCTGCGCTTTCAAGCCCAGTACTTGCGTCGGCTTAGGCTACCGCACTGGGAGAATGTGCCGGAGGCGATTCGTACGGAGCTAAGAAACGCCGCCGAGGCACAGGATCCCGCCGCATGCAATCGCGCAACGTTCGCACTGTACGGACTGACTCACGAGGAGCAGGCGGCGCTCGGGGGCAACGGGGATTAAAGCTCGGGCTGGATCTTGCGGATTTCGAGCGACAAACCAAAGAAGCGGTGATGGCCTTTTGGGGCAATCGCGAAAAGGCCCGTCAAAAGAAACTCAAGGCAAAAAGAATCGATCAAGGCGAGCGGGGCAGCGCCACGAACGGCAAGAACATGGAAGGCTTTGCCACATTCATCCTGGATCTGGTGAAAGCCAATGGTCTCTCCGAAGCCACGATCCATCGCACGAAGAACCTAGTCACGCTGCCCGGCTTCTTTCGGCCCACCAAACAATGGGATTTGGTGATCGTCGATAACCATCAGCTGGTCGCGGCGTTGGAGTTGAAAAGTCACGTCGGCCCGTCGTTTGGGAACAATTGTAACAACCGCATCGAAGAGGCGATTGGCAGTGCCCACGACCTCCGTGTCGCCTTCCAAGAAGGGGCCTTCCGCGATCAGCCGCGGCCGTTTCTGGGCTGGATGATCCTCGTCGAGGATGCGCCGGCCTCGTGCCGTCCCGTGAAACACGTCTCACCCCACTTCGAGGTGTTTCCAGACTTTAAGAACGCCTCTTATTTGAGACGCTACGAGCTCTTGTGCCAGCGTTTGGAGAAGGATCTGCTATACACCTCCGCTTGTGTCATGGCCTCACCCCGAACTGCACGCACGACGGGGGAATACCGCGATCTGTCGGTCCAGACGAGCTTCCGAAACTTTATTACCGCGTTGGCCGGCCACATCGCGGTCCAGGCGGCGCGCAAAGTGTGATCGCCTCCGTGATGCCGCCGCGGCCGTGACGCGCGCCGCGCCGGGCGCCGGCGCGCAGCTCCGGTTGATGATACAAGTGTGACGGCGCTCCGCTACGGACGCCCTCCAACCTCATCATAATTTGCGTTAACCACGGATCGTTTGGATCGGATGCTCACGCCGCGGCGGGCGGCGAAGGACGGGCGCATGGGGCTGAATCTCGTTGACTTCGAAAGGAAAGCGCAGGAGGCCGTCATGGCCTTCTGGGGGAATCGGGACAAGGCCCGCGAAAAACAGCAAGCGGCCGGTAAGATCGATCAAGGCGAACGCGCGAGCGTCACGGCCGGCAAGAACATGGATGGCTTTGTGACCTTGGTGGCGGATATCGTGAAAGCCAATGGGCTGGCGCACGCCGATATTCATCTCGCACGACGGGTCGTGACGCTGCCCGGGTATTTTCGGCCGACCAAGCTGTGGGATTTGGTGGTGATCAACAAGGGGCGGCTCGTCGCCGCCATTGAGTTGAAGAGTCACGTCGGCCCCTCGTTCGGCAAGAACTTCAACAATCGAACCGAAGAGTCGCTCGGCACCTCCCACGATTTTTGGACCGCCTATCGCGATGGCGCGTTCGGTCCCCATCCGCGCCCCTTTATCGGGTGGCTCATCCTGGTGGAGGAGATCAACGCATCGACCAAACCGGTCAAAGATAGGTCACCCCATTTTCAGATCTTCAAGGAATTTCAGGATGCGTCCTATCTGAAACGTTACGATCTGCTCTGTCAGCGATTGGTGAAGGAACAACTCTACACCACGGCCTGTGTGATGGCCTCACGACGAGAAGCGGTGTCGACCGGCGCGTACGCTGACATATCGGAGATGACCAGCTTCAGGACGTTTGTAACGGCGCTGGCCGGTCACGTGGCGACGGAGGCGGCCCGGAGCTAACGCGCATCTGGGATAATTGGACGCGACAAGACCAGGGGTCACTTTAGTTTCACGCTGTTTCGACGCGGGGCTCGTCGAAACACGGCGGAGTCGATATTATAAGCTCACGAGCTACCGACGGCCGACGCTGCGGATTGGGGGAGCGTCCGCGAGCACGTCGCTACCGTTGATCGCGTCACAGGGACGTACGATCGTCCTGTTCGTGATCGCATCACCAACACGAACAACCTGAGGCGCGAGCGGCGAGCGTGGCGATCACAACAGAAAAATTCAAATTTGCCGTGGACAGCTCGCTGTTAAGCGAGTTGGGCGAGAAGCTTGTCACGACCGTGCATGTGGCTCTGGCCGAGCTGGTGAAGAACGCCTACGACGCCGATGCCACCACAGTCACAGTACAGATCCTACCTGAAGCGAGCGGGGCGCCTCGGGTGATTATCACGGATGACGGCACGGGCATGACGCCGGAGGACGTCCGGCGCTATTGGATGAAGATCGGGACCACCAACAAAGCCGACCACCCGACTAGTGCGGACTACGGTCGTTTGAAGACAGGGTCGAAAGGTATCGGTCGCTTCGCCTGTCGGCGTTTGGGGCTGCATCTGGCTCTCACCACCACCGCAAAAAAAAGCGCCTCACAATCGGCCATATACGAGACGACCAGCGTCGATTTTCATTGGAATGACTTTGCGCCCGGCAAGGGTGTGGATGCGGTGCCCTGTGTGGGCAAGATATCTTCCAGCAAAGCAGGACAGACCGGGACGCGGCTAGAAATCTGGGGCGGGGGGGAGAATGAATGGCAGGCCCGCGGCTTCAAATATCTGCAGCGCCAGCTCGCCGCGCTGGCCAGCAACCGCGGCACTCGACGCACCGGCTACCAGCCCGATCCGGGATTCAACGTGGTGTTGGAGGCTCCGGAGCTCTCTGAGACGCCGATTGACTTGCGCGACACCATCATCGATGCCACGTGGGGCACGCTAACGGCGAAAGTTGAGCGCGATGGCCGGGCGACGTTGGCACTGACGGCTCGAGGGCTTCGTGGCACGAAGAAACATACGAGCAGTGCTCGCTTTCCCGGCATCGCGGGGGCGTCACTACGCGTGGGCATTTTGCCCAGAAGCAAAGATGATGCGCGCGACAAGGAGATCCTCGCTCAATACGTGCTGACTGAGGTCATGGAGGATTGGGGCGGTATTCAGGTGCGCTTCAATGGCTTCCGCATGTTCCCGTATGGCGACGCGGGTGACGACTGGTTGCAGATTGATGCCGATCGAGCGCGTCGACTGACCAAACCGGAGGGTGAGCTCTTCACCTTCGCGAAGAGTTTGAATCGCATCAACCCGGCGAGGGCCATGTTGAACATGCTCAGCCGCAAGAACTACTTGGGGCAAGTCGATGTCACGTCCAAGATGAAAGGGTTGCGGCCGCGTATCGATCGCCAGGGATTTGTGGAGAACGATGAATTCGAGCAGCTGCGTGGTTTCGTACGACTGGCGGTCGATTGGGCCAATATCTACCGCGAACACTACATCCGATTGAGAGACGAAGCGGACACCGAAAA
Organism: Pseudomonadota bacterium; assembly: GCA_023391815.1. Taxonomy (GTDB): domain Bacteria; phylum Pseudomonadota; class Gammaproteobacteria; order Steroidobacterales; family Steroidobacteraceae; genus Steroidobacter. The sequence continues at coordinate 5,583 of JAEWAF010000009.1, forward strand.
AGCCCGCCAAGCAATCCGTCCTGTGCTCAACCTGGAGGGGCCCAAGGAGCAAATCGTCCCCAAGGCCGCGACGTTCCTGCGCAAGGAGATCAAGCGCATCGTTCAGCGGCTGCCCGAGTCGCAACGTAAAGATACCGAGCAGAATCTAGTCGGCACGGTGCGTGCGATCGAGAGCGTCAGCGCTGAGAGCCACAAGCAACTCCAGCATCTGCGACTCATCGCTTCTGCTTCTACGTTGACCCTACTATTCGCTCACGAAGTCCGCACCGTCATCGGGACGCTCGGCGCGGCGTCAATGCGCCTCGATCAGCTCACAAAGAAAGTGCCAGGCTACGCGCCAGAGTTGAAAACGCTCGGCGATCAATTGCGGGAGACGAAAGGGCGCTTCGACAATTTGGTGTCGATGACGGGCATCGTTGGCGCGTTCCGATCGAGCGACACCCTGGTCGAGGTGCATCTGAAATCTGCCATCGAGCGAGCGGTGCAGTGCTTTCAGTTGGTCATCGACAACTATGAGATCACGGTCGACGACTCAAACGTGGCCACCAGTCTCACGGTGGGCCCGATGATCGAGGGCGAACTCTACACCGTCCTTTTGAATATCCTATCGAATGCGATCAAGTCCGTGATTGCCGGGGGCAATACCGAACGCACCATTCAGATCAGCACGCAGCGGCGCGCAGATCGAACGATCGTGCAGATCTCCGACACCGGTTTGGGCCTGGACGAGGACCACTTTGAAGAGGTGTTTACGCCCTTCGTCGCTGATCCCGCCAGTACGCTCTACGACAAGTTAGAAGAGCGTGCGAACCCCGAGGACGCCTCTTTGTTTGGCACCGGCAGCGGCTTGGGATTGGCCATTGCTCGGGATATCGCTCGGTCACGCCGGGGCGAGATTCGGTTCACGACGCCGGAGTTTCCCTGGAGCGCCACGGTTGAAGTGGAGTTTCCATGAAAAAGCTGCGCATCGTCTGGATGGACGACAACCTCAGAAGGGTTCGCTCGTTCAAGGACGTGATTGAGGCCGGGGGAAAATACAAAGCGACACTGGAACCGGAGCAGATCCGCGACAACGCGCTGGAGTGGCTCAGTGGCTGGGTTGAGGATAATCGGTCTCGTCCGCCCGATCTCATCATCATTGATCACGTCTTCAATATGTCACTGCCTTTCGGGCTGAAAGGCTCTTCGGTGGCCCATTTGCTGCGGCGACAGTTACCCTCGACGCCAATGGTATGCGTCACCGCGATGTTTGATCACCCAAAGTCATTCAACCAAGAGGATATCTCCGAGTACTCCGCCCTGTTTCTGTATAACCATCTCAGTGACCACATCGAAGACATCTACGCCATCGCCAAGGATTTTCGAAAGCTGACGATCGGAAGGGGCAAGGTTCGTGAACACATAGTGAAAACGCTGAAAGCCCCGGTACGCGATCAGCAAGATTTGTTGCGCGTGTTACCTGACGAGTTCCGGGATGAGCGTCATTCGACCACCGAGCACCGGATGGCCTGGTGGATCTACAACACGCTCCTGCAGCGCCCAGGCTTTCTCTATGATCGGTTGCATGCCGCGACGCTGCTCGGCCTCACGGAGTCGGGATTTGAAAAGGTGGAGTCCCAATTTGAGGCGGCCAAGTACAAAGGAATTTTCGCGACCAGTGGCAACCCTCGCTGGTGGGTCAGCGAGCTGACTCAGGTCTTATTTAAACTCGTGGAGCCCGACGCACCGGATCTACCGCAGTACGCGGGTCGAACCCTGAAGGGCATCGGCCGCCAGGATCACAGCGTTTGCTATGTGTCGAAGTCTGCCGACCCCGCGCCTGATGCCATCGTGGACACCGACGCCACCCATAGTTCGAAGCGCAGAGTGGTGAGGCGCGAGTTCTCCGACCGGCACCCCGCCGATCCTGGAACGACGCCAGGATTTGACGTGCGGCTGATCCTCAAGAAAACAAAGTAGCTATGTTTCCGTCCACAACGGACTTGCGATCACTGGAGAAGGAGACCCTGACGCGAATCGGTCAGATCGGGCCGTTCGCGAAGCTGGGCGACATTCAGCGACAAGCGCGCGAGGCGGCCGCGAGAATCCACAAAGAGCGCGGAGGCATCGATGTGCACCTGGGGTTTACGCTCGATATCCGCCTGCGCGACAAGGGTCGAGCCCATTCGATGCCGAGGCGCATTGATGTCGGTGCCCTGGTGCGGGTGTCACAAGAAGACCATCGGTTGATCGTCGGCGCGTCTTATGGATTACTCGTTTGTTCTGGCGTCGATCCGCGCACGAATCCCGTGGTTCGGAAGATCCATTTTGACTACGAGCCTTTTGCAAGAAGAAATGCGGTGGAACCCAAGCCTAGTGTCCATATGCAGGTCTGTGGCAAGTTGAGTCCCCATCATCACAAGGCCGGGTATCCGGTCACGTGTCTAGACGCGCTCTACCCACACTGGGAGAAACCGCGGATTCCATTACCACCCACGTGCCTGGCCATTTTGCTGAACTGGCTCATGCTCGAATTCCGATCCGATACAACAGCGCTCTCCATTTTGAAGGATCCCACGTGGTCGTCGCTCGTGACCCGTGCTGAACGCACGGTACTGTTACCGTACTTTGCGGCTGCAAGCGAGTTCTTGGGGAGTACCAAGAATGAGAAGAAGAGCTTCTTCCAGCGCCATCTCTATGAGGAGGACAGGGATGCCGAGTCTGAGGATCGCGACAGAAAGACACGGTGAGACGCTGTGCGCACCAATGAACGAACCCCATGAGGCGCGGAAGCAGCGGACGTAACTTGGCTACCCGCTGCCGCCGTGCCGCATGGGCACGCTGTGTTAAGTTCTTGAGCCGATGCGGCGACTGCTTTAGGGAATCATTTCATCAGTGTCTTGGGGCATCTCCCCGGTAAGCCGTTCTGGGACAGACCTATGCCGAGATATGATCTGAAACAATCAATCCAGTCGGGATCGTGAAGAGCTCACGTGCGACCAGATGGAGTGGGGATTGTCGGCCGAGTGTCCTTCCAGTTGCGAGTTCGGGTCTATCCCTTATTGCGTTCGATGATGCGGACGTCCGCACGTTACTGACGAACAATGCTGCATGCGGGTCACTAAAGCGACAGCCGGCGCTAGATTCGCCTATATGAATTCATATCAGCGAACAGGCCGGACAACTCGTCTGCCGGATTCAGCATACCGGCGTCGCGCAGCTTGTTCATGATCTCCTTGGCCGCGGCTTCAGGAGAAGACAGCGCGGTGCGCAGATGGATCTCGGGATGCTCCGGCGCTTCGTAAGGTGAATCGATACCGGTGAAGTTTTGCAGCTCGCCGCGGCGGGCCTTCTTGTACAGACCTTTCGGATCGCGCTTTTCCGCTTCTTCCAACGGCGTATCGACGAACACTTCGAAGAACTCGCCCTGTTGCAGCAGATCACGCGCCAGACGCCGCTCCGAACGGAACGGCGAGATGAACGACACGAGCACGATCAGGCCCGCGTCCACCATCAGCTTGGACACTTCAGCAAGGCGACGGATATTCTCGACGCGATCCGCGTCCGTGAACCCCAGATCTTTGTTCAGGCCATGACGCACGTTATCGCCGTCGAGCGTGTACGTGTGTCGACCGAGCGAATGCAGGCGTTTCTCGACCAGGTTAGCGATGGTCGACTTGCCCGCGCCCGACAAGCCGGTAAACCACAGCACGCAGGCGCGCTGTCCCTTCAATGCCGCTCGCGCATGTTTGTTCACATCGAGCGCCTGCCAATGAATGTTCTCGGCGCGACGCAGAGCGAAGCTGAGCAGGCCCGCGCCGACCGTGTCATTGGAGATCTTGTCGATCAGGATGAAGCCGCCGGTCTCGCGATTGTCCGCATACGGATCGAACGCGACGGCGCGATCGAGGCTGAGATTGCACACGCCGATCTCGTTGAGCTCCAGCTGCTTCGCGGCCAGATGCTCCAGCGTGTTGACGTTTACCTTGTACTTCGGCGTCGTGATGCTGCCGGTGACGGTGCGCGAGCCGAGCTTGATCAGATACGGACGGCCCGGAAGCATCGCTTCCTCGTGCATCCAGATGATGGTCGCTTGGAACTGATCGGCGACCGCCGGCGGCGAGGCGGCCGCCGCGATCACGTCGCCACGACTGATATCGACTTCGTCGGTCAACGTGAGCGTGATCGATTGGCCCGCGACGGCCTGCTCCAGATCGCCATCGTGAGTAACGATGCGAGCAACTTTACTCGTGCGTCCGGACGGCAGCGCGCGAATCGTGTCGCCCTTGCGGATTACGCCGCTGGCAATCGTGCCCGCAAAACCGCGGAAATCCTGATTCGGACGATTCACCCACTGCACGGGCAGACGGAACGGCCGCTGTTGCAGATCATCGTCGATCTCGACGGTCTCGAGATACTCCATGAGCGTCGGGCCTTGATACCACGACGTCGCGGAGCTGCGTTCGAGCATGTTGTCGCCACGCAGAGCGGAGAGCGGCACGGGCACGATGTTCTCGAGACCGATCTGGGTCGCGAACTCACGATATTCGGCGACGATTTTGTCGAAGATCTGCTGTGAGTAGCCGACCAGGTCCATCTTGTTGATGGCCAGCACGACGTGTTTGATGCCGATCAACGACACGATGTAACTGTGCCGACGCGTCTGCGTCAGCACGCCCTTGCGAGCGTCGATCAGGATCACGGCGACATCGGCCGTCGAAGCGCCCGTGACCATGTTTCGCGTGTACTGCTCGTGGCCCGGCGTGTCCGCGACGATGAACTTGCGTCGATCGGTGGAAAAGAAACGATACGCAACGTCGATGGTGATGCCTTGCTCGCGCTCGGCGGCCAGGCCATCCACCAGCAAGGCGAAATCCAGCTCGCCGCCCTGCGTGCCGACCTTCTTGGAATCGGCTTCCAGGGTGGTGAGCTGATCCTCGAAGATCATTTTGGATTCGTACAGCAGCCGACCGATCAAGGTCGACTTGCCGTCATCGACGCTGCCGCAGGTGATGAACCGCAGCAGACTCTTGTGCTCGTGAGACTTCAGGTAGGCCTGAATGTCGGTGGCGATGAGATCGGATTTATGAGCCATGTTTCAAATTACCGAGGCCGTCTGGCGCGGTGCTGACCAGTCATTCATCATTCGTCACCAGTGGCTTCGGTTAGAAATAACCTTCCTGCTTCTTCTTCTCCATCGACGCGGCGCTGTCGTGATCGATCACGCGGCCCTGCCGTTCCGAACTGGTCGTCAACAGCATTTCCTGGATGATTTCGGGCAGCGTCGCCGCCCCGCTTTCGATGGCGCCGGTCAATGGATAGCAGCCGAGCGTGCGGAAACGCACGGACTTCAATTCGGGCCGTTCGCCCGGACGCAGCGGCATGCGGTCGTCATCGACCATGATCAGCGTGCCGTCGCGGTTGACCACCGGGCGGTGCGCGGCGAAGTACAGCGGCACGATGGGAATGTTTTCGAGATAGATGTACTGCCAGATGTCCAGCTCGGTCCAGTTGGAGAGCGGAAACACACGCAGACTCTCGCCCTTGTTCTTGCGCGCGTTGTACTGGCTCCACAGCTCGGGGCGCTGACGTTTCGGGTCCCAGCGATGCTGGGCCGAGCGGAACGAGAACACTCGCTCCTTGGCGCGCGACTTCTCTTCGTCGCGACGGGCACCGCCGAACGCGGCGTCGAAGCCATACTTGTCCAGCGCCTGCTTCAGGGCCTGGGTCTTCATCACATCGGTGTGCACGGCCGAGCCGTGCGTGAACGGACCGATGCCGCGATCGAGGCCGTCCTGGTTGATGTGGACCAGCAGCTGCAGACCGAGCTCCTGCGCCATGCGGTCCCGGAACGCGATCATCTCGCGGAACTTCCAGGTGGTATCGACGTGCAGCAGCGGGAAGGGCGGCTTCGCCGGATAGAACGCCTTCATGGCCAGATGCAGCATCACGGCGCTGTCTTTGCCGATGGAGTACAGCATCACCGGTCGCTCGCACTCGGCGACCACTTCCCGGAGGATGTGGATCGACTCGGCTTCCAGCGTTTGTAAATGGGTCAGTTTGGTCATCGCTTGGGGGCTGCTACGTTCCAACGTTGGCCGCAGAGAGATGGCCGAAGGCGTGCTTGCGATCTGAACTACAGGTACTGAATGGCACTGCAATGGCATAATACCCTGCGTAACGGTCGCATCGATCAGCGGGTAACGTGGTTCCTTAGAATGACGTATGAACGGTATGAAAAGGACCATGTTCGGATAAGACACGCACTTCAGCTGACATTGGGATGTTGGATGCTTAACGAAGCACATGATCTATGTGCTGGATTCCATCAAACAGGTGGGTGTTGTACATGTTCTGTTGGTCCTGACGGTGTCCAGATAAGAGTTCACTCCGCAAAACTGCGCCCCCCCGAATCGGCGATTGATCTTTCGAGCTGTTGGCTCAAAGTTGATAGAACAGGTTTGTGGGATCACTACAGCAGAATGAAGGATATTGCATCGTGTCGTCGTCCACTAAGCCCTGGGTGGCATGAAAGATTGCGGAGCTCTCAACGAACGGACGATGGAGAGCGGGTATGTTAACTACAGCTATTAGCTTGTAACTACAGCGGAACTTGACGGAGTGGCTCTGGCGGGCGGATCTGGATCTGCTATCGCTGGGCACGACGTATAGCTCTGTGCATCTACTCACGGCGCATCAGGCGTTTGTAGCGCGTTCTAATGTCGCTTCTGAAACCGAGCGGGCAGTCGAGGATCTTCTGTTCGATGTCGAGCTCCACGCGATCTGCATCGCTGCCCGGGAGCTCGGTCTGATTGCTATACCTGTAAAGCCCCGCGCCAACGCCGGTCAGCCGATTCCACGTCGAACGCGTTGATAGATCTTGGCCTGCATCAACTGGCGGGTGGTGTTTTGATGACTTCGCACGGTTGCACTGACTGGTCCAATCGCTGCTACTGCCGCAGTACCAAAGAATCAAACCACTCTTCCACTGTAGTGACCCAGTAAGAACCTGCTCAGGTGTTAATCTATCTGGAGAGACACTTGAGCACATTGATGGACGACGAGATCAAACGCTGGACGGCGCGCCGTAAGAGCGCGCTGGTTCTGGAGATTATTCAAGGCAAGACGACGGTCGCCGAAGCGAGCCGAGCTCACGACCTGCCGCCCTCGGAGATCGAGAAGTGGGTGGATGATGGCGAGCGCGGCATGGAGAACGCGCTGCGAGCCAATCCGCAGGATCTTCGCGAGCAGTACGAGAAGCAACTGAAGGACCTGCAGGAAGCCTACGGCGAGGCGATGCTGGAACTGCGTGCCAGAAAAAAATTGCAGTCCCTGCTGGGCGAGGACGAGAAGTGATCGAGACGATCCGCCAGGGACTCAAAGACGATGGCTACGCCGTTTCGATCAGTCAGCTGTGCCGCTGGTTCGACGTTCCTCGCCGCACCGTGTAATACAAGCCGACGAAGAAGCCTCCAACCGTGCAAGAGCGGTTCGCTGCGCCCATCAAGCAGATGATCGAGGAGCATCCTTCGTTCGGCTATCGCACAGTGGCCTATCTGTTGAAGTTCAACAAGAACACCGTTCAGCGTATTTTCCAGCTGATGCATTGGCAGGTGCGCAAGCGGCCCGTGGGCTTCCGGCCACGAGTTCGAGCTCTGCCATCAGTGGCGCGCGCGCCGAACGAGCGGTGGGCGACGGACTTGTGCCGAGTGTGGAGCGGTCGCGATGCTGGGCGGTGCTGGCTCTCGTCATCGACTGCTGCACTCGAGAGCTGCTGGGATGGCAACCACGAGCGTCACATGAGAGCCTTGGTCGTGTGCCGTCGTTCATGTTCAACTGAGGTAAGCAAGCGAATCTTTTAGTTCATCTGCTGTCTACTTGGGGGACGCTTACGCTCCGGAGCTCACAACAGCCAAACAATGGGCCAACGCCCTAGCGACGTAGCGTCGAACTTGGCGCGGATGCATATCGAGCTTCTTTCCGACTTGCTCACTAGTCATTCCACCGACCCTCACCAACCGAAACGCCTCACGACAACTCGCAGGCAACTCATACAGTGCCTGCATGACTAGCGCGATATCCCGATCTGTCTCACACAACCGCTCGGGGGAGCGCTGATCCTCCGTCTCATAGATCAGCTGCTCATCGTTCCTTCGTCGCTGAATCCGCTGCTTGACCCGATTGCTGGCCAGATTTGCTGCTGTGCGATACAAATACCCTCGCATGAAAACCACCGTTTCGGGGTGATCCAGCCCCAGCAACTGCACATATGCCTCTTGCGCCACCTCCATGGCCTCTTCGTGCGAGTGCAATCGGTTCTTCAAGAACCGGACAAGCGGTCCATTGTGCTCACGGAATAGACGTGTGATTCGCTGCTTCTGAGTCTCCCCGAATTGAAGGTCGGACGGGGTGGAGGGCTGCGGACGGAGCTCGGTGGCAGCAGATCGCGTGGACATTCTGGAGGATCCCCACTAGTTAAGACAACCGGGTCGTCGACGGCGGAGCCGTGGCCGAAGTTTCCCCCTACGTTTGGTTAGACGAGTCAAATGCGCAGATCACCCCCTATATTGTGCATCCCACATACGAGAAGAATATTTGTTGGGGGCGAGGTGTAGAACGCTATTCTCGGCTTGCTTTGCCTATTTCGTGTTGCGCACGTAAACGAACTGGATGGAAACTATGAGGCTACTGCCCGTAGATTTCATAAGCATCGGACAGGCTAGAAACCGGGCAGGGTACTCGGGTATGGCAATGTCCAACTCAATCGAACGATCGATGGGTTACGGAACACCTAAGCCGGTCAGGAAATCCGGACCTCATGGAGGTTGCCCTGAGCCGAAGCGTAGGATGTTTCGCCGCTCGACCCGGGCGCACGCTCGTCGTTGGGGGCGACGGCCACCTTGCTTCATGTTAGCGCCGGAGTAAAAGCGATGACCACAATTATCCACAGCCCAATAATCAGCCGACGCGCGGTTACCTCGCGGGCACTGCGGCCGTTCCGGCGGTAAACGAGCGTCCAGCGCAAGACGGAGATCGAACCGTCGTAGTCGTCTTTGGCTCGTTCCATGTCGGTCAGAGGCTGCAGCGTCGGCAGCCGCAGCAGGATTCGATCGATATGCTCGACCGCCTCGAACGCCTGACGATTGTTCTTATTGGCATACCACTTTGAAAACTCCCGCCAATCGTCCGCTGTGAGGCCCTCGCTCTGTAACTTATGGAACCAGGCGGACGCCCGCAGTTGTCGACGTTCTGTGAACAGATTGACCATGTGCGCCGCCTCTCTCCGCGGAGAAGTGCTGTTTCACTCATGATCTCAGAAAGCACTTGTTGGCATCAAAGCGTTTTCCGTCGTCGAGCACCTCGTATCGAGGCCGCATCACCCGTCGTCAAGAGTCATCTCTCTTCGCGGGGGCTCCACTAACGTGACAGGGTCGAACGTAACGAGGTGTCCGGTCCTCTGCATTAGCGCTTTCGACACCGAAAATTTGACGTCGGGCTGCGTATTACGGCTTATATCCAGGTATTTCCTAAGGGACATTCAAGTGCGATTCGGCTGTACCTTGCGCGATGTACTCTAACCAGAGGCCGATAGCTCGCGACCTGTCGCTCACAATTAATCCACGTACACAACAGTCGAGCCATAGATCATGCTGAACACTGCTTACGCTCGCATCGATCTAACGGCACTGGAAGGCAACCTAAAAGTCGTGCGCAGCCTGTGTCCCGGCAGTCGTGTCATGGCTATGGTGAAGGCAGATGCTTATGGACACGGTTTGCTGCGCGTTGCGGAAGTCCTGAGTTCTGCTGACGGCATGGCCGTTGCGCGATTGCACGAAGCACTCCTGTTGCGGGAAGCCGGTATCAAGGTCCGGATTCTGCTACTTGCGACGCTCTTAGATTCTGTGGATTTGGCCACTTGTTCTGAAATGGACATCGACGTCACCGCGCATGATCCCACATCTGTGGCGTGCATCGCAGATCAGGCAAGGCGAACCCCTCTTCGGGTGTGGCTGAAGCTGGATTCAGGTATGCATCGAAATGGCCTTAGCTCGGATGCGTTCATAGAGGCCGATCGAGTGCTTTCTAGACATCCGGGCATTCTTGAGCTGACTCACATGACTCACTTTAGCAGCGCGACTAACCCAGCGTCGCCCGTCACTGACCGGCAGATGTTGGAGTTTTGTCTATGCCACAGTGCGAGCTCCGAAGCTAAGGTGAGCCTCGCTAACTCAGCGGCGCTTATCTCAAGATGCGATTTGCAGGCAGATTGGGTGCGTCCTGGGATCATGCTCTATGGAGATAATCCGCTCGGTCCGAATCATCCGATCCGTATGAGAGCGGTCATGACACTGAGTTCACGCATCATTGCCGTGCGTCAGATAGATAGCGGCGAGTCGGTAGGGTATGACGGTTCCTGGAGCTCTGACCGTGTGAGCCGAGTTGCAACTGTAGGAATCGGTTATGGTGATGGTTACCCGCGGCATGCGCGTAACGGGACACCGGTGTGGATCAATGGGCAGCTTTCGCGCCTAGCGGGTCGTGTCTCTATGGACTCCCTCACGATAGATGTTACAGAATGTGGCCACGTGTTGGTGGGGGATGAAGTAATATTGTGGGGACCGGATCTGCCTGTGTCGGCAGTTGCTCAGTATGCCGATACGATCTCCTACGAGCTCCTGACTTCGCTCTCTCCTCGGGTGACGCGGGAATATGTGAGTGCGGCAAGTGGGAGTGTACAGGCGCAAACACGCGTGGAGCTCTGTACTGGGAGAGTTCCGAGCGAGTGGCGCAAAGAATGATGCACAAGCATATTGTGGGATTAGTGCGCCGGACTTTTAGTCGCTACCGATGATCTCCGCTCACTCACGAGTGCACTCGATCGCCGACGCAAGCTCTCCAGACGAAGCTTGCACGGTGCGCGGACGATTTAACCGTGACTAAAACCCAACGCAGGTGACACACTATCTGCGCAGAGCCAGCGCATCGATCAGAAATCGCGATACTCGTATTAGCTAACCCTCATGTCGGCTTCATCACCTTGATGGATCCGGCCTTGCGCTTGTCCTTGAGCCGACAGCTCTCGCCGGCGATCTGCACGATGTGGGCGTGGTGAAGGAGCCGATCGAGAAACGCCGCTGTGAGCGTTTGATCGTCAGCCAGTGCGGTTGCCCACTGGGTGAATGACCAGTTGCTGGTGAGTATCATGCTGCCGCGCTCGTAGCGATTGGCGACGACGTGAAAGAATAGGTTGGCCTCGTCGCGACCGAACGGCAGGTATCCGATCTCATCGACGATGAGCAGCTTCGGTCCGAGCAATGCTCGATTGAAATACCCCTTCAGCCGACCTTGTGCTTTGGGTGCTGCGAGCTGGACAGATCCGCCGCAGTGATGAAGCGTGTCTTGATGCCAGCCATTACGGCGCGATAGCCGAGCGCCATCGCCAAGTGGCTCTTGCCACGCCCGACGGGCCGAGTAACACCACGTTCTCGGCACGCTCGATGAAGGTGAGTGAGGCGAGCTCCGGGATCTGCTGCTTCGGCGCGTCGGTGGCAAAGTTGAAGTCGTAGCTCTCGATCGTCTTCACCACTGGCAGCGTCGCAAGCTTCAGCAGCGCTTGTCGGGTGCGCTCGGTTTTAGCCGCTTGCTCCGTCTCAAGCAGCGACGTGAGGAAGTCGGCGAAGCTGGCCCGCGTGTCGGCGGCTCGCTGAGCGAGCGCCGACCACTCGGTGCTGACCGGGCGCAGCTTCTTAGCGAAACGGCTGATGTTCTCTTGAAGAGCCCCGTTCCGAGATCGTCCGGGTCAGTGCACGCTCAAAGTGAGCCGCTTCAGCATCCCACACCATCTCGGTGCGGAGTCGCGGATCCGACTCTATGCCGAGCCCGCGCCAGGCCTGCGAGGCCTCATGCCTTCCTCGGTCGATAGTCTCGGGTCTGAAGCTTGAACGACCGAGTACACGATACTCGTCCCGTACTTCGCATCTTTGCGCATGATGGTTCCAACACGGGGGTTAAGCAACCAGGGGAACCCATCTAACTATGCCGAGCTTAGATGAATGCGTTTCACTCGGCTGCGAAACTTCGATGTCCATCTTGTAACTGGTGGTTGTCATTGTCGCTGTGGGTGTGACTCTTCGTGCACAGAATGCGCCGCGATGTGGTGTCCGATCTCATCGATATCCATGGGTCTCCGTGCAAATAGACCTAGGTGCAGCTCCCGATAAGGATGATTGAAAAAGGAGCATCCCGATCGTGCTTGCGCAATCCTCCCAGACAGAAGGATTGGCGGGGATACGGAGATCTGCTGGATGCGGGCCTTCTAACAATAAGAATAGAGGGCCGTGTGGCTATTAAACGAACAATCTTTGGGGCAGAGCCATGAGAGCAGACTGTTTGATGAACGTTAAGTACAGAATGCCGAAATCAGTGGTTCAGTTGAGCGCATACAGCCGTTTCACGCTCGGTGCTATGATCCTGACGGCGCTGACGAGTCCGGCGTTTGCGGCGAATCGGATAGCCCACGCCGTGGATTTCGACGTCGGACCGGGGCGCATCGCGGATCCCGAAAGGCCATCGATTACCCGAGATGAGAGCGAGCCAGTTGGGACAGCCTCTGTCGAAGACCAGAGTGCGCAATCGTCACGAGTAAAGCGGTCCCGAGAGTCGGCGAGCGGCCAATCGATTGAGGAGGTCGTCGTCACTGCCCAAAAACGCGAGGAGCGCCTGCAGGACGTTCCGATTTCGATCTCGGTGCTAAGCGGAGCGAAGCTCGACAGTTATACCGGGGGCGCTGCCCGAGAGGTCTTGAGGACCGTGCCTGGCGTTACGTTCGCACGAAGCGGCTGGGGCGATGGTACGACGCTCAGCATTCGCGGAGTGGGGCCCGCGGGCCAACTTTCTGCACCATTCGGCGCGAGCACCGTCGGATACTATATGGATGGCGTGCCGTTCGGATTCATTAAGCTTCCGAGCGTACCCGATACAAATGTCTACGACCTAGAGCGTATCGAGGTCCTGCGCGGTCCGCAGGGGACGCTTTACGGCGCGAGCTCGCTTAACGGCGTGGTGCGTGTCCTGACGCACGAACCGGATCTCACCGCGTTTCAGTTCAAGGCAAGGACATCAGGGTCAACGACGAAGGGCGGCGACGAGACGTACCGCGTAGATAGCGCAATCAACGTTCCGATCGTCGAAGGCAAGCTTGCTGCGCGGGCAGCAGTGAGTTATGCCGACATCGGTGGATGGATCAACAATTATGTGGATAAGAACATCAACGACTCGGAGAATCTTGATGCGCGGCTAAAGCTCAAGGCGCGGCCGACAGATGCGCTGTCGATAGGCCTTTCCTATTGGCAATCGCGTCACGACGTTGGCGCTCAGGAGATCAGCGATTCCAATGATTTCTTCCCCGGTAGGTTGAATCCCTCAGGAAACATTGACTTCGACACGTATGGCGCCGAGGTGGCCTATGAGTTCCCGGGGTTCATCGTGTCGAGTACGACGAGTCGAATCGAATATTCGAACGTCACCCAGATGGACTGGAGCCCTTTTGAGTTCATTGGGCCAGAGTTTGTTGGCTTGGCCACTAACATCCAGGAAGCGGAAGTGCTCTCGGAGGAGTTGCTCGTCAGATCGTCGAAGGGCGGCGACTGGCGCTGGTCTTCGGGCGTCTTCTACAGAGATGCAAAGGACCGTTTTAGTCAGAGTCATCCATCATTCGGTGTATTCAGTGACGATAGGTCAGCATCGGAATCGTATGCCGTGTTCGCTGAACTAACGAAGCTGTTTGTTGATGGGGCGATTGAGCTGACCGGCGGGCTGCGCTACTTCCATGACCGCGTGGACGGTACCGACGGGGTGGACCCCAACTTCAATCCATCAGCAAGCTTCGAGAAAACCTCGCCGCGCGCGGTTCTGACTTGGCATGTGAACAAAGAACACACGTTCTATACATCGTACTCGCAGGGGTTCAGAAGCGGGTTCAACCAAGCTGCGGGTGTTTTGGCGTTGGTTCCTGATCTTCCGCCAGTGAAACCTGACACGCTCGACAATTACGAGATCGGCATGAAGGGGGACTTGTGGGACAACCGGCTCGCCTATGAGACGGCCGTCTATTTTGTGGATTGGCAGGATACGCAGCAAAGTCTATGCGTTTTCTATGGGGCGGCATTCTGTGCCATAGCAGGCCTGAATGCCGAGTCGGCAAGTGGGCCGGGAGCGGAGCTTGCGCTGACGGTGCGTCCAGTGGACGGCCTTTCCCTGACAGGCAGTTTCAGTGTCAACGACATCACCGTGGATTCTCCAATCTACTCTGGCGGTTACCTTCTCTACGAGAAGGGCAGCCGTCTGAACGGGTCGGCGAAGTATACGGCGGCGGCGTCCGTGAGCTATTCGTTTCCGCTTGGAAGATCAGGCCTAAACAGCATCCTCTCTCTGTCCGGGAACTACATGTCCAGCTTTCCGCAGAGGATTTTGGATAACAGAGACGGCACCCTATATCTTTCAAACTCGGACTCCTTCTCTATCATTCAGGGGAGTGTGTCAGTGGCCGCCGAGGACCGGTGGACGTTACAGCTGTTCGCCGACAACCTGGCTAACGCACGACCTGCAACGCAGGTTGACTCCATCCTCCCCTCATTCTACGACCGCAGCCTTCGTCCCAGGACCATCGGAGTGCAGTTCGAGTTCATCTATTAAGTGGACAGGGAGGCTCGCTTACGGCTTGGATGTCGCACAAATGAGCGGGCGATCACCCTTGTGTTCCGGTATCGATTCAGCGATGCGTGATATCGCTTCTGTACCAGCCCTTCAATTGTCTGTACGAGCTGACTTGATGAATGTGCGCGTTGTTGTCGATCCATTGAGTGCACAGGTCTGCACTACAAGGCACGCGTACGTCCGAGCATATCAGTGATGCAGAGTTTCGAATCTAATATGCAGCAAACAAGATACCGTAGCCAGATGTTGACCGTCCTGGCAGTGGTCTACGCATTCCATTTCGTCGATCGGAACATCGTGACGCTGCTAATCGAGGACATCAAGCGGGACATGCTGCTGAGCGACACCCAGGTGGGACTGCTCACGGGCATGGCGTTTGCATTCTTCTACTCAACGCTCGGTATTCCCATTGCCCGCTGGGCGGACCATGGTAATCGCATCACCATCATTTCGCTGGCGACGGGCTTGTGGAGCGTCATGGTGTTATGCACCGGCCTAACCGCAACATACCTGCAGTTGTTACTGACGCGGGTGGGCGCAGCGGTTGGAGAGGCCGGCTGTGTCCCGCCAGCTCAATCACTAATTGCAGATTATTATGATCGTAAGGATCGAGCCCGCGCGATGTCGCTGTATATGCTTGGTGGACAGGCTTCGATCCTTCTCGGCACGGCCGCCGCGGGCTGGCTTAATCAGCTCTATGGCTGGCGAGTGGCCTTCCTAGTGCTTGGTGCTCCGGGACTCTTGCTGGCTGTACTTGTGCGACTCTGTTTGGATGAGCCGCGTCTGAAGTTAAGGGCAGTCGGGCTCGACGAGCCTACCGCGGTCGCACAACGAGAAGGATATTTTACGGTATTCAAGCTTCTGTGGCGACTGCGCGCCTATCGCCATCTAACCGCAGGCTTCACGATCTTCTACTTATTTGGATTTGGCGTCGGTCAATGGGTGCCACCATTTCTGATTCGTACCTATGGAATCGACACCGCTGAACTGGGGTCGTGGTACGGACTGATCTGGGGCGTCGGCGGGATAATCGGCGTGTATGCAGGTGGTTATCTGGTCAGCCGGTATATCGCTGATGACGAACCGCTGCAGCTGACAATCATGAGCACCTTGTTGGCACTTTTCATTCCATTGTACCTGGGAATCTATTTGACCCACAGCACCTCTGTTGTGTTCAGCCTAATGATAGTCGGTGCGTTGTTCTATACAGCGATGATTGGACCATTATACGCCCTGATCCAACAAGTAGTGCCCGCGAACATGCGCGCAATGGCGATAGCGGTTGCACTTCTGCTGTCGAACTTGATCGGGATGGGGATAGGGCCTGTGGCAGTCGGCGCAATGAGTGATTTTCTCGCTCCGGAATTGGGTACGGAATCGTTACGCATGGCGCTGGTGATTTGGACTCCAGGCTATCTCTGGGCAGTGTTTCACTTGCTGAGGGCGCGCCGCTACGTGGGCGAGGCTATTGAGTCTTCGCGGGCCGATCCGCCTGTCTCATTGCAGGCCGCGAACTAACGCCGAACTACAGCGCGCGAGCAACGCCTATGTCCCACCCAAGCGATCGATCACCAACACCGTTCTTCTTCAAGCCGAAAGAGACCCTCATGTGGGATACGTGGGGCTACTACTTCGGTAACACGTTCTACCTCTATTACTTGACTGGACCATATCGAAAACAAATATGGGATGGAGTGGGCTTGGCCATCAGCCACGATGGGGTTCATTGGAACGATCAGGGCAAGGTGATTGATAAGGCGGAGGACTCGGTTTGGCTTGGTAGCGGCGCAGTGTGGCCCGTCATCAATCGTGCGGCTCGGGAACAAAAATTCATAATGAACTTCTCCGAGTTTCGAGGAAGCCGTCAACAGGGGCGGCAAACGATTTTCTTCGCCGAATCGAAGGACTTGATCCATTGGACGCGCCTTGGTGCGTGCTACGAATTCCGCCAGGACACTCGGTGGTACGAGCGTAATGGTCGATGGGATAACATTTGGCCAGTTGTACGTCCGGGGGGCGGGTACTATGGGTATTGGGCAGCAACGCCTAAGAATAAAGTGGTGGGTTTGGGATTTGGCGAGAGCGATGACGGTATAACTTGGAAAGCCCTAGAGCCACCCGTTCTATCCGATGTGCCCCTGGGTCCCCCCAGCTTACAGTCTCCAGAGGTCGGGGCCGTTCACATTTGGAAGGGAAAGTACTATGCACTGCCCGGGCTGAATGATTTGGAGTCAGTAGTTAACAACGACTTCACAGATTTCCAGCCCGGACATACCACGATGGTTGCGGACTCGCCTTCAGGACCGTTCGTGCCCGTACCAAAGAATCGACGATTGCTAGTGGGAAACGCTTCGTATTTTGCACGCGTCATAGATACGAAAGGGGGCGTCCTCGTTAATCACCACTCCTGGGCCATACGAAAAGGCGAGATGCTAAATGTAGAAGAGGGAACATCCTGTATGACTCCTCTTAAACGGGCGGTATGGGATGAGGAAGGGACACTGCGATTGAAATGGTGGGAGAACAACGAAAAGGCGAAGGATAAAGTCGTGGCAATCGAATCACAGCTTTCGGAAACACCTTTCGATCCAGATAGAGTTCTGATTCTGGAGGGTGTGATGCGTTTTTCTTTCGGCCTAACCGGGCTTCATCTGCAAGGTATGGGCAATAGGGGCACAGGTTTCCTTGTGCATAAGAATGGCTTCGTCGAATATGGCGATATAGATTCCGATGGCACCGGCTTCGAAAAGAAGGGACATGTCGATCGAGACATTCCTTTACAGGGCACAGCACGCTTCCGCCTCATCCGCACAGGGCGCATCACAGAGTTTTATCTCAATGATTATCTGATGCAGTGCTATTGCCTACCAGAGTATGGCACGGGGCGCATTGGTATCATCGGACATCGTGACGCGCTTAGCAATCTGCGGGCTTGGTATTGTTCGTAACTCGACCATTTCTGATTGAGGACGGCTTGAGCGTCGGAATCGCACGGGTATGAGCGTGGATCGAGTTAATCAACGTCGATCCTCCAGCACAAGGCCACATTATGGGACGAGTCTTACTGGGCTATGAATTCATGCCTTGGATGACATCTGAGATGGGCACGGCATGGAAAACAGTATTGGGCCATTCAAGGATCTCCCGCTGCTCGCACGTGAGGAACATAGGCATTTGAGCTGCTCTGGCCGCCGGCAGCTCAGGCATGTTTCAGAAGCGCTCGACGAGCGCTGCACCTTAGATGTCATGCGGCATCCCTTCTAAGACCCGTGTCGGTGACTGGTAACATGCTTGTGACCACGGATTCTTTAAACGAGCCTATCGACTTGCAGCCGCAGATTAAGGGGTGAGGGGAGTCGAAGAGACGGTCATAAGTCAAAGGCGGAGCGATGTCACTGCTTCTCATAGCGTTCGCATCGGCGTGGGCGCCTAGTCGCCGCGGTGTTTAGTGTTGATTGCACAAACGTGGTTGGCAGCAAGCTTGAATGCGCCGCGTCAGTGCCATCGGTTAACTTGGTCTCGAAGCGATGGATGTTAACGGCGAGGTGACGCACCGTCGGAGTTTCGAGATGGATGGATGATGCCCTGCAGTCAAGATCACGGTACTGAAATGAACTCGAACATTGACTGTGTCGACGCGTTGCCGAGGCCGTTTCTGGACGGCCAATCGTTGGAGTCGTTGAGTGATGTAACTATCGAGGTGTTTAACCCATCCGATGGAAAACCGCAGTTCTCAATTCCGGCGGGTTGTGATGGAGATGTGGAGCGTGCAGTCGTATCCGCCCGGCGTGCCTTTGAACATGGAGGGTGGAGTGAGACACCCACAACGAGAAAGAAGGTGCTACATCGATTTGCAGATTTGATTGCCAGAGATTGCTCTGTACTTGATCTGTTGGATGCTGGCGAAATGGGTAAGCCGGTGAGCGAAAAGCTTTTCAGCGCCTCGGCTGCCGCCGACTTGGTGCGTTTCTATGCGGAAGCGGTCGACAAAGTGTGCGGAGAGGTTTACGGAAGCGACCGGCACAGTCTAGTGGCGCAGCGGCGCGTGGCACGCGGAGTCGTGGCAGCAGTCGTGCCATGGAACTTTCCTACCTACAACGTTGTGCTCAAGGTCGCCCCTGCTCTGGCTGCGGGGAACTGCGTAGTACTGAAGCCTTCCGAACTCGCTTCGCGCGCTGCATGTAAGCTTGCTCGCTTGGCTATTGAGGCCGGCGTGCCGATCGGGGCGTTCAACGTCGTGCTGGGATTGGGCCAGACGGTTGGTCGCGCGCTCGCGCTACACGCAGATGTCGATATGCTGACCTTTACTGGCTCGACAGCCGTCGGCAAGGCCATGCTTCAGTACGCCGGTCAATCGAACATGAAGGTCGTACTGGCAGAGTGTGGTGGGAAGTCCCCACAAGTCGTGTTCGCCGACGGTGTTGATCTGGACGCAGCGAGCGCGTCGGTCGCCCGCATGCTGGTGACCAATCAAGGGCAGATTTGTAGCGTCGGATCGCGGCTCATTGTGCAGCGTTCGATCGAGTCGGAGTTTGTGGAGAGAATCGCTGCTTACCTTCAGCATATCGTAGTGGGCGATGCACGCGATCCAAGCACGACCTTCGGGCCACTTGCGTCCGCAAAGCAATATGCGCGGGTCATGCAATTCATTGACAGCGGTCAACGCGTAGGAGCACAACTCGTTTCAGGGGGGCGCAGGATCCGGGAGGACAGCGGCGGCTACTTCGTGGAGCCCACGATTTTTCGGAACGTGTCCCCACAGGCGCGTATCGCGCAAGAGGAGATCTTCGGCCCCGTGCTTTCAGTCATGTCTTTCGAAACCGAAGAGGAGGCGATTGCAATCGCTAACAGCACCATCTTTGGTTTGGCGGCCTATGTGTGGACAGCAAGCCTTTCGACGGGGATGAAACTCGCAAGAGGCATCCGCTCGACCGTCCTCGTGAATGCTGCATCGCCGCTTGGCGAGGGGGCGGGTCATGCGGCCTCTTTCGAGCCTGCGCGTCAGTCCGGTTTCGGCGTTGAGGGCGGGTTGCCAGGTATGGAGAGCTACATGCGGCGGCAGCTGATTTGGTTCAATCACGCCTGAGCGCTACGCGGATGGGGCCTACAAGAATTATCCGCTTGCGCTTCTCACGGTGATCCTATTGTTGCATGCGTTTGATCGTAATACATTGGATCTGCTGCGAGACATGTGATGAGCCGATCTCAATATGAGCCATACTGAATCGGGCCTTCTAACAGGAATCGCGTTTGCGCTGTTCTAGGCCTCGATAGTCTTCCGGGTGCCCGCTCGCGGATCGTGGTAGTGTGAGTGAGGATAATGTCGTTAGCGGCTGCGTTATGGAGCACGGCAGATGTATTCCTTAGTGCAGCCAGAATTGCACGATTGAAGCACCTAGTATCTAAAAAGCGGCTTCATGCGGACCCTTCAACGCGTGACAGCACGTGAGAACGAGGAGCAGTAACATGAACTCTGATATGCCCCATGCGGATGCCTCTCCAAAAATCGCCCCTGTTTATGTCGTTTGGAGCGGTGAGACGTTGCTTGATTCGGCAATCGAAAACTCCTGGCGCCATCTCATCAATTATCCGTCATGGCAGAACTATTCAATGGTTCGGCACATCGAGGGTGAGCAGGGAGC
This sequence comes from Pseudomonadota bacterium, assembly GCA_023391815.1. Classification (GTDB taxonomy): domain Bacteria; phylum Pseudomonadota; class Gammaproteobacteria; order Steroidobacterales; family Steroidobacteraceae; genus Steroidobacter. Next base: position 25,919 of record JAEWAF010000009.1, read on the forward strand.
CGAGGGCGAGCTGGTGATGCTGAGTAAGGAGGAAGAGGGGGCATTCGTGCCGCGCTACTACGCACGGACTGTCAAGCTCGATCCAATTAACAAGATTGTGATCTGGAAGTGTTATCCAGAAAGTCGCTCTGCGGAGGACTTCCAGGGCTTTGTCGAGTTCCGGCTTTACGAAGACGGCGAGAGAACTCGTTATTGGTACAATCTGATCTACGAATTTATGATTCCGTTTGAGCATGAAGGAGAACTTCATCTGTTTCGTAAGCAGCGGTACGAGAACTTTGCCGTTCTTTATGACGCTGTCTTGCCGAAACTGAAGGAACTAGTGCGTCACCGGGCATAGCAGGCCAAGTGTCGGTACAACGTCGCCTCTAACGAATCCGGCTGCCAAGCGTGCGTTATGCGGATATCGCTTGGCGTGACGCGCCTACTGACGGGCGGAGCTGACAATTGCTCGGTGGCATTGATGTGACGCGCACGAGACAAATACACGCATCCTTCCACAAAGTCGCTCAGCAGCTTGATGAAGTCATCAAGCCAATGCTACGTGCTGCACGCGTGCCAGGCGCCGCACTTGCAATCGTCCACAACGACACACTGGTGTTCGCCAACGGATATGGATATCACGACCTAGAAAACAACGTACCAATGAGCGCAAGGGCAGCGTACCCGATTGCATCCACCACTAAAGCGATCACAGCAACAGTGCTTGCGATGCTCGCAGATGATGGCTGGTTTTCATGGGATGAGCCGGTTCAGAGATTTCTGCCATCGTTCCAGCTGCGGGATCCAATTCGCAGCATGTACGTAACTATACGAGATCTACTGGTTATGCGCACTGGGCTGCCGCGCCATGACTGGATGTGGATCGAGCATGGGATTGACCGCGCCGAACTGGTTCGCAGGCTCCGATATCTGGAGTGCTCGTCTGGTTTTCGCGAGCGATTTCAGTATAACAATCTGACTTTTACCGCGGCGGCGTATATCGCTGAGCTGGCCGTCGGGCGGAGCTGGGAAGACCTAGTCACAGAGAAGATCTTCGCGCCCCTCGGGATGACCAGCACCTCATTCAAACTGCCAACAAGTGGTGAAGCAACGCGTTCGTATCAAGAGAATAGCGAGCGAGATCTTGTACCCACGAGGCGATTCTGTACCGAGAGCATTGCCCCCGCGGGCGGCACAATTCATTCGACGGTGGAGGATATGGCTCGCTGGTTGGCGCTGAATCTCAACGGCGGCAAGCTTCGTGAGCGAGCATTGCTGCGGCCGCAAGTTATAGCCGAATGCCACCGGCCCCAAGTCGTGACCGGGGACGATCCATCGGCTCTTCACCCGAATGGAACCTACGCTGCTGGGTGGTTTGTCGATACCTACAACGGCAGTGCTCGCTTGTCGCATGGGGGCTTGCTGCATGGTGTGAATAGTTCGGTGATGATGTTTCCTGAATGGGGCCTTGGAATCGTGTCATTCGTCAATTTCGCCGCCTCGCGAATGGCGCGCGTTATCAATCAATACGTCTTTGATCTGGTCTTGGGAAACGCGCCGGAACAACACGTCAATGCCTACTTGGTCGAATATGAAGCCAAGGTGGCGAGCACTCGCCGTCGCAATAGCTCGGTGCCACGGGTGGAAGGCACTACGCCGGCGCACGGTCTCGATGCGTACGCCGGAACATACGTTCACCCAGCTTACGGAGAGATTGCGATCCTGTGCAGTGATATGGGCCTAGAGCTGCGACGAAATAGTATGTCCTTAGTGCTAGAGCATTGGCATTTCGAATCGTGGATAGCGGTTCAGAGTGATTTGTTTGAGATTCAGGCTCCTCATCCCTTCGACCGCGCTGGGCGGATCAAGTTCGAGAGCAATGTAGATGGTAGAGTATGCGCCCTTGGGATTCGATTGGAGCCCTCCGTTTTGCCCGTCAGGTTTGTCAAAATCGATAGCGAGATGAAATGAGAATCTTCAGCGCGGGTGTCGCGACAGAAACTAATACGTTCTGCCAAGTTCCCACCGGTCTAGAGGATTTCCAGATACAGCGGGGTGTCGATGTATTGCGCGGGGAGATCCATCATCCGGCCCTAAATTTGATGGAGGTCTGGGGATGCCAAGCTCTTGCTCGCGGCGATGAATTCATCTTCAGCTTAAATGCTTGGGCCGAGCCATCCGGCCTCACCGTCAGACAAGCGTATGAAGCACTTCGCGACGAGATCCTGAGCGATCTACGTGCCGCCATGCCGGTGGACGTGGTGCTTTTGATGCTCCATGGTGCCATGGTGGCTGTGGGATATGAGGATTGTGAGCAGGACATTATCGAGCGTATACGGGACATCGTTGGTACAGCGGTGGTGATTGGTGCGGAGTTTGACCTTCACTGTCATTTGCACAAGAAGAAGATCGCCTGTGCCGACATCGTCATAACATACAAAGAGTATCCACATGTAGATATTCATGAGCGGGCACACGAACTATTCGATTTAGCAATCTCCACAGCACTTGGCAACATTCGGCCAACAATGGGCCTGTTTGATTGTCACATGATCGGGTTCTATCCGACAACTCGCCAGCCCATGCGCGGATTTGTTGACGAGATTCAGGCCGCGGAGCAGCGACCCGGAATTCTGTCGATCTCGTTTGCACACAGCTTTCCCCTCGCGGACGTGCCACAAGTACAGGCAAGAATGCTTGTCATAACAGACAATGACCCAACTTTGGCTGAGCAAGTCGCGCGTGAGTTCGGGCTTCGGGCGTACGCAAAGCGCAGATGTCTCGGCTTCGAGTCTTTCACAGTGCCTATGGAGGAGGCGCTGTCGAGGGCTATGCAGAGCAAGCACACGCCGGTAGTAGTGGCGGATCAATCGGATAACACGGGCGCGGGCGCGCCCGGCGACGCGACGTTCGCGTTGCGCTGGCTCCTGGAGCGCGGCGCGCGAGATGTTGGGATGGCGATCTTCTATGATCCGGAAGTCGTGCGGATCGCAAAGAAAGTCGGGCCCGGTGCGACATTGGCGGTTCGTCTCGGCGGCAAGCTTGAGTGCTCGTCGGGACACCCGATAGACATGGAAGTCACCGTGCTAAGCATACGTGATCACTACATGCACGCACGGCCACAGCAGTCCGGCGATGCATTGCTATGTGACATCGGAGATGTCACCGCGCTGCGGTGTGGCACTCTTGACGTCATCGTCGCCAGCAGACGTTGCCAATGCTATTGCCCCTCTATTTTCAAGGACCTCGGGATCGATCCCACCCGAAAGCAACTGTTAGTCGTGAAATCCACACAACATTTCTACAACGGGTTCGCGAAATTGGCGAGTGAAGTTATCTATATGACTGCGCCCGGCGCAGCACCGACCGATCCGAGGCAGATCCCGTATCAGCGACTCAATACGGCGTGCCTCTATCCGTGGATTGAAGATCCTCTTGCGGGGTGTCCGGTATCACAACACTGAAGGGGGAGAATCGTTACAATCCCGCCAAGATTGTCAGGACTCCGAAGCGCTGCTGCCGTTCAATAGCGCTTAGCGCCTCCGGCCGAGAATGCGGCTGATTTTGGCGCTTACAGCCTGGGGCCGTCGGCCTGCACCCGACCTTCCCCTCACCCCGGCCCCCAGTGAAAACCTTCTCAAGGCAGATGATCGGGGAGTGTCGCTCGACGGTTATCACGCGGTGGCCTCTGAACTTCAGCGACAACGCCGCCCAGCGTCTTTTCCAGGCGATGGAGTGGCCGGTTCGCAACCGGCCAGGGGCTTTTAGTTACGCGCACGAGCTGTGCCATCAGTGGCGAGCCGACGTCCCCCGATCCTGAGTAGCGCGATGGTTTAGAGTCCAGCCCCTGAGTCGGAGGTTGGACGGGTGAAGAAGCGCTTTAGCGAAGAACAAATCATTGGATTTCTGCGGGAAGTGGATGCCGGCGTGCCGGTTAGGAGCTGTGCCGCAAGCACGGCTTCTCGGAGGCGAGTTACTACCTCTGGCGCAACAAGTTCGGCGGCATGGAGATTTCCGATGCGAAGCGGCTGAAGGCGTTGGAGGCCGAGAACGCGCGTCTGAAGAAGCTGCTGGCGGAGTCGATGCTAGAGAACGAGGTGACGGGCGAGGCGTTGCGAAAAAAGTGGTAGGCGCACCAGCTCGACGCGAGGTGGTGCGCTGGATGAAGCCACAAGGGCTGTCCGAACGGCGTGCGCTGCAGATCATCGGGATGAGCGCGAGTTCGTTGCGATATCAGCCAGCGCCGGACCGCAACGGCGAGCTGCGCGATCGGATCGTGCATCTGGCTCAGCGCCATCGTCGCTACGGCGCCGGGATGATCTACCTGAAGCTTCGTCAGGCCGGCCATCGCGTGAATCACAAGCGCGTGGAACGGCTCTACGCGCAGGAGAAACTGCAAGTTCGTCGGCGCCGACGAAAGAAGATACCGACGTCGGAACGACAGCCCTTAGAGCGCCCGTCGGAGGCTAATGTCGTGTGGTCGATGGATTTTGTCTTCGATCGCGTCGCCGGTGGCCGTGCGATCAAGAATCTCGCGGTTGTGGACGATGCCACACACGAGGCGATCGCCGTCATCCCAGCGCACAAGATCAGCGGTCGTCAGCTCGTGCGTATGCTCGGGGATATCTGCACCCGCCGCGGCTACCCTAAGGTGGTTCGCACCGACAACGTACTAAGAACGGAAGCAAGCATTTCTTCAGCGACAAGCATCCTGCGTGCGCTGTCTGGTGACGTGCGCACTAAAAAAGTCCGCGCCTCGATCAACGCCCAACGGTCTTCCGCGGCAGAGAGATCCTCGCTGACCATAATGAACACAAGATCCGTCGCAGCCGACGGTCTTCACCGCACCTAAAACAGCGTAAGGCCCCAGCGGAAGGTCCGAGCATTATCTATGAGGTCCCGAGGGCCTCGACGGCCTGTTTGAGAGGGATCGATCCGCTGGGTAAATCTTCATCAAAGCGATGACGGTAGGGTTGTTCGTGTTTGATCAGGGCATAGACCACCCGGGCCATTTTGGCGGTGATGGCGGTCCGTGCCTTACGACTGAGATCCCGATCCTCGGGAGCTCTCGCCACGTAGCGTTTGTACTTCTCGCGGAATGCATTCTCACGCATTCGTACCGCGGTCATGGCAGAGACCCATAATGCGCATCGAAGTCGGGCGTTGCCCCGCTTAGAAAGCCGCTCGCGCGACTGGCACGCACCCGATTGGCTCTTCGCCAAGTCCAGGCCGCAGAACTTCAGAAATTGGCGGTGATGTCCGAAGCGCCGCAGATCACCGGCCTCGGCCAGGATGACGAGCGCGGTGATCGGGCCGATCCCAGGAACTGTGCGCAGACGCTGATAGTCTGGGTGTGCCGCGAGCAGGGTATCGGCCTGTTGCTCAAGTTCCGATCGCATCTGACTTAGTTGCAGATAACGCGTCAGCTGCAGTCGAAAGGTCATCACTGCGGTGGAGTCCGGATCAACCGGCAGTGCGATGCTGCGTACTGCGAGGCTATGAATCTCCTCGATCTTCGCTTGCTTATGAACTCTGCGTCCCATCGACTGCCACACTTCATCGCGGAACTGCGAAACACTCAGCTTGGCGATGGACGCCGGGGTCGGAAAGCTCAGCAGCAAACGGATAAGCCACTCGTTGCGTTGAGCGGTCCAAAAGCGTTCAATCTCCGGAAAATACAGTGTGAGATAATGCGTCAGCAACAAGTGCTGCAAGCGCGTTCGAACCCTGGAGATGTGCTGGTACGTCTTCGACAGCTCTTGAAGGTCATGGATCCTTGTTAGCAGAGGATCGCAGTAGCGCTGTGTCATACCCTGCTTGAGCAGTCGCATGATGACTTGCGCGTCCTTGGGGTCGTTCTTGTCCCAGGAGTTGAATACCGCTTCGCGCAGTCGAGCACCCGCGACCGATGAGACCAGCACCACCTCGAAACCCTCGCTGAGCAAGCGATAGGCCAGTGTACGGTGATAGTCTGCCGTGGGCTCGAGTGCGATCCGGCACGGACCAGAACGGGCTTGCAGGAACGCCACTAGCCGATCGTAGTCAGCACGCTGGTGCGTGAACCGGAATCGCTGCTGTCGGCCATCGGAATGTTCGACCAGAGCCACATTGACACCCTTTGCAATGTCGATCGCGACCAGGGTCAGGGGTGCGATAGGATCCACCTGGCTAGCCATCGTCAGTAACCTCCTAAGGTCCTAGAACAACCTCAGGATGTCGTCGCTGGCGGTGGCTGGCCACTGTTCCGTATGTACTATGGCCTGGTTTTCACCAGCCGCAGCTACACGGCACTGGTGCGCGGCTATGGGCTTCGACAGGAGTTCATCACGCCGCACTCGCCGGAGCAGAACGGCATGGTCGAACGCGTGATCCGCACGCTGAAGGATCAATGCGTGCATCGTCACCGCTTCGAGACCTTGCAGCACGCCAGTCGAGTGATTGGTGACTGGATCAGCTTCTACAACAACGGCAGACCTCATCACTCACTGGGGATGAGAACGCCCGCTGAGGCTTTCAAATTAGCAGCATGACCTGAGCAGGAGTCGATGGGTCATTGCATGCGCTGATCACCTCGCGATCGCACGTGTCCAGCGAGAATGCCACGTACACAGTCTGATCCGAGCAGGCGATCTGGAAGCGATCGGAGGTCCACCAGGCATTCGGATGGATCGTGCGAATGATGCCATCGTGAGCGCGATCTGGCGGCCGCGCGGTGTAGCGCTGAAGTAGCAGCCCATGCCGTGACATCAGCCGATAGATCCGTTTGTGTGATTGACGTTGGCGAGTCCGGCCTTTCTGCGCGCCCGACTCAGCAGTGCACTGATGCGCCGATAGCCGTAAGTCGGCCGCTCGTCTACCAATGCTCGCAGCTCAACGAGCAAGTCATCATCCTCGGGCTTGCGGTAGCTCGAGCGTGACTTGCCAGGTTCCTTCAGGTGCTGGCTAAGCTGCGATCGGGACACGCCCAAGACCTGAGCACGCCTCACGGCGTATCGTCCTCGGGCAACGACGGCAGCCGCGAGATGAGTTCTTTTGTGGGCGATCTTCACCGCCTCACGCAAAATCTCGTTCTCCTAGGTCTTCTTGCCCAGGACTCCCTGCAGCGGATCTGCTTCTGCAGTGTCAGGACCTCGGCCTTGGCGACGACTTCATCATCGGCGCGCACCGCCTCCTTGCCACCTTCGCTCATGCGCCTCCTCCAGTTGAAGAGCAGACTGGGAGCAATACCATGACGGAGGGCTACATAGGAGATCGACATGCCTGGCTGAGCTGCTTCCTGCAACACAGCCATCTTCTGATCTACCGAATACCGACGGCGGCGTTGAACAGCACTCAGCACCTCAACACGATCATTCCCGTAAGACATAGGCGTACGACTAGGCTTACGCTTAGCTCCTAGATTGCACAACTATGTCCGGTCGAAACGGGGGCTGCTGCACCCAGCAGAAGGTCGATCGCTATGAATGAGGTCCCGAGGGCCTCGACGACCTGTTTGTAAAGGGGTGATCCGCTGTGCAAACCATTTAACAAGGCAATAGCAACATGGCTGTCCGTGTTTGGTCAGTGGAAGCGGACAGCTCTATCGCGAGGCGCGCGAATTGCTGGGGGTATAGATGGAAAGCGTAAGCTCGGCGAGCACGCTGCTGTCCCGATTCGCTTCGATGCGTCCTCTACGTGACATTTGAGCGTGGGTCACCTGAAATTTGCTCGCACAGGATCGGAAGCTCTGCGTCAGGTCAACGGTGTTGAACGCATGATTACAAGTTCGAGCTTGCGGGCACTCGCCGCCGTTAGTGCAGTTGCTCGCGCCACTGCGTCGAGGGTGGTACAAACGGTTTCGTCAAATACTTCAACGTCGAACGCGCGGTGGATTGAGCGAGGACCTCACAGATTCGAGGAACTCAAGGCAGTGAAGATGATGCCCGAGAGCCCTGTGAGAATCGTGATCCGGAGCGAAGAACGGGCGATCGACGTGCGCCTGAGCTATGCCATCAGGAACTACAGTTTCATGCTAGGGACTTCCGTAATCGGGAGCTCGTTGAACGCGTCGCGAGGCTGAACCACCACGCCATATCTCACAGTAGATGTGCGCAGCGTGGCCGGGGTGGCATGAGCTACGCCGTGACCAAGAGCCATCACCCGCATTTGACCGTTGGGCGACAGTTCGGCGCGAGGATCTTCAGGTTCTTTCGCTGTCAAGCGGCGGCCCGTGTGCGGACAGCTGTGCCATTGGTGTATTCGGGAGAACCGTGACAAGTTCCTCGCAAGGGATGCCGCATTCTGCCGTTCATCGATAGTTTCCGCCCGTCTCCGGGCGGCTGGTGCTAGATCCATTTGCTGCCTCCTGAAGCACAGTGTTAGGCATCCACCACTCTACGCAACTAGCTCGGTGCTGATCTTGACCAGAATTGCTGGACGTTGATCTGGGCGACTTGCGTATCCGAAGTTACTGGGCGGTGTCGTTACCGGGGATGATCGCTCTCATCTGTTGGTAAAAGGAGCCGCTGCAGGTCATTCCTAATGCCGGCAGTCGTAAATGATGATCGCCGACTCGGAGGTCGTACCAACAGTCCGAATCTGTCACCTCGTTTCCGGTCATGCGACAGTGGCGCACACTGATATCAGTTGGTCGTGAGTGCACCTCGTAATGCCCGCACCTGGGGAGGCTAGAGTATTGAAACATCTGCGGCGTTCATCCAACGGCATCTTGCGGCACTGTCGCGCTGATTCGTTGGAGTGTCATCCCGCATGTCTTGGCTTACGAAGTTGCTGGCTTATGAAGTTTGTTGATTGATCTCGGCCTGACTTTCTTGATACTCAGGGCCTCATTCGCGTGAAACACTCCGCCGGCTTTCTCAAAGAATCGGTCGGGCGGTGGCTCTTGATTATGAGAAGTTACGATATGGCAGAGAGAAGATGAGAGAGAAGCACGTGGCGATCATGGTCTCGGAACTTGGCGAATCGAAGCGCCGGATTCCACGAGCGGTACGACTAACCACAGCAGCGAGCCGAAACTCGCTCGAGTTTCTAGGCTTGAGTGCGGTACTTAATGGTAAGGCGGTGACATGAATCCACAGGAACTGTTGAACGATGAGCAGCTCGACGCCGTCCTCAGCTTGGTCACGGACCGCGCAGCCAATCTGCATGACATCTACCCGTTGTCACCACTCCAGGAGGGCATGCTATTTCATAGTTTGCTCGATGAGCAGAGCGATGCGTACATTCTTTCAGCGTTGCTCGAACTGCAATCCGGTACGGAGTTCGAAGCGCTGATCCAAGCCCTGCAAGCGGTCATAGATCGTCACGACGTGCTGCGAACGGCGATTGTATGGGAGAGGTTGCCACGACCGATGCAGGTCGTTTGGCGCCGAGCAAAGTTGCGTGTCGAGCGCGTCCCGCTTGCTGACGGGCACTCGCCACTGGAGCAACTGAGGGAGGAGATGCTGCCGGGCCGACGGCCGTTGGATTTGCGGTATGCACCACTCGTGCGCCTTCTCACGTGTGGCGGTGCCTCGCAAGGGCGGCGCTACGCTCTTCTGCAAGTACATCACATAGTCTGCGACTACCAGTCGTTAAGCTGGGTGCTAGAGGAAACGATTACCCATCTGTTGGGGCGCGAGGGCGGGTTGCCGCGTGCGGTGCCATTCCGCAACTACGTTGAGCACACGTTGGCGTCCGCTCAGATGCATAACAGTACGGAGTTCTTTCGCGACAAACTGCAGGGCTATGATACATCAGCCGCACCTTTCGGCCTGTTCGACGTGCACGGAGGAGGCCATCGGCTGGCTGAGGCTCGACTCCTGATCGAGGGGGACGTGGGCCGAGCGCTGCGCGCACGAGCGCGTGAAGCGGGGACAAGTGCCGCCCGGATGTTTCATGCGGCATGGGCGCTGGTTCTGGGCAGGACTAGCGGACGCGAGGATGTAACGTTTGGAACAGTGCTTCTCGCTCGAAACCGCGAGCAGAGTGAGCAGCAGCGCATGCTGGGAATGGCTATAAATACGCTTCCTCTCCGGCTGCGGCTGCGCGACCGAAGCGCCGTTCAGCTGTTGCAAGATACCCATGTGGGACTCACGCAGTTACAACAGCACGTCAACGCGTCCCTCGCGATATCCCAACGGAGCGGCGTAATGCCTGGGGCGGCCCCGCTGTTCACGTCGCTCTTCAACTATCGTATGCAACAAATCGCCGCGAGAATCCCGCTGGAAAGCGGTGTCCAGATACTGGCGCGAGGCGAAGCTTGGACCAATTATCCAATCACCGTCACGGTGGACGATCTTGGGGATCCGTTTGAGCTCACTGTGCAAACGGACCCGCGTATCGATCCACGACGCGTAGCCGGATATCTCCGCACCGCCGTACTATCTCTGGCAGAGGCCCTGCAGAGAGAGCCGCATAGCCTAGTGCGAGCGTTACCTGTTCTGCCGGAAGAGGAGGAGCTGCTCATTAGATCATTCAACACGACGCACGCCAGCTATCCAGAAGAAAAACTCATCCATGAGTTGTTCGAGGAGCAGGTGGAGCGTACGCCGCACGAAATTGCAGTGATCTGCGCAGGTCGGCATCTGACATATCGACAGCTGAACGCTCGGGCCAATCAGTTAGCGCACTATCTGACGGAACGCGGTGTCGCAGCAGACAACTTCGTGGGACTGTGCGTCGAGCGGGGGATTGATATGCTGATCGGTATGCTGGGCATACTAAAGGCTGGTGCTGCTTACGTTCCACTTGATTCCAATTATCCGTCAGATCGGCTTGAGTTCATCGTCAGGGACACCGCGCCCGTTGCGATACTGACGCTGGCACGACTGAGGTCTTTGCTCCCGAGTGCCGCGCGAGTATTTGTGCTGGATGAGCTAGGCGGCGAGATTGCCCTTCGGCCTACGCAAAATATTACCCGCAGTTCGATGCGTATCAGAAGCGCAAATCTTGCGTATGCCATCTACACGTCGGGTTCGACGGGGCAGCCGAAAGGCGTCGCTATCGAGCATCGCGAGGCCGTCAATATGATCTGGTGGGCGCTTGGAAACCAACCGCCTGAAGTATTCGAGCGGTCGCTCCAATCGACCTCCCTGAACTTCGATCTATCGGTATATGAATGCTTTGTACCGCTAAGTACGGGCGGAATGCTGTGCATCGTCGAGAATGCGCTCGCTCTGTTGAGTGAGCGAACTGATGTTACGCTTATAAATACGGTCCCTTCCGCAATTCGAGCCATTCTTGATTCGGGGGAGATCCCTCCGAGCGTTCGTGTCATCAATCTAGCCGGCGAACCGCTAAAGCGCGAACTGGTGGAAAGGATCTTTTCGCGAAGCACTGCCGAGCGTGTTTGCAATCTATATGGTCCTTCGGAGACGACCACATACTCGACCGCGCTCACAATGCGACGGGAGAGCGGATTCGCGAGTTCTATCGGAAGCCCGATAGCAAACACACAGATCCATATCCTCAATGGTTCGCACCAGCTCGTCCCGATCGGGGTGGAGGGTGAGATTTACATTAGCGGTGCGGGTGTAGCACGGGGGTATATAAATCGACCGGAGCTAACGGCAGAGAGATTTCTATCGAATCCGTTTAGTCAAGACGCAGGGGAACGGATGTATAGAACTGGCGATATTGGCCGCTGGCAACAAGATGGAACTATCGAATATCTCGGTCGGAACGATCATCAGATTAAGATCCGTGGTTTTAGGATCGAACCTGGAGAGATTGAGGCGCAGCTGGCCGGATATCCACGTATCAGACAGGCGGTGGTGATTGCACGTGAGGATGATCTCGACCGCAAGCGGCTGGTCGCATATGTGGTGCCGAAAGATATAAGCGACGCGCCCGATCCGGAGACTCTGAGCAAATATCTGAGGCGCATGCTTCCGGAACACATGATCCCAGCAGCGTTCGTGGTGCTAGATCGCTTCCCCCTGACACCGAATGGAAAGCTGGATCGGCGCGCGCTACCCATACCCGAGATTAACCCCAATTCGGCTCGCGAGTACGAGCCGCCGCGCGGCGCTTTCGAGAGTTCGCTCGCGCAGATCTGGCAAGATTTGCTGCTGGTCGACCGTGTTGGGCGGCACGATAACTTTTTCGAGCTTGGGGGCCACTCGCTGCTGTTAGTGCAATTGCTTGACAGGCTGCGTCGGGAAGGTTTTACGCTCGATCTGCGGCAAATTCTTCAACGTCAAACTCTCGCGGACATGGCGAGCATGCTGGAGAGGAGGTCAGTCGACGAGGGCGCCATACCGCCGAACGCTATTCCCGCTGATTGTACTTTCATCACGCCGCAGATGTTACCGCTCATCGAACTTCGGCCGGAGCACATCGCATTGATCGTTGCCGAGACGCCGGGCGGGGCTGCAAACATTGAGGATATATACCCGCTGACCTCCCTTCAGGAAGGGATTCTGTTTCATCACCGGCTCAACGAACAAAGCGACACCTACGTGTTGCCGATCTTATTGTCGGTGTCATCGCAGGCACGAATGGAGGAACTCACCAAAGTGCTGCAAGCGGTTATCCAGCAGTTCGATATCTTGCGTACCGCGGTGCTATGGGAGGGACTGCCGCAACCGGTGCAAGTAGTCAGTCGGGTGACCGCACTCCCAGTTGAGGTCGTCCAACTGAGCAGCACACAGGATGTGAGGCAGCAACTCGATGAGTTGCTCCATCCACAGCTTCAGCGATTCGATATCCGCAAGCCGCCACTGCTCCGGTTAAAAGTCGCTGCGGACCCAACCGGGGATGGATGGTACGCGCTGTTGCAACTCCATCACATCACCGTCGATCATGTCACGTTGGAGATTCTGGCTTCACAAATAATGGCGCATCTGCGCGGAGCGACACCCCTCCACTTCGCATCGCCTCCGTTTCGAAATCACGTTGCTTTAACGCGCGGTAAGGCGGCGAGCGAAGATGCTAGATCATTCTTTCGTCGCAAGTTCGGCGACGTCAAGGAGACAACCGCACCTTTTGGGTTGCTCGACGCGCGAGCTGATGGCAGTAACGTCGACGAAGCTAATGAGGCGCTCGATGTGGACCTAGCGCGTCGTGTACGCAGCGTGGCACGGCGATTGAGTGTTAGTCCCGCAACACTGTTCCATTCAGCCTGGGGAGTTGTTGTTGGGCGCACCAGCGGTCGGGATGATGTCGTGTTCGGGAGCTTGTTGATTGGGAGAATGCAGGCGGCGGTGGGGGGCGAGCGGACGCTGGGGATGTTCATCAATACCTTGCCGGTAAGATTGCAGCTGGGTTGTACAACGGTGCAGCAGTTGGTTGAGCAGACTCACGGCGAGTTGCTAGCCTTGCTGGCTTACGATCAGACTCCCCTTGCAATTGTCCAGCGCTGCAGCTCTGTGCCAGAGTCGGCCCCTCTCTTTACAGCGTTGTTGAATTACCGTCACAGTGTTAGCAGCCTAGAGTCTCAATGGTCGGCTGCACCTGGGATCAAGATGCTCGCGCTCCAGGAGCGGACCAACTATCCACTAACAATCACCGTGGATGACTACGGCACGAGCTTTGCTGTCACTGCTCACACGGATCGATCCGTGTCTCCTCAACGGGCGATCAGCTATCTTCGCACGGCGCTGGCGTCGTTAACTGATGCGCTGGAATGTACACCGCAAGCTCCCGTTTACCAGTTGCCGATCATGCCGCGCATCGAGTACGAGCGGATCATCCGCGTCTTCAACGAGAAGTACACGACACACGCCACCCGGCAGTATGCTCATGAGCGGTTTGCTCATGAGTTGTTTGAGGAGCAAGTGCAAAGAGTACCGGGGGAATTCGCGGTGATACACGAGGATCGCTCGCTCACGTATGCCGATCTCAATCGAAATGCGAATCAGCTTGCGCACTATCTACGCCACTTGGGGCTGGGCCCCGACCGGCTCGTCGGGATCTTCATGACGCGAAAACCAGAGATGGTCGTGGGTGTCCTTGGGATACTAAAGTGCGGGGCGGCTTACTTGCCCCTCGATCCAAATCATCCCGAGGAACGCTTGAAGTACATGCTGGAAGATGCCTCGCCGAGCATAGTTCTAACGCAGTCAAACCTGAAGGAGAGATTGCCCACAAGTGTTGCGACCGTGATTTCTGTGGACACAGAGTGCGGGTCGTTGATGGCGCAAAGGGATACGAACCTTAAGGCAAGTGAAACGGGACTGCGTCCAAATCACCTTGCGTACATGATCTACACGTCTGGTTCGACTGGCTTGCCGAAGGGAGTCATGGTCGAACATGCCGGGCTGACGAATTACCTTCAGTGGGTGTTGCGTGAATATAGACCTGATGCGGGGGACGCAGTGCCGATGATCTCGCCGCTTGCATTCGATGCAACCGTTACGAGTCTGTATTCTCCGCTGATGTGTGGTCGTTCTCTATGGATGATAGGGGACGGCCACGAACTGGAAGGCTTGGAGAGACTGCTAGAGCGCTCGTCGCGCTGGAGCCTCGTCAAGATAACGCCCGCGCACCTGCAGGTGCTCTGTAACCGTCTGCTACGTAAGCCGCTGTCGTGTACCGTGGGTGCTTTTGTTATCGGCGGTGAAGCGCTATCTCCAGCCACGGTGCATCTATTGCGTTCCATCTGGCCTGAAGTTCGTGTAATCAACGAGTATGGGCCGACCGAGACTGTGGTGGGCTGCAGCGCGTACGTGGTGCCCCGAGACTGGAAAGCTGCGGCCTCGGTGCCAATTGGATCGCCGATCGCAAATGCGCGCATGTACATCCTTGACAAGCACCGTCAGCCGGTTCCGATCGGCGTGGTCGGTGAGATATATATCGGGGGAGCTGGTGTGGCGCGTGGCTATCTTAACCGGCCTGAACTCACGGCTGAGCGCTTCGTGACGGATCCATTTGGAGAAGATCAGGACGCGCGGATGTACAAGAGCGGCGATCTCGGGCGATGGTGTGCAGACGGCACTATCGAGTATTTCGGTCGCAACGACGATCAGGTGAAGATCCGGGGGTTTCGTGTCGAACCGGCGGAGGTTGAAGCCCAGCTGTTGCGCCACCCGCGTGTGAAAGAAGCCGTTGTGATTGCACCTCAAGATACGGCGGGCGAAACTCATCTTGTCGCATACGTCGTCGCTGCCGATGTCCCCGAGGTACGAGCTGTTCCGCTGCCTGAAGAGTTACGCGGGCACCTGAAAACGAGGCTGCCTGAGTATATGGTGCCGAGCGCATTCATTGAGGTCTCGACGATACCGCTGACAAGTAACGGCAAAGTTGATCGAACCCGCTTGCCTAAGCCGGGCCTTGGTGACCGTTCAATGCGTAGCTACGTACCACCGCAGGGTGAGCTTGAGCAGGAGGTCGCGTCCATGTGGGAGGAGGTATTTAGGATTGAGCGGATCGGACGGAACGACAACTTCTTCGAGTTGGGAGGGCATTCCTTAGTTGCGATGCAAGTCTGTTCGCGTGTAGAGGCAATGTTCGCGATTGATGTGCCGGTCCGTTTGCTTTTCGGCTCGCCCACCGTCAAGCAGTTTTCTGAAGAGATTGAGGCACTGAGGCGCGCGCACATCCTGACGCGCATCGACCATGACGGCGTAGAAGCTCAAGAACTATTGAAATCGGTTGCGTCTATGCCAAAGGCGGATGTAAGCGAGATGCTCAGTAAGCTCCTGAGCGATGGACGATCGCTATGAATGACTCAGCTTCGTTACGGGGTAGAATCGAGGCCCTAAGCGGTGAACAGGCGCAGCTGCTACATCTGTTATTAGAGAGAAAGTCGACACACTCTGCTCGAATTCCGGTGGCGCCGCGTTCGAATGTAGGGTTGATGGAGTTTCCTACATCGTGGGCCCAGCAGAGACTCTGGTTTCTCGAGCAGCTTGAGGGCGCAAGCGCAGCTTACAACGTGTCGGTTGTCATACGATTGGATGGACTTCTTGACCAATCCGCGCTGCGGCTCTCGTTGAATTCCCTAGTAGAACGGCACGAGATGCTGCGGACGACCTTCGTCAGTATCGAAGGTGAGCCACGCCAGAGAATCGCCGCAAACGGCTCGGTACACCTGGAGGCAGTCGACCTGCGCGACCTCGGGGAAGCGGAGTGTATGACGCAGATCGATCTGCACAAGAGGGAGGAGGCGGGCAAGGCCTTCGATCTCGCAATCGGGCCACTAATCCGCGGGCGACTACTGCAGGTCCGAAGCAACAGCCACCTCTTATTGATCACGATGCATCACGTCGTCTGCGACGCCTGGTCGGTAGCAATAATGCTGCGTGAGTTGGCGCAGCTTTATGAGGCACATACGCAGGGACGCAAGAGCACCATTCGTCCGTTGCCCGTTCAGTATGCTGACTACGCTCAGTGGCAGCGTCAATGGTTGGAGGGCGGACAACTCGAACGTCAGACGCAGTATTGGCGTGCGCGCTTGGACGGCGCAGTTCCAGAACTAGAGCTCCCGAAAGATCGAACGCGCCCGCCTGTGCAAGGCTATCGAGGTGATACTGTTGGGATCACGATCGAGGCGGAACTGAGCCAACAATTGATTCTGTTTGCACGACGCCGAGAAATGACACTGTTCATGGTGCTGTATGCCGCCTGGGTAATCTTGTTGTCCTGGCTCAGCGGCCAGGAGGATATAGTCATCGGTACACCGGTCGCAAACCGGCGACGACCAGAACTAGAAGCATTGATAGGGTTTTTTGTTAACACGTTGGTTCTGCGCGCACAAGTCGATCGTGAGAGCACCGTCGAGCGACTCCTGAAGCACGTCAAGGAGGTCACTATCGCTGCCTTTGATCATCAAGACGTGCCGTTTGAGTACTTGGTAGAGAAGCTGCGCCCCGAGCGGGGCCTGAATCGGCATCCGATATTTCAGGTGATGTTCGCGCTCGACAACGCGTCAGAGAGCGAATGGCGATTGCCGGGTTTGAACGTATCGCTGGAGGACCCCGCGAATGAGACATCCAAATTCGACCTTCTTCTGCTTCTGCAACAACGTGGCGAACGAATCGTTGGAGGCCTCAACTACGATAGCGATCTGTTTGATAGACAAACGATCGAGCGGTGGAACGAGTCCTATATCCAATTGCTGAGGAATCTGTTGCACGGCGAGGATCGACGCGTTGGTGATCTTCTCATGCTGCCCGATCGGGAGCAATTTCGCGTGCTGCTGGCATTCAATAACACAGTCCGCCAGTACGATCGTAACTCCCGAGTTCATCACCTCATCGAATATCATTCGCAGCAAAGACCCTGGGCTGTGGCTGTCGTGCACGGCGCTCATTCTGTGACTTACCTGGAGTTGAATGACCGCGCGAATCGATTGGCACTTACGCTTATGGGCAAAGGCGTAGGCGCCAATCAGTTGGTTGGCGTCTGCATGGAACGTTGCGTGGACATGGTTGTCGCGGTACTTGGCATTCTGAAAGCGGGTGGAGCCTATGTCCCATTGGACCCGCATTATCCACTGCGGCGCCTTGCTCATATGATCGAAGACGCTGCGCCGCGCGTAATCTTGATTCAAGAGCGCTTTCGCGATTTAGTTGGTGAGTCCAGCGCCGAGTTGCTAGCACTCGACCAATGGCTTGACGCCCCTGCTACTGCGAGCAGTGCGATGCGTGCGCATCAACTTCATCCAGAGAATCTCGTCTATGTCATCTATACCTCCGGATCAACCGGGAGCCCGAAAGGCATTGCAATGCCTCACCGAGCTGCCCTTAACCTTACGATGTGGCAGCGCGAGGTCTTTGGCCACAATCCTGGAACGAGGGTGCTGCAGTTTGCGGCGCTCAGTTTTGATGTCGCCTTTCAGGAAATTGTCTCGGCGTTATGCACAGGTGGCACTCTCGTCCTTATCGATGAGCCACTACGACGGGATGCCGGAGCGCTGATAGAACTCTTGATACGCCAATCCGTGGAGAGGGTTTTCTTGCCGCCGCTCATGCTGCAGAACCTGGCGGAGTTCGTCTCGAGTACGCGGATCTCTGTACCCAGCCTCCGTCACGTCATCACTGCCGGCGAGCAATTGCGGATCACGCCTGAGATCGTTGATTTTTTTAAACAGCATCCGTGTTGTGAGCTACACAACCACTATGGTCCTACCGAGACTCACGTGGTAACCGCGCATACGCTGACCGGGGACCCCGATACTTGGCCAAGCTTGCCTAGCATTGGCAAGCCGATAGCAAACACGCAAGTTTATTTGCTGGACTCGTTGGGGCGGCCAGTACCGATCGGCGTCATAGGTGACTTATTCATCGGCGGGGAAAACGTATCGAATGGATATATCCGCAGACCAGGGATGACCGCACAACGGTTCGTGCAGGATCCATTCAGTACACTGCCGGGCGCGCGCATGTACAGGACAGGTGATCTCGGGCGCTGGCGAAGCGACGGGACTATCGAGTATCTGGGCCGAAGCGACGACCAAGTGAAGATACGTGGATATCGCGTCGAACTCGGTGAGATAGACGCGCTTTTGAAGAGGCATGAAGGGGTACGGGAAGCCGTCGTGGTCATGCGCGAAGATCGGCAGGGTGATCATCGACTGGTCGCATACTTAACGTTGCGCCCGCAGAGCGTCGTATCCGTGGAAGAGTTGCGCGCTTATATGAAATGTACTTTGCCAGACTATATGATACCGAGCGCATTCGTTGTCTTGCCGGAAATGCCGGTGACGCCAAGCGGTAAACTCGATCGGCGTGCGTTGCCCGCGCCTCAACTGAGTGCCTATGCAAGCGAACTATACGAGCCTCCAGCAAACGAAGCCCAGCACGCACTGGCGGCGATCTGGCGAGATCTTTTAGGCGTCCAGAGGATCGGCCGAAACGACAATTTTTTCGAGCTCGGCGGTCATTCGCTCATGGTGCTGAAAGCATTGTTTCTGATCAACCGAACATTTGGCAGTCAACTGAATGTTGCGGACGTTTACAAAGCGCCGACACTGCGGGAGCTCGCTGCTCGCATCGGAGGCGAAACGGGCGAAGACAGGCAAATTGATTTGGCGAGTGAAGCTGAGCTGGACAAGAGCATCTATACGACGTCCTCATACCGGCATGATGCGGGCGGAGCAGTTTTGCTAACCGGTGCCACTGGTTTTGTCGGTCGTTTTTTACTGGCGCAACTTTTGAAGGATTCAAAGTCGAAAGTCTTTTGCCTGACGCGCTCCCGCCTTGAGCGTCAGGGAAACGACAGCGTTAAGGCGATGCTTCTGGAATGGGACCTATGGCGGGATGAGTTTGAGGGGCGGATCGTTGTCGTGCCCGGCGATCTAAGAATGCCCGGCTTTGGCTTAGATCATGTGAGCTATGAAGATCTGGCGCGCTGTGTCGACGTGATCTATCACTGTGCGACCAGTATGAATCATCTCGAGACTTACGAGATGGCGAAGCGCGTCAATGTGGGTGCCGCTAAGGACCTCGTGAGATTTGCCAGCGAGGTGCATCCGAAGGTCATCAACTACATTTCTACTTTGGGTGTCTTTAACCCGGCTTCGAGCGTGGTGTCACGCATCGTTAGCGAGCATAGCTCGATCGCTAAGGAGCTGCATTGGAACTCGCGCGGTTACGTTGCGAGCAAATGGGTAGCCGAACAGGTATTCCTACTGGGCCAGCAGCGCGGCATACCCTGTAACATCTTTCGCCTTGGATTGATTTGGGCTGATACGGAACGCGGACGCTACGATGCGCTCCAGCGCGGCTACCGCATCCTGAAGAGCTGCCTCCTCTGCGGGTATGGCATCCAGCAGTATCATTTCGAGATGGCGCCGACGCCGGTGGACTTTGCAGCTCGCGCTGTCACGTATCTCGCGACTCGATACGCTGAGGGGCGGGGCATTTTTCACGTATCGTCTGCTGAACAGAACCGTGAGGGCTTCTTCGAGCGCTGCAATAGAGTGGCAGATACGAGGCTTGAGTTGCTGCCGTTCTACGATTGGATGCTGGAGGTCAAGCGCTTGCATCTAAGTGGTAAGGATTTGCCGATGGTCCCACTGCTCGAGTACGCGTTCTCGATGGACGAGCACTCGTTCTACGAGCATGAACGCAAGGTTCGGTCCGGCATAATGCAGGTCGATTGCAGCGCGACGCATAGAGAGCTCGGACGCGGCGGATTGTATGCGCCGACGCTTGATGACACAGCACTGCGGGCGTGCATTGAAGACGCAATAGCGCGGGATGCCGAGTTGCGGGAGCACCTACATAGCCGAGGATTCCTGAAGTCGGCCACTGCACCGGATCGAATGTCTTCTTGATGCGCTAACCATCGGCACCTCGGTAGCGAATTTGAGCAGCCTAGAGAGACAAGGGAATTGCCGGACCGAGTTCAGGAGTGATCTATGTGTTCGATACTGGGGGTTTTCGGATTGCAATCAGATGACGACCTTATGAGATTGCGGCGCGAGGCGCTTGACCGCTCACGTAGACAGCGCCATCGCGGGCCAGATTGGAGCGGCATTCACGTTGACGAAGGGGCTATCCTCGTCCATGAGCGGCTTGCGATTGTTGATCCCGAAGGCGGAGCGCAGCCGCTGAAGTCGGAAGACGGTCAATTGGTTTTAGCGGTGAATGGCGAGATCTATAATCATCGCGAGCTGCGACGGGAGATACAGCGCCCATACAGGTTCCTCACTGGTTCGGATTGTGAAGTGATCAACGCGCTCTATCGGCAGAGCGACCCCGACGCATTCCTCAATAAGCTCAACGGCATATTCGCATTCGCGCTCTGGGATCGTGTCAATCGTCGAGTGCTGATTGCACGTGATCCAATCGGGGTATGCCCTTTGTACTGGGGCCACGACCACAGCGGGTTACTTTGGGTGGCATCCGAGATGAAAGCTCTCGTCGATATTTGCGAAGATGTTGCCCAGTTTCCACCAGGGCACTACTTTAGTAGCGACCGGCAGCGACTAACGAAGTACTACGAGAAGCCTTGGCGGGACTACAGTAAGACAGAGGGCATCATTGTATCGCAGGACGAGTTGCGCAATGCTTTTGAAGCGGCAGTCCGTGGACAGCTTATGAGTGATGTTCCATACGGTGTGCTGTTGTCTGGGGGGCTGGATTCATCATTGGTGGCTGCATGCGCAGTTCGTCTGGCGCGCCGCCGCATCGAAGATGGTGGTACCACAGAAGCGTGGTGGCCCCGGCTGCATTCATTTGCCATCGGGTTGGAAGGCGCACCCGATCTGGCAGCAGCCGAGGTCGCAGCTAAAGCGCTCGACACAGTCCACCATACGTTCCGCTTCACATTCGAGGAAGGATTGGATGCCCTTTCAGAGGTAATTCGACACATAGAATCCTACGACGTTACGACCGTCCGAGCTTCAACACCGATGTACTTGCTCGCCCGCCGCATCAAAGCCATGGGAATCAAAATGGTGTTGTCAGGAGAAGGCTCAGACGAGATCTTTGGTGGTTACCTCTACTTTCACAAAGCACCGTCGGCGCGGGAGTTCCATGAGGAGACGGTTCGCAAGTTAGAGTCGCTGTATCTGTACGATTGTCTACGTGCGAACAAATCGATGGCGGCCTGGGGTGTGGAGTTGCGCGTCCCGTTTCTCGACCACGGCTTCGTCGACGTGGCGATGCGAATGGATGCTCGTGAAAAAATGGCAGGTGTCAATCGCATGGAGAAAGCAGTACTCCGGGAAGCGTTCAGTGGCTATCTGCCTGATTCGATACTGTGGCGGCAAAAGGAGCAGTTCAGCGACGGTGTCGGATACGGCTGGATTGATGGTCTGAAGGCTCACGCAGCTACGTATATCAGTGATGGGGATTTGGACGGGGCGGGGGAAAGGTTTCCGATAAATACTCCGCAATCAAAGGAGGCGTATTTATACCGCTGCATCTTCGCGCAACACTTCCCTGGAGCGGCGTGCGCGTTGACGGTGCCGAGTGGAAAGTCAGTTGCTTGTTCGTCGCCGGTGGCGATTGCATGGGATAAGAGTTTCGCTTTGCGGGCTGATCCGTCTGGTAGAGCTGTTGCCGACATCCACCGTGCTTCTCGCCCACGGTCAGACGACTTGGCATCACGGAGTTAGCTGTCCTCAAGTTGGCGGGCGAGGGATGCGTCGTTATATGAGCTGAGAAGGTGTTCTCTACGAAGCTTACGGTTCTTATGGTTGGTGGGATTCCCCTAGCCGGCGATCCGAGTTGAATGGATGCGATCACGAATAGTTTGAGGTTAAGCAGCTGTTGTCGGTATCAGTCCGCAAGGTGATCGTGTTCATGAGGGCATTCCTGCCGAGGTGGAGCAGGAGCCTTGAAAATCATCGAGCTCACAGTCTTCGGCGAAACCTTGTATTAGAATGGGTCGGAGCGAGAAAATGGAACGCAAGCACATTGCCGTATTCACGCCACTAGCAACAGGGCATGTGTACCCAGCCCTAGGCGTCTGTTCCGAGTTGGTGAGACGGGGACATCGTGTAACCTATCCAACAAACGACCGGTTTGCCTCAAGAATACGCGAGGCCGGTGCGGAAGCGATCGAGTTCAAAGCCCCTGTAATTAGATACCCGGAGAAAGTATTCCAGTATCCATCATCTGACGAGTCTAGCTATTGGCGCGCGTTCGCGTCTATGTACGGCCCAATGGTCATCGCCACAGCGGCGACTACGGTCGTGGAATTGGAAGGGTTCTACGCAACGAACCCGCCAGACCTCATTCTTTACGAGTGGTTCTCGTTTGCGGGCCGAATAATCTCTAGGCAGCTGGGCTGTCCGTGCGTGCAGCTGCACGCCCACTTTGCTCATCATGACACGGTGATTCGTGTAGATGGCGTGTGTACAAACCCTCGGCCAGTGTTCGAGTTCGCGAGGCTGCTTGACACATTTATGGCTCTATTCGGTTTCGATGGGAAAGATCATCTGTGGCATGCGGAGGATAGAAACATAATTCTTATACCTAGAGGGTTCCAATATGATTCGGATACGTTCGATGACCGTTTTAAGTTCGTCGGTGCAAGCCACAACCGAACCCATCGAGCAACATCATGGAAGTATGACGCTGAGAAGCAAAAGCCATTGTTACTGGTTTCAGAGGCCTCAACGAGTACCGACGGAAGCTTCTTAAGAAAGTGTGTTGAAGGGTTCGGTGATTCGCAATATCACGTGGTGTACTCCAAAGGAGCGAACAGTCCGGAAATATCTTCCACGCAATTGCCACGCAACTTTGAGGTAAACAAAGACGCTTACAATTGCGAAATGCTACCGTACTCCGAAGTCATCTTGTGCCAGGGGGGGATGGGAACGACGCTGGAGTCGCTGTCTTACGGAGTCCCAGTGGTAGCTGTTCCTTCTTCGCCGTTTAATTCGGAAGTTGCCTATCGTATGGTCGAACTGGGTCTCGGGGTACAAGTCCCAGAATTGGACCCGACTCCCAGAGCACTCAAGGAGGCTGTTGATACGGCATGTTTGGATGAAGCTCTGCGTACCCGAGTTCGGCGCATGCAACATAGTCTGAAAAGCAGTCCTGGGGCGGAGCTGGCTGCCACCGCCATTGAAGAGGTTCTCGCGTAAGCACCTTGCGAGATACGGTGTGCGGCCAGTCGACGCACCCCGTCCATTGAGACCACGGTAATAGTGCTTCAGGGCGTCTGCGCGAATTTGCGTCTTCGCACACATCGACTTCGACTGCGATACTCTTCCTCCGGCTCTCCATATGCGCGGACGACAGAAGCTTTCCATCCCGCTCAGTTTGAGCACTACTCGCAGCGAGCGGCGGAGATAATGTCCTGCGAGTGACCCAGCTCCCTCACTAGGTGCTGACTTGCGCTTGCTTCTACGTATCGATCACTTGATTCTTGGTCACGGGACTTATTCAAGGGAAGCTCGATGCGGGAAGCCTATGGGTCCAGCTCGAAAATCCCGAGTACTCGCCACAATCCGAGCAGCAAGCGCCGTGTGCGATCACTGCTACTGGAGGTACTCGAGGCAGGCGGAATGACTTTCTGTTGGGCTCGCTGGCTCAGCCAACATACATCGAGTGGCCGTCCTCCAGCACTGGCTCTCTTGGCGCTCAACTATGCGGTGACAGTCACATCTGTTACTGGAGTCAGCTCGGTTAGATCCCAGCTATACAGGGCAAGGGTGTAGAAGAGTCTGCGTGAGGCGCGCGCAGATTCCGCTTCTATAATCGAGAGAGTGGTGCTCATATCAGCAGACGACGCACGTGTGCAAGGAGTCTCCTCTTATGTCTTGCAAGGACCTCATTCTCGTCCTAGGGCATGCTCGCTCTGGCACGTCTGCCCTAGCCAGAGTCATTTCCCTATGCGGATATAATCTGCCGGCCGCAGTCTACGGCGCCACCGACTGGAACCCCACCGGCCATTGGGAGCCCGTGGATGTCACGAATCTGAATGTTGAGTTTGCATCGAGTGTTGGCATAGTGGATGACCCGAGTATGCGTCTTCAGGAGATCGATATCTCAGAAAATGTTAGGAATGACTACATCAAGAGAATCCAAGCTCTTCTTTCCGCGTACCCCGATGGACGTGTGGTGTTGAAGGAGTTTCGGCTTAACGAGCTGCTGGATTTCTGGTTGGAAGCGGCGCGGCGAAATGATGTCTCCGTAAGGATAGTAATTGCCCTGCGACATCCAGCAGAGGTATTCGCCTCTAGCAGTGCAGGCTCGAATGGAGCGAGTTCCAGCATCAAATCGACCCCGCAGACATGTATCGAAACCTTCAATACGTTCTGGCTGAAAACAAATCTGCTAGCCGAGCGACAATCACGAGCGTTGCCCCGCATTTTTGTAGAGTACTCGAACCTGATGAGGAACTGGAGAACAGAGGTCGGACGCATGTCGAGGGCGTTGGAGATAGATTTAGAAGTTGACGAATCTGCAATCGAGGCTTTTCTAACACCCGCGCTTCATCGACAGAGGCACTCCGGCCCGATAACCGAGACGTTCGGGTACTCGTGGGTGACGCGGGTCTATTCGACATTCTCAGCAGCTGCTCAGGATAGATCATTAGACACTCCATCCCTGGATGAGATCTACCATGCGTACCGCCTCAACGCGCGTGCATTCAGATTGTCGATGAGAAGCTCTACCGACCAGTCAAGCGTGGAGCAGCTTCGAGAGTTTGTTGATCACTTGCCAGTGTGGAGGTCGGGCTGCGAGTTTTGATGCAAGTGACGCGGGAGTTGGAACGCTAGTCAATCGAATGTTTGAACTGACCAGGGTGGTCGTATCGAGGAAATATTGTGAGATGATCATCGCAGAGAAAGTCATCGTTATGGATGTCGATGGAACGTTGGCGCATCGGCGCGAGAGCGGACAGTCCTACGCCGACATGAGTCCTGTGCCGGGCGTGGTACAAAAGGTTCGAGCCCTGAAGGAGCGGGGCTATTGGATCATTCTGTATACGAGCAGAAACATGCGCACGTATGACGGAAATATGGGAAGAATCATGCGTCACACGGCACCGGTTCTCATCGAATGGCTGGCTAGTCACGACATTCCGTACGACGAACTGCATTTTGGGAAGCCGTGGTGCGGTCATAGCGGCTTTTATGTGGATGATCGGGCGATACGGCCGCGAGAATTCGTGACCTTAGACCTTGAAGAGATCCGGGCTCTGATTCGCAAGGACCGATTGTGCGATGAGTAATCTCCTTGTACTCGTTCCGAATTGGGCTTGCCTCCCGCCAGATATGCAGGCCGAGACTGGATCCAAGTATGCTTCGTTCCTTCCACTGGGGGGGGCTCCCTTATACCAACGGATTGTTTCGCAGTATGAGAAAATTGACGGTCGCTGTATTCGGCTGTTGTTCGTGCTTGCCTCGGATGCTCCTGAGCTCGATACTGAATTTTCGGAGAATATTGAGATCGAGGTCCTTCGGCTCGAACAGAGCCGAAGCATTGGGGAGACTGTTCTGGCCGGGCTCACGAGAATCCGGCCGGGCGACGCGGTCGTGGTGCACATGGCGGATACGTTGCTCGACATCGAGGGAAAGCCTCTAGGCGATGCTGTGTATGTGCAGTCGCGCAGCGATCTTTACCGTTGGACAAGTGTCTCCGTTGACTCGACAGGATGCGTAAGAGTCACCAACGATCGCGAGGCGATCGAGCCTAGCGGGCCGAGGCCTGTTTGTGTCGGTCTCTTTTCGTTCGATGATGGGGAGCACCTGTGCTCTGTAATGTTGCGCGCTGTGGGTGATGGGAAGCCGGGACGTGAGTCGTTCTTCGCTGCGCTCGAGAGTTACTCCGCTGCTCGTCCCATGAGTCTACGACCAGCCCAGCGGTGGATGGACTGCGGACACGTGGATGGCTATTACGAGTCGCGGCTCATCTACCAGAATCTACGGCATTTCAACACATTGAGCTACGATCCCAAGCGTGGGATGGTTACAAAGAGATCTTCGAGCGTCGAGGCGTTTCGGAAGCAAGTACGCTGGTTTAGACAAGTTCCTGATGAGGTTGCGCCATTTCTTCCGCGGGTCTTTGCAAGCAGTGACGGCTCCGATCCGTTTATCACGATGGAGTTGCTGTCGATCCCGACTTTGGCTGATCTTTTTGTCAGTCAACGGCTAACTCTGGGCGCGTGGAATGATGTTGTTCGTTCGGTGTCCTGCATTCAATCATGTTTCGCCGAGAACTCCGTAAGAAGCTCGCTAGCGCCGCAGCTCGCGCGCGCTGTCTATTTGGACAAGACTCACTCGCGTCTGGAAGAGTTTGCTGCGCAGCATCCGCCCGCTAAGGACTACTTCGTACGCTGCGGTGCTGAGACGTGGTCTATTGGACGCGTGCAGCGGACGTTGGCCCGCTTCGTTGAGCAGTTGAGGTTGCTGGAGATCGATGAGCTAGCGCCAATTCACGGAGACTTTTGTTTCAGCAATTTGCTCTATGATCCGAAGGCTAGGTTGATCAAGATGATCGACCCACGAGGTGAGTTTGGCGTGCCGGGTGTCTTCGGGGACCGCCGTTATGACCTCGCAAAGCTGGCGCATTCTTACGCCGGGAAGTACGATTTAATCGTCTCCGATCTGTTCTCTTTAGAAGCAGATTCGCGCGGCCAGCTGTGCATTCATCTGCGCGAGAGCGATTATTACACCCGAGTGAGATCCATCTTCGACTCAGTCTTGCTACCCGGCAGCGAACTGCGGCGCCAGGTGTATGGACTGCAGGCGTTGTTGTTCTTAAGTATGCTACCACTGCACGTGGATATGCCGCGGCGTCAGCTGGCGATGCTTGCGACTGGTTTGAAGCTATACTCCCAAAGTTGGAGCGCCGGGGTCTAGGGATGACGGTGCTGATCACAATGGCTGGGTTCGGATCGCGTTTCAAGGAGGAAGGATACATTCCGCCCAAGTACCGCATCATGGCTCATGGCCGAACTTTGATGGTTTGGTCACTGTTGTCATTGCAGGCCTTCTTTGAGGAGCGATTCATTTTCGCGTGTCTTGATGGGGAAGATGGAGATTGGATTCGCTCAACGGCTAAGGAGTTGGGCATCGCGGACGCCGTCGTTATTAAGCGCTGCGGCGTGAGTCGCGGGCAAGCCGAGACAGCATTTGACGCGTTGGTGCCCGCTGAGTCGAGCGAACCGCTATGGATATACAACATTGATACATGTGTTAGACCGAACGCAATGCGCCCGCAAGACATCGGCACGGCGCTGGCGTGCGTTCCGGTATTCCACAGCGCCGAGCCGAATATGAGCTTCGTGCGTTATGGAGGGGGGGGCGATGTGATTGAGGTGGCAGAAAAGCGGCCGATCTCAACTTGGGCTACGGTGGGGCTTTATGGATTCAGTTCCGCCGCATTGTTTGCGCAATATTACCAGGAGGCGTACGAGCGGGGACGCATAGAATTGAGAGGGGGTGAGCGCTATGTTGCGCCAATTTATGAGCTCATGATTACTCGCGGAGACCGTGTCGTCGCGCCGCGACTGAAGATAGATGATGTACATATCCTCGGCACGCCAGCCCAGGTACTCGCTTTTGATCCCGCTGCACATCCGCCTTTCGGTAACACCACACGATGAGTTTCCGAGGCACCGCTCTATCAGTCGAGCAGTGCCAGGCCATTCCTGCTCCTGCAATGGTTTGTGACAAGCGGATGCTTGGTCAATTGCCGATGTTCTTTGAACTCCGTTTCGCGAGCTAGAGCATATCTGCAATCATGTAGTTGAGTGTTGTGACGTGTACATCCTTGTGCCTGACTCGATGTCGGTATCGTTCTTGGTCTGAAGGTAAGTGATGATGCGTTACAGACGCGTCGCTGGCCTTGCTCACATAGATGTATGGTACAATGCATTGCGGAAGGCGTCAGGTAACAGCGGAGTTGCTCCTTTTTGGGAACAGACGTAGCGCGCTACCTCGGCCGCGAACTTATGCACTTCGGCTAGGCGCCTCCGGGATAGCACCCCCATCGTTAGGGCAGCGGCAAACGCATCGCCTGCGCCGACGGTATCAACCACCTGTATTTGTTGCGAGGGCAACTCCGACCAAATCCCTTCCTGGTGAATGAGACTGCCGGACGAACCTTTGGTAAGAGCAACGACCTTGAATCCGAACGTGCGAGTTAGCCATTCCAGCCGCTGCCGGTCATCGCCTTGCAGCGAGAACATCGCCGTCAGCACAGCGAGTTCCTCCTTGTTCAACTTCAAGACGTTCGATAGCCGCATTGATTCCTCGATTACCTCACGGGAGTAGAAATCGCGCCGCAAATTGATGTCGAATATCCTAAGAGCTTCAGACGGCGCAGCGGCAATCAGTCGCTGAATGGTTCTGCGCGCAGTCGCACTCCGTTGCCCTAGTGTGCCAAAACAAATGGCATGCGCTCTGCGGACAGCTTCGAGTGCCTCATTGGTCTCAGCCAGCCGTTCCCATGCAGCATCTTCGGCAAATGTGTAGTGCGGAGTCCCATTGTCATTCAATGTCACAGTCACCGTTCCGGTCGGCCGAGCAGGATCGATCTGCACTGTTTCCCACGGCAGATTCATCTCTGTGAAGCGCCTGATCACTTGCCTGCCAAGGTCGTCGTCCCCGACCCGAGTCACCACCGTAGCGCTTGCACCCAGCGCCGCCGAATGATAGGTGAAATTGGTTGGGGCGCCGCCCAGTTGCGGTCCCGCTGGTAGCAAGTCCCACAAGACTTCGCCGAGTCCGACCACAGTAAAGGTCACGTTATGCCCTCCTGAATACTGTTATGCCGACCACACCTGTCGCTTCGAACACCAGAAGCATCTGATGGGGACAGCTAACCACTTTATCCGCGTGCGATGTTTGGTCATATCGCGAGGTCAGTGCCCAGATTGCCGTTCTCAGTCAATCGAGTGCGCGGCGATAACGGCGACGCTGCAGACGGGTACGGCAGTGTAATGGTTAGTGGGATCACCCAGGTCGCAGGACAAGAGAAGTGATCTAGCGGCTCTAAAGCAGCGTGCGGGGTCTAATGATAGATCGGCCTATCAATCCAGACGGACTGCGACAACGCCGCAAACGTTCTCTTTCGGTCATTTCGAGCAATGTGGTGCGCAAGATACAAGATCGTATCGAATCCCGAAAGCTCGTTTGGACGCCAAGAGCGCGAGCGAGTCGGATGGATGCGCGCAATTTGTCCAACATCCATATGACTGACCGTACAGGCGGGAGTTCGCAAGGCAATGCGAAACAACGCCGGTAAATCAGCGAGCGGGGCGGCGGCTGCAGTTGCAGAAGTGTGGGACGCCACCATGCGGATTACACGGCGAGAGTCGATCTGCTAGTGTGCACCGCCTCTTCACGTGACGCATCGGGCCACCTTTTTCGACGGCCGGAACCCTGCGAAATGATCGATGGACTGTGGTTGGTTGGTATGTATGCGCTCCTCTGCTCAGTAATGATTGTTGAGATCAGCTTATGAGCGCAGTGTCCTGATATAAACGCAGTGAGATTGCGAAGCCGAGGCGGGTTTCCGACTCCGAGTAGGAAGATCGCAGGGAGTAGGATGAGATGAGCTAGAACGCGTTACCGCCGTCTTATGGCTTCTTGTTCGCACGCGAGTGCACGGAGATCGAGCATGACTGATTTCATGCCTGCGCCAGCGCCACTGAAACTATCGATCTGTATCGCGACGTTCAACCGCGGCGCGCACATTGGTGAGACGCTTGATAGTATTCTTGGGCAAATGACAGACAACTGCGAGATTGTGGTTGTAGACGGTGGATCAACCGATGACACGGAGCGGTTAATGTCCGGGTATTCGCGGCGCTTCGAACGGGTGCGATACGTCAGGAAAGAGACAAATGGTGGTTTCGATCGTGACTGTGATTCCGCCGTGGAGCTTGCAAGTGGAGAGTATTGCTGGCTCATGTCTGACGATGACTTGGTCAAGCCCGGCGCGGTTACGGCCGTCTTGGAGGCGCTTTGTCAGGACTTCAGCTTGGTTATCTTAAATGCCGAGTTTAGTGACTTTAGCATGTCAAAGGTGCTGCACCGGCGCTGGCTAGACTTTGAAACGGATCGTACATACGACCCTGAGAATCTGGATCGGCTCTTCCTTGATCTTGGGACGCGCATTGGATATGTCGGTGGCATCGTCATCAAGCGTACAATTTGGCTCGCGCGGGAAAGGACCCAATACTATGGCTCATGGTTCGTCTTTCTCGGAGTAATCTTTCAGAGTCGCCTTCCCGGAAAAGCTGTTGTGATTGCGGAGCCGTTGATCAGTTACAGGATGGACAATACGCATACCTTCTCAAGGGAATCCCGGGAGATAATGTTTCTCAAGTGGCCGGCACTTCTGGACTCGCTACCTATCTCCGAGTTAGCAAGGCGAAAGGCTCCTTGGCGGAGCCCCAAGTGGTTATTGATATTGCGCGGCCTCGGACTGTATTCGCACACCGAGTACCGGCGTTGGATCCGCCCTCAGCAACGTTCGATACGCGCCAGGCTAACGCCAGCTCTTATAGCTCAATTGCCGGGCGTGTTAGTAAACGCATTTTTCTGCTTGTGTTTCTCGCCCCGTCAGGACCGGTTCTTAATATTGCGAAGTATGCACGAGAGCCCACTGCATGTGCGGAACTGGCGGATTTTCAAGCACAAAGAATCGGCTTAAGAGCGGTTTGTTGGAGATGGACATGCAGCAGAGTCGCCCTCCGAGAAAGCACGAGACAGACCGAAGATTGCGACGATCGTTCACGTTATGCGAGGATTAAGTCGATGCGCTGAGTGTTGAAGGAGTAGTACGGCATGAACTTGCGCATAGTTCTGTCTTGCAGTGCACGCTCCGACACGTGAAAACCGCCGCGCTGCGCTGTTACGGAGGTTTCTTCCACTAGGCGTCTGAACTGCTCTCGATCTCCTTTGACCTGAAAATCCGTCCACACGATCCAGAAGGATTTGCCATCTGCCGCAATCCACTTTGGCGCAATCTGCGGCTGATAGGCACGTGCTGCCGCATCGCCCTCCGGCATCCACTTCGTCTCCTCGTAGATTTGAGTCCACGGTCCCCAGGGATTTGGTGCGATCCAGAAGCCAAGATAACTCGGCTTGGCAAACCACATATGATCGATTGTAACCCCGGAGAATGGGTCGGCTGTGGTTCCGGTCCCCATGCCCCAGTTCGCCATCATATACAAGCCTAGCGGGGCGTTGTAGACCACACTTGGGTGCCAAGCATACGGATGCCACATTCTGTTGACCCAGCCACGCGGAAAGACCTGCACGGGCTTGCGGGCACCAATATCTTTGGTCCACTTGGCATCTCCAGTCGATCGAAGGCCGGCGAAGAATTCGTAAGCGCTACGATCGAGAATCTTCGCGCTCGGCGTACGAAACATGACCAATTCATTCATTGTGCCCTCTGTATTGCCGTTGGGGCTGTAGATATAAACGAACCCGTCGCGATTGAGCCGATAATTTTTGCCCATCTGTAACACGGTGAGCAGTGAAAAGGCCTCCTGATCCTCCTCGAAGAACACCAGCGTCTCGCGCGAGCGCTTGTCCCATCCCTCCCAAACAACTGGTGTTGACCCGTCTTGGTTGCACCACGTGCGGCCGTTGTCAGGTGAATAGATGAGCTTGGCGCCGACAAACCGCATCGGGTGGTCGACAGGAGGCTTCGAAAGCTCGATGGGTTGATACGCGCGGT
Source organism: Pseudomonadota bacterium (assembly GCA_023391815.1). Lineage (GTDB taxonomy): Bacteria > Pseudomonadota > Gammaproteobacteria > Steroidobacterales > Steroidobacteraceae > Steroidobacter. The sequence continues at coordinate 57,928 of JAEWAF010000009.1, forward strand.
CAAACGTGCTCAGATACTGGTACAGTCGCCCATCAAGCGCAAATGTGCCGAAACTGTAGTAGCGGGCGTCACTCGGCATTTGTATGGGATCTCCTAGCAACGGATAGCCTGGCACGTCGTGGAACTGGGCACCTTGTGGGCCGCCCTCAATGGCAAAGATTCGGCTGTTATAAACGGCTTTGAACTGATCGGAGAACCCAGAACCGTCACACAGGCTCACATACTGCCTATCATCTTCAGCCCAACTCATATGCCAGTTATCGCCCCTCCCACCGTATCGAAGCACGGTTTCCTCGCGACGGATCACCGATTTGACACGCGCGCCGGACGTGGGCTTTGCTTTTCTTACGATCGAAGCTCCTGAATTTGCGCCGGCAGGCTCACCGGCATAGGTGCAGCGAAGCGGTGGCACCGCAACGACCCCGGCCGCGACTGTATGCTTTAGAAACTCTCTGCGTGTTGACATGTAACCTCCCGTCAATGACGCCACCGCGCGCTGGACAACAACTATGAGCAGAACCACACGGCGACCAAGGGGTTGCTTCCGAATCAAAAGTCACCGACCGCCATTGCACTATCGCTTTGTGGTCTCGAAACGCTCATCCGCTCCGATCGAAAGCTCCGACAACTGAGCTTCGGTAGATGGACATGGAACGAGCAACGGTAGTGATCGAGCTGACGTGTTGCACACGATTCAGCGCCCGGCGGGCGCCGATACTCATTGGCGGTGTTGCAGAAGAGTACGGTCCTAGCCTTGGGTGTTCTGATTACAACTTGGCTGAGGTCTCAGGGGTGCCCCTATGCGGTTGTCAATGGAGTTCCGCCGCCGGCGGGCAGCAGTGCGTCTCGTAGCATGGCGAACAGGACATCACAGCGTCGTCGGGTGAGCGCGATGAGGCCTGGTTGTGACGTTTGCCTTGGCCAATCTTGCGCGTACTAGGCCCTGGAGATCGGGTCGCGCGGTGCCGCGAACGCTGACAGGAAGATCGCACGCCTGAGTTGCTTATTGCCTCGACGAGACGGCGCTTGGACGATTTCAACGTCGACGCCGGCGAAGACCTGGGTCCTGCGGTTCGGTGCCCGTCACTGGTAACCCATTTTTGGGCGGCCAGCGACCTACAGCAGCCGGTCCCGGCATCTACGTTACGAGCGACTTCGGAATGACTCCGGGTCCAGCCCCTATCAGTGATCACCGGCTGCCGACCCGGCCTGGTGACATCACCCGCCGAAGCATGGACGACTGGGGGCGGGAATCATGCCGGGCCAAGCTGGCCGAATCTCTGGATAACTGAGACTCGAAGAAAATATCTGGGCGAGTCGCGCCCTGCTGACCGAACGACATGCCGGTGAACAGGCAACCGTCATTACACGGAGATCGATGGTCCGCACGAGTGAAAACTCAACATAGCCCAACTTCGAAGGGCGCGCGGTGATTCTCGACTCGACAGAGGGACCATCCGATCCCCTATGGCACTCTATTGCTATGGGGACTGCATGCTCTTGCCTGCAGTATCGATCCTAAGACGCGTTCTATGGCGCACCTGTCAAAGTCACAGCTGAGATGAATATGCGTATAGGTATAATTGCGTGGCTATCCTGTGTGGCTTTGACTGTTGCAGCGGATGCAGCTCCGCCGGCATCAGATTACTCAGCCCTTGCCGTTAGGATCACAGAGCTCGAAGCCAAGGTCTCCGATCTCACTGATCGCCAGCTCATTCACAATGTCTACCTTCGCTACATGCGAGGCTTTGATCGTAATGATGTACAGCTCATGAGAAGCGCATTCTGGCCCGACTGCCAGATCAACTACGCCTATCAGTCGAACACATTGGACGAGTTTATAAAAAGGCACTTAGAGTTCCATATGGCAAAACTTTCGAGCTGGGGGCATCTCATCACCAATGAGACGGTGGATGTTAACGGAGACGTGGCTCACGTCGAGACTTATGTGACCGGCTTGTTTATGCCGAAGAAGGATGAATCCTTTGGACGTGAAAATACAATCGTAGCTGGACGGTATATCGATCGACTGGACCGCCGAGACGGCGAGTGGCGCATCTCGGTCCGAGAATTCGTGCCTTACTTCAAGATTAAAGCAGACGCCGACCCCGAGGCCTTTGATCCGTACATCAATGCGACCAAGTCTGCGTGCGCGATGGGGGCCTGGGACAGGCGCGACCCATCATACGTACGCCCACTCAAGCGTCGATCTGACAAGGAGATTGGCCCGCCATGTGGCGAATAGGCACGTGTTCATCCTTCCCGTGGTCGGGGCGTGAGCGGACGGAGGTACCTGAGGTCGTTTCTGTTGAATGCGCCCAACCCGATGTCAGTATGTGGCCAACTTGACTCAGTGAAGGTTGCGTGAAAGATCGACCTCGCCTCGGTCCAAAAGTGAGGAATGAACTCGCGCACCGAGATGCGCCACTCATCTTCTCGACGGTCCAGCCTATCTATGTACCTGCCCGCGAGAATTAATGCGGGCGTCTCGTCGGTCGGTGGACGCCAGAAGGCGATCAAGTAGCTTTCGACGTGAGCGAGGTCGTCATCAATATCGATCGTCTCGTTTGTGATGTGGTGCGCTTGGCATGACATACCCTTTAGATATCGCTCTCTCTCCCAGAGGCTAATCCATTCGTCACGTAGCCAAGAACTGAACCCATAGTTGATCTGCGCATCTGGCCAGAATACGCCAGTGAGTAACTCCATGTCGTGTCTGTTGAGACCCCGCGTGTATCGCATGTACAGGTCTATGATGCGATGGCGCTGGAGCCCCGCAGCAACCTTCGATTCCAGTGCAGCCACCCTGCTGGCTAACTGCTCATGCTCGATGAGATCATTCGGAGCTTGGTTGGATTTTTGCATGACGCTTAATTTGTGATCAGTGGAAACAGCATGCGAACGTAAGCGCATGTGCAATCGGCCTAACAATTGGCGCCTTCGCATCTATGCCACGACTATCCACTACGAATCACGGAATCTGATAGGAAGTAAGAGTACCCGGCGCAATCAGTTGAATACGCACGCATTGAGCGCAGCGCGTCGGAGAGTGTCTGTCATGGAGGAATGGACAAGTAGCCATGGGCAGGTCGACGTGTTTGTAGGCCTTGAATCTCGAGATCCGCTGTCGGCGCCTTAGGAGTCATGTTGAATCCGCGCAGTACCAGCCGACCGGACAACGCCCGGCGAACACCTTGGTCTCATCGAGATGACCGGCGATTGGGCTCATCGCATGGCCACGCTGAGGCAACGGAGCTCCCAGGCGCAACACATCAACCCCATCGAGTAAAGAGTCTCGTTCGTGCACATGTACCAGAGCCTCCGGCAAGGGTTAAGCTCAAGAGTAGAAGTGGCGCGGAATCCCGGCGCGGGATGCTCACGAACTTTTTTGTCATCCGGGAGGCTGAGAGCTTTCGCAATTCACTGCAGAATGACTTTCCCCGGTTTCGCCTTGGCGACTATCTGTACACCGATACCGAGTTAGTGCAGTCGGAAGTGGAGTATTCGGGTGCATTGATTTTCATTGTGCGCCGCCCGCCGACACCGGAGTCGGTGGAGGTGCGCGGCGAATGAAGAACGCCAACGGAATGCCTGCGAGCGAAGTGATTGCGGCGCAAAGAAGTGCGCTGTGAATTCCCGCCGCAGTTGCGTCCACCTCCATCAAACCCGATTTCCGCTGCTCGATGACCGTGGCGGTCAAAATGCTTACGAAGAGCGCACTGCCAGCAGCGCCAGCGAGTTGCTGAACAGTTCCAACAATCACGCTTCCATACGAATATAGGTGCACTGGGAGTGCGCTTAGACTAGCGGTGAACAGCGGTGTGAAGAGCAGAGCAAAGCCGACACATAGCAACGAATGCGCTGCGAGCACCATCCACGGATAGGAGTGGGTATCCAACAACACCATTCCCCACAACGACGCCGAAACTATCACGGCACCGGTGATCAAGAGAACTGTGGGACCGATGCGGTCGTAACTTCGGCCGACGATGGGGCCCAATAGACCAAAGAAGAGGCCACCTGGAAGAAGCAGCAGGCCAGTGGCTATCGGCGTGAGATGCAGTACATTCTGTGTGTAGATAGGGAGCAAGATGATGGTGCCAAAGAGCACGATGATGTGGATGGTCATCACGATGACGGCGATCGTGAATGTCTTGCTTCGGAATGCACGCAGATCGAGCAGCTGCATTTCGCGCGGCTGCATTTGCAGCTGACGTACGATGAATGCGGTGAGTGCCACCGCCCCAACGAGAAGTGGCAACCAAACAGAACTCGAGCGAATGCCGCCCGCCGAAGTCCCCGTGGCGCTCAGGCCGTAAACAACGCCGCCGAAGCCAAAACCAGACAGAATCACTGATAGAACATCGAGTTGGCTCTGGCGAAGCTCGGTGACGTTCTGCACACGCGCAATGCCCAGGATGAGAGACGCGATAGCGATCGGTAGCACCAGGATGAACATCCAGCGCCAATGCAAGACGCTCAGAATCGCACCGGAAATCGTCGGCCCAATGGCGGGCGCGACTGAGGTAACAATTGAGATGTTGCCCATGGCGCGGCCACGCGAAGACTCGGGAACGAGCGTCAGCACCGTCGTAAACAGCAGCGGTACCATGATGGCGGTTCCGCTTGCTTGAACGATGCGCGCGCCAACCAACGGCTCGAATCGTGCAGAAGCCGCGGCGAACAAGGTGCCCGCGCTGAAGAGCGTCATCGCTATGATAAACACAGTGCGGGTAGTAAACCGCCGCAGCAGAAATCCGGTTACGGGTATCACCACGGCCATGGTCAACATGAACGCGCTAGTGAGCCACTGCGCCGCGCTCGCGTCTATCCTCAGGTCGGCCATCACATGCGGCAAAGCCACACCCATGAGGGTCTCGTTGAGAATGACGACGAAGGTCGACATGAGCAGCAGCGTGATGACGAGTTTATTGCGTGCAGTGATGTTCGCCGCTGACGCGGTTGATGCAACGGCGTCGCAAGTAGTAGTTGCGCTATCTGACATAGACATTTGCTTTGCGGACGGTCGTTATTTCTGAGCGTCAGTTCTAGAATGCGATTGTCGCACGAGGCGATGACACTCCCGTCGTTGCTCGCTTGCTTCGCATAGTCGCTGAAATCGTCTTCCGTATCCTTCTCAGCTGAGCGACTGACCTGGGCGCAACTATTTTGCTGGCCCTGGACGAGCCAGGCCGAAAACGCGGTGCAGACTTACCAATGCAATGTCTTCACGTACATGAACTATCAGATGTAGCGTGCACCAGTGCGCTCATTTGGGCGGTCAACTTTCAACCGTCGACGCCCGGGTACCCTAAGCGCTACACCGAGTTCCGCCGTCGAATTGGAGAAGATTGTGCCAGAAGATGAAGACGGAGCAGAGCGTGCTTTGCCTTTGATGGGTCTTTCGCGCCGAGGTTTCATAAAAGGCACTGCCATGGCGACCGGAAGCGCTTCTCTGGCCACGCTGTCTTCCAATGGTCAAGTGGGGCGCGCTCGATTCCAACTGCCGCATCTAGCAGTTGCGAAGGCCTCAGGATCCCTGTGAAGGAGGTCGATGGAAAGACAGCCTTCATCGCGGGCGGCTCAAGCGGAATCGGTCTTGGCATTGCGCGAGCTTTCGCCGACGCAGGGATGAAGGTTGCGATTGGTTACCGACCAAAAAACATCTCGATGAGGCCATGAGATATCTCAAGAGCGCTGGCAAGCGCATCCATGCCATCAGTGTTGATGTGACTGATCGTCCTGCCATGGAGTTTCACACTTGAGGCGACTGTATACCACGGGGGCAGCCGATGAGGATGTAGCTGGCTTCCTAGTCGGCAACGGGCGAGCTCAAAGCTATGAGAGCGTCACTGTGCATCTGACTAACCGCTAACCACTTCTATCATGCTAGAGCAGTTCGTGCTGCGTTCTTTGATGCACGAATAGGGCCATCGATGCTAGCATCAATTTCGGGGGCTCGAAATTGTTTGCTTCTGCAATGGTTCCTGTGCGACCTGACGATGGGACCGGGCCACTCGCAGATTCGTCCCAACGTAGGATGCTCTGCAGGAGTGACGCGAGGGCTTTGCTAACAATTACCGTAGACCAGACGGTGCAGCTGGATCCCACCGGGGTCACACATACCCGCAGTTCAGCGGCATCAAGGTGAATGGCCAGGCGCCTTGGGCTGCATCGAAGTTCATCATGCTCGCGTTCAGGTGTCAGACATGGCGGACGGCCATGCCACTCGCCCTTGAGGATCTCCAATGCCTTTGCGCCAATTGCCATCGACTCACTCATCGCGAGATGCGCAGGGCTGCGACTCAGAGCACAACAACCACGGAACCAGCGCTCACAAGCCGGGCAACTGGCCGATGACTCGCCCTGGGCCCAGATCGAGCACTTTGCAAAGCCGCGCAAACTCGATGACATCCATGCGGCGTTCCCCGATCTCGATCTTACTCAACCACGATTGACCACGTCCCAATCGGCGTGCCACCTCCTTTTGGGTCAGACCTAAGGCTTCTCGCCGCTTCCGCAAGATCTTCAGCAAAGCGAGATGCGGCGGCGTCCTCAACGACTTCAAAACGGCAGCCCTCGTGATTGATAGCTACCTCATATAATCCGAAGTTCGGATTAACCCGAATCAGAATGTATAAACAGTAGTTCAAGGCCGGCACGACTATTGCGAGCCATTGAGCCGCCTGCGCCATCGATTGCTAGTTGGGCAACGCGGCGATGAGCCCCGCCAGCGCGATAGGCTTCGACACTCGAGCAGTTCGGTCTCCACCGGATAGGCGCCGCATCGCTTGCAGAACAGCTGCCCGCCATGTTTGCGACGGAACGCGGCTTTTTTTGCCTCTCGAACACTGGCCTTCCGCTCGCGACGGAGGTGATATCGAAACTGCGGGCTGGCTTCTCTCCACTCGAGATCCTCATCCACAATTTCTGCTGTGTCGATAAACTCACTCTTAGGAACAATCCGGTACTTCGCGTTCTCAAGAATCTGAAAACAAGGTGATCCAATTTGAGCTCATCGAGCACTCGATGCATTTATTCTCCCATCTCGTCAATCTCGTCCATGCGTCATTCCAAGCCTCGGGCATCTCGGCAGTGCTCTCCCTAGGCACCTATGTTGAGAAATAGCACGACCCAAACGACAACTCGGCGATTTGGGCATAACTCATTTCCGGCTGCGCTGCGCCCGTGGCGCAAGAGCGCGAGATATACCCGCAAGAGGGCCCGTTTTGGGGCGCCAATATTCCGTCCGAAAATAGTGGATTTGTCCGAAGCGATCGGACTAGTGTGTCTGCGTGGTCGAGGCCATCGCAACGATCTGCGCCGACGCAGAGGTAATCATGGCTTCATGAGCATGGCGCCCGGGCTTTGGTGGTGTGCGCGGACGTTCCGCGCGGGATCACGGCGGGCGGTTTATAATGAGCGTGAGTCTCCATGCGCACTGAAGGGCGGCGGCCGAAATGATTGAGCAAAGCTGCGGTCAGGAGACAGTGAATCATGAAGCGAACGGTGCCCGGCGGCAAAGGACGTTCTAAGCCGCAGCTTCGGTCGCGTAAGCCCGCGCGTGGCGAACAGCCACCCTCCGTACCAGCCAGTTCCACCAATGTTGCATCTGCGGGAAAGCGGACACACAAGCGAAGGAGCACGCCTGAGCTGGCTCACCGCTCGGGCGCATATATCAGGCGACGAAGAGAGAATTCCCCGCAAGTTCGACTGAAAAGCATTGCAAGCCGCGCGTCGGCCTCCGATACATCGGAAGCGGCTGAACTGACCCAGCTATATCAATCGCATCTTGCGCGTGTCATTGATCTCACAGAGATCACGTGGCAGGTTTTGCTCGACTGTTACGCATATGACCCCGAGGATCCGCTGCTGTGGCAATGCTGCAATCTCGTGGGTGACATATTGAAGCGCGCGCAGGGCGCATTCACGCACGAAGGCATCGTCGCTCATGAGGCAGCGCCGCTCCAACAAGAATGGCTCCGCCCTGCGGTCCAGGTGGTTCGGGTGACCGAGTGCACCCTGCGAGGCGTTAAGCCCAATTACCAGCCGGAGGTGCTCCCAGCGTTGCGCGATGTGGAGCGCGGGATCGTCAGTGTTCTCGACCTGCTCGATCGGTTGGTGCAGGTTCCCCGCCAGGTAGCGCAGTGAACGATTGGGGAATTGCGGGACCAGTGTTCACCCCTCCGCCGCAGGGATTGGGAAGGGAGGCGACTTCCATGTCTCGGTATACCGAAGAGAACGCGCTCACCCTATGCGAATGATTCGCGTGCGTGTCGCGCTATGCGGACTGTAAATGTGCTGTTCACGCCGGCGGAGCACGACATCATGAGCACTGCCAACCAGCGCCTCAGGACTACGAAAGCAAATGTCCTTGCAGATCTGATCCGGGCGGCTCTGGTATGGATCTGGTGCATCATTCGCCTGCCGCTCCTGGTTGTGTTGGCCTTTCTCGAGCCGCCGGTCCGAGTGATGCTGTCTGGAGTCGCCGTTCTGAGCGTGCTCACCGGCCTCGTCAACGAAGGATCGAGTAGACCGCCGCCGATTCCCTTTTGGATCATGTTGTGTATCTCTATCGCGTGCCTGCTCCTAATTCCCATCTATCACAGCTTCCTCCGGCTCCTATCGAAATAGGTGCTTTTAAAGGTGACAGCGTTGTTCGGATCGGCGAATCGCTCGAGGCTTGCAGGCATGGACTCAACAACGTCGTCCTTCGGGAATCGCATGAGTTGAAAGGACTGATCATATAGTCATACAGCGAGTATCACTGCGGGGCACTTGGCTGTCCCATGCGTATCAACCGCAGGAACACATACCTTTCGACTGTGTCTTAATTGCCTGGAACCAGCAGCGAGCGGAAGGAGCAGACTCTAGCCCGATGCGAAGGAGCCGCGCTCGTCACGGATCCGGCTCCCGATGGCCAAAGCTGAATGAGATGGACCCTCTTGACCTGACGCAGTCATTCGTCGAGCGTTGTGAGCGCTCGGCGTCGCCCCAGGAATTAACGGCGACCTTCCAGACCATACTGGAACAGATGGGGTTTCGGTATTTCGCGTGCTGCTCGCACGTGAATCCGCTGCGGCCTCCACAGAGCGCGGTCATTCTTCACAATTACCCGAGTGAGTGGGTCGGCAGCTATGCGGCCCGAGACCTTCAAAACTCTGACCCGGTCTTCCGGCGAGCCGAGCGTGAGATTTTGCCTTTCCGGTGGAGCGCACCGGAGTTCCGGGTCGGCCTAACCCCTGCGCAGAAGCGCATCATGGAGGAAGCAGCGCGCGCGGGAATCGCCAATGGATATACGGTCCCCATACATCTCCCCTGGGCAGACGGGCCTCTTCGCGCATCGTGTAGCGTGATTCCCGAATCGAGCTCGATAGAGGATCGCGCCTATCGAGCTGTGCAGATCATGGCCCCGTACCTCTACGCGTCCGTCAGTGACCGCCGAAATCGACGGGTGAGCAGGGCGGAAGCTCCGGACGTCAATCCAGTCCTGACGATGCGCGAGCGCCAGTGCCTGGAACTGGCTGCCGAAGGAAAGAGCGATTGGGACATTAGCCGACTGCTCGGGATTAGCGACCACACCGTGCACAAGCACGTGGAAGCCGCAAAGCGACGTTTGGGAGTCTCAACGAGAATACAGGCGATTGTTTGGGCTGTTCAGCACGGCGAGATCTGCTTTGGCGACGTTGTAACTTCGATCGAAAGGGATCGGTGCTCAATCTCGCCACGGCGGCGAGCGCGTCAAACCTTGCCAATCAGGCGGCCGCCAACGTGTTAAGAGATATTGATCCGAGGTACAGACCTACACCTGTCCAGAGCACGGCGCCTTGTCGTGCTACCATGGAGATGTCAACTGGCCTTTTCAGGTAATTGAGTGTGGCAATCGCTCTCAGATATTTCTGATGCCAGCCTGCGTTGCGGAGTCTGCGCGGGAAATGGGGACCAACATGGACGCGTACGTCACCAGGGAACCGATCGATCGAGAGTTGCGACGACGGCATCTCGCGCAGCGACTGGTCGCGCACCGAGCACGAACGCAGACCATTTTTCGCCTTACCGGATTGTCCCGGCATCAATTGGCAACACTCCGTCGGCGTTGGCGCGTGCCGAGCGAGATGCGTCACCGCGGGCCGCCTCCAAAGTCCTTCACGGTCTTTCTTTCGAACCATCGCGTTCGTGACGAAGCAGCGGCACTCGCTGTCTTCTGGCGCATTCTGGCCGGTGTGGGAGCTAACGAAGGCGCTGCCCAGAAGCAGAGCATGATTGAAGTGGGCGAATGCCTTTGCGACGTGCTCGAAGCGTATTTAGCGTGCTTTCCGAACTCCGGCGTCGAGCTCGAGCACATCATGCTGCTGTCCCTAGGCATCGTGCAGGCGGATTCCATTGCCCTATCCAAGTGTGGCAACTGCACAGCCCTGCTGCTCGTTGACCTACTCACGACGCGGCGTCAATGGTGCGCTCACTGTCAACATCCAGGCGCGGCGTCGCCAACACACAGTGATCCAGCGCGCAGCGATCACTCGCTCAAACCAGTCGATATTGGCGAGGGCGTGCAGCAAGATCTGTTCTAAATGGAGTGTACTTCGGTAGAGCAAGGACGATGTCGAAGATACTCATGGATGGTGAATCGGACGCGTCACAGGAATCGCTCGAATTCATATGGCGAGGCGCCGCAACGCTGCGACGAGTTCGAGCCCTGAACGAACGATGTCTTGAGGCGCTCACTAAAGTTGCGCGGTCGGATCGCCACCAAACGACCACCCCCGCAATCGTAGGCCAGTATCGAGCGCTCTGGACTGCTTTGAATCCGGCTGCCCGTAAGCGCGCTGCAGATATGCCGTTCTTGCTCCTGGACATGCACTTTCAGGATCCGCAGTGGTGGCGCGTGGCACAGGATCCACGTCCACAGCGTCGACGGTACGGTATGCGGAGTCCCGTGTTTCCCGGAAAGGTCGCCGGAGAGCTCATGCGAGAGACGCTTATGCTCGCCTGGAATACGGTCTCACTCGATCGCGGTGCCGCCAGCATCTTACTGGGCATGGCGCCCGCTGTGAGAAGGATCGTCGTCGGCTTCGGTCCCGAGGATGTGGAACGGATCGCCGCGCGGTACAGCCGGGATCTTCAACCTCGGTGGCAGGACCTTCCCTCGTTCTGGGTCAAGCTGCTCACCGCAGCCCGCTCTGACGACGATGACGCGCTCTATGAGAGTCGGCTTCACGGTGTGCAACTGATCGGTGGTGAGCTGCTCTCATTGCTAGATGGAGAGCCCCATGAATAGCGAGCGCGAATCTCTGGCCTCGTCAGATTACTCAATACGTAGCCTGAGTTTCGCCGAAAAATCGGCCGAACTAAGCAGCGTTTGGCGAGAGTTTCGACCGCATTATCCGCGAAACTTTGCTACCACGCCGTTCCGCCGTGATGTTTCTATGAGGTCCCCTCAGCGTTTGAAGGGACGCGAACGTGAAACAGGTCGACCGACTGGAAGTCAGATGCGCGTTGATGCTCACAATAGCGGCACTACCGGGGCTCGCCACCGCGCAGCAATCACCATTCGACACTGGCGCGAACTCTCTGGTGACGTTTGCGCTCGCAATTGCGACCCCGATCGCCATCTTGGTGGTCATCGGTGCCGCCATCGCCGCTGCCGTCGGGCGGATCAGCTGGGGATGGGTCATCGGCTGCATCGTCGGGATTGCGGCAATTTTTGGGTCTCCGCAGATCGTTGCCTGGATTCGTGGAATGTTCGGTGTTTAGGGACATGAGCATGAGCGAGCGTAACGCAGGCCTCACCGTCGATCCGCTGTTCGTCGGCATCACGCGGCCCCCGATGCGCTGGGGCGTAGCGTATGAAGCGTTGCTTCTGAATCTGGTCGTGACCATGGAAGTGTTCGTCGTGACGAAGAACCTTCTCACGCTCTTAATCGCGATTCCGATTCATGGCGTCTGCGCGCTCCTTTGTGCGCGCGATGCGCGTTTCTTCCATTTGATGTTGCTGTGGTCTCGTACGCGCTTGCCGGCTTTTCTGGGCACGGTGCGGCTTTGGCGTGCGGCCAGCTATAGCCCACTGGTGCTGGATCTGCCGAGCCGCGCTGGACGTCGCAAAGGGACGGTCACCGCGCAGACATGGGTGAAATTGGCTGGGGAATTCAAATGCCAGCCGTAAATCGCCTCCTGGCGACCCACCGCGAGCCGACCGCCGCCCGCCAGATTCCATACCTCTCGCATGTGGGCGAGAGCGTCGTAAAGACCCAGGCCGGGGACTTCGTGCAGGTGTTCCGCCTCGCGGGTGCAAGCTTCGAAAGCGCGGACGACGAAACCCTGAACAACTGGCACGAACGGCTCAATGTGACGTGGCGAAACATAGCCAACTCGAACCTTGCGTTGTGGACGCACCTGATTCGGAGGCGCGAGCGTGCGGTAGCCGGGCAGAGGGATACGACGGGCTTTGCTGGGAGGCTGGTTCGAAAGTATCGCGAGCGCCTTGCGAACGAAACGCTCATGGTCAACGAGCTGTATCTGTCGTTGGTCCATCGCCCGGTCGCGGGCGTGGTGCCGGGCGCCACATCTAGGCTCCTTTCACGAGCCGGCCGCGCGACCGAACGCGCGATCATCGTTGATGCCGTCGAGACGTGCGAGAAGCTCGGTCAGGCGGTCGCGGCATCGCTCGCCAGATACGAGCCAGAGCGGCTGAGCCTTTACGACGCGGGCGGCCGAACCTATTCCAGGCTGCTCGAATTTTTTGGTGTGATCATCAATGCGGAGTGGCGAGCTGTGCCGTTGCCCCGGGCGCCGCTCAACGAGGTGCTCGCGACGAGTAGGCCACTCTTCGGCAGCGAAGTCATCGAGTACCGTCTTCCGACCGAAACAAGATTCGGCGCGTTTCTCGGAATCAAGGAGTACCCGACGCCAACCAGTGTCGGAATGTACAACGCATTGCTGTCGGCGCCATTTGAGTTCGTCCTTACTCAGTCCTTCGCATTTCTGACTAAGGGTGCGGCACAAGGCTTGCTGCAGCGTCAGTTCAACCGTATGGCAAACGCGGGTGACTTCGCAGTCAGCCAAACCGAGGAACTGAAGGAGGCTCTGGATGCCCTGACGGCAAACGAGTTCGTCATGGGCGATCACCACTTCACGTTGCAAGTCCTGACAGCTCCGAGCTCCGCGCGCTCCGCGTCCGACGGGATGATTCTGAAGCGCCTCAATGACGATGTCGCTTTGGCCCGTACCATGCTTGCGGATTCCGGCATGACGGTCGCACGCGAGGACCTCGCTCTGGAAGCTGCTTTCTGGTCCCAACTTCCGGGCAACTTCTCACTCCGGCCCCGCAAAGCCCCGGTGAGCTCGCGCAACTTCGCAGCCATGGTTCCTTGGCACAACTATCCGACCGGGCGCGTGACGGGTAACCACTGGGGCGACGCGCTCGCTCTTCTGATTACAAGTGCCCGTTCACCGTACTATTTCAGTTTGCATGCCTGCGATCCACGTGACCCAGAGGGTGGCAGCCGCAAAGACACTGGGCACACGTTCATCTGCGGGCCGACCGGTTCTGGCAAGACAGTCTTCATCGGCTTCCTAATCTCGCTGTTGGCGGGGCAAGGCGCGACGCAGGTGATCTTCGATAAAGATCAAGGCTTAGAGATTCTCGTGCGCGCGCTCGGAGGTGTCTATCTGCCGCTGCAGGCGGGACGGCCAACGGGGTTCAACCCATTGCAGCTCGACCCAACGCCAGTCAACATCGAATTCCTGAAAGCATGGCTTCGGATGCTGGCGCGCGGCCCCGCACCGCTGACGACTCGCGAGCAAGCCGACCTCGACCAGGCGCTGCGTGGGACGCTGGCGCTTGAGATGCCTGCAAGGCGACTGTCCCGGCTCATCGAATTTGCAGATCCGACGCAGCCCGATGGCATTCATGCGCGCCTGGCTCGCTGGTCTCACAGTGCCCAAGGCGAATACGGCTGGGTGTTCGATAACGCCGCGGATTCGATCGTCCCCCAACTGGCCGGTAACACCACGATCGGCTTCGATGTCACGCATTTTTTATCGAACGAACTGATTCGCGGTCCCGTCAATCGATATCTCTTCCATCTGGTCGAGCAACTGCTCGATGGTCGGCAGTTGGTGTGTTGGGTTGACGAGTTTTCGAACGCGCTCTCCGATGTCGATTTCGAGAGCTTTGCTGATAACGCACCGAAGACCTGGAGAAAACTCAACGGGGTTCTATGCGCAGCAACCCAAACCGCGCGCGGTGTGCTCAACAGCCGCATCGCTAGGACGGTGGTGGAGCAAACCGCAACCAAGGTGTTCTTTCCGAACCCGGACGCCGACGCAGAGGACTACATCGACGGCTTCGGTCTCACTGAACGTGAGTTTAAGTTGCTGAAGGAGCAGTTGGAGCCAGGATCGAGGATGTTTCTGGTTAAGCAGGGGCATGACAGTGTTGTGTGCGCGCTGGACCTTAATGGGTTTGATGCTGAGCTTGCCGTGATCTCCGGTCGTCGCAGCACCGTCGAGCAATTGCATCGAATCATGCGAACTGTCGGCTCTGACCCAAGTCAGTGGCTCGGTACTTTTATGGCAGGGTTCGAACGAGGCTGAATAGGACTCGAACTCTGCTAATGCGCGAGAGAGGGATTTCGCCATGTCATTACGCATAGTCCGTTACTTGCTCATTTGCCTCATCGCCTGGCTAAGTACTACCCCGGCGGCCCACGCACAATGGGCGGTCGTGGATGTGGGAGCTATTGCTCAACTCGTTGAGCAGGTCAACACCATGCGCCAGCAGCTTGAGACCACGCGGGAGCAGCTACAGCAGGCGCGAGAAGCACTCGACTCGATGCGTGGGGGACGCGGCATGGAACGGCTGCTCGAGGGCACGGCGCGAAACTACCTTCCTGCGGACTGGGAGCAATTATCCGGCGTTCTTAATCAAGCAAGCACCGGTTACGGCACGCTGGCTCGGGAGCTGCAGCAGCTCATCAACACTAACGCTGTCCTCAGTAACCAACAGATCTCCGAGCTGTCCGTGGCGGAGCGTGCTCAGCTGGAAGCTGCGCGGCGCTCCGCGGCTATGTTGCAGGCGTTGACTCGAGAGGCATTGTCCGCGACCAGTAGACGGTTCCATTCAATTCAGCAACTCGTCAATGCCATTTCACAGGCGAGCGACCAGAAAGCAATTCTCGACCTCCAGGCACGCATCCAGGCCGAGCAGGGCATGCTGCAAAACGAGTCGACGAAACTGGGCGTGTTGTATCAGACGGCGCAGGCTGAGGAGTGGGCACGCAAGCAGCGCGTCCGCGAGCAGGCCATCGCTTCGATTGGCTCTCTCCGGGACCTTCCTCCATTGGGGCTATGACATGACTATCACGAATCTCTCGACTCGATGCATTGGCGATGCCGCGCGCTGGGTGCGCATCTGTTTGGCGACGGGTGGGGTCCTTGCTGCTTCAGCCTGCACGCCATCTTCGGAACCGACGCATCAGACCGTCGAGTACTACCGAACAAACGCAGACGCGCGTGCCGAGAAGCTCGCTCAATGCGAGAACGATCCCGGTGCTCTTGGCCAAACTCCTGATTGCATCAATGCGCGCCAAGCCGCACGCCAGGAAACGAAATCGCTGAGAGACCTCGCGCCTCTGAACCTGCCTGAGGCATTACCTTACAAGGAGCGGCGCGAACCTGGTGGACAGGGCGAGAGCGCCGAACGCGAGCAGAGCGGGAACAGGTAGTGAGATATCAGAAATGGGGTTCTTTGATCAATTCTACGACTGGATAACTAGGATCCTTGCCACGTATATCGGCGATAACACGGCGCGCATGGCTGCGGTGCTTGAGCCTGCAATCGTGACCCTTGCGGTCCTGTACGTCGCGGTTTGGGGATACTTGCATCTGATCGGAAAGATCGAAGAGCCATTCATCGCCGGCGTGAAGCGTATAGTCGTCCTTGGCGTAATTCTGGGCGTGAGTCTATCTCTTTGGCTTTACAACCTCGTCATCGTCGATACCTTCTTCTACGCGCCCAGCCGCCTTGCCGCCGTAGTTGTTGGAGCGTATGACTCAGTAGCCATTGTCGATAGCACCATGCTAACCGGGGCTGATGCGGCTGAACTATTGATAAGAAAGGGCGGAATTTTTGACGGGGACTTCGCGTACTACCTGGCAGGATTGGCTGTGTATGTAATCGTCGGTCTAACCGCGATTTACACCATCTTCCTACTTTCGCTCTCCCGAATCGCATTGGCAGTGTTGCTTGCGCTGGGGCCACTCTTCATCGCCCTCCTGATGTTCGACACGACAAAGCGCTTCTTTGAGTCTTGGATTGCGCAAATGGCGAACTACGCGTTCATCGCCATCTTAGCCGCTCTCATGTCAGCGGTGATGCTGGAGGTCATGGCTGTCGCAGCCGAACAGGCAGCCAGCGCCGGCGGTGATATCGAAATCGCGGACGCTGTTCGTGTCTGTTTGGCGGCTGGGCTGACTTTCTTAGTCATGAGGCAGGTGATGCCTATGGCAGCTGGTCTCGCGAGCGGCCTTGCTCTTTCCACCTTTGGCGTGGTGAGCGCTGCGCTAGCATGGGGATTCGGCAGGGCTACGCGCAGTGGTGGTCAGTTCATGCGCGGTTTTTCGGATCGCGAGACGACACGCTGGGATTCGCCGAGCCGGAAGGCGGGTTACTACGCTCGCCGTGCTGCTAAGGCAGTCGCCGGAGGCTGGCGGGAGAACACCATTCGAGGTCGGTGAATTCATATGGATATGTCCAGAAGGATACTGGCCACATTGTTGCTGATGACCCTCGCGGGTTGCGTTACAAACGGCGATGCCGTGCGCTGTGATGGACGCTTAGAGCCGATCAACATGCCTGATCGCCGAGAGACGCAATCAGGCCACCAAGCTGGAACCGTCAAGGCAAACCCAAAGAGATTTGATCGTGAGTAGGGAAGCTGCACTCAATGCTTACTTCAATGAAGCAGCATCCTGGGACGCCGATCGAGCTGCTCAGGCGAAGATGACCTTACGAATCGCGTGGTCCGTTGCAGGTGCCGGCTGGCTTTGCGCGATCGTGATCGCAGTCGCGCTGATGCTGCTCATGCCACTGAAACGTGTGGAACCCTTCGTCATCCGCGTCGACAGTACATCCGGCCTTGTGGACGTAGTGCCTGTGTTTGTTGGTCGTGCGGATATGCCCGAGGCGGTGACTCGTTACTTTCTGGATCATTACGTCAGCGTGTGTGAGCGCTTCACGCATGCGACGGCTGAGAGCGACTACGAGGAGTGCGGCGCATTTCATACGCCTCAGCGCAATCAAGTCTGGTACGCGCAATGGAATCGCAGTAACCCATCATCGCCGCTTAACACGTACAAGGATGGAACGACGATCCGATCGCAAGTCACTTCGGTCAGTTTCTTCGAGCGGGCCAATGGCACCGCGGACCTCGCGCAAGTACGTTACATCAAGGCGAAGCGGACGGCTGATGGCGCAGAGGAGCAAAAGAGCTATTGGATTGCGACTATCCAATTCGCCTACGCAGAGCCGGCCAAGGATCCCAAGGTGCGCCGATGGAATCCACTCGGGTTTCGTATCATCGATTTCCGTCCCGAACCCGAGGTGGTCGCTGAACCGGCGCCGGCAGCCATGCCAACGGTTCTGTCAACCGGGTCGCATGCGCTCAGAGGCGCGCTGCCATGAAGGTCGCGCATGCCTTACGTATTTCTACTGTGCTCGCGCTAACTATCGTCAGCAGCCTGCATGCGACGTTGGCCGCGACAACGCCGGCGCGAGGGCTAACCGATCCTCGCATCCGCACGGCCGCCTATCTCGAGGATGAGGTCTATCAGCTCAAGGGCCTGGTCGGTTACGGTATCGAGCTCATATTCGAAGTAGGCGAGGAGTTCGTTGGCCAGGCCGGTGGAGATCTGGACGCAATCACGTTCGGCGCGCACGACAATCACGTCATCCTGAAGCCCCGCGCGGCAAACGTAGGCACCAATTTCGTCATCTACACGAATCGCCGCGCGTACCGCTTCGACTACTCCGTCGCCGATCGCCAGCCCAGTGGACTTAGTGAAGACGTCATCTTCGCCGTGCGGTTCGTTTATCCGCCGCCGTCGGCTGCTGATGGGCCGACCGTCGCCAAGCTGGTTGACACCGACCTCGCAGCCGCCAGCAACGCCCGTCCACGGAATATCGACTACTGGTTCTGCGGTGACTCTGCGGTAAAACCGGTCGCGGCATCCGACGATGGCGTGCATACCCGACTCACGTTCGGCAGCAGGACCGAACTCCCCGTGGTTTTCGTACGTGCCGAGGATGGCACCGAGTCGCTGCTCAACTTCAGCGTTGATGCGGGCGACATCGTCATTCATCGCATCGCGCGTGAGTTCATCGTTCGACGTGGGCATCTGACCGGATGCCTTGTGAACAAGGGATTCAATGGAGTCGGTGAGCGCCTCGATTCGGGCACCATCGCACCGACCGTTCATCGCGAGCGCAAAGGGGTGTTGCCATGAGCGTCTGGACACGATTTCGCTCGCTTAGCGCAGGCGAGATGGCGTCAACGCCCAACACCTCCGACGCAAGCCGGGCGGACCAACGTAACGATGGGCAGCAAAATGAGAAGGTCCACACTGTTGAGGGAGAGCGCGGCATCGCGTCCATCCACGGCACGCGCTCGCTTCAGAGCCGCGTTAGCAACTTGCTCGCGGCGGGGCTTATGGCTCTGCTCGCGTTGGGTTTCCTTGCTTGGTACTACACGCAGGCATTTGCCGGCCGCTCGCGAACGGAGTCAGCGCACGCACAAAATACGAAGCAAAGGACGCAGGGGGAAATGGCATTGCCCCCCTTAGGGCGTGTCGATCCGCCGATGATCGACAAGGTACTTGGACCACGGCCGGATTTACCGCCTGTATCCACGTTCGAGTTGCAGGGATTGCCTGGCAACGAGCCGCCGATGCATTCCGAACCGGCGGGCTACACCACCCCGGCTGCAATCCCTCATGGTGAGGGACCCATCGATCGGCGCCTGGCGGGCCCAGTTTTTGTGGCGGCATCCAATGGGGCGATGACGCCGCGCGACGAGGGGATAGCTCTTTCCGAGTATGTCGGTAACGGGGGCATGACACGCACCGAAGCGCCTTCCATCACGCCGACCGCGGCCAGCTCGCTCGAGAGTTTGTTGATACCAACCAGCACGCCGGCCGTACATGCGAAAGTCCTGCCGACACAACGCTTGTTGCTTCCGAAGGGCGCCTTTGTCGATTGCACGTTGGAGACCGCCATCGATTCCTCAATGCCAGGCATGACCACGTGTGTCACGGCGACCGACACATTCGGAGCGAACGGCGACGTGGTGCTGCTAGAACGCGGTACCAAGCTGGTTGGCGAGACCCGCGGCGATGTGCGCCACGGTTCGGCACGGGTTTACGTGCTCTGGACGGAAGCGAGGACGCCGACGGGCGTAGTGGTCCCGCTGGCTTCGCCAGCTACGGACGAACTTGGTCGTGCGGGGCTCCCCGGCGACCTCAACCGGCATTTCTGGGAGCGGTTTGGAGCGGCGATTCTTGTTTCCGTGATCGACGGTGCCGTGCAGGCAGCCGTCCAGCGTTCAAGCTCGGCAGACGGAGCCCTGATCGTCAATCCCTCAACCTCTCGTGACGTGATGACGGAAGTGCTCCGAAGCACGATCAACATTCCTCCGACCGTCACCAAGCGGCACGGCGATCGTATCGCGGTGCTCGTCGCTCGCGATCTCGACTTCAGGAGCGTTTATGAGTTGCGTCCAGCCGCACAACGCCGCTGAGTCGTCGGTGCATCCGATCGGAACGGCTGCGACTGCGACCTCGCGCGGCAGCTCACATCCTGAGTCCTCCGCACTCGAACTGACGTTACGCGCTTTGCGGCCCATCCTGACTCGACCGGAAGTCACCGAGGTCTGTCTCAACCGGCCAGGCGAGGCATTCATCGAGACTCGGGATGGGTGGCGGTGCGAGGCCTTGCCTTTCGCCGATCTCGACTGGTGCCGACGCCTTGCCAAGTTGGTCGCGAACTCGACCGCGCAGCGAATCGATGAGGAGTCACCGCTGCTCTCAGCGTCACTGCCGAGTGGCGAGCGCATCCAGATTGTACTACCGCCGGCAACCACGCCAGGCACCGTCGCGATCACAATTCGCCGGCCATCAGAAGGTGTCTGGAGTGTACGTGAGCTGGCTCGAAGCGGCCTGTTTAATCGATGTGTGCCAGCCTCCAGCCAGTTGGATGAGACGGAACTCACATTGTTGCGGCTTCACGAGGCGGGTGAGTTCGAGGAGTTTCTGCGCGTCGCGGTCCGAGCGCGAAAGAACATCATCGTGAGCGGTCCCACCGGTAGCGGCAAGACAACCTTCACGAAAGGACTCATTCTCGAGATTCCGCCCGAGGAGCGGCTGGTGACTATCGAGGATGCCAAAGAGCTCGTGCTCGATCGGCATCCAAACAGCGTGCGCTTGTATTACTCCAAAGACGGGCAGGGTCTCGCGCGCATCACGCCGAAGCAGCTACTGGAGAGCTGCCTGCGCATGCGACCTGACCGCATCCTGTTGGCGGAGCTGCGCAGTGACGAAGCCTACTACTACCTGCGTAATGTGAATTCCGGACATCCAGGCAGCATTACCAGCGTCCATGCCTCCAGTGCCCAGCTTGCGTTCGAACAACTGATGCTGCTCGTGAAGGAAAGTCCAGGCGGGCGCGATCTGGCGCGTGAGGACATCAAGAGCCTGCTTTATATGCTCGTCGATATCGTCGTGCAGTTCGGTGTAGATCGACACGAGCGCTATGTGCGTGAGATCTTTTATGACCCTGCTCGCAAACGCAGCCACTTGGCAGCCGCACACTAGATCGCGCCGAGCGATGCGTGCCGCAACCATCCTCGCCGTGGGCGTCGGGGGGCTCGTGTTGTCGCAGTATCTCGCGGGCTACCTCTTTCTCTGGCTGATGGGCGCCAGTCCGACCTTGGCAACGCCGCTTACCATCGCTCGCTATGCCTATTACTTCGGCGATCGCGCCGACGTAGTCGTGCGCCTCAAGGTCGCTTCAGCAGTCGGCGGTTTGTTGGTCTTGGCGGCGGCGCTGCCCGCCGTACTGCCACGAACGCGCGCGCTGCATGGAGATGCGCGATTCGCGAACCGGCGTGAGATCGGGCGCGCCGGCCTATTTTCGACGACGGGCTTCTATCTGGGCCGCGTCGGTCGCCACGATTTGGTGCTCGGCGGCCAGCAGGGTGTGCTGTTGTCGGCTCCGCCCCGTTCGGACAAAGGCACAGCAATTGTCATTCCGAACCTGTTAACTTGGCCAGGCTCGGTCGTATGCCTCGATTTGAAACTCGAGAACTGGACCATCAGCGCAGGCTATCGACAACGCTGCGGTCAGGATGTGTTTCTGTTCGATCCGCTGAACGAGTCAGGTGATACGGCCTGCTGGAACTGCCTGAGCTATGTCTCTGAGGATCCGAACCTGCGGATCAACGATGTTCAGCACATTGCCGCGATCCTTTATCCAGACATTCCGGGGACTGATCCGTTTTGGTCGGCCGGAGCTCGATCGCTGTTTCTGGGCATCACGCTGTTTGTGCTGGAGACGCCCTCGCTGCCGCCAACGCTAGGCGAGGTGCTGCGGCAGGGCATGGCCTCCGACAGCGAGGGCTTCAGTCCTCACTGGCGGCGCATCATCGAAGGTCGACAAGCGAGCCGCTTCCCGCTCTCCGCGCCGTGTACGCGGGCGCTATCGGATGTGATCGATCTTGCCCCCGTGACGGCATCATCGATTCGCAAAACCTTTACGTCGCGTCTGGACCTACTCGCAAACCCACTGCTCGATCGCGCAACCTCGCGCAACGACTTCGATTTGCGCGAGTTGCGTCGCAGACCGATGTCCATCTACATCGGGATTCGTCCCGCAGACCTGCACCGGCTGAAGCCGTTGCTCAATCTGTTCATTGAGCAGGCGATCGGGCTCCAGACGAAATCACTCCCGGAGCACGATCCATCGCTTCAATATCAGGTCGCGATGATTTTGGATGAAGCGCCGGCGATCGGGCGCATTCCGATCCTCGCCGAGTCGATTGCCTATCTTCCAGGCTTCAATGTGCGAATCATGTTGGTCGTCCAAGCGCTCTCGCAGCTGCGCGATGTCTATGGCGCGCAGACCGCAGAGACCATGATGAAGAGCCTGGCCGTGCGCATCGCGTACGCCCCGAAGGATTTCGGCGAAGCAAACGAGCTGTCGCAGGAACTGGGCAACACGACCGTGCGCGTCAAGTCCGTGTCAAAGCCGGTCGCGAGTCTCTTCGATCGCAACGACCGACGAGGCCGCAGCGTCAACATCAGCGAACAGCGGCGTGCGTTGATGCTTCCACAGGAGATTAAAGAGCTGGGGCGCGATCGCGAGATTGTGATGTACGAGGGCTTGCGGCCAATCCTCGCCACCAAGAACCGGTATTTTGAGGATTCGCGACTGCGAATGCGGCTCTTCCCGCCACCAGCGCACGCCAGCTCGCGTCCTGCACCCGTCGTGTCGACTGCGACGAACGCTCCCAGCCGGGTGAGTCCACCGGACATTGAGGGCCTTACGGCGTCGGTGCGTACGGCAAAGCCGCCGAC
Source organism: Pseudomonadota bacterium (assembly GCA_023391815.1). Lineage (GTDB taxonomy): Bacteria > Pseudomonadota > Gammaproteobacteria > Steroidobacterales > Steroidobacteraceae > Steroidobacter. The sequence continues at coordinate 80,554 of JAEWAF010000009.1, forward strand.
CAAGCGCAAGTCACAAGCGCGCAGAGCGACGATGGCCGACTTGGAGCGGATCGATGAGCTGACCCTGGAGGACTTCGACGTGGATTGGACTCGCGTCGCCTTTCCAGAGAAGGCCGACGGCGAGCGGCTGACGAGCGAGGAGCTGCATCATGCGGTCGACAGCTTTCTCGCGACGATACGCGAGCGTTGAGGGATTGTTATGGCCAGATCATCCGACGATGACCACGGACAACTGGGCGGCGAGCGACACCCCGCCGCTCGTCGCCGCGAGCGTTTGCGACCCTCGCGCGACACGGAGGCAGATGGGAACTCATCACGCCGACGCACGCGCGCCGCTGCTGCTCCGGAATCCGAGCGAGCGATGGTCAATGCCATTCGCCCAAGCCTCCGGCGCGTGCCGGAGGCAGCGGCCGCGCGTGGGGTTGAAGACGACCGTAGTGGCCGTCGGGAGCGCCAGCGCGGACAGCTCGCAGAAGGGCCCAACGTCGTGCCCGATGAGGTGCGGCAACGATTCGTCCAAGTGGGGAACAAGTTCCACTTCCCGGATGGAACACGTGCATTCACAGATCACGGCAAGCGTCTCACCTCGCCGAGCGAAAATACCGAAGTCATTAACAGTCTGGTCTTAATTGCTCAGGCGCGGGGATGGTCGGATATCACCCTCTCCGGCACCGAGCGATTCAAGAAGGAGGCTTGGCTCGCCGCGCGCCTTGTCGGTTTGGAAGTGCGTGGCTATTCGCCCACAGAGTTCGACCAAAGCCGTTTGGTGCGTACGTTGGCACGGTCGCAAGGACCTAGCCCGCTGCCCGAGCCAAGTCGCAACCTGAAGTCTATGTCGGCTTCGTCGAGCACAGTGGAACCGCGATCGGCGGGCGAAAATCACCCGAGGGAGCGCGAACGGTCGTTGCAGATCGGACGCCTCGTTGACCACGGTCCTGCACCGTATCGTCACGACGCTCGGAACGATCCGTCGTATTTCGTCCGGATTGAGACCCCGAACGGCGAGCGCGAAATTTGGGGCGTTGATCTACAACGCGCCATCAACGCGTCTCTGACCCGGCCAAAAATCGGTGACGAGATCGGCGTGCGCGCATTGCGGCGGGACACAGTGAAAGTCCGCCGACCCGAGCATGATGCGGAAGGCAGAATCATCGGGCGGACGGCCGTCGATGCTCACCGTAATGGCTGGATCGTTGAGAAGCGAGAGTTCTTTCGAGAGCGCTCGCAGGCTGCGCGGGTGCTACGGGATCCGAGCGTCGATCGGCAGCAAGCCGTCAAACAACATCCCGAACTCCTGGGCACCTATCTGCAGCTGCATGCCGCCGAGCTCGCCGCAAGAACGCTCCCTACGCCCGAGGACCGACAGCGTTTTGTGGCATCCGTCCGCACGGCCCTGGCCGACGCCGTCGCTCGCGGTGAGCCACTGCCGCCTGTGCCGCTCAAAGAGCCGGCCGCTTGGCGGCGCGAGTCCGGTGAGCCCAACAGAGCTGCGCCCCGGACGCGTGACAACGCCCCAATTCGCTAATCCCGACCTTGCCCAGCACGACCATGGACAGGCGGAAGCCCGAACGTCTTTCCAGCCAGCCGATTGTCGGCCGTCTGCAGAAGCATGGTCTCGCGCCGTATGGGTTCCGCCCAGATCAGGATCCCTCATACTACGTTAGAATCGTTACGACGAGCGGTGTGAGAACTTTATGGGGTAAGGATCTTGAGCGCGCGCTTCTTTCAGGAGCGACGAAGCCACAGCTCGGCGATATGGTCGGAGCGCGTCGCACGGCACGTGAATCCGTCACGTTGATTGATCGGCAACGTGACGCCGTAGGGAACGTGACAACGCAAAGGGAGCACCACGCACATCGCTTCCGTTGGGAAGTCGAGAAACTGCAATTCTTTGCCGATCGCGCGCGACGGGCACGTCTGGCGCGAGACGCTCAAATCACAGCGCGCGAAGATGTCAGACGACAACCCGAGTTGCGCTCAACCTTCTTGAGTCTACGAGCCGCAGAACAACTCGCGGAGCGGCGCATTCCCAACCCACAAGATCGAGAGAAGTTCTTATCGATGGTCCGCGAAGCGATGAGCGCCTCCACGCGGCGAGGCGAGCCCGTGCCAGATATTCCCCTGCGCCAAAAGGACGGGGGCGGTCCGCCGGTACCGACGACACGGAAGCGAACGCCCGAAGAGCCAACGAGATGAGTTGGGAGGTAAGCGGGTTCAGTCAGCTCGCAGTCGGAAATCCTAAGCAAAATCACAAAGCGCGGGATTGCCTGCACTCACAAGCTATCACGTCGTGCGCGCGGTCAATGAGAGTACCGCGAACTTTCGCGGCATAAACGGCGTCCTCCCCGCGAGGACGCGGGTCCCCTCCATTTATTCCACGGTCCCGCGGCCCTCCGATTGACCGCTATGCGCGCCGTGATGGGTAGGTCGCGTCGGCAATACCGCCGGCACAGATCCGATGGAGGGTCTTATGAGCATCGTGTCACGTGATGAAAAGCTGCAGGCGATCGCCGCGAATCTCAAAGTGCTACGTGCATTGCTGGCGAGATCAGCGAAGCTGAGCGCTGAGGCTTGCGTGCTCCTAGAAGCGGGAGAACTGAATGGAGCGATTGGTAACGTGCTCGGGCTGGAAGAAACGTTAAACGATGCCAAAGCGCTCTTTGGCACCGCACTTTTGCTTCATCGGTTGAAAGTAGATTGATGAGTTTTCGAGGTGGTGGCAGATTCTCGCTGCTACCGCCTCGATTTTTCTACCTTCTCTTGAACAATCCGTGGATTGCCCACGCACTCGAACTATCACGCCGTGCGTGCGGTCAAGGCAGAGGCCGCGGGCTTTCGCGGCATAAACGGCTCCTCCCGCGGGGCGCGGGTCCCCTCCATTTATTCCACGCTCCCGCGGCCTTTGCCTTGACCGCTGTGCGCGCCGCGATCTGAAGGATGCGTCGGCAATCTCGCCGGCGGCAAGTGAGAAGGAGAGCTTCGAATGGACTACCTTGACGTTACAACTCGCGCCATCCACGTGAATATCGCAGCGATGCGCCGGTTCCCTTACGCTGTGTTGACTCAGAGTGACCCTGTTGGTTCTTTCTATCTGGACGGAAAGTGCAACAAAGCGAGGGCTGCAATGGCAGGTCTGGGAGCCATGCTTGATGAAGCTAAGTCCCTCCACGACGCTGCCATCGCGCTAGATCGCATGCACAAGAGCTAGCGTCGCTCTATCGCGGCGGCGGTGCCAATGGCCGCCGCCTTCGTGATTTCTGCGCCAGACGTGAAAAGGGGCGGGACCACCGATGCGCCATCAGCCTATCACGTCGGGCTAGCCGTCAAGGGAGGCGCAGCGCGCTTTCGCGGCATAAACGGTTTCCTCCCCGCGGGGACGCGGGTCCCCTCCATTTATTCCACGTTCTCGCCGCCCCTCCCTTGACTGCTGCGCGCGACGTGATGCCGCGAGCGCGGGCACTCCCGCCCCAGAGGAGATTTCGCAATGGCTACGTTTACACCTCACTTCCCGAACGTCCATGTTCAACTCACCGGCAAAGATGGAAATGTGTTTGCGATCATTGGTCGCGTTAGCCGGGCGCTCCGGAACGGCGGAGCGACTCACGAGCAGGTGGAGGACTTCCTAAAGGAAGTGACGAGCGCCGGTTCTTACGACGAGGCTCTGGTCACTGTCATGCGGTGGGTGAACGTCTCATGAGGGCCAGAGAACAATGAACGCAGCCGAGGAGGGCGCGGCCTTCCTCGGTAATTGCTTGTGACAAGTGCTCGAACGATCGTGACGGACAACGAGACCAAGGTGAAATAAAGCGGGCAGCTCTGAGCAAGAGAGCAGAAGGTGCGTTTGCCTATGCCTGTCCAGCGTATCACGTCGTGCTCGCCGTCAAGCGAACCCCGGCTCGCTTTCGCGGCATAAACGGCTTCCACCCCGCGCAGACGCGGGTCCCCTCCATTTATTCCACGGTCCAGCCGCGTTTCGCTTGACGGCTGCGCGCGACGCGATCGGGGCCACGCATCGGCAAACCGCCGATGTCAATGGAGTCCCGCCATGTTTCCAACAAATCAGATCCTGCAAGGTGACTGCACTCGGGTATTGCGCCAGCTTCCGGATGCATTTGTCGACCTCATCGTTACGGATCCACCTTACGGCGTGCGGTATCAGGATCGATTTGGCCGCACTGTCGCGAATGATGACGATCCGCGCCGTATCCTCGGCGCATTCACCGATCTTCATCGGGTGCTGAAGCCGGACAGTCTCTGCATATCGTTCTACGGCTGGGGTCTCGTCGATGATTTCTTTCGTGCCTGGCGGAGCGCGGGGTTCAAGCCGGTAGGGCACATCGTCTGGGTAAAGGACTACGCCTCGCGCGAACGTTTTCTACGCTATCGGCACGAATCGGCGTTCCTGCTCGCGAAGGGACGGCCGCGGCTTCCTCGCCAACCGCTTGATGACATCCAGCCCTGGGTGTACTCGGGCAACAATGACCATCCAACTCAGAAGGCGGTGCGGATCTTGACGCCGCTCATCGAGACCTTCACGGATCCTGGGCAGCTGGTGATGGATCCATTCGCGGGCTCCGGCAGCACGCTGGTCGCAGCGCTGATCAAGGGGCGGCGTTATCTGGGGATCGAGCTCGAAGAGAAATACTGCTCATTGATACGTGAGCGGCTCGCATATCTGGAACGCAACCCACCACAGCCGAGAAATCCGGTGGCGAGTGTCGCCGCTACTAATACCGGAGCACCCGCATCGGTGGAGTTGGGGAACCTGTTCCAGTGGCTCCGGGATCGTGACTATCATGATCTTGCCAGCACAGTGCGATCGGCGATGCAGCGTCACCTAGACTGATCGGGGTTGCAGATCGCGTGGTGCTCAGCGTTGCCATGCGATCTGCGTATCCAGCGATCGAGCCACCCGACCGCGGGAAACGTCTGATGAGACCCGATCTTCGGCTGCGGAGAGCCTGACTGGCTGCTTATTCAGCCTGCCACGCCGTACTCGCCGTCAATCGGAACACGGCGGGCTTCCGCGTCATAAATGGCCTCCTCCCCGCGAAGACGCCGGTCCCGTCCAGTCGCGGGATCCCTGGCTTTCACAAGCACGACCCATTGAAATCGGAATGACAAGCGAATCCTGCCTGCTTGTTCCAGCGTGCCACACCATACTCGCCGTCAACCGGAAGCCGACGAGCTTTCGCGGCATAAACGGCGCCTCCCCGCGAGGACGCGGGTCCCCTCCATTTATTCCACGATCCCGCCGGCTTCCGGCTGACTGCTCCGTGTGGTGCGGCGATCGACGCGAGCAGGCACTACTGCCTGCGTAAAGGAGATCGATTATGAGTCGTCATTTTATCGACTGCGAGTTGCACTGCTCCGTGCGGGTCCGGTTGGGCTACGACCAATCGCAAAAGGAATTCTTCTTGGACGTCGAGCACATTGGCGCAATCGCCGAGCAGGGATACTCACGTTATCTATACTCCTCAACACGCGACCTATTCGACCGTGCAGATGACCTAGAGTATTACGAGGAGCGCTTGGCAAAGTTGGGCCTTGTGGTGCCAAGAGAAATGTATCAGGCCGTCCAGGATGACGCCGCTCAACGCGTTGGGGACCGCTGTGTTCAGTACTTCGCAGATGGGCGCAAGGTTGAGCCTGCGACGGACTGATCCTAGCTCGGGCGAGGGACACCCTCCTGCGGTACATCTTGCCGCAGGAGGGGCTCCGCATACACTTGCTGGACAAATTTGAAAGTGATGGGCGCCTGCCCGATGTTCTGAGGTGCGGAGAGCGCGAGTGGCGGTTGATTCGAGCTTGCGGCGCCCGCGCGCGAGACGATGCCATTCCATCCATTCTCGGACGCGATGCTCATCTTCCTGGCGCCTCCTCTTTGTCCAACTGAGGCCAGGTTTGGCGCTGCCGCGCGCGCTCGATTGACCCTGGCGGTACCAAAATTCATGCCAGCGCCCAAAGCGGCGCTGCTCCGCCACTTCGTGGTCATGAATTTTTCCGGTTCACGCACACCGGTTCTTGGATCGGTTGCTGAGCGTGCGCTTCGGTTCGTGGGCCGCGGGCGTCGGGGCCTGCGGAACGTTCACGCTCGACATCACTGCGGGAACGTTGATGCAGATACATCGTCTGCGAAATATCGACTATCTGACCGAGCGGCGGGTGGGCTTTGGCGAATGGACAGAGATTCCCTACTGATCCAAGGGCGAGCGGGCTTAGCGACTCACCGGACTTTATCGCGAGAGTTGCTAGCAGCCACGGCGCGGGAGGGCTGGCGCTATACCTGGGGCGTTGACTCCCACGCCGGTGTTCCCGAGGAGATGAGTTGCTGACTTACGGGGCATCGTTTTCGGTGATGCACGCAGCTGTCGATCTACTTTAATGGGGCGACTAAGCAGCCGGGGCAGTCGAGCAGAAACAAGAAACTAGTTCTGGGCTTGTGTTCCTTAACTCTGACTGAGGAGGGGCTGACCGAAACGTGAACCGCCACAGTCCCCGCCCGCGCGAGAACATCAACATCAGCCGCCCCCGTGCACAACTTGCATGAAGAGACAGGGCGTGGCTCGCTCCTTGCACGAGACCGAAAATCGCATCCGCGAGTTTCGGCCTAATTTTCCGCGAAATGCAGGATAGCCTGGCGGCGGCTAATGGGCCACATTTGTGGCCATGGAAAGGAAGCAATATCTCAAGACGCGAGTGCCGGAGAGCACGAAGGAACGCGTGCGTGTCGCAGCGGCGCGCGAGTATCTAACGGAGGCGACATGGTTCCGTCGCGTCGTAGAAGATGCCTTACGCAGGCAGGCGGCCGCATTTGCGGATGAGCCAAATCGTGGAGACACTGACGAGCGCCCTGCTCTAACAACGGGCGGGGCGGCCCGAGCCCGCATCTATATTAGGCTCAGTCATGATGATCGGATCATTCTTCGGGAACGGGCGACGGCAAGGGGAATGCCGGCGTCGACGTACGCAGCAGCGTTGCTTCGTGCTCACCTCCGAGGTTTGGCGCCGCTGCCGACCGCTGAACTGGCGGCGTTGAAACGAACTATTGCCGAGTTGGGTGCGGTCGCTCGAAACCTCAACCAGATTGCCGCAGCAACGAATCGGGGTGAGCGCGTGCCGGGACCATCAAGGGATGACTTGCGGGCGCTCGTCAGGATGTGCGAGGGGCTGCGCGACCACGTCAAGGGCTTACTAAGGGCGAATCAACAAAGCTGGACGGTGGGGCATGGCGACATGGAACGCTAGTGCGTTTTCCGGCAGGCCGCTCTTAGATCTGACGAGCTATGCCCGTCGTGGGCCGGGTCGGCGAGATCGGGTGCCGGCCGAGGAGGTTGCACTCATTGCCCGCACGGTGCGGCATGCGCCTGAGGTGATGGTTAAGGTGCTGACCCGAGGGTCGACCGATGTCGGCAGCGTGGTGAGGCATTTCGGTTATCTAGGGCGCTACGGTGAACTTGCCTTGGAGACGGACGACGGTGACCAGTTGGCAGGTCGAGCCCTCGGAAAAGAAGTGGCGAACCGCTGGGACCTGGATCTGGGGGAGTACGGACGCAGCGCGGATGTCAGTGAGAACCGCGGCCGGCAACCGGCTCGGTTAGTTCACAAGCTAATGTTCTCGATGCCGGCGGGGACTCCTCCGCAGGCCGTACTCAAGGCGGCGCGGAACTTTCTGCGGGAGGAGTTCGGGCTGAAGCACCGCTACGCGCTCGTGCTCCACACGGATGAGCCTCATCCCCATGTGCATGCCGTTGTAAAGGCTGTCAGCGAGCAGGGAGTGCGGCTCCACATAAAGAAGGCGACGCTCCGATTCTGGCGTCACGAATTTGCTCGTCATCTTCGCGCACAGGGAGTCGAAGCGAATGCCACGGAGCGGAGTGTTCGGGGGCAGAGTCGAACGTCGCAGCCGGATCCCATCTATCGGACGGCGGAGCGGGGGTGTTCGTACCACGTCGCCGAACGTGCGCGGAAAGTTCTCCAAGAGCTTGCCGCAGGCGGCGTGGCTATCGAGGCGGCGCCCCAGCTTCGGAAGACAAGGTCGATGGTGGTGCGCGGATGGGAGGCCATCGCAGACGCCCTTCGCCGCGATGGTCGGCAGCAGTTGGCAGATGAGGTAGAACGATTTGCTGGTCGGATGCAGCCGGTCCGTACCGATAAAGAATGGTGGGCGCGGAAGTTCGTCGAAGCGGCGCGGCGATCCCCAGTCAGGGGCAGGACGATCACTCGTTGATAGAAACTAAACCAGTGCTGAGATGGCTGCTTTCGGCCGAGGCTGTGTGAAAACGCCAAACGAGATTCGCGGAGATGCGATGCTTTGAGTTTTCGGCCCGGAAAACAAAAAGTATTGAACGTACGGACCTCTGGCTCGCAGTGCATCGGAGGGCGGCCACCCCGAACAGGCGTTTTCACACAGCCTCGACCCAACGCGGACTCACAGAATGCAAGTTTGCAAACATGAGAGGCGGCAGTCTCCGTGAACGCATGAATGGCGACCCCATGCAGTTCTAGGTTATGTTTTCACGACATTCAGGTCGATGCCAAGACCTGGAAGAGCCCCCGATGGCGCGCAAGCGGCTTGTATGCACAGGTCGAAGACACGCGGTAACATTTTGGACGGAATGCCGATCCCGTGGTCGACGACCCGCAGTCCGACTTCACCTGGGATGCTGGTGTATGTCGCGGTATATGGGCCGCGTTGGCCGCTCCTGGTGCTCGCTCACGCCGTGTGGTTCCGATATCACGATCCGAAGCGCGCCCGCAGCTCATCTTCAATCCTGCGTCGCTCAACACTCGGATCAAGTTCGTCCGGAACACGAATGCCCGCCTCCTGCAGCTGCTTTAGTTTTCCCCACGCCTCGTAGTCATGGAAGGGATTTAGCCCCATCACGTTGCCGAGGCTTTGATCCGCATGCCCCGCGGAACGCGCAATGGCCGCAAACATCGCGACGGATCGGTTCATGTCCCAATCGTTGACGAACAGAATGAGCGCGGCGAGCGCGAGTACACAGATCGGCGCGTTATAAGGTTTTGCTTTCGTCGTGCTTCGGATGGGCGCGTAGTTGTTCGATATGAATAGCGCGAGTGCGAGACTCAGGTCGTACTCCTTGTGAAGGACCGTTGGATCGAATACGACTTCGCCTTGGTAGCGTCTCGCCAATGATTCTATGCGATCACCAACATCGTGCATCCACAGCCGATTCTCCTGAATAACGCTCAGAACAGCTCGGTGCCGTTCGGCCAATATGCGTGCTGATTCTGCCGGCCAATCGAACCCCGGCACCGAAGCGATATCGACTGTGAGGGATACTCCTCTGGGTATGGGGCCTACCGACAGAAAGCTCAGACGATGCAGCTTGTCGAGCCATTTCGGGATGCGAGGATCGAGCACGACTTGGAAGGAGGCTTGTGTCTTCTTTTGAAAGAACCACTCCCGCATATCGCGAATTGATTTCTGACTGAACATGCCCGTTTGAATACCGGTACAAACGAGCTCACGCACAGCTCGTGTCAGAGTCGAGTTCGCTGTTCCGAAGTTGACGAGATTTTCGGGCGTGGAGTTCGAGTCGTTCAACGCGTAGTCGCACTGCGGGCGATGGCCTGGTGATACGAAGCGAAAGCACCGCTGACGGATGGCCTTGCGCGACGTGCGAGAAATGGCCTCCCTGACGAGGTCGGCGCCCGTTACGAAGCAGCACGGGCACTCAAGATCGGAGCGCAGAAACTCGCGCCAGGCTTCTGGCAACTCTGCGATATCAACCGGCGCTTGCACCCCATGTCGACGAGACACCGCGGCGAGGACTTGATCAACGTCAAGCTCCTTGGCCTCAGTCACTGAATACGCAGTCAAAGGCATCGAGACATCTCTTACTTGTTTGAGCGCCGATTGCAAACAGCAGCTTGATCATCGATCCTGACCCACGGATTCAGAACTACCGAGCCTCTCGGATCGAGGAGCGCACACCCAGCTGCTTGACCAGACCGGCAATGCGATCGATGGTGGGGCCCAAGGCAACCGACAACTCCGCTCCTGACTTTCCGGGCTGCGGCTGGTAGGAAAGCGGCGTCAGGCCTTTGAAATCCGAGGGAAGCTTCACGTCAGATTTCGGAACCAGCAAGAGCGCTCGAGTGCGTCCAAGACGAGACATGAAGAAGCCGAGCTCGAAGATGACATTGTCTCGGGGTACCGGTGCCGTCTTGTTACGCGAGGTGACCAGATCATCAGGCTCCGCCAGCGCGATACCGAAGTCCGCCAGATTCACTTCATTCTCGAGCGCCTCAAGCGCGTAGCCACCCGGCGGGAAGATGTTGTCGTCGCTCCAGATCACCACCTGAGCATCGTGCTCGAGACCAACGCGGATGGCACGTGCAACTGCGAGCGCTTCGCTGGAGCAGATCAGGAAAATGCGGGGGACTTGATTGGTGCGGTTGATCAGCTGATTGCGCTGCTCCAAACGACCTGCCAGCTCAATCGCCACGCGACGCCAGAGGACGGGAAACGCATCGGCAATGGCCGTGAATCGCGCATGTCCAATCCGCCATGCGACAGTCGGTTCGACCGCCTCGACGCTCGCCGAGCGACTCACGTGTGCGTTCAATGCAGACATCTCTCCAACTGAGTTCCCATGTTCGCGATAATGCAGCCGCACCCCATGCACGATGATCTGCACCTTGCCCATAAGCAGCAGATAGATCTCGCGGCCGGCGCCGCCCTGTACGATCAGGTTCTCGCCGGCCGAATACTCGACGAGATCGCCCTCCTGCGCGATGGTTTCCGCGAGAGCACGATCTCCCATCACGAGACGCTGCGTAAGTAGCGAGTCAATCAAGTCAGTGGATGAGGAAAAACGTTCGGCGAGTGGCATGAAATTACCTCAGAGGACAGCGATCGAGGGTCTGGCAGCAGACGACGCCAGCCCCTCGCAACTGGTTGAAATATTCTTTTTCGGCGCCGGACCATCGGTGAAGCGCATCGACTAGCGACGCGAGCGCCTCGGCGTGATCTTCGCAGCCTCCGATGGGAGCATTCGATTGCACACCCTGCGGGCACAGACAAGGGGCGCGGCGATCGGTCAGTGTTCGGTTGGGCAGCTGAATGCGATTCACCAACGTGCCATTGCGCTGCAGTTCGATCCGGTTGCGTCCACGCCGCTGATCTAGGTGAGTGACGAACTGCGCCTCGTGCACGCTTGCGAGAACATCCGCACCGAGCTTCGCAGCACTGCGCTCGGCGCGATCCTGATGGCTGACGGCTTTTCCATGAGCTCGTACGGGTCCCGGCCAGCGCCGAAGTTTGGCCGCAGCTTCCTGTCGCGTGAGGAAGTCCCAGAGCAATGCCCACCAGCGCCGCGCCGACTCTGCATCGACAATCGGCTGCGGATCTCCATAGACCCAGTGGAGACAAAACTCGTTGCGAGGAGTGATGTGCCGCTCCGGACAGCAACGCGGCAATCGTCCCGGCGGACGCTCCTTCACGACCAGATGGTCCGGAAACCCAGGACGGACTTCCAGCTCGAACGGGATCGACAGGCCCGAGGGAAGCGCCACCGTCAGGCAGCACTGAAACCCGGTTTCAGTCTGTACAACGTCGGTAACCGGGAACTCACTGGCCATCGAGAGGGCGTGCTGGAGCGCTGAAGTCATCGGCAGTAAGGCCGCAGTTCCGGGCGGTTCACGACCTGGATGGCCGGCGCGACCGCCTTGAGCGCATTGCGCCGGGTGCGCTTGGCGTTCTCATCGCCATCAGCCGCCAACGATTCGACCGCAGCGTCAAAATCCAGATCCGACACCCTGCGATTCGGACCGAAGAGCTTGCGGACCGCAGATGATCCTTTCTCATAGGCGATTGGGCCAATCGCCGTTTGCCGTCCCGTGCAAGCACTCTGTTCTGCCTCGGCAGCGAGTACGCCGCGGCTGACGCAGCAACGAACCAAGCCGCCTTTCATGCCCAGCCGAGTGACCGCCATCGGTCCAAACTCAAATCCGACTGCCAGCCCCAGCGCGTTCGCGTCGGTGCCCGCGGTAGCCAGCCGCTCCTGCGCGAGCCGAAAGCTGCTTCGCATGGCTGCCGCACACAGGGTCATGTTCGAGATCGTCTCCGCAGTATCAGTGGTCTGCGCCGTGCCGTCGGCGGCGAGTCCGTGGATACAGTCACCGATGAAACGGACTTTGCAGCCTTCAAAGTCGTCATGCAGTACGCAATTGAGTTCAGCGCGGAGCACATGAAGGGCGCGTACGACCTGCCTTGCGCTCCAGTCATCATCGATGTGGCGGCTCACGTAGGCGGTGAAGCCGTCGATGTCGCCGTATACGCTGGCCGCGTCCTGCCGACGCGAGTTCTTCACCGCCAGCTTTTCCAGGTCGAGGTCGCTGAAGGGCGGCGTGTGGCCGGAGAATGCGAAAGTGCCGATCGGGCTATTCGAGAGGTCTTCCTGCCACTCCTTGACGATGTCGTCGCCGCTCACGCCGAGCTTCGCGCGCTTCTCGCTCGCCTGCACCTGTTCGGAGGTGAGGGCCGAGGCATCCACATCCGCCACCGCAGTCAGGCCAACGACGGCGCGCGCCTCGTTGGTCAGGTAAATGCCCGTTGCCGTGCCGCCGCCCGCACGTTTGGCGGCGTGGTTGGCCGGTCGCCCGAGGAAGAGCGGTTCACGATGTCCGCGCCGACCGTTGTTGACGGCGAGCGCCTTACCGGAGTCGATGCCGATGCGAACCTGCGCTGCCGGGTGATCGGCGTCCTCGCCGGTCTGGCGCAGCACCTCGGTGATGAGTTGCCCGGTCGCGATGGCGCGATGGACCCGAGCGGCCTCATCGCCGTAGGGCTTGGCGAACACGGCGTGTAGGCGCTGATTGTGGAAGTCGACCTGAATGGCATCGACTCGCGCCAGGATGCGATGCACGGCTCGATAGTGGAGGTTTAGGAAACGCAACGTGCGGCGATGACAGGTCTCTCCTTCAACCTGGGTCACCTGAAGCAGGTCGCGCATGTTCAAAATGTCGACATACAGGTGAACGCCATCGACGCGGTAGGCCACATCGCGAGGCAGATCATCCAGACTCGTATCGCGGACATATTCTTTGATCTTGATGTCCTGCGTCGGTAGTGCCGCGATGGCATCATCGATACGTTTCTGGGCTACAGAACGGTTCCATTGATTCGACATTCAGTACCACGTCTCTTGATATAGTTGTCTTGAGAAAGCGCCCCCCAGATCTTCGCTCTGTGCGGGTCGCTTCTCGCCATCGGCGGCGGCTGGGCATGCATTTGAACGACAGGATCTGCCCAATTCGATCGCCTACAGGGGGAAAAGCAAGAACGTTACGGCACCCCCCTGTAACGCTTTTTCTTTAGTTCGCAATGGAGGCGCAAGTTCAAGTGGGGGCGAAACTAGACGGCGAGGGTGAGCCGGACTGGGCTCTTGTCATTCTGGAAGTCCAAACCGATCCGGCCGGACCCAGTAGCGCCGCACTGGGCCAGCTGTTCCGCCTGATCTACGGCTACATCCAGACGCTGGCGAAATTCTGGCTGAAAAGAAATCGGCGCCTTGAGGGGCAGTACGATGACCTCGCTGCGTTCGGCTGGGACAAGGTTACCAGCGGCATCGAGAAATTCGATATTCCTAACGATGCCCCGGTCGGGGTAGGCCGAGCCTTCAAGGGATGGGTGGGTACTTGCTGCGAACGAGAGTGGACTCGCCTCGGCGCAGAACAGCGTGAGCTTGCCGTCGATCCGGCGGAGCTCAGCGACCTCGCTCTGGCGCCGTCCCCCGAGCAACTCGTCTGTGCGGAAGAGGAGTCACCGGTGGACTCGCCGGACCTCAAGGCGAAGCAATTCGTTGAACGTCTACTGCAACAGGAAATGGCGAAACTGCTCGAGCCCATGCGCGAAGCGGTCATGGAGACTGAAGACTGCAAGAGTGTCGCCAATCCGCAAGCTCGCGGCAAAGCCGGTGAATCGGCCGCAATCGCTGCCAAACATGGCCTCACCCAGAACGCCGTGCGGACCGCTCGCAGCCGCCTCGTGCAACGCGTTAAAGATCGGTTCGACAAGGAGTTCTCACCATGACCATCAAGCGCATGAGAGAGAAGCGGCCGTTGAGCGAAGATGCCGTGAGCCGCTCGCTGCGTATTGCCGCGGTGCGACTCGGTCTTCGCACGCCCCAAACGGCCGAGGAGGTCGCAGCGTTTGAGGAGCAGTTCGCAAGCGACATCCAGACTGCGAACGCTCGATTGCCGCACCTATCAAAGGTCACGGAGCGAGCAAAGCAATTGAGGACTTTAGGCATCGATCTACAACCGGCTGAGCCCGTGGTGAGCAGCGAGTCCAGGCTGCAGATGGCTGCAAGAAACGGTGGAGAGATCTCTCCGGAGATTGAGAAACGCATGAACGAGACTCTGGCGCAGGCCCGAAGCAAACGGACGACAGGCGATGGAGGCTGAGAAAATCGCCGAGCTCGCCGAACACCTCGCGAGTGCTCACCGTAATAAATCCGGAGGGGGCGGCGATCCTCTGTGTGCATTCAACGACTACGATGTACCGCTCGTCCACGGGGACTTTGCAGATGCCTTCGAGGGTTTGCTTCGATTTGCGGATGGCGAGTTTCAGGTCTTCATTAACACTGGACAGGAACGTCATCGCACAGATGGGCGCCGCCGGTTTACCGTGGCTCATGAGCTGGGGCACTACAGCCTGCCGGTACATCGCGAGGGAATCCGCAGCGGGAAGCTGGTGCACAAGTCGAAAACCGGATTCGAGTCGCGCGAGCTGATCGAGCGAGAGGCAGACATCTTCGCTTCACACTTTTTGATGCCCACCGCCGAGCTGCGAAAGAGATATCCGCACAGAAGCTGGGGCGCGAAAGAGATTCTCGATGCGCATCGTCATTTCGACACATCAGTGACGAGCGCGGCGTTGCGTTGTCAGTCGTCTCTGAATGGAAACAGCACGGTGATTTATTGGCGGGAGGGCAAGGTCGCTTGGCAACGAATGAATCGTGACTGGTTTTTTGAGTTGCCGGCGCGTTCGATTCGAAGCGCGGATTTTCTTCCCACCGGATCTGCAACCGAATTGGCGCTTCGAGGGGCGGCTCATGTGCCTGAATGCGGATACACAACCACGGGCACGACTCGCTCACGATGGTTTCGGCGGGTCGCCGATTGGTCATCCGATAATGACATCCTCATCGAGGAGGCGATCTGGTTAGGGTTATTCGGGGTGTTGACGATCCTTCGTCCGGACCCAGCAAGTGTCGGGTAACGAGAGCCGAGCAACGATCCGCTGAGGACGGAACTCAGTAGTTCCGTGAAGGATGATCTCGTGAGCGTCGCGAAGCCTGTGTCGGGGTTGCATATTTGCACTCTGCGGTGTGATGTCCGCTCATAGCCGGAGCTGACTTCCGCTGTCGACTCGTAGCAGACCTGAGTCGTGGAGACGGCGGTAGAGCACAAATGTATCATCGGACTATTCGAGAACGGCTCGGAATCTGGTGGACGGACAATGACGACGATCGATGAATCGCTTATCCAGCAGTTTGAGAGCCTATTAACCAGCGCGGCTCCGCTAGGCCGTCAAAAGGAGCAGGTGGTTCAAGACTTCCTTGAGCAACATACGGAATTCATTCCCACGCCGAATCTACTAAATCACCATCTACACTTCGAGTGTGTGGTTTCGAAATTCCCACTTGGAACGGAGCTGACAACCGACTATCTGTATATAACGAAGAGTTCGGATGTATGGCGCGTCACACTCGTAGAATTAGAGAACCCGGACAAAGCGATCTTCAATGCCGACACGCAGCGAGTGAATGCTTCCGCCGAATTCAATGCTGCGATGAGTCAAGTGAGAAGCTGGAAGCTCTTTCTTGAAGAGAACCGAGGTGAAGTTATACGTAAGCTAGAGCCTCTGCTGCAACCGCTGAGTATGAGGAGCAATCCCGTTGAATTTAACTTCCAACTGATAATGGGAAGATCCACTAACAAGAATCTCACGCCTGAACGAAAGAAGCATTTTCAGAAGATCACCACCGACAGTGATGTCAATATAATTACGTTCGACCAGGTGATCAGCTGGTACAGGAATTCTCCCAGGTTCCAGAAGCTTGTGCTGCGCCTAAGCGGTCTGCATTTCGCATTCAAGCATATGCATTTCGAGCCAACGCAGATATTGTCATACGTCGGCCCAGATCGACTACGTCTGACAGAAGGTGAGAGGGCCCGGCTCCGGCAATCGGGCTACGAGATTGACAAGTGGAGCAGAGGCGATCTGCTCACCTTCAACCATAAGTACGCTGCTTCAACTTGGGATGAGGCGGTAAAGAACGGCACCATATTCTCGTTTCCAATACGGTCACCTGGCAGCGCTGACGCATAAAAAACCTTTCTAGGTGGAGCGGATGGGATGACTGTGGCGTCTTTCGCCCCAAAGCAGCTCATGGAGTGATCGGCCGATGAGCAGCAACGTGGCGCTTGGGGGCTCGATGCTGCTTTCGCATTGTCCTGACCGGGACGAGCTGCCTTTATACGCTGGGGAAGCGGCTCGTGGCTGAGCTACTTCAAAACTTCCTCGTCATCGCATCCTTTTTCGGCGTCCTTTACGCACCATTTCACTATCTGGATCGCTTTGCATCGGCGGAAGCGAGGGCAAAAGCTCGCTCAGCAATCAGAGCAGGTCAGTCGCATATTGATGCTAAGTCCCTTGGTACGCTACTGGATGCTGTCTTTGGTGCGCGCCACCTTACCGGCCGATGCTTTTTGCTGAGCTGCGTAGTGTCTACAGTGTTTACGCTGCTGTCGCTTGGCGCTGTGAACGCCTATGCCAATCTCGTTGATCAAATCGAGCGGCGAGAGGAGCGGAGGGCCGCTGCAGAACGAGCACTAAACGAGGCGAATGCGAGACTTCTTGAAGCCGTGAACGGCATCATCAAGGCCATCGGCTCAGACCCGACACCTAACGTGCGGCGAGCACGGGAAGAGATGGAGAAACGAAAGGCCGAGATCGAAAGCATGCTGAGGAATCCGTTTCCGAGCCCTCCGAAGATTCTGGTGTGGATGCTGGCTTCGGTCCTAGTTTCACTTAACTTTCTCTGTGACTACGTCGCCCTTGGAAAGACCAGGCTCATCCTGCGACAGATCAACAAGACGACATCAAGGGTGAAAACCAGTGCCTACCTACTTCTGGACCTACTACTTGCCGGTGTCATTTGGCTCGCCTCGATTGCGGTTTTCGTGACGATCAATACGGACTCTTTCTTGAGTTGGGCAAACGAAGAACCCTTCCTGGTTTCAGCGTCGGCGTCGTCTCGCTTTGGACAACGATCGCTACATCTATCTGGATCTCCACCTTTTTGCTTGGCGGAATTATCTCAACGAACGCCCGGCGTCTGATTCGTCTGTCTTTGAATAGCGCGACTGCGCTCATTGACCCGTACGAGCATCCGTTCAAGATCATCGGCGTTCTCGGCAGCGCTGCCATGACCACCCTGACACTGCTTGTATTCCTAATATTTCATCTGTTGTAGCGAAGCGGGACGACAGAGTGCGAATATGCGCGATCTGATTGTGCTCACCGCGGCTTGGAATTTTAAGTAGAGCGTCTGCACGGGTTGGCGTCCGCTCCTGGCCGAGGCTGTGTGCGCCAAACGAGATTCGCGGAGATGCGATGCTTTGAGTTTTCGGCCCGGAAGATAGTATTGAACGTACGGCCTCTGGCTCGCAGTGCATCGGAGGGCGGCCACGCCGAACAGGCGTTTTCACACAGCCTCGGCCGGAAGCGGAACTCGTGGAACGGACCTCCTCATGTTTGAGTAAGGAAAGTCCTCCTGGCGGCAAACGCGGGTCGGGCGAGCGCCGTCGATCAAAGACGCTGGACTTGTCTCGAGCTGTGGGGATAGTGTGATCCCGCGGATCGCATCCGCTTAGGGCGGCCCCCGCCGGTGTTACTAGCACCAGCGAGGGCCTAACCACAACGCCTAGCAAGAGGCAGTTATGGCTTCCTATATTATGGCGTACCCGCCGCTAAAGTGCGCGCGTGCGTGTATCCCACGCCCACGGCCGCCCCGTCACAACCCGTGTGGGGCAGTTCTCCGACTTCCGCCTTGGCCGTTACCCGATCCTCTCGTTTGCATCCGTTCGCCCCGAGTGGGGCGTTCTCGGCAAACGCGCATATTGATGGAGTCGGAAAACTGCCGCCGAACGCGCAAGGCATTTCGATTTTTCAACGATCCTAGGAAATATCGCCTTCCATACATTCCTGGCTCGGGGCCGGGAGGCGAGCTATGACCCGCGCCAAACGCGACGAGATGGTCATCATCGGCATGGGCCTGCTGGTGCTGCTCGAATCCGTCCGCCAGGCGGAGATCTGGTGGCGAGTGCATGGCGACGATGAAGGATTGCAGAGGGCTCGCGAGCTGGAGCAAGCGGTTCGAGCGACCCATAAGAAATTCTTCGCCCATGCGTACCCCTCGGGGAATGACGTTGCCAGGGGACTGGTAGTCGCCGATGGATTGCGAGATGCCGCCATCCAGTGCCATGAAGGGCAGGGGGCGCTGCGCGAGCGGCTGATCGGCGGCGCCGACATGATCGAGCGACTGTGCCGCTCGCGCGGTGACCAGCCATGAAACGCGCAGCGCCGAAAGTTAAGAAGGGCCGCAAGGCGAAGAAGGCCGGACCGCCGCAGCCGGGACGTGCACGGGCTTCTTCGCCCGGACCGACGATCGACGCCAGGAGCGTCACAGAACTTGTTCAAACAAGCCGCGCCAAGGTCGAGCAGCTCCTCAAGCCCAGCCAAGTGACCTATCTATCTCTCTTCGAATACTACGAGTATGAGAGCGACGATCCGGAGCTGTGGCAGTGTTGCTGGCTGGTGTGTTTGCTGCTGAGGCAGGCGCACAGCGCATTGCTTACGCACATTGTCGTGCCCCAGAAGCTCTTCCCGAGCGAATGCGCGGACATCGCGGCCGGGTGTGAGGCGCAGCAACGATGGTTGATGCCGACCATCCATGTGCTTCGCTCGGTCATCTATGTGCTTGTCGACCGGAAGGTCGATCACCTGGATGAGATGATCCCAGCCCTGCGCAAGTTGGAGCGCGACATCGAGGAGGTTGTCGACGCTCTGCAACGGGTGATTCGTCGCTGTCATGTTCTCGTTAAACGGAGGGCGGCGCGGTGAACGTGCGCGCAGTGCCATCGAGCGATGACATCGATCCGCACGCTGTTCCCGAGTCGCGGCTCCGATCACCGGCAGTATCGGCGCTGAGTCTGTGAAGCGCCGACCTCAAAATCGACGCCACCCAACTCATCCAAGTATCCATTGCTCCGTCCAACGACCGAACCAGCGACCGATGTGGTTCAACGGAGGCGCCCATGGTCGATAGGCGCCCAAAGGGTAAAGAACGTCAAGGCCACGCCGAGGAAGGCGCCACGAAAAAGGACGTTTCAGCCGACCCGACGCGCTCCGGCGAGCGTGCATCCAGCGACGCACCGGATCCGACTCAGGTGCTGGCGACTTTGATCGAGGCCGAGCGCACGGAGCTGACGTACGTGCACAGCATCCTGAGGATGCTCTATGACGTGCTGCTCTACTCTGATGACGACGACGCCACAATGCATGCCGATGTGGCGCAGGTATGTTCCATGCTAGTTCGCGAAAGCAACGAGCGGCTGGAGATTCTTATCCGGCGCTATAACGCCGGGGAGTTCCTACCGACCGCCAGCGAACAAGTGAATCCAGCTCCGCAGCGTTCCGCGGAGGACGAATGAACGCCGCGCCCGTCACACGCGTATCGGCGATCAAGTCTGAGAGTCGCGCCTACTTCGCTGCCCTGGGACGCCGAATCACACAGCTGCGCAAGTCTCGCGGCTACACCCAGGCGGAGTTTGGTCGAGCACTCGGTGTGTCCCAACAAGCGATCTTCGCCTACGAACTCGGCGACCGACGCGTGTCGCTCGTGATTGTCGAGCGAATCGCGACACTCTATGGACTCTCAGTGGATCAAGTCATCGGTCGTGCATTGGAGCGGAAGCCGCTATCAAACCGTCGATTGTCGCCACGAGCAACGAGGCATGCCGAGCGGCTGCAAGGACTGTCGAAGACCTCACAACGCTTCATCGTTCGACTGATTGAGTACCTCGAGGCGATCCAGCGAGCGAAGTCATGAGTTTCGCCGATCTGCAGGCCATAGTAGGCGCGGGAACAGAAGTCAACGGGACGGATGATTCGCCGCTTTTCCGGCGAAACACAGTGTCTGCTCGACACTCGCAACTCGCCGAATTTTCCGCGAAACACCCTCGTGACCTCTTGGCAGAAGTTCGTCACGCTCCTATCCGTGACGCTTCGTCTCCGAGCGATGTGAAGAGTGAGGGAGCCGGTCATGATCGGCGCGCTGATCGAGTTCGACGACTTACGCAAGCTGAGCCGGCTGGGCGAGCACGCGCAACTGGCGACGGTGGAGCGCTGGGCGAAGCGCGCCGGGATTCGCTATCAGTACGACGGACGCGGCGGCATCTGGACGACGCTCGATGCCATGAACGCAGCCGTCGGAATGGCCCAGGAGCCCGAGCCTGAGCAGTACAACGTTGAACGGGTGGTGTGATGGCACGCGGACGGAAACGCAAGCACGATCCCACGATGCCGCGGCACATCGATCAGACAAAGTTGCCGTTGGGCATCTATTGGCAGAAGCAAGGTGAGGGCCGATGGTATGTGTTCGCACCGGATCCGGAAGGTGGGCCGCGCCGGGCGAAGACGGTGGCGGGGCCGCGAGCTCGGCTGTCGGATCTGCACTCCATCATGGAGCAACTCGCCGGCGAAGATGCTCGTGGCACGATCGGCTATGTGAGCGCCCGATTCGAAGACAGCACGGAGTTCGCCGAGAAGTCGGCGAGCACTCGTCGCGACTACCAGTACTGCGCGAAGGTCGCGCGAGAATTCAAGACCGATCGGGGCAAAGGGCCGACGCTCGACAAGCTGCATGTTGATCGGCTGACCCTGCCGGCTATCCAAGCCGTGATTGAGTCTATTGCTAAGGGTCGCCACGAGAGTGCGCCCGGCGCGGGGGACGCTGTGCCGGCGCGTCCGTCGAAAGCCAATCATCTGCTCCGATATTTTCGAGTGCTGTTCGGCTGGGGGATGCGTCACGGTCACTGCAAGACCAATCCGGCTGAAGGCACGAAACAAGTGAAGGAGCGTAAGCGGCACGGCATGCCGACACTCGATGCCTACGAAGCTGTGCTGAACTTCGCCCGCGAGCGCGGCGCACTGCTCGCGCATACCAAGGGTAGCTCACCGCCGTATCTCTGGCCGCTGCTCGAGATCAAGTATCTGTGCCGGATGCGCAGCATCGAAGTCGTGCAGCTGACGGATGCTCAGGCAAGCGAGCAGGGCCTCTACATCTCCCGCACAAAGGGTAGCAACGACAACATCGTGAAGTGGACGCCGCGACTGAAGGCGGCCTGGGACGCTGCGCTCAGCGTGCGTGCGCAGACACTGGCGCGACCCACTAATAAGGGCCGACCGATTCCGATCCGCCCCGAGCAGCGCTACATCTTCGTGAGCGAGTCCGGCACGCCGCTGACGCGAGCCGGTCTCGACAATGCCTGGCAGGATCTGATCCACGCCGCCATGGACGCGGACGTGATCGCGCGCGAGCAACGATTCACGCTGCACGGTTTGAAGCACCGAGGCATCACGGACACCAAAGGCAAGAAGGCCGATAAGAAGGAGGCGAGCGGCCACAAGTCCGAAGCGATGCTCGATCTCTACGACCATGAAGTTGCCATCGTTGAACCTGCCAGACCCGGCGAAGGGAGAGGTGCGTCCTAGGGCCGCCTGCCATGAACATCGAGTCTTCCAAAGAGAGTCGCGCGCAACGCGCGGAACTCACCAAGCAAGCGCTCGCCGACGTTGTGCGTGTCCGCCTCGTCGAATATCGGTTGTATCAGACGACCGTTGCCCGCCGGAGCGGCATCAGCCGATCCCACCTTAGGTCGCTGCTCCGTGCGGAGAAGCAGATGTCTCTATCCATCTTCTTGGAGCTGAGTGAGGCGCTGTGCTTTGATGATGCCTGCCAGCTTCTTCGATACGTTCTCGATTGCCGCGACCGGTATCTGCGCAACAACGCTGAGGAAAGAAAGGTACTAGAGATTGATACCTACATCTGCCACTTGCCGGAACTACTTCAGCAGCAAGGGAAGTTCGCGCTCATCAAGGGGGCGGAAGTCGTGGGGACTTTTGACTCGTATCGGGATGCAGTGACGGCTGGCTACCAACGTTTCAAGCTGGAGCCCTTCCTGGTCAAGCGGATCGCCGCAATATAGCGCCGACATTTCCCGGTGGAGTTCGCGCTGAGCGAGGGTTCTACAGAAACGAGGCTTCGCTCATCGCGCATTTGGAGTTTCGCCGCAAATCCGGCGTGTGAGAGCAATCCCGAGGAATCGAAGGCTGGCTGGAATGCCGGAGTTGGAGCGCTCGTGCCTGTTTCTCTGCCATTCAAGCGGCCCTGGGCTTCAAGCACCGACCAGCACTGCGAGGGGAACGATGCGCTCCTTCACGCCAAGGTCACCAGCTCGCCGGAGTTATTTTTATAGAGAATTTTATAGAGGCGGGAATTTCGTGGTCGGCCCGAATCTCTAAGTCGCGGAATTCACAGCAGGAAAGTGGTGGGCCGTATAGGACTCGAACCTATAACCAACTGATTAAGAGTCGTGCTTTCCAGGTAGTGCGCAGGTGTGAAATCAGATGCGGCGGGGCGCTGCGGAACGGGAAAAACCGCGACTTAATGGGGTTCGAGTCACGGGAAACACACTGCGCAGATGTGCGTGAGTGTGCCCCGAAAGTGTGTTCGGACCGTGACGCGATCAACCATCAGTCACGGAGCCCCACACCAAATGAAACAGAAGATAACCCAGTCGCTCGTCGAGCGGGCACCGGCACCCGAGCAGGGAAAGAGCGCCCTCTACTCAGACAGCGAGATTCGCGGGTTCTATCTAGTCGTCACATCCGGTAAGCGCTCGTTCTACGTCCAGAGCCTCGTCAACGGGAAGCAGGTGCGAACCAAGCTCGGCGACCACCCATCGATGGATGCTAAGCAGGCGCGCGACCAAGCGAGAGCGACGCTGGTCGCGATGCGCAGCGGGAAGAACCCGAACGAGGAGCGCAGGAAGGCGAAGGCGCGGGGTCTCACGCTTCGTGACGCGCTGGAACTTCATCTCTCCGGCAAGAAGCTCTCGGCCACGACGGTCGAAGGCTACCGGTACAACTGCGACCAGTACCTCAGCGCGTGGCTCGACAAGCCGCTGGCCGAGATCGGAGCGGACAGGAAGTCCGTGCGCGAGCGCCATGCCCGTCTCACCTCGGAGAGCGGTCGCGCTACCGCTGACGCGGTGTTCAGGGTCTTTCGCGCGATTTACTCGCGTGCCCAGCGCGAGCATCCCGAGCTACCCGCGAATCCGACAGCAAACGTTGACTTCCACGGCGTCCGTCGCAGGAAGGTGGACGCGCCCGCCGACGCGCTCAAGCAGTGGGGGCGCGCCGTCATCAAGCTCAACCCCATACGCCGCGACCTGCATTTGTTTGTATTGCTCACTGGCATGCGGAGGACAGCCACATGTGAATCTCGCGTGGAACATCTCGACCTCGACGCACGCAAACTCCACATCCCGGAGCCGAAGGGCGGCTCGACGCGCGCCTTCGACCTCGTCATCTCCGGCCCACTGCGTGATCTACTCGCCCATCGCGTCGCTGAGAACGAGCGCATCCACCGCAAGAGCCCGTGGATATTCCCATCGCCGGACTCGAAGAGCGGGCACGTCGCCGAACTCCAGCAGCCGGAGCTCGCCGGTCTCACGGGCCACGCGCTGAGGCACCTCTATTCCACGCTGGCGGTCGAGGCCGGCGTGCCGTTGCTGGAGCTAAAGTTCCTGCTTAACCATGCGGCGAACAATGTGACGATGGGATACATCCACGTGGGCCTCTCACACCTGATGAAGTACCAGGAGCTAGCCTCCCTGCATGTCCTGCGGTCTGTTGGGCTGGAGTGGACACCTGGGACTTGGCCGCCAGCGCTGGCCGTTGACCGAGTCAACGAGGCGAACTAACCCTCGA
Organism: Pseudomonadota bacterium; assembly: GCA_023391815.1. Classification (GTDB taxonomy): domain Bacteria; phylum Pseudomonadota; class Gammaproteobacteria; order Steroidobacterales; family Steroidobacteraceae; genus Steroidobacter. Next base: position 104,648 of record JAEWAF010000009.1, read on the forward strand.
TCGGAAAGTGGGAGATTTATAAGCCCAAGGACGGGCTTGCCCTTGTCACCGTCGCTAGCGACCCGCCACCACGGCTGAAGCAAGATTGGACGCCGACGAGCTAGCCGCCGAAGCAGCCCCGAAGCGCGATCCGGTCTCCCCAGGCGACCCATACGGCCTCCGATGACCTGGGCCTAGCTCAGCGTCAGGGCCCCCGGGGCCGGTCGCCAGAACCGCGACCCCGGATGAATGATGGTGGCCCCGACCTGTGCACTTGTGCAGAATCTTTCTGTCGGGGCGGCAACGTCCCGATAAGGCTGTCCGTGGCCAAAACAGCGGAGCCGTCCCCGCGCACGACTGAGCGGGACCAAGGCGGCCGACTCCTCGGTGGCGCTCTGAGGGCAGTCCCCCGCGCGGGCATTTCCGCGCCGGGGACACCTTGCCGAGGAGACTGCCCCCAATGACGCCCGAAGAGATCGCGCGCCTCCACGCGCTGCCCGACGACGCGCTCGTCACGCCCGCCGAGGCCGCCGAGGTCCTGCGCCTCCAGCTCAATACCCTGAACTTCTACCGCTGCAACCGTCCGGGCTACGGCCCGAAGTTCGTCCGCGTAGGCGGCCGCATCCGCTACGCGATGGGCGCGCTCCGCGAGTACGCGACCTACAAGGAGATGCCGGCAGCGCTACGGCGCAAAGCCGCGCTGGCATTGGCGGCCCGCCTCGCTAAGGAGCCGAGCCATGGATGAGCAAAAGAAAGGCCCCGGCGATGTGGAGTCGCAGGGGCCAAGCACGAGACAGATAGGATTGAGACAACGCAGGATCAATCATGCCTCGCTGTCACAGCCACAGAAGCCACTGTTCGTCGGCAACGTCGAGCCCTTCATCGGCGCCGGCCTCACGCTGATCCCGCTCCACAGATGGGACGCGAGGGACCAGAGAGGCCGCGATCGCGGGAAGTCGCCGCTGCACGCGGCATGGCAAGCACGAGAGTACGACAGCACCAGCGTCGTCGATGACGCGCGCCGCTGCGGGCTAAACGTCGGAGTCAGACTGCCGCCGGACTGGCTCGTGCTCGACGTCGATCCGCGCAACTTCCCCGATGGGCGCGATGTGCTGACCGAGTTCGCCCGTGACTTCGCGCTCGACCTCAACGCGTGCCCCCACACACGCACAGGCTCGGGCGGCCACCACTACTGGTTTCGAAAGCCCGTTGACGCGGCAACACTGGACAGTCTGGACGGCTACCCCGGCGTAGAGTTCAAGTCTCACGGCAGGCAGGTAGTCGCGCCGGGCTCCGTCCACCCGTGCGGCCGGCGCTACGACTGGGACGACTTCGCGCCCGAACTGGCCCAGGCGCCGCCATTGCCCGATAACCTGCTCGGGAAGATCCGCCGGCCCGCGCGCGAGAGTTCGAAAGGCGAGGCGGGCGAGCTCACGCCCGAGCGCCTCGCGCGAACGCTCGAACACCTCGACCCCTGTGAGTTCCGCGAGCACGACCGCTGGCGCGACCTCATGATGTCGTGCCATCACGCGACTGATGGCGAGGGTCGGCAGGAGTTCATCGACTGGTCGACGGCCGATCCCAGCTACGCGGACGACGCGTGGATCATCGGGCGCCGATGGGACTCGCTGCACTCCGACCGCCGCGGCCGGGTTCTGACGATCGCGACGCTCGTGGACGAGCTGAGGAAGCGCGGCAAGTATCTCGCCCCGCCCGACCCGGCTGAGGACTTCGACGAGTGGCAGGACGACGAGCCACCCGCCGCGAACCAGAGCAGGTGGCGCTTCCTCACGATGGATGAGCTGGAGGCACTGCCGCCGCCGAAGTGGCTCATCGGCGACGTGCTGACGGAGGGCAGCCTCGCGGCGATCTACGGTGCCCCCGAGTCCTGCAAGTCGTTCCTCGCCGTCGACATGTCGATGTCGATCGCGGGCGGCCTTCCCTGGCACGAACGCGATGTGCTCGGCGGCGCGGTGCTCTACGTCGCGGCTGAAGGTGCGCCAGGCCTTGGCAAGCGGGTACGCGCATGGAAGCAGGACCGACGCGCGCAGGGTCGCGCCTTCGACTTCCGCCTGATGCGCGATGAGATAAACCTCGCCGCCGAGCGTGACGCGGACGTGCTCACCTTCGTCCGCACTGTCGTCGAGCAGCTCGGGCCGCTGCGCCTCATCGTGATCGACACGCTCAACCAGACGGCCGCGGGCGCTGACGAGAACTCGGCCAAGGACATGGGGCGCTACATCGCGAGCATGAAGAGGCTGCGCGACGACACAGGCGCGACCGTGGTCGTCGTGCACCACTCGGGCAAGGACGCCGCGAAGGGAATGCGCGGCAGCACCGCGCTGCTCGGCGCGATGGACACTACCCTTGAGGTCGAGCGCGCCACCGACGGCCGTTCGATCGTGGTCTCGGTGAGAAAGCAGAAGGACGCGGAGCGCGGCCTCCCGATGCACTTCAATCTGGAGAAGGTAGCGGAGTCGCTCGTGCTCAGGCCGACGGTGATGGCCAACGCGCCAGGAGACTTCAGCGCCTCAACGGACCCCATCATCGAGATGGCGCGTGAATTAGCAGAGAGCCGCGGCGGGGAAGTGACATTAAAGGAGCTTGCACAGGAGTTGAGCAGGCGGGACCACATCTCCGACCGCTCGGCGAGACGGCGGATCGAGGACGCAATCCCGAGGGAACGCGGGGACGACTGCCCCGTGTGGATGGAGGCCATCGACCGCACGAACCCGAAGGCCGGAATCCTCGTGAAGGTCGCAAGAAGTGCGTGATTTTCGCTTTGTCACGGGGCGTGAACGACGGCGCTCGATCGTCGCGCCCCGTGACAATCGATTGTCGCTTTGCTTCGTCACGCGACAATCAAACCCGAACAAGCACTTAGGCTTGATTGTCGTCCACCGATTGTCACGGGCGAATTCGATTGTCAGCTCGGTCGTCGTTCTAGGAAACGACGACGCGACAATCAGGCCGACAATTCAGATCGAGCGAGATTGTGAGAGCGTGGCGCGTGGACGAACTCAGCCCGACGCGGGCTCTGCCGCCGCCACGCCCCGCGGGGTTCGCGGCGGAGTCGCGCGCCACCGCACCAGCCGAGGCCCTCACGCGCGCGGACAAGGGTTGGATCGCCCCCGCGAATGAGGCCCACTGAGTTCCTATCAGAAGGCTTGTTTCCTATAACGCGTTGACTCCGCAAATATGATCGCCAGTTTGAAACCTGGGAAAGCACGGCAGGAGCAAACAACGGCGTGCGGCGAGCCCAGCGCTTGGCACGATCGCGTGCATGACCAAGCTATCTATTCCCAACACCTTCACACCCGAGCGGAAGGCGCTGTTCCTTGAAGTTCTAGCCGACACGTGCAGCCCGGGCAGAGCCGCGCAGGCCGCTGGGATCGCCCGCTCGACCGCGTTCTATCACAAGACGAATGACCTGGAGTTCGCTGCCGCGTGGGGCAAAGCCGTCGACCAAGCGCTCGATGCTGTCCTCGAGGAGAGCTACCGACGCGCCGTCATCGGCGTGGACGAGCCCGTCATCTGGCAGGGAGCTATCTCCAAGGACGACGAGGGCAAGCCCCTCACCGTGAAGAAACATAGCGACCGATTGTTGGAAGTTTTGATGAAGTGGCGCTACGGCGACCAGCTCGCGGACAAACTCAGGGTCAGCGTCGAGGAGACGGGGCTCTCGGCCGAGGGGCTGCTCGCGATGCCAAGCGAGGACCGGGCGACGCTGGTCGCTCTGTTGGCGAAGTATTCCGCGAACCGCCCCAAGCAGGAGGGCGACGATGAGGCGTGACAGTCTGACTGTCGAGGAGGCGCTGCGCCTCGCGGAGATGGCGGACCGCAACCTGGACACGTTCGAGGCCACAGCGCCGAAGGCGGTCAAGGCCATGGGCGGTCGAGACGCGCTCGCCCGCAGGTCGCAGAACTGCTGCCTGGGACCCATGCCGAAGCTCACAGTCCAAGAGTGGTGCGCCATGTCCGAGGAGTACGAGGACACGCGCCAGCACGGCAGCATCAACAGGGGAACTCGGCGGTGACGACCAGCCTGCGCGCCAAGACCTTCGAGGAGCGCATGGTCGGGCGTCCCATCCAGGAGCCGCGCGCGTGGCCGTTCGACGGCGACCTCGCGAGGCGAGCCGAGGTCGTGAATCTTAACTTCGACCCACCGCGGGTCGTCCGGCGCATGGGATGGCTCTCGTGCCTGCGCTGTGAACGGCCGACCTTCTCGGAGGACGTGGTGGGCGTCCGCATGTGTTGGTCATGCGGTGGCCTTGGCTCAGTGCCCATCGGCGCTCGCCTGAGCACGCTCCCAAACATCCGCGAGCGCTTCGAGCCCGGTAGCGAGTAGTTTTGCGAACTCAACCGGGCAGTTGTGAGCCGGCTCCCGCCGAACATGTTCGGGATAAACAATGGCGTCCGCGGCGCCCGGCTCGCGGCACATTTCCATCGTCAACCCCGGTCGCGTGAAGGCTCGCGACCAAGTCCTCGGCTGAGGGCACGCGCTTAGGCGACCGGAGGTATCCCCAGACCTCTACTCAGGAGCCAAGCGCATGTCGATCGAACTCTCCCAGACCCCTCTGCTTTCCGTCTCCGATATCGCGGGCCTCGCCTCGCAGCTCGACGGGATCCACTCGAAGACCGTCAAGGCGATCGAGCGACTCAACAAGGACATCGAGACGCGCAAGCGCGAGATCGCGAGCCGCTGGAAGAATGCCGCCATCTCGATGGAGGATCAGGCGAGGTACGCCCAGAGCGAGACGATCGCCGCGACCCGACAGATCCGCGACAACGCGCAGGCCGAACTCAACGCCCTGCTGAAGTCCGCGGGCGCGCCCCACGAGCAGCTCATGTCACAGCGCCAGTTCTATGACAGTCCAGTGAAGGTTCTGAGCCGCGCGGGCCTCGGCAGCGCGGAGCGCACACACTACGCCACGCAGTTGGACCACGCCGGGCCGAGCGAGCTCGCCCACATGGCGCAGCTCGCGGTGTCCACGAAGAACGAGAGCCTCGCCGCCGCGGTGCTCGGCCTGCTCGACCGCCTGCCGACGAAGGAGCGGAGCGTGAGCGCCTCACACCTCGCGAAAGCGATGAAGCTCGAAGCGTTCCTGAAGGTCACCGAGTACATCAAGCTCGGGGACGCTCGGCTCCAGGGGATCATCGTTGCGGTCCGCGCCTTCAATCTGGGCCGCACCAACCCACTCAACACCCTGTCACTGGCGCTGCGCGAGCGCTCCATCGAGAAGCTCATCATCGAGAACGGGGGCGACGATGCGTAACGCCGCCGTGACGGCGCCGGTCGCGCTCGCCCTGGCCGCGCTCGCCCGGTCCATGCGGACCGGGGTCGAGCCGGTTCGCGCGTTGGACGAGCAGGCTCGCGCCGAGAACGTGATCCCCGGCTCGGACTGCTACGACGACGCCGCGGAGCTGATCGGCTTCCCGTACTGCCGGGCGCTTGACCTGTACATCCCGCGTCACATGCGGGACCGAGTCGAGCGCGCCCACTTCCGCGACGCCCACCTCGCCCTGACCACCTGAGCGCCAGCCCGGCCCAGCGGACAGCGGCTGAGGGGTCGCCCGCCGCTGGGACCAGGCCATAGCGAAGAGGGGTGGATTCCGTCGTCACCGGAGCCACCCCTCGACCTTTCTATCTGTCCCGGCCGTGTTCCGCCCGGTCCTCCTGCCGTGTACGCGCTTGCCCGGCCAGCCCATGGCCGACTTCGGGCCCCTGATCGGCAGTCAGATGGCTGTTTTTGAGGCAGGGGGGGGGCTCCCCGACCCAGCAAACCGCGACCTAATGCCCCAGCACGTTCAACCACTGTAGGGCGAAGATATGAAGCTAGAAGATATGAGCTCGAAGGAACTGCTCGCCCTGCACAATCGTGTTGCCGACAAACCGGCTGGCGCGAAGACCTTCTCGACGCGAGCGAAGCTCATCGACCGAATACGGTCGGTTGCTAAGGACAAGAGCATCAGCCTGGACTCGCTCGGACGCCCGAAGAAGCGCAAGGCGACTATTGCTGATTTGACGCCGATCGCCAAAGTCGCCGAGAGCCCGAAGGCAGCCGAATCAATGCGCGGTCGCGGCGTCGGAGAACTCGCGCGCCAGTTGATTCTTCACCCGGCTGGCTACCCGCATGCGCTCATCGCAGCGATGGTGAACGAACAGATCGATGGAGCGCGGGCTACCGCTAAGTCCGTCCGCTGGTATGCGTGCGATCTGAGAAAGACGGGGGCCGATGTGCCGGATCGACAAAAGATGCATGCCGCCGAGATGCATGAACGACAGTCTGCCGAATGGCTTGCGGACGTGAAGGTGGTCGAGTCGGGTACCAGTTCCCGGAAGTAACATTCTGGAGAAGCTGAGGGGTGCCAGCAAAGGCACCCCCGCGCTCCCCTGGCTTAAACAGCCAGCGCTAACAAAGCCATCTTGACAAGCAAGACGACAATCACGACATCGAGTTCTAATTGAACCCGAGCCGAGTTGCGCGTGCTGCTGCACCAGCTGGCTTCAAGACGAAGTTTTCCCATTAGGGTCTCCTTCTTCTCTGCCCCCTGGCCCATACCGGGCGAGCTGGGAGCGTGAGGCCAGTTGCGACTTTCCGGTTTCGAATTTATCGGCACGGGGCAGCCGCAAACCGCTCGCCGATAACCCCATCGTACACTCGGACGCTTCGCGTTCGATAGCCCGATTTTGTGACCTGCCTCAACAGATCAGTCGCTTGCGACTTTGTCTCTCGCGACTTCCTGCGTTAATCTGCCCGGTGCCACAGATCGGACGTGGGCGCTCTGCCAAGTGCCATGCGCCCGAGTAATAAAAACCGCCGGAGCGGGGCACGACATGGCGCTACCATCGCTGGACGAGCATGGGTTTTTGCCTGAGGGTTACCACGATTGCTCCCTCGACGACATACGGGAGACGTTCTGCTATTCGGCAGAACGGCACAAGCTTTTCGACTTATTGGTTCAGTACCTGGACGGCTGGCGAAGTTCAGGTCTCAAGGTGCCAATCTACGTGGACGGCGGATTTGCTACTCGCAAGGCGCAGGAGCCGAAGGACATCGACGTCGTGGTGGATATCAGCCAGCTTGATCTGCGCGTATCTACAGTGACGAGCGCTCTGCACCAGCTACTCGATCAGCCCTCGGTTATGCAGACGTTCCGCGTCGACGTTTATCCGTATCATGCCGGCCTGCCCGTGGGAACTAACGACCTGCGCGCATTCTTTTCGTACGTGAAGGCGCCACAGCGACTCGCACTCGGCCTGAAAGAAGGCTTCCGCAAGGGGCTACTTAGGGTGCAAATATGAGCAACGTGGGAAAGTGGACGCGCGAGGTCCATGACAAAGCGAGAATCTTGCACGCTCAACTGGCAGCTCTTGGCGTGAAGGCGGAGCAGGCGGACGATCCGAGGGCGCTTCTCTCCATATTATCTCAGCCATACTTTCGCCTGCTCGACGAGCTATTTGTCGATGAACTCCCGTGGGCTCAGGCAATGGACAACTCAGATTTGGTGATGCGCCTCAAGGGGCCGGCCGCTGATGAGGACGCGCCCAGAGTGAAACTCATCGCCGATACATTCGATTCGCTGCGAGACCAGATACAGAAGATTGCTAAGAGCATCGCTGGCGTAACAGGGCAGGGGCGCGGATTCCCAGAGGATCTTGATCTTGGGCTTTCGGCGTTCGCACGCGGAAGCGTTGTGCTCGGGCTCAGAGTTAGAACGGCGGGGGATACCCAACAATCTTCGCTCCTCGACGACCAAGATCCTCTTCTACTAGCCACACGCGATGCCGTGCGAAAGCTGGGCGAAGTGTCGCGATTCATTCAAGACAGCAAATTCGATGATGTAGGTATCAAGGAGGAGATCCCAGACCCCGGTGTTCGAGACACAATCTTGGGTGCGGCAGTCAAGCTCGCTCCGACTGGGAAGAAAGGAATTGATTCAGTTGAGCTTACCGTCCCTGAGCGCTCCGCTCAGCAGCTTGTGATGACACCGAAGACGAGAACTACAATCCGGCAGGCGATGGTGAAGCCTGTGAAGCGGAAGGAGTTCGGTAATTTCACGGGTGTGGTGCGAGAGCTGGACTTGGATCTACAGCGGCTCGAACTTCGGCGCATGAGCGGCGTTCCATCTCTGCGCTGCGCTTATGCCGACGTTCCAGAATTACGTGCCATGTCCCTCTTGAACGCGACCGTGCGTGTGAGCGGGCCGGTAGAGTATGGCCCCGATGGCTCTCCCCGACTATTACAGATCGAGGGGCTGGAGGTAATCCAGCCAGCGCCGGATCAGTTGCACATCAATCTGTCACAAGACGATGAATCCTGATGGGCCGCAAACCTCGATCGACTCGCCGGCATAGAGCATTCGTTTCCTGGGCGTGTTCTGGACGGACCGCCGAAGTGGCGGCCCTTTCAATTTCAACTTCCTTGTTCAGTTCGCGCCCTGATCGCTGATCAGTGGGCTAGGCTTGTCATCGCCTCGTAGCGAGCCACTGCACGGTCCCACACCTGCTTGGCCTCACTCTCACGCACGCCCATGAGCTGCAGGTACAGTCGCAGAGCTTCCAGCGGCCACTGCTCGCCAAGCGAGCGGAACAGATGGACATATGGCTTGCATACCCAGGCGCCGCACTCGCCGCGCACGCGCTCCTCTCCAACGTCCGCGCGGACGAGCTCGTAGACCCTCTCGAATGCCACAAGGCTGGGTCGCACGCTGGGCATGTGGCGCCACGCGGAGACGACCCGCAATCCGTCGCCGCGCATCAGGTCGCTGCCTAACGCACAGATATCCTCGCGGCTTGGCGCTGGGCGGCGGGTCTCCGCAATCCGCCGCTTGCTGGCGGCACTCGTGATGTTACTCATGCTTGCTGTCTCTCCGATTTGTGTTGATGTAGAGCCGAGCGTCCCCGGCGGCATCGCGCGATGGAATGGAGTGTGTCGCCCGCATCAAGTGCGCGTCCATCATCATTTGAACGGGCAGGCGCCTAGCACAGCAGGCCCCACGGTGGAAACAATCGTTCTGCATGGAAGTGGTTGCCGGACGAATGATTGCGGTGTGGCTCAACGATGCCCCCCGCTGTAATCCGGATCCGAGCGCGTTAGGTTGGTTGCCGTTGATGTAGCAACACAACGGAACGGAGAAATGAGCGCCAACACCGGAGCGACAGCAATATCGAGGCAACGTAAAATTCAGGTGCGGTCATGAGCGCCCGCAAATCCGGGGCGCAACCGGAACGCCGCGACGATGACCAAGCGCACGAACGGTTGGAGAAGTTGAAAGGTGGCGTAGACGACGAACTCGGTCAGCTCCACAAGACGAACGCGCTCCTGATCGCCGCGCAGTTCGCCGCCAACCACGAATGCGAGTTCGACGTCAGCGACGCCCTGGCCGCGATCATCGTGCGGGTCGAGCGGCACATCGAGACGCTGGACAGGCTCTGTATGGCGGCCGCGCAATGAACGCAAACATCAAAGCCGAATCGCGCGCGTACTTTCGCGCGCTCGGCAAGCACATCACGGAACGTCGCAAGCGGATCGGCATGACGCAGGCCGAGCTGGCGCGGGCCATCGGCGTGTCACAGCAGGCCGTGTTCGCATACGAGCTGGGCGAGAGGCGAGTCTCTGTTTTGATATTGGGGAAGTTGTCGAGGGTGTTCGCCGTGTCGGTCGGGGATTTGATCGGAATGTCTCAGCCTGCACGGGGCCCGAAGCGACGCCTGTCGCCGCGAGCTATGCGGCACGCGGAGCGCCTGGTGGCGCTGTCGAAGACGCAGCAACGGTTCGTCGTCAGGATAATCGATGTGCTGGAGTCAACGAACATCGGCCGGGGAGCTGCGTGATGCATCCACTCGGTGAAAGCCGCGATCAACGGCAGGAGATTACAAACCGAGCGCTGGCCGAGGCCGTGCGCAGACGCATGGCTGCCCGCCGACTCCGACAAACCGATCTCGCTCGGTGGAGCGGCGTTAGTCGGTCGTTCGTTCAATCGCTTCTGCGAGCAGAACGAAGCGGATCGCTGTTCTTATTTCTGGAGTTGAGCAATGGACTGCAGGCAGACCCCTGCGAACTGCTACGCGAGGTTCTGAGTCGGCGTGATGTTCTTCGTGAGCTGCCGAGCACTCGACCTCATCATTGCGAATGAGGCCGTTGGCTGGACGTCGAAGCCGCTGCGAGCCTCACACGCGCCAAAATGTATTCATTCTGTGTTTGGAAGTTGGTCACGCGACCCCGCACTCGGGAGGTGAGGTGCGTAAGCGCATGATCCGAATGCAGGAAAGTGGTGGGCCGTATAGGACTCGAACCTATAACCAACTGATTAAGAGTCAGCTGCTCTACCAATTGAGCTAACAGCCCACGTGATCGTGGTGTGCGGCGTAGAGGACTGGATGTCCGGCGCCGTCTACGAAGACGCAAAAGTGTAACAGAACTTTCCCAACTACCCAACGCGATACGCAGCTCTCGAGTCAGCGCTCCGAGCGCTGGATCGAATGGGGTGGACGATGGGGCTCGAACCCACGACGACCGGAATCACAATCCGGGGCTCTACCAACTGAGCTACGTCCACCATTGCGTTCGATAGTGGCTCCCGCTCGCCGACCCTTCAAGAGGGACCCGACCGTAGCGGGGCGCAGAGTATATACGAACTCGGCGCGAACACTAGCCACCGGAGGAACTTCGAGCACAACGGCGCGGGTCAATGGCGCGCCCGGAGGGACTCGAACCCCCGACCACCGGCTTAGAAGGCCGATGCTCTATCCAGCTGAGCTACGGGCGCGTGGCGTCCGGGAAAGAAAATGGTCGGGGCAGCCCGATGAGCACTGTCCCGACCGGCGGGCGCAGATGGTACGGATACAGCTACGGTAAGTCGAGGAGCTGACGGCGAAATTCTACGGGTGCGAAGGACTGGACAGAGAGCGCTCTTCGAGCAGCGGCGATACTCAACCCCTTGATTTCAGGGGAGCGGATCAGCTGGCGGAAGCCGGCGATGTCCCGGTCGGGCAGCCTGGCGTCAAGGATGCCTTTGGTCCAACGGAGCGGTCGTCACCTTCAATGGACGGGCCCGCGTTTAGCGATTCAGATGTCGGGAGTCGGTACTGCCCCTGCCTGAACGCGTCGAAAGCATCGGTCTTTCACTCGCCATTCTGTCGGTTGTCTTTGCGCCCCGGCGCTGATTCGACGCTCGTCGAGACCATTGCGCAATGGTCATTCCACAGTGTCGGCGCTAGTGATCGGGGCGGCTTCGAGTCTGTTCGGGCGCCTCGCCTGATGAGGCACCGGCCGTGGGGAGGAGCTTGCGCGTCTGCTGACAATCCAATGCTTGGTCGCCCCGAGGACGTGCAGCAGGGCGAGCGCCGCCAGGATGTTGAACAGTATCTCGTGGGTCTCCTCCAGCGAATCTTCATTCGCCAGTGCCACTCGCGGCACGTCGAACCAGTTGAAGAACCGCATTGGCTCATCCTCGACGGAAGACAATGCCCAGCCGGTCAGCGGAATTGCAAACAAAAGAAAGTAGAAGGCGAAATGCACGGTGCGCGCCAGCGTGATTTCGTACGTTTTCATGTCGGCAGGCCAGGCCGGTTTGGGATTGAAGAAGCGCCACGCCAGTCGAACGATCGCCAGCAGCAGCACTGCCAGCCCGAGGGACTGATGCAGTGTCAGGGCATTGAGTTGGATTCCCGGCACCGGAACGGCGTCTTTATCGGCTTCCGAGAGCAGCCACTGAATCAGCAGAGCCAGCACGATGATCCAATGGAGTGTCCAGCTGACCGCGCCATACTGCGATCGCGTGTTGAGCAGGTTCATGCGGATTCACCCGTGATAGGCATGAATTCATTTCACCGCTCGCCACCGCAACTCGCACTCGTGTGCTACGCGTAGCATTGCAGTGACTTCCCTGACGGCAGCCGGCAGCAACATCCGGCGAAAGGATATTCACCGTTGCCGGTCAGCGGGGCACTTCGGACACGTTGAACTTCATGTCATTGATCGAGCATGCCGGGATGGCCTTCGCTCGAGCCGGCCGGCGGTGGCCGTCTCCCAGGAAACTGACGCCGACTCCGGGCGTTTGGGTACGTCACGCACGGTGACGGATCGAGCGCTTCGAAATGGGTAATGAGCCGCTGTTAGGCTTCCTACAGGGTGGCGGCAGGATGGGCGCCATGATCCGCGACTATAACTGGTCGCGTTCGCCGCTAGGTCGTCCCGAACACTGGCCGCAGTCCTTGCGGTCCGTGGGCCTGTCGATGATATACGGCTTCGTTCGGCAATCTGGCGGGCACGTCAGCATCGAGTCACGACTGGGGCGGGGCACCCAGATGACACTTTGTTTCCCGCGATAAAGCGGGTCAGTCGAAGTGAGCGAGGCGCCGGCCGATGCCCGTCGCGCGACCGGCGGCGGCGGCTTGGTAGATGACCGCGTATTCAAGCGATGTTGAGTGGCCCGTGAGCGACCCAACAGGACGAGCGCGATGGACCGTGCTTGGAACATTGCCGATGCGATGACAGTTCGATCTGCACGCCTGAAGGCGTCGCGAGGACGGCATGATCGATGGCGCAAGAGATCCCTCATCGTGATTCGACCGGCGCGCACGATGAAGGCTCGGTGCGCATCACATACGTTCAACTGGCGTTGGGCATGGCGACCTTCGGCTCGGCCACGCCAGTAGCGAAGATCGTAACCTCGGCGATGCCCGTGTTCATTGCCTCCGGCCTGCGTGTCGCGTTGGGCGCGGCCGTGCTGGTATTCGCGGCCCGCGACAAGCTGACAAGAATTCGCGACGTGAGTCGCGTGGACTGGGTGTTGATCGTGTTGATCGCCCTATTTGGAATGTTCGGTTTCTCGGTGTTGATGCTCTATGGGATGAAGATCATATCCGGCACAGCAGGCGCGATTGTGATGAGCACCACACCGGCTGTGACCGCGATTGGCTCCATTATGTTCTTCCACGAACAGCTGACGTGGCGAAAGAGCGCCGCAATCTTGCTGGCCGTGGCGGGCGTGTTGTTGCTGCAATTGGGCGGAGGCGAGGGTAGCTCCGGCCGAGCAAATGAGTGGCTTGGTATCGCACTCGTCTTTGGCGCGGTCTGCTGCGAAGCCGCCTATACACTGCTCGGCAAGCGGGTTTCCGAACAGGTCGATCCCGTGCTCGTGGCATTCCTTGGCGCGCTCATCGCGGTGCCGCTGTTCGTGCCCTTCGCCGTGGCCCAGTGGCAGGATTTTCAGCTTGCACGCATCGAGCCGCGGGCATGGTATGCGCTGCTCTGGTATGGCGCGGGCACACTCGCGCTGGGCTCGTGGCTCTGGTACTCGGGCGTGGCGAAAGCTCAAGGGTCGGTGGCGGCCGGCTTCATGGGTGTGATGCCGGCGTCGGCATTGCTGCTGTCGTATGTGCTGCTCGATGAGAAGTTCCGATGGCTGCATCTGCTCGGCTTTGGAGTTGTGTTCACAGGCGTGCTCCTGATTTCCTGGGAGCATGCGCGCATGCAGGAGCAGTGAGCTCGCCTGGTACGCAATCGAGGGTGCCCGATCACCTCGGCCTGCAGACTGTCTTGTTCATACCCGCGGCCCCCCGCGGCCCCGCGGCCGCCGCGCGTCCCGT
>JAEWAF010000066.1 GCA_023391815.1 Pseudomonadota bacterium
AGACATTGTCGAGATCCGGCTGGTTTCATTCCTCGACAATTGGGTCTGGCGCATCGAGACGCGCGAAGGTGTCTCGATGCGCAGCGCCTCCACCGGCGAGCCACTCGTGCTGACGGAACAGATGATCGGAGAGCTCGCTCAGAGGCGCTACGCCGGCGACGGTCGATTGTCGTCCGTGGCGTTTCATCCCGAAGCGACGCTGGAAACGCGCAAGTCGGCGGCGACCTGGGCAGCTCACTTCGACGATGAGCAGGACACGACGCTCTATTTCGCCGCCGACGACGGTCGATTGGTCCAGGCGCGCAACGACACCTGGAGAGTGTTCGATTTCTTCTGGATGTTGCACACCATGGATTATCGCGGCCGGGACAACTTCAACAATCCTCTGGTGATCACGGTCGGTTTCGCCGCGCTCTGGCTGGCGCTCTCCGGAGCTTTGCTGTTGCTGAAGAGCTTTCGACGCCAGGATTTCGCGTTCCTGACTTCACGCCCGGGCCGGCACGAGGCGCGCTGACTCGGGCCGATAGGTCATGCGATACAACCCGGGGAGCACCAGTAAGGTCAGCAGCGTGGAAGAGAGGATGCCGCCGATGACGACGGTCGCCAGCGGTCGCTGAACTTCCGCGCCCGTGCTCGTGTTCAGCGCCATCGGCAGAAATCCGAGCGCTGCCACGAGCGCGACCATCAAGATCGGGCGAAGGCGCATCATCGCGCCTTCGCGTATGGCCTCATCCAGCCCCGAGCCGTTCGCCAGTCGATCGCGGAAGGCGGAAACCATCATCACGCCGGTCAGCACGGCAACGCCGGACAGCGTGATGAAGCCGACGCCGGCGGTGATCGACAACGGAATGTCACGAATCCATAGCGCGATGACCCCGCCGGTCAGCGCCAAAGGCACGCCGCTGAACACCAGCGCCGCGTCTTTGGCCGAACCGAAGGTCATCAGCAGCAACGCGAAGATCATCACGAGCGTGACGGGCACCAGCAACCCGAGCCGCTGAGACGCCGATTGCAGCTGCTCGAACGTGCCACCGTAGTCGAGCCAGTAACCGGCCGGCAACTTGATCTGTTGCGCGATCTTTTCCCGTGCTTCGGTCACGAAGCCACCGAGGTCGCGGCCGCGCACGTTCGCGGAGACCACGAGTCGGCGTTTACCGTTCTCCCGACTGATCTGATTCGGCCCCGGCGCGAGCTTGAGCGAAGCGACTTCGCCAAGCGGCACGTAGCCGCCTTCGGGCAGCGTTATCGGCAGGCGGGAGAGGTTGGTGAGATCCGCGCGCAGATGCTCCGGCAAGCGCACCACCACGCTGAAGCGTTGATCGCCTTCGAAGATCTGCCCGGCTTGTTCGCCGCCGGTGGCGGCGGAGAGCACATCCTGCACATCCGCGACATTCAGACCATATCGATACAACGCGGCACGATTCGGCTCGACCGAGAGAACGGGCAGCCCCGCGACCTGTTCGACCTTCACGCCTTCGGCGCCGTCGATCCCATTCAATACTCGCGCGATGGCGTTACCCGATTTCAACAGCTGATCCAGGTCGTCGCCGTAGATCTTGATGCCCAGATCCGAACGCACCCCCGAGATGAGCTCGTTGAAACGCAATTGAATGGGCTGACTGATCTCGAACGCGTTGCCGGGAACGGCCGCGAGCTTTTGCTCGATCTCGCGCACCAGTTCGCTCTTGGTCTTGTGCGGATCGGGCCAGTCGCGCCGATCTTTTAGCATGACGTAACCGTCCGAAATGTTCGGCGGCATCGGATCGGTCGCCACCTCGGCGGTGCCGACGCGGGAGAAGTAGGTTTTCACCTCCGGAATTTCCTTCAGTGCACGCTCGAGCTGGAATTGCATGTCCAGCGACTGCGTGAGGCTGGTCCCCGGAATACGCAATGCCTGTACCGCCAGATCGCCCTCGTCGAGATTGGGAATGAATTCCGAGCCCATGCGCGAGCCAATCCATCCGCAAATCGCAACGAAGAGCACCGCGCCGGCGAGGATCAAGGTTCGGAACCGTAGCGCCCCCTCCAGGATAGGCGCATAGGCACTGCGCGCGCCGCGCACGATCGCGTTCTCTTTCTCCTCGATCTTGCCATTGAGGAACAGCGCGACGGCGGCGGGCACGAACGTGAGCGACAGGATCAGTGCGGCGATCAGTGCGATGATGACCGCGAGCGCCATGGGCCGGAACATCTTGCCCTCGACGCCGGTCAGGGCAAGGATGGGCAGATTCACGAGGATCACCACGAGCACGCTGACCAGGCTCGGCGTGAACACCTCGCGAGTGGCCGTGAACGATGTCTGCAAACGCTCGTCCAGAGTCAGCAGGCGTCCATGATGATGCTGGCGCTGTGACAGGCGCAGCATGCAGTTCTCGACGATGATCACGGCGCCGTCGACGATCAACCCGAAGTCGAGCGCGCCGAGCGACATCAGGTTCGCGCTGACTTTCGACTGGACCATGCCGGCCATGAGCATCAGCATGGACAGCGGAATGACCGCCGCCGTCAGCAGCGCCGCGCGGACATTGCCCAGCATCAGCAACAGCACCGCGACGACCAGAATCGCGCCTTCGAGCAGATTCTTTTGCACAGTCGCAATCGTCTTCTCGACCAGGACCGTGCGATCGTAGACCGGATCGGCGGTGATGCCTTCGGGCAACGTTTTATTGATCTCGGTGAGCTTCTCCGAGACCGCCTTCGATACGGTGCGACTGTTCTCGGCGATCAGCATCACTGCTGTGCCCAGCACGGTCTCTTCGCCATCGCGAGTGGCGGCGCCGGTTCGCAGCTGCTTGCCGAAGGCCACATCGGCAACATCGCGAATCGTGACGGGTACGCCGCCCCGGTGCGCGACGATGATCTGCTCGATGGAGGGAATATCGGCGACCTGGCCCGGCGAGCGGATCAGATACTGCTCGCCGTTGCGCTCGATGTAGCCGGCGCCGACGTTCGCGTTGTTCTTTTCCAGCGCGGCGACGATATCATCGAACGTCAGCCCGAACGCGAGCAGACGCGCCGGATCGGGAGTGACGTGATATTCCCTTTCAAATCCGCCGATCGTATTGACCTCGGTTACGCCGGGAACCTGTCGCAGCTGGGGGCGAATGACCCAGTCTTGCAGCGTGCGAAGCGCGGTGGCGTCGTAAGGCCGTCCATCGGGCTGGCGCGCCTGCTCGTCCGCATGCACCGTGTATAGAAAGATTTCGCCCAAGCCGGTGGCGATCGGGCCCATTTCCGGCTCGATCCCGGCCGGCAGCTGGCTCTTCGTCTGTTGCAAACGTTCGTTGATCAGATTGCGTGCGAAGTAGATGTCGGTTCCGTCCTGAAACACGACGGTGACTTGCGACAAGCCGTAGCGAGACAGCGAGCGCGTGTATTCCAGGTGCGGCAGGCCCGCGATCGCAACCTCGACCAGGTAAGTGATCCGCTGCTCGACTTCGAGCGGCGAGTAGCCCGGCGCCCGGGTATTGATCTGCACCTGGACGTTGGTGATGTCGGGTACCGCGTCGATGGGCAGGCGCTGATAATTCCAGACGCCGGCCGCGGCCGCGACCGCAACCAGAAACAGCACCACCCAGCGGCGTGCAATCGAGAAGCGCAGGATTGCGTCGATCATTGCAGCGTTCCTAGTCTTCGTGCGCGGCCGAGCCCTTGCCCAGCTCCGCTTTCAAGATGTAGCTGTTCGCGGCCGCATAGCGCTCGCCGGCCTGCAATCCAGCCGTCACTTCGCTCAATTGACCGTCGGCGCGACCGATGCGCACTGGTCGTGGCTCGAAGCCTCGTTCGGCGTGGACGAATACGACGTTGTCGTTTTCGTATGTCTGCAGTGCCTCGTTACGTACGACCAGCGCAACCTGGTTTTCTCCAAGCGTCACCCGAGCGGTGACATAGAGCCCGGGCGCCCAGCGACGAGCGGCGTTGTCGAGCAGCACTCGCGCGGTCAATGTTTGATTGGCGCTGCTCCCGAAAGGCGCGACGTAGATGATCTTGCCCTCGGCATTCACGCCAGTATCGTTACTGGACACACTCACGGCCTGGCCGACGCGCACCTTCGCCATGTCTCGCGGAAACAAGGACAGCTCCACCCAAACAGTCGACAGGTCCGCAATCGTGAACAGCACTTTGTCGCCGGTTTGTTCGCCGGGGTTGGCTTGACGTGCGGTCACGACGCCGCTGAGTGGCGCAACGACGGAGTAGGTCTGCAGGCTCTCGTTGCTTTCGACCGTGGCCAACGTTTCCCCGGCGCGCACTGAGTCGCCGATCTTCGCGGTGACGGTACGAATGACGCCGGGAAAGCGGGCGCCCACGTCTCTGACACGTTCGGCGTTCGGCGCGATGACGCCGTAGACCGGTAATGTTTCGCGAATGGTGGCCGGCCCCGCTTCCGCGACCACGATTCCGGCCGCCTGAATCTGCTCGGGCGTGAGCGCGACGTGGGTCGGTTCGGAGTGGTCTCCGCCTTCTTCATGATCGGGCTCGGCTCTTGCCGATGGCGCGACCGTGGTTGAACCGGAGCCTCCGCAACCGCTCATGGCCAACGCCGCGGCGATCAGCACCAACAGGAGTTTCTGATTCATGGTTCGGCTCACGGGATGGACAGCGGGCGGGTGAGTGGGGCGCTGGTGAGACGCTCGATCTCGGCCAGAACGCGGTGATAGTCGGCGGCGGCATCGATCGCCGCGGCTTGCAGAGCGAGCAACTCCTCCTGAACCGTGATGAGCTCCAGGAAAGAGAAGCGGCCTCGGTCGTAGCCGCTGCGAGTTTGATCGAGCGCGAGTTGCGCTTGAGGCAGAGCCTCGTTGCGCAACGTGTCGACCCGCGCGCGGTCGGTATTCATCTCCTGATAAAGAGCAAGCAGGCTGGCGCGCGCTTTCACACGAGCTGCGTTGCGAAGTGCCTCGGTTTGATCGAGCCGGACCTGAGCTTCGCGAATCGCGCCTTGATTTCGATCGTGGATCGGCAGAGGCATCGAGAGGCCGGCGACGAGAGCGGCGTCGTCGCTGGCTTCGAAGCGCCGGACGCCGAGGCTGAATGTGAGATTCGGACGGGCCTGCACGCGCGCCAGACGGAACTCCGCTTCCCGTAGACGCGCCTCCGAGGCGAAACGTGTGAAATCGGGTGACTGCTCCAGTTTGCCCATCAACGCCTGGAAGGACTCCACCGCACGCAAGTCGAACAGCTCCGCTCTTGCGGCGGTGAAGGCCGGCTCGGGACTTCCCCATGAGGCGGAGAGTGCGTAGCGCGCGGCGCGCAGTTCGCTTTCCGCTTGTCGTTGTTCGACGAGCGCTCGCGTCAGCGCGATACGCGCACGGCTGCGCTCCGCTTCGGGAGATCGTCCCGCTTCGACGCGAGCGCCGATCGCCTCGAGTGTCTTCTGCGACAGTGCCGTCGCTTGAATGGCGAATCGAACGCGTTCCTGCGCGGCGACCACGTCGATGAAACGACTCGTGACTTCCGACAAAACATCCAGCTCGCGCGCGCGTTGTTCGATCCCGGCGAAGTCCAGATCGGCCTCGGCGGCAGCACGACGCAGTCCTCGCTTGCCGCCGAGCTCGACGACCTGACTCAAGCTGAGCGTCGTCTCGAGCGAGTCGAATCCTCGGGGCGCCCCGGTGCCCGCGAAGTTCTCGAGCTCCAAACCCAGCTCCGGATTGGGGCGCAATCCCGCCTGCACGATTCGCGCTTGCGCGGCGCTCAATTCATACGCGCTTGCGAGTAAGGCGGGATTGCTCCGCAAGGCGGCGTCGATGGCACGCGCGAGCGTCAGCTCGCCCTCGGGATTGATCGGTTCAGCGATCGACTGAGCGTTGGCGGACGCAACCAAAAACAATAGAGCGCACGCCGCGCAGGCGCGTGCAAATGCCAAAAGCATTGAAACCTCCTACAGCACGCGCGTGTCTACACGCGTGACGTCACACGGAATGACTGAAAGAGACGGAGGTTTTAGCGAGGCGGTCCGCGCAGCGGCGGACGGAGGCTGAATGCAGTAGGGAGGAAGGGAACGAGAAATTGAGCCGGGCGGCTCGTACTCCGCGTAATCGGCAGGAGCAGCGCGAGCAGAATGCTCGCGAACACGATGACCGGCATCTCGTCGACACCGATCTTCTTGACCCAGGGAGCAACCGAGAGATCCACATCGACGTCGTTGTGTCCGCCGGAAGAGGACACCTCGGCGCCACTGTGCGTCGGCGCATCTTCCACATGCATGGCAACGGCGCGCTGCTGGCCGTCCAGACATAAGTGCAAATGCGCCTCCCCAACACGCACCAGTAGCAGCGCTATGGCGAGCAGCCATAGGAGCCGGGCGATTGGGGACTGACGTAACATGCAGCTAGTATGCCTCACGCGCGCCAGTTTCTCACGCGAATCATGGCGGCTTTGTGACGTTCATCCTGCCGGCCGGGCAAGGTTGGTTGCCGCCCGGCGGTCGGTCAATCGGGTCGCAATCATCGCTTCACATTCATGGAGCCGAGCGCCGTGTGCAAGCCCTTCGCGAGCTTGCCAGCATCGTCGTCTGCCCAGAAATGCATGAAATAGAGCGTGGGCGAGTCGTCGATCATGTGGGTGTGTAGCGCAGTGACTTCGATGCCGTGCGCAACCAGTGCCTGCATCACCGGCTTGACCTCCGTGCCGATCATCACAAAGTCGCCGGTGATCGCGGCCTTGCCGGTGCCGGTCGGCTGAAAGTTGATCGCGGTGCTCGTGCCCAGCGAGGCGGGAACGGCCATGCCGTGCACATGGATCGCTTCGGCTCTCGGAATGCTGAATTGATACACCCCGCCATTGTTTGTTCCCTTGGCGCCGAGCGCACTTTCGATCGCCGCGACATCCAGATCGATGGGCGGTGGCGTGCTGGTGGGAGCCGCTGCCGTGAGCGGCGTTCCGCTGAGCGCAATCGCATCGTGCAATACCCGAGCTTGCTTGACTGGGTCGCCATGTCCCGCGACGTGCATGTAGACGACCGGGGGCGAGGCTCGCAGCAAGTGATTGTGGACGGCGCTGATCTCGATGCCGTTCTCCACCAGGTGTTTCATCACGGGCGCGATCTCCGATTCGGTGAGTACCAGATCACCCATGAACATCGCACCGTCCGCGGTCGGGGCGAACGCCAGCCAGGAGCCCAGCGCCAAGGCGGGCTTGATCGCGACTCCATCGAGCGTCACCTTGAGATCGGAGCGGGGCAGGCCGAATTTGTAAACGCCGCCGGGCTGCGCCGCTCCCTTCTTGCCGAGCGCCTGCTCGACTTTCGGCCATTGGATATCGGTTGCGGCAGCGGGGTGGCAAGCGATCCCTGCCACGCATGCGATCGCAGCAAGAAACAATTTCATGGTGCGGACTCCTCTGGAGATGCTCGCCCATCATTATCATCCATGCGCGTAATCGATAGCACTCGTGGCGCGCGCCGGCGAATGTCTCGCCCCATCACGAACGACAAGTTGTGAGGGGATGGCAATGAATCTCGGCTTCGAGACATGTGGTAATGCCACGTTGATAATCTATGACAACGGCATCCCCGTGCTCGTCACCGACCCGTGGATCGCCGGCCCTCAGTACTTCGGGTCCTGGGCGCTGCCCTATCGCTTCACGGCGCAGCAGATGGAAGCATTCGCTTCGGCTCGACATGTCTGGGTGTCGCACGGTCATCCCGATCATTTGAATCTGGAGTCGCTGGAAACATTCCGCGACAAGACGGTGCTCGTGCCGCATCATCAAGGCCGACGCATCCTCAATGATCTGAACGCCGGCGGCTATCGCGCCCACGAGCTGGCGAACGACACTTGGCTACAGATTTCACCCCAGGTGAGAGTGCTGTGCTGTGCGGATTGGAATCAGGACGCGGCGCTGCTCATCGCGCTGGGAAGAGACTGCGCGGTGCTGAACTTGAACGATGGTTCGGCGCTGGGTACGCAGTCGACGCTGCAAGCCCGGCTGCAACCGTTCAAGCGGCGCTTCGTGCTCAAGCTGTTCAGCAATGGCACCGTCGACATGGTGAATTTTTTCACCGAAGACGGCCGGCGCATCGACCCGATGCCGTCCGAGTCGAGGCTGCTCGGTTATCACTACAGCGCGCTGTTGAAGAAGTGGGGTGGCACGCATACCGCTCCATTCTCGTGCCACCATGTATTCGCGCGCACCGATTCGCAGTGGGCCTCGGAGTACGAGATTCCCATCGACGCTCACCAGGCCAGTTTCAACCCGGCGCGCGGGGTGTTCATCCCGGGGTATTTCTCGTACGACGTCGAGCGCGATCATATCGTCGAGACGCCGATGGAGATGCTGCCGAGAGTGTTTCGCGAGCCGCACGAGTTCGGCGATGACTGGTCGGAGCCGCTCGAGCAGGAGGATGTGCAGGCGGTGCGAGCGTATTTTCAGAAGTTCGATCACCTGCGGCGCAAATTCCAGTTCATCGCCCTGCGGGTCGGCGGCCAGGAGCATGTCGTGGATCTCGGCGGCCCGAAGGGCCGGGGAATCACGTTCGAGGCGCCACGCCACTCGCTGATGACCTCGATCAACTATGAAATATTCGATGACCTGCTCATCGGGAATTTCGTGAAGACCGTGCTGCATGGGGGCGTGCGCGCGCTCTATCCGGACTTCACTCCCTACGTTGCCAAGTACGGCGACAATGGTCGCGCCTTCAGCCAGAGTGAGCTGGAACAATATTTCAGCGCGTACCGCAAAGGCGCCGGTTTCCAGGGATGGTTCGACCAGGTGCGCCTGGACTCCTCGCGCAAGCTGCGTCGGAAAGTGCTTGCCGCGCTACGCTCGAGCACGCCGGCCTTCTACCAATTTGCCCGCCGCAGCTATCGACGCTTCACAGCCTGAGCGGCGGCTGCGGAACAATATCTCGGCGATGACGTTCGATTTGCATGATGTTGCGCATGTACGGGACGACTCGACCTTCGCAAACAGGAGTGGATGAAGTCATCGTTCTGACGGGTGCCGCGGGCGGTGTCGGTCGTGCGGCGGCTCGCGCGTTCGCGCGCCCAGGTGCGCGAATTGCACTATTGGCGCGTGGTGAGCGCGGCTTGACCGCTGCCAAGGCCGAAGTTGAAAGCGCCGGCGCGACCGCCATGATCATCCCCACCGATGTGGCCGACGAGGAACAGGTCGAGGCCGCGGCCGCACGGGTGGAAAAGGAATGGGGACGGATCGACATCTGGGTGAACAACGCGATGGCGACCATCTTCGGTCCCATCAGCGCGCTCAATGGCGCGCTGATCAAGCGTGCGACGGAGGTTACTTATCTCGGTGCGGTTTACGGCACCCTGAGCGCGCTGAAGCGCATGCGTGCGCGCAATAGTGGCGTCATCGTCCAAGTCGGCTCCGCGTTGGCATATCGCTCCATTCCTCTGCAGGCGCCGTATTGTGCTGCCAAGCACGCTCTCAGAGGTTTCACCAACTCACTTCGATCCGAGCTGATCCACGACAAGAGCAACATCCACCTGACGATGGTGCAGCTGTCCGCGTTCAATACGCCGCAGTTCGACTGGGCGTTGAACCTGGTCGGCAAGCGACCGATGCCGGTGCCGCCGATTTTTCAGCCGGAGCTCGCGGCGGAGGCGATCGTCTGGGCCGCGAGGCATCGTCGACGAGAGGTGTTCGTCGGCTGGCCGGCGGTCAAGGCGGTGAGCGCCAATAAGATGTTTCCGAAGCTGATCGATCGTCTGCTCGCGAAGGAAGGTTATAGCGGACAGATCACCGCCGAGCCGGTGCCGCCCGATGCGTGCGCGAATCTGTACGAGCCGTGCGATGTGGATGCGGGCGCTCATGGCCGCTTCGACCGCGAGGCGCACCGCTACAGCCTGCAATGGTGGTTCACCAAGCATCGTTCGCTGATTGCCGGCTGCTGCGTGTCCGCACTCGTCGCGCTCGCCACGAAACGGGCCCTGTCGAGATAAATCCACGGTCATCGGCCCGCTGCGATCCGGGTGCGGAACCATCCGTATGCTGGCGAATCAACCCTGGCAGCCGCCAACGATCCGGTGCTCCGATGTCGCATTCCGAACAGTTCCTCGATCGCCTGATCGAATCGGATCGTGCCATCGATGCAGCGGACGTTGCGCTGGTGGTTGCGCATCCCGACGACGAAACCATCGGTTGCGGTGGGCAATTGTTTCGTCTGCGTGGCGCGCTGCTGACGGTCATGACGGACGGCTCGCCGGAGAATCTCGCGGATGCGCAGCGTGAAGGTCTGAGTTCCCGCGAGGAGTACGCAAGCTTGCGCGCAGCCGAGCTGAGAAATGCGCTCGCGGCATGCGATGCACAGGTGGAATTGGTTGCGCTCGGATTCGGCGATCAGCGTGCGAGCTTCCACATGGGCGAAGCGGTGCATCGGCTCCTGCCGTTATTGCGCGAGCGAGCCATCCGTATCCTCATGACGCACGCGTATGAAGGCGGGCATCCGGACCACGATGCCACCGCCTGCGTTGCGCATCACGCTGCCAGAATCCTGCGCCGACTCGGACAAGAAGTGACAGTGATAGAGATGCCGTTCTATCGCGCCGCTCGGCGAGGCATGGTCCGTCAACGATTTACATTCGCGCGCGAGCATCCGGAACGCAACGTCGTTCTGTCGCGTCGGGCGCGAGCGCGCAAGCTGCGAATGGTAGCTGCGCATCGCTCGCAAGATTGCGTGCTCACTCAGTTCGACACGACGATGGAACGATTCCGACTCGCACCCGCATACGACTTCTCCGAACCGCCCAACAGCGGTGCGCTGCTTTATGAGCGTTATCCCTGGGGGATGTCGGGCGAAGTCTGGAAATCGTTAGCGGCGGGTTTGACTGGAGGATGACAGCGGATCGCGGTGGTTATGTCGTTCGACATCGTAAGCGTTGCTTATCCGTTGGCTCCCGTGCACGACGACTGCGTGGGCGGTGCCGAGCAGGTGTTGTTTCATCTGGACCGGGCGTTGGTCGCGGCGGGCCATCGATCCACCGTGATCGCGATGACCGGGGCACACGTGGCGGGCAATCTCATCTGCGTTCCTCGCCACTCCGATCTGTACGATTCGGCCTGTTTGCACGAGGCCGAACACGAAACGCGCCGAGTCCTGGATCTGCTGGTGAGCGCTTGCGCGCCGGATCTGGTCCACATTCACGCAGTGGACTTTCCTGCGCTGTTGCCGGCAGCGGACGTTCCGGTGCTGGTCACCTTGCACATGCCTCGTTCGTACTACCACGACAGCGATCTGCATCTGCGACGTCCTGGATTGTGCATGAACTGCGTCTCTCGCGCTCAGCACGAGACCTTCGGCGATGTGCCGGGTCTGGTGCCGCCGATAGAAAACTGTGTCGAGCCGACGGTCGAACGGCCCTTTTCGGGCCGGCGCAGATTTGCGCTGTGGTTGGGAAGGATCTGTCCGGAGAAGGGCACGCATCTGGCCATCGACGCCTGCGCACGCGCGCAAGTGCCGTTGATCGTTGCCGGGAAGGCGTTTCCTTACCCCGAGCATTTGCGCTATTTCCGCGAGCAGGTCGCATCGCGCATGGTTGGAGAGACTCGGTTCGTCGGCTCCGTCAGCGGTGTTTGGAAACAGCGCCTGTTGCATGAGGCCCGCTGCGTCGTGGTGACGACGACGGTTCCGGAAACAAGCTCGCTGGTCGCGCGGGAAGCCCTGGCCGCCGGTGCGCCGGTGGTCGCGCTCAAATCGCCGGCGCTCCAGGAGCTGATCGAAGAAGGTCGAACCGGGTTTCTGGTGGATACCCCCGCCGAACTGCCAGCGGCAATTTCCGCCTCCGCCGATCTCGATGGACAGCATTGTCTGGATGCCGCACGTAGCAGATACGCGCACGACCGGATGATCCGAGACTATTTCGCGCTGTACGAGCGGCTGGCCGCGCACGGCAAAGGTCGATCTCCAACGCTGGCAGATTCCCATGAGCCGGTGCCTGGGTGATCGCGTCGAGCTGATCACCCGAGCATCCGATCTGGAGCGGCTTCGGCCGGAGTGGGATTGCTTGTACGAGCGCTGCCCGCACGCGACGCCTTTTCAACAACCGTCTTGGCTCATCGGCTGGTGGCATTCGTTCGCCCCCGGCACCTTGCAGGTGATTTGCGTGCGTCGTGCCGGCACGCTGGTCGGGTGCGCGCCGTTCTACCTCGAAACAACAGCAGCAGGCGTGCTCCGCATCCTGCCACTCGGGATCGGTGTGTCCGACTATCTGGACGTGCTGATCGCACCGGATGCATTCACTAACGTCGATCGGCTGCTGGGCGACCATATCGCGGCCCGGCGCGATGAGTTTGACAGCTGGGAACTTTGCGAGCTGCGACCGCAATCGGCTGCGATGAACCTGTCGGTACCGGCGGGGATGATGGAGCATCGCGTCGAATGCAGCACGTGCCCGGTGTTGAAGATGCCCCGCGGCGCGCCCGATTTGAGACATGTGCTGCCGGGTCACCGCATGCAGGCGTTGCGCACCGGTTGGCGGCGCGCCCGAGCGTTCGGGAACATTCACATCGAACAGGCCACGATCGATACGGCTCGCGAGTTGTTGACGGTACTCGATGAACTGCACCGAAAGCGTTGGCGAACAGAGAATGAGCCGGGCGTCACTGCCGACCGGCGAGTTCATGAGTTGCTAGTGCGTTCGGTGCCGGAGTGGATCGGCATGGGCCGATGCATGTTGCTGGTCATGTTCTGCGATCGAGTCGCGGTCGCCGCGCACCTGCTGCTCAGGGGCCGCGAGGAATTGTTGAGTTACATGACTGGCTACGATCCGGAGTACAGACAACTCGGCGTCGGCGGCCTGTTGCTCGGCGATGCGATCGAGCGCGCGAGGGCGGGCGGTGAGGACTTCCATTTCCTGAGGGGCGAGGAAGGATATAAGTATCTGTGGGGCGCGCGGCCGCGCTCCAACTGGCGTCGACTATTCACGCCGGTCGGCGGGCCTCAATGACTTGCGCAGCAGTTCCTGCTCTATTCGCGTGCGCGGGATCTCACCTTTCATTTGGTGCTCGGCGACTTCAACGACCTGTCCGACGCGACGATAGCCGAGCCGCTGATAAAACAGCCGGGCGCCGGCATTGTCGGGCTCCACGCCGACTTCCAGCTCGCGCGCCCCTTGGCCTCGCGCGAAACTTTCCGTGTGCAGCATCAGCTCCGTGCCAATGCCGACTCCTTGAAGCGGGGGAAACACGCGCATCGCCCACAGTCGCGGGCGACTGGACGAGCCGCGCTCCGCCGCATCGATCCACACTTGAGCGATGGGAAAGTCACTCGCCGTCGCCAATATCATCCATGCGATTCCTTGCCGCTGCTTCTCGAACGTCGTGCGGATGATCTGACGGTGCGTCGTGAACAAGCCCATCCATTCCAGCGCGGGCAAGTCCGCTTCCGTGCACAAGCGATAGAGCAGCTGCACTTGGATGCTGCTTCGAGCGATGGTCGTGTCGGGGCCTGCCGAGAACTCATACATGGCGGTTGTCCGAGAGACATCAGTGATACGCGGGCAACGCATGGAAGGTTCGGGTACTCAGATCGCCGCGATTGGAACGAAGCATTGCAAGGCGTGTTGAAAAGGACATCGATAGCAGCAGGTGAGCTGCCGGCGGCGAGCACCGATCCATGACGTGGCTGGACTACATTCATCGGCTCATCGGCCCGAATGGCCCCGAGATTCAGTGGTGGCAGATGAGTATTCGCGGTGCGGTCGCGTTTTTCTTCGGGCTGGTCCTGCTGCGAATGTTCGGTCGTCGCGCCTTTGGCCAGCTCACGCCGGTCGATATCATCGTCGCGATCATGATCGGCTCGAATCTGAGCCGGGCGATCACGGGCAGCGCTCCGTTCTTCCCGACCCTGGCCGCGACCGCTCTGCTCATGGTGCTTTACTGGGCACTGATCCAGCTCACCGCCCGAGTCGACTTCCTGAGCCATTGGTTCAAGGGCCAGCCAATCTCGCTCGCTCGCGACGGGAGATTGGATTCGCAGGCGATGCGGCGCGTCGGTGTGAGCACCGGCGACGTGGAAGAATCCGCACGACTCTCCGGCATGGACCGGCTCGACCAGCTGCAAACCGCGATCCTGGAGCGAAGCGGCAAGATCAGCATCATCAAGCGGAAACTCTGACGATGTCGGCACATCCTTCGGCACAGCTGGGAGTGCGCTGGACCATCGGCGACGTGAGCGAGCAGGGGTTCGAAGCGCTGCGGCTGTCGGTGTGGGGCGCATGGCACGTCTTCGGGCCCTCGACGCTCTATGCGATCTGTGTGAATGTGCTACCGGTCGCTACGGCCATGCAACGCACCGGGACCTTGCCTCCGCACGTCGAATGGATCAAAGCCGATGGCTTGCTTCCACACTGGCTGCGCTCGCATCTGGACCCCGGCATGGCCGACGGGGTGGGCTGGAAATTTGCTCCGGTGCGTTTGTTTCCTCGTTGCTATGAGCTTGCGCTCGACAACGACTGCATTCTTTGGCGGATGCCGGCTGCGATCCAAACGGCGCTGAGCCGCGCCCAGCCTGAGTGTGTGATCGCCGCCGATGAACGAGCGTGCTTCGGGCAGTTCGCCGACCTGTGTGGATCGGAGCCGAGAAACACTGGGATTCGCGGCACGCCAGGCGGCATGGATTTCGAACGCGCCATGCGCGACTTACTGCGAGCGAGGCAGTGCGTGCTGCGATCGGAGACGGACGAACAAGGACTACAGGTCGCCGCGCTCAATCTTTTCGGACCGCCGGGGGTCGTGAGCACGGAGGAAGTTTCCATCTGTTCGCCATTCCCACCGCACACTCGCGAGCTTGGCAGCTGTGGCGCGCATTTCGTCGGGCTCAATGCTCGCGATCTGGGCTGGAGTTACTACGAGCGCCCCGCATCCGAAGTACGGCGCGAGCACTGGTATCAGACGCGACCCGAGTTGTACGAGCGCATCGGGATTTCGCGCGAGCCCTATGCATAAGGTGCAGTTGCTGCGCCCGCGGTGGCAACCAATCTCCGGCCGGCCGCCGGTTATCCTCGCCTTCGGCGTCACGTGCCCGTTGCAACAGGCTGAGGAATCATCCCATGAGCAGCATCCCGGCGAGCGGCGAGGGCGAGCGGCTGCACGAGGATGAGCACGAGCACGGGCCCGATAAAGGCTGGCGCCGCTGGCTGCTCGCGACCAATCACAAAGACATCGGCACGATGTATCTGTTGTTCAGTCTCACGATGTTCTTCATCGGCGGGATCGAGGCGTTGTTGATTCGGACCGAGCTGCTGCAGCCGGGCATGCAACTGGTCGATCCGGAGTTCTACAACGCGCTGGTGACCGGGCACGGTCTGACCATGATTTTCGGTGCCATCATGCCGGCCTTCGTCGGCCTGGCGAACTGGATGATTCCACTGCAGATCGGCGCGCCCGACATGGCGCTGCCGCGCATGAACAACTTCAGCTTCTGGATCCTGCCGTTCGCATTTCTGTTATTGCTCGGCTCGTTGTTCGCCACCGGCGGCGGCATGGGAACGGGCTGGACCATGTATCCGCCGTTGTCGCTGCAGATGGCGGACGCCTTTCCCATGACGATCTTCGCGCTGCATATGATGGGCGCCTCGTCCATCATGGGCGCGATCAACGTGATCGTCACCATCATGAACATGCGCGCGCCCGGGCTCGGGCTGATGAAGTTGCCGCTGTTCGTGTGGGGCTGGCTCATCACCGCCTACCTGCTGATCGCGGTGATGCCGGTGCTGGCCGGCGCACTGACGATGCTGATCACGGATCATTATTTCGGCACGACGTTTTTCGCGGCCGCCGGTGGCGGCGATCCGGTGATGTACCAGCATTTGTTCTGGTTCTTCGGTCATCCGGAGGTCTACATCATGATCCTGCCGGCCTTCGGCATCGTCTCCGAGATCATTCCCACCTTCGCGCGCAAACCGCTGTTCGGCTATGACGCCATGGTGTACGCGATCGCTTCCATCGCGTTTCTGTCGTTCATCGTCTGGGCGCATCACATGTTCGTGGTCGGCATGCCGCTCGCCGGCCAGACGTTCTTCATGTTCACGACCATGCTCATCGCCGTACCGACCGGCGTGAAAGTATTCAACTGGACCGCCACCCTGTACAAGGGCTCGATCAGCTTCGAGGCGCCGATGCTGTTCGCGCTGTCGTTCCTGTTCCTGTTCAGCATCGGCGGTTTCTCCGGGCTGATGCTGGCGATCGTGCCGGCGGATTTCCAGTATCACGACACGTACTTCGTGGTCGCGCATTTTCATTACGTGCTGGTGCCCGGCGCGCTGTTCTCGATCATGGCCGCCGTGTATTACTGGTTGCCGAAGTGGACCGGGCACATGTACGACCTGAAGCTCGCCCGCTGGCATTTCTGGATGTCGACGATCTTCGTCAACGTGCTGTTCTTCCCACAGCATTTCCTCGGGCTGGCCGGGATGCCACGACGTATCGCGGACTACAACGCGCAGTTCGCCGATTGGAACATGGTGTCTTCGATCGGCGCCTACGGTTTCGGTCTCGCTCAATTGTTGTTCGCGTACATCATCTTCAAGACGATTCGAGGCGGCGCCAAGGCGACCGATAAAGTGTGGGACAGCGCCAATCCGCACGGCCTGGAATGGACGCTCAGCTCGCCGCCGCCGTATCACAGTTTCCAGCTCCCGCCGCTCGTGCGCTGACCGTCCGGGGGGATCGAGCCTTTCCATGCTGGCCAGAGGTAGCGGCGTCCTTTGTTCGATTCTGCTGGGTTCCTGCGGAGGCAAGCCGCCCCCGGCGCCGCCGCCACCGGAAGTGCGCGTGATCACCGCCAGAGCGCAGTCGATCGAGAACATCGCAGAAGTTCCCGGCCGCGTCCAAGCCATTCGTACCGCGCAGGTGCGTGCCCGTGTGGATGGCATCGTCGAGCGTCGACTCTACAACGAAGGCAGCGACGTCAAAGCGGGCCAGACGTTGTTCGTGATCGATCCGCGCGAGTATCGGGCCAACGTCAGTGCGGTCAGCGCCACCCTGACTCGCGCTGAAGCTACCGCCGCGAATGCGCGACAGGATGTGGAGCGTTACAAAGGGCTAGTGAAGGAGCAGGCCATCAGTCAGCAGGAGTTCGATGCCGCGACGGCTCGCTTGCGCACCGCTGAAGCCGATGTGGCGCAGACCGAAGCGCAACTCGAGAGCGCAAAGCTCAATTTGAGTTATACGACCGTGACGGCTCCGATCGATGGCCGCGCCGGTCGTGCACAGGTCACCGAAGGCGCGTTGGTCAGTGCCTCGTCCGCGACGCTGCTCACCACCATCGAGCAGCTCGAGCCGATCTATGTGAACTTCTCACAATCGAGCGCCTATCTCTTGTCGATCAGACGTGAGATGGCCGCGGGCACGCTGAAGGTCCCGGAACTCGGCGAAGTGGGGGTGACATTGCTGCTGGAGGACGGCAGCAAATATCCACATCCCGGCCATCTGGATTTCCTGGATCTGTCGATCGATCAGGCGACCGGCACCGCGGCGGTGCGCGCCGAGTTTCCGAATCCGGAACGAATCCTGCTGCCCGGTCAGTTCGTGCGAGCGCGCATCGAAGCAGGCGTCCGGCCGCACGGCTTCTCGATTCCCGAACGCGCCATCCTGATGAGTCCGTCGGGCGCCTCGGTGCTGACCGTAGCGGCGGGCGACACGATTGCACCACGGCCGGTGAAGCTCGGCGAACAACGAGGCGGCCAGTGGATCGTGCTCGAGGGACTGAAGGACGGCGATCGCGTCGTGGTCGACGGCGTTCAGAAAGCTCAGCCAGGCGCGCACGTACGTGTGCTCAGCGCGGATCAGCCCGCGCCAGGCACCGCGAAACCGGCGGAGCACTGACGCGTGTCGCCGCGGTTCTTCATCGATCGCCCGATTTTCTCCTGGGTGATCGCGCTCGGCATCCTGCTCGCCGGTTCGCTCGCGATGCTGTCGCTGCCCATCGAACAATACCCGGCGATCGCCCCGCCATCGTTGACGATCGGCGTCACCTATCCCGGCGCCGACGCCGCGACGCTCGAGACCAATGTCACGCAGGTCATCGAGCAGGAGCTGAACGGTGTCAAGGGTTTTCTATACATGTCTTCGTCGAGCCAATCGAACGGCGCGGCGACGATCACGCTGACATTCA
This sequence comes from Pseudomonadota bacterium, assembly GCA_023391815.1. Lineage (GTDB taxonomy): Bacteria > Pseudomonadota > Gammaproteobacteria > Steroidobacterales > Steroidobacteraceae > Steroidobacter. The sequence continues at coordinate 18,074 of JAEWAF010000066.1, forward strand.
CTTCGGGGACGGACATCGACGTTGCGCAAATGGATGTTCAGAACCGACTGCGCGCGGTCGAGCAGCGGCTCCCGGAAGAAGTGCGGCGCCAGGGCATTCTGGTGAACGAGGCGTCGTCGAGCTTCCTGATGATCGTCGTGCTGACTTCCCGGACCGGCGCGACACCTTCGCTCGAGCTCGGCAATTTCGCGGCGACCCGTGTCATCGACGAGCTCCGCCGCGTTCCTGGCGTCGGTGACATTCGCGCATTCTCCTCGGAGTACGCGATGCGAGTGTGGCTCGATCCGGATCGGCTCACGACTTATAAACTCTCCGCGGCCGAGGTGCTCGCGGCGGTTCAGGAACAGAACACGCAATCGCCGGGCGGACAGCTCGGCGATCGTCCGCTCGCCAACAAGGCGGAGCTGAACGCGCCGATCCTCACGCAGAATCGGTTCACCACGCCGGAGCAGTTCGCATCCATCATCCTGCGCGCCAACCCGGACGGATCGACCGTGACGCTCGGCGACGTGTCACGGGTCGAGCTGGGCGCGCAGACTTATCTGTCCGATATCGAGTTGAATGGCAGACCCGCGGCGGGCATGGGCATTCAACTCACGACCGGTGCGAATGCACTCGCCACCTCCGAGGGCGTGAAGGCGCGACTGGCCGAGCTACAGCGCAATTTCCCTCAAGACATCACCTGGGCGGTGCCGTTCGACACCACCCCATTCATCCGCATCTCGGTCGAGGAGGTCGTGAAGACGCTGGTGGAAGCCATGGTCCTGGTGTTTCTGGTGATGTTCCTGTTTTTGCAGAACTGGCGCGCCACCCTCATTCCCAGCATCGTGGTGCCGATCGCCCTGGCGGGCGCCTGTCTCGGTCTGTGGGCGCTCGGATTCTCCATCAACGTGCTGACGTTGTTCGGCATGGTGCTGGCGATCGGCATCCTGGTCGACGACGCCATCGTGGTGGTGGAGAACGTCGAGCGCATCATGACCGAGGAAGGTCTGCCGCCCTATGAAGCCACCGTGAAGGCGATGACGCAGATTACTTCCGCGATCATCGGTATCACGCTGGTGCTGGTCGCGGTGTTCGTGCCGATGGCGTTTTTTCCGGGCTCGACCGGGGGCATCTATCGTCAGTTCTCGCTCACGCTGACTTTATCGATCGCGTTCTCGGCACTGCTGGCATTGACGCTTACGCCGGCGCTGTGCGCGGCTCTGTTGAAGCCGGAGCGACTGCATCGCGTGTCGGACTCCGAACAGGCGACCGGTCGCCTCAGCCGGTGGTCGGCGCGCTTCTTCGGCGGCTTCAACGATTGGTTCGGTCGCGTGACCAATGGTTATCAGGCGCGCGTCGGCGGCATTCTTGGCAGACCGCTGCGTTATCTGGCGATCTTTCTGCTGCTGGTGGGCATCACGGTGCTGTTGTTCACTCGCTTGCCGGGCAGCTTTCTGCCTCCGGAGGATCAAGGCGCGATCATCACGGTCCTGCAAGCGCCGCCCGGTGCCACGATCACTCGCACCAACGAAGCCATCGATCAGGTCAGAGGGTTCTATCAAGCGTTGCCGCAGACCCGCAGCATCGTTTTCATCCGAGGGTTCAGCTTCTTCGGGCAAGGCCAATCGAATGCGATGGCATTCGTCACATTGACGCCATGGGATCAGCGCCCCGGACAACAGAACAATGCGCTGACGCTGGTGGGCAAAGCCAACATGGCGCTCTCGCGAATCCAGCAGGCGTTGATCTTCACACTGAATCCGCCATCGATTCCTTCGCTCGGCGTCGCCGCCGGCTTCACGTTCAAGCTGCAGGATCGCGCCGGCCATGGTCAGCAGGCTTTGGTCGCCGCGCGCAATCAGATGCTGGCGGCGGCGAGTCAAAGTCCGGTGCTCACGGCGGTGCGGCCGGAGGGCCAGGCGGACTCGCCCCAACTCCGAGTGCTCATCGATCGAGTGAAAGCGCGCGCACTCGGCCTGTCCATCGCCGACGTGAACGCCACGCTCGCTATTTCCTTTGGCAGCGCTTACGCGAACGACTTCAGCCGAGAGGGCCGGATCCTGCGCGTGCTGTTGCAAGCCGATGCGCCGTATCGAATGACGCCGCAAGACGTCCTCAATCTCAGGGTGCGCAATACACAAGGAGAAATGGTGCCGTTCGGGGCATTCACCACGACCGAGTGGACCGCGGGTCCGCCGCAAGTGGAGCGCTACAACGGTTATCCGTCGTTGACGATCTCAGGCTCGCCGGCGGCGGGACGATCGAGCGGCGAAGCGATGGATGAAATGGCACGGCTCGCCGCGCAACTGCCCGAAGGGTTCGGCTTCGAATGGACCGGCATCTCGTTCGAGGAACAACAGGCAGGTGGGCAGGTGGCGGCCTTGCTCGGCTTGTCGCTCATCGTCGTGTTCCTGCTGCTCGCGGCGCTGTACGAAAGTTGGACGGTGCCGCTCTCGGTGCTGTTGATCGTGCCTCTCGGTGTCCTGGGAGCGGTGCTGTTCACGAAGCTGAGAGGCTTGCCCGCGGATGTTTATTTCAATGTGGGCTTGATCGCCATCATCGGGCTGGCGGCGAAGAACGCCATTCTGATCGTCGAGTTCGCATTGGAGGAGGAGGCGGCCGGCAAGTCCTCCTTCGACGCCACCATGAGCGCGGTCAAGCTGCGCTTGCGGCCCATCATCATGACCTCGCTCGCATTCATTCTCGGCATGGTGCCGCTGGTGTTGTCGACCGGAGCGGGCGCTGCCAGCCGCATCGCTGTCGGCACCGGTGTGATGGGTGGAATGGTCGCGGCGACCGTACTCGGCGTGTTCTTCATTCCGCTTCTCTATATGTCCGTGCGACGGTGGCTGACGCGTGGCTTGCATCGTCCGCCGGCCACGCCGCCCGAGGGTCTGGAGTCGCCTCATGGCTAGAATTCTCATCGCGGCCGCGAAGATGATTCTGCTCGCGCTGCTGTTGAACGCATGTTCCTTCGCGCCTCGTCACGTGCGCCCGGAGTTGCCGACAGCGGCGCGTTACCCGGATCACTATGTGGATGATCCCGCAGCCGGCGTTCGAGCCACCGAGCTGGGGTGGCGCGACTTCTTCGCCGACCCGCGCCTGGAAATCCTGATCGCGACGGCGCTGAGGAACAATCGCGATCTGGCGGTCGCGGTCGCGCAGATCGAGGAAGCTCGCGGCCAGTATCGCATTCAACGATCCGAACTGCTGCCGACCGTCGCACTCAATGCTCAAGGCACGCGCTCCGGCTTCGGTGCGGACAGCGCAGCGCTGTCGGGCGTCGGCAGGGCGGGTGGGATTCCCGGCGCTACCGGGACCGGCGGCACCGGCGGCACGTTCGATATCTACACCGTGAGCTTGGGTTTCGCGTCGTTCGAGCTCGATTTCTGGGGCCGTGTTCGCAATCTGACGACGGCCGCGCGTGCTCAATATCTGTCCACGGTGGAAGCGGCCCGAGCGTTTCGGCTTTCGTTGATTCGCGATGTCGCGTCCGCGTATTTCGCTTCGCTCGAGGCGCGGGAGCGATTGGAGCTGGCCGAAGCGACTGTCAACTCGCGACGCGAAGGCTTGCGTATCGCACAGAGGCGGCTCGATGCCGGTGTGACGTCGGCGCTGGATTTCCGGCAGGCCGAAACGCTGCTGACGCAGGCGGAGACCGAGCTTGCGGCATTGAAATTCACCCAAGCCCAGAACGAGGACTTGCTCGCGACGCTGGTCGGCCGCACTCCGCCCGAGACATTGCCGGAGCCGTTGAAACTCGCCGAGCAGAGTCGCTCGCAAACATTGGCGGCCGGACTGCCTTCCGATCTGCTCTCGAACCGACCCGACATCGTCGGTGCCGAACATCGGTTGCGCGCGGCCCACGCGAATGTCGGTGCGGCGCGTGCCGCGTACTTTCCTCTGATCACTCTGACCGGCAGTTACGGATACGCATCGAACGAGCTGAGCTCGCTGGTCGGCAACGATCGACGCAGCTGGTCGTTCGGCCCGAGCATTTCGCTGCCGATCTTCGACTTCGGCGCGCGCAGCGGCGGTGTGACGGTGGCCCTGGCACGTCAGAACATCGCCGTCGCCGATTACGAGCGCACCATTCAAACCGGCTTCCAGGAGGTCTCGGATGCGCTGGCCGGTCGCAAATTCCTGGCCGAGCAGGTCGCTGCCCAGGAGCGGGCGACCCGAGCGCAGCGTCAGCTCGCGGAGCTGGCACATCTACGCTACAACGAAGGCGTCGCCAGCTATCTCGAAGTGCTGGACGCGGAGCGCAATCTGTTTTCGGCCGAGCAGGATTTATTACAGGTGCGCCGGGCCGAAGTCTCCAACCTCGTTTCGTTGTATATCGCGCTCGGGGGCGGGCAGCTCGAAACGCGTTAGCGCGTTTGCGCTTGCCTGAAACTCTCGGACGCTGAATGCGCCGGGCAGTCGTTGTGCCTCATCGCTCATCACGGCGTTTTCCTTCCGCCGCCGACAGCTTATATTCCGGCATCCGCTCGCTGCGGCCCCAGCACGAATGCCAGGAGAGCTCGACATGGTCAGATTGACGGTCAACGGCACCGTTCGCGATATCGATGTGGACCCGAATACCCCGTTGCTCTGGGTATTACGCGAGCAGGTCGGCCTCACCGGCTCGAAATACGGCTGCGGCGTGGCTCAATGCGGTGCCTGTACCGTGCACATCGACGGCAATCCGGTGCGCTCATGTGTCCTTCCTGTCAGCGCGCTGTCAGCCGGGCAACAGGTGACGACCATCGAAGGACTGTCGAAGGACGGTTCGCATCCATTGCAACGGGCCTGGCTGAAGCTCGATGTGCCCCAGTGCGGCTACTGCCAGTCGGGCATGATCATGGCGGCGGCCGGGCTGCTGAAGGCCAATCCCAAGCCCACCGATGCCGACATCGACGCGCAGATCACCAACATCTGCCGGTGCGGAACCTATAACCGGGTGCGCGAAGCCATCAAGCTCGCCGCTTCGGACCTGGCGACCAAGCAGGACACTTGAGGGATCGGTCATGACAGTCGCTACATCGAAGATGGCAACGATGGTTTCACGTCGCAATTTCCTGATCGGCTCCGCGTCCGCCGTCGGTGGCTTGTCGCTCGGCTTTCATGTGCCGTTCGCGGCGGCGGCGCCCGCTCAAACGGCGGCGGAGGTCAATGCATGGGTGGTCGTGCAGCCGGATGACAGGATCATCATTCGCATCGCGCGCTCCGAGATGGGCCAGGGGACGCTCACGGGCCTCGCGCAACTGGTCGCCGAAGAACTCGAGTGCGACTGGTCCAAGGTCGCCACCGAATATCCAACACCGGGCCAGAACCTCGCGCGCGATCGCGTGTGGGGTAATTTTTCCACGGGCGGCAGCCGAGGCATTCGCGAGTCGCACGAGTACGTGCGCAAGGGCGGGGCGACGGCGCGCGAGATGCTGATCGCCGCGGCCGCGGCGGAGTGGAAAGTCCCGCCGAGCGAATGTTTTGCGGCCAACAGCGTCATCACGCACAAGCCGACCAGTCGCAAAGTCAGTTTCGGTAAGGTCGCCACGGCTGCCGCCAAACTCACGCCGCCGAAGGATGTGACACTCAAGGATCCCAAGGAGTGGAAGATCGCGGGCAAACCGCTCGCTCGCCTGGATACAGCGGACAAGCTCACCGGCAAACAGATCTACGGCACCGATCTGAAGCTGCCGGGCATGTTGAATGCGACGGTGCGCGCGTGCCCGTACTTCGGCGGCAAGGTAAAGAGCTTCGATGCCAACGCAGTCAACAAGATGGCCGGCGTACGCAAAGTCGTGCAGATCGACGATGCGACCGTCGCCATCGTCGCGGACACGTGGTGGCAAGCGAAGACCGCGATGGATGCTTTACCGATCGTGTGGGATGAAGGTCCCAACACGGGCGTGTCCAGTGAATCGATCGCCGAGATGCTCAAGGGCGGTCTGGATGCGAAAGACGCGTTCGTGCAAACGACCGTGGGCGATGCGCCGACCGCGCTGGCCGGAGCGAAGAAAACAGTCTCGGCCGTCTACGCCTATCCTTATCAGAATCACGCCACCATGGAGCCGATGAACGCGACCGCGCGCTACACGCCGCAGAAATGCGAAGTGTGGGTGCCGACGCAAAATGGCGAGGCCAGCCTGGCCGCAGCAGCGGAGGCCGCGGGATTGCCAGTTCAGCAATGTGAGGTTTACAAGCTGCACTTGGGCGGCGGCTTCGGCCGACGCGGCAATTTCCAGGACTATGTGCGGCAGTCGGTGCTGATCGCCAAGCAGATGCCGGGCACGCCGATCAAGATGATCTGGACGCGCGAAGAAGACATGTTGCACGGTGCGTATCATCCGACCACCCAGTGCAAACTGACCGCGTCCCTGGACGATCAAGGCAATGTGACAGCCATGCACATGCGCATTTCCGGCCAGTCGATTCTGGCGGCGGTGCGCCCCGAGGGCATGCAGGGCGGTAAGGATCCGGCCGTGTTCCAGGGCTTGAATCTCACCGGCGATGAAGGCCACATCGGTTACACGATTCCGAACCTGCTCATCGATCACGCCATGCGCAATCCGCCGGTGCCGCCGGGGTTCTGGCGCGGGGTGAATCTGAATCAGAACGCGTTCTACCTGGAATCTTTCATCGAAGAGCTGGCGCATGCGGCGGGCGTGGACCCGCTGGTGTTTCGTCGCAAGCTGCTGAAGAACCATCCGAAACATCTGGCGACGCTGGAAGCGGTCGCGAAGGGCATCGGCTGGGACACGCCGGCGCCCAAGGGCGTGGGGCGCGGTCTCGCTCAGATCATGGGCTTCGGCAGCTACGTGGCAGCGGCGGCGGAGGTGTCGGTCACCGACGGTCAGTTGAAGATTCATCGCATCGTCGCGGCGACCGACGCCGGCCACGTCGTCAATCCGGCGCAAGTGGAGCGTCAGGTCGAAGGTTCGTTCGTGTACGGCTTGTCGGCCGCGCTGTTCGGTGAGTGCACGATGCAAGGCGGGCGCATGGTGGAAGACAACTTCCACACCTATCAAGTGATGAAGATGGCGGAGATGCCGAAGGTGGAAACTCACATCGTGCCTTCCGGCGGATTCTGGGGCGGCGTGGGTGAGCCGACCATCGCGGTCGCGGCGCCGGCAGTGATGAACGCGTTGTTCGCCGCCACCGGCAAACGCATTCGCACGCTGCCGTTGAAGAAACATAGCCTCGCATGAGTCGCGCCAGCCATGCGCTCGTCGCGGCGACACTGCTCGTCGCGCCGGGTTTGACTTGGGCCGCATCGCCGCCCGGTGCGGCATCGTGCCTCGGGTGTCACACGGTCGCGCCGAACGGCAGCCCGGTGCCCGCACTCGGAGCGCTCACGGCCGAGTCCATCGTGACGTCCATGCAGGCGTTTCGTTCCGACAAGCGCGCAGCCACCGTGATGAACCGGATCGCCAAGGGATTCTCGGATGAAGAGATCAAAGCCATCGCCGATTGGTATGCGAGCGCCAAAGCGAAGTAGCCGGCGCGCCGTCCTTGGCGGTCTCGCTGCGAGCGGAGTACTTGCTGCCATCGGCATGCCCGCTGCTCGAGCGGCGACGAAAGCAGCGCCGCGTGTCGTCGTCATCGGTGGCGGATTCGGTGGTGCGAGTTGTGCTCGCTCGATCAAGAGCGAGGATCAGGAGATCGCGGTCACGCTGGTCGAAGCCAACTCGACTTACGTCGCGTGTCCGTTCAGCAACGAGGTGATTGCCGGGTTGCGGCCGTTGGAACAGCAGAAGTTCGGCTATGACCGCGTGCGCGCGCAGGGTATCGACGTAGTCCATCGCAAGGTGACGGCAGTCGACACGAAGCAACGAACCGTTCGTCTAGAGGACGGCAAGCAGCTTGCTTACGATCGTCTCGTGCTGGCGCCGGGAGTGGATCTGCGCTTCGATGCCATTGCCGGGTACAACGAGGCTGCGGCGGAAATGCTGCCGCATGCATGGAAGGCAGGCGAGCAAACGTTGTTATTACGTCGTCAGCTCGAGGCGATGAAAGATGGCGGCGTGGTGGTGATGTCCGCGCCCGCGAATCCGTTCCGGTGTCCGCCCGGGCCGTACGAACGGGCCAGTCTGATTGCTCATTATCTGAAAACGCACAAGCCGCGTTCCAAGCTCATTCTGCTGGACGCCAAGGATGCTTTCTCCAAACAGAAGCTGTTCGAGGCGGCGTGGCGGGAGCTCTATCCCGGCATGATCGAGTGGGTCGGGTTGTCGTCCGGTGGCAATGTCACTCGCATCGAGCCGGACACCCGCACCTTCGTTACCGAATTCGGCAGCCACCGCGCCGATGTCGGCAACGTGATTCCTCCGCAGCGTGCCGCATCGATTGCAGCGATCGCCGGTGTGGCCGATCAGACGGGCTGGTGTCCGATCGATCCAGTCACGTTCGAATCGAAGTTGCAGCCCGGCGTGCATCTGATCGGCGACGCCATCATCGCGGGCGGCATGCCCAAGTCGGCGTTCGCCGCGAACTCGCAGGCGCGAGTCTGCGCAACGGCCGTGGTCGATTTGCTTCGCGAACGGACCCCTGCGGCACCTAAGCTCATCAATACGTGTTACAGCCTGGTGGCGCCGGATTACGGGATCTCCATTGCCGGCGTGTATCAACCAGCGAACGGATTGCTCACCGATGTGCCGGGAGCAGGCGGTGTGAGTCCGCTCGATGCTCCCAAGTCCGCGCGCGTACAAGAAGCAACCTACGCGGAAGCGTGGTTCAAGACCATCACGCACGGCGTTTTCGGATGAGCGTTGGATGAAGTGGCTGGTGTGGACACTCTTCGCCTCGGCCTCGGTCGCCTCAGCGGCTTCGCCGGTACAGAGTGTGAGGCCATACGCTGTCGCGGGCGATGCTATCGAGAAATCGTTGACCGGGCAGGGCGGCAATGCGATTCGAGGTGCTGAGCTCATCCAGGATCGGCACAAGAGCTTATGCGTGTTGTGCCATACGGGCCCGTTTCCCGATCCGCACTTGCAGGGAACGCTGGCTCCGGATCTGACCGGCGTTGGCGAGCGACTCTCCGCGGGTCAGCTGCGACTGCGCATTGTCGATATGAAACGTTTGAACCCGGACAGCATCATGCCGACGTACTACGGCATCGTCACGAGCAAGGACGCTCGCGTCGCCTCGGCCTGGCGTAACAAGCCGATCCTGACGGCCGAGGAGATCGAGGATCTCGTCGCCTATCTGCAGACGTTGCGCCGATGAAGCCCGTCCGGCCCACGCTCGATGAAGCGATCCGCTCATTCACCGGTGGTGCGGTCGTGCGCGAAGGCCGCGTGAAGTTCGAGATCTCGCCATTGGTGGAGAACGGCAATGCAGTACCCGTGAGTGTCGAAGTCGACAGTCCCATGACCGCGACCGATCACGTGCGGCGGATCGCGCTGTTCAACGAAAAGAACCCGCAGGCCGATGTCGTCGTGTTTCATCTCGGCCCGCGAAACGGCCGGGCGCGCGTGGCGACACGTATTCGCCTGGCGGCCTCGCAAACGGTGGTCGCGCTCGCCGAGACGAGTGACGGTGCCTTCTGGTCCGCCAGCGCCAAAGTCATCGTGACGCTCGCGGCTTGTATCGAGGACATCTCTCAGCAATGACACGCGCGCTCGTCAACGTGCCCAAGACGGCCAAGCGCGGCGAAGTCATCGAGATCCGCGCCATGATTCAGCACGTCATGGAAACGGGCTATCGGGAGGGACCGAACGGCGTAACCCTGCCACGCAACATCATTCATCGGTTCGTTTGCAAATACGCCGGCGCGGAAATCTTCTCCGCCGAGTTGTTTCCTGCGATTGCCGCCAATCCCTACATGGCCTTCAGTGCAGTCGCGACCGAGAGCGGTACGTTTACGTTCGAATGGACCGACGACAAAGGCGAGACGCAGAGCACGTCCGCAGAGATCACGGTGACCTGATGGGCCGGCTCGGGATGTTAAGTGCGCTCGTTGCCGTCGCTGCTGTAGCCGCCGCTGAGATCGCGCCCGAGGACAGGCGTTCCGGCTTCGATTTCATGTCTGCGCAGACGCAAGCCATGCAGTCCGATGAAACCAGCAATCCCGGCATGTTGTGGGTCGCGGATGGCGAGCGGCTGTGGGGCGCGCCGCAGGGCCACTCGGAAAAGTCGTGCGCGAGCTGTCACAACGATGCCGCCAAGAGCATGCGTGGAGTCGCGGCACGTTATCCGGCCTTCGATGAAGAAACCCGACGGCCCATCGATCTCATGAGCCGTATCAATCGATGCCGGGAAAAGCGTCAAGGCGCGGCGCCGCTCACCTATCAGAGCGACGAACTTCTGGCCCTGACCGCATACGTCGCATACCAGTCTCGCGGGATGCCGATCTCGCCGCCCTCCGATGCCAGGCTCAGACCCTTTCGCGAGAACGGCCGTGCCTGGTTCGAGCGCCGTCTCGGCCAACTGCAACTCTCATGCGCCTCGTGTCACGATGATCGCTGGGGCGGTCGCCTTGGCGGCAGTGTCATTCCTCAAGGCCACCCGACGGGGTACCCGTCGTATCGTTTGGAATGGCAGACCGTGGGTTCCCTGCAGCGGCGATTGCGCGGCTGTCTCGTCGGCGTGCGTGCTCAGCCTTTCGAGTTCGGTGGACCGGAGTCTGTGGACATCGAATTGTTTCTAATGGAGCGGGCGAAGGGGTTGCAGATGGAGACACCGGCTGTGCGGCCGTAAGCACGCACGACTCCTCAGATTCCCGCGTACCACTCGTATCCTTCGTCTTCCCAGTAGCCGCCCTTGCCTTCACCGATATGCGCGAAGCTCGCAACGGCTTCGATTCGCATGAGGTACTTGGCCATCTTGTAGCCCAGCTGCCGTTCGACACGCAGGCGCAGCGGCGCGCCGTTTGCGATCGGCAGCGTGCTCCCATTCAGCTCATAGGCAAGGATCGTCTGCGGATGATGCGCGTCGTCCATGTCGATGCTTTCGTAATATCGGGTACCGGACGCGTCCATCGGATCGGCGCAATAGAACACGATGTAGCGCGCTGCTGCTTTCGGCTGTGCCAGCGCGAGTACCTCACTCAGAGGGACACCACGCCATTTGGCGATTGCACTCCAACCTTCTACACAATCGTGACGCGTGATCTGAGTTCGGCTCGGCATCGCGCGCAGCTGCGCGAGCGATAGTTGCGCGGGGTGATCGACGAGGCCGTCGACCCGGAGCCGCCAATCGACGAAACCGTTGCGAGCCAGTCGTTGATAGTCGGGATCGTCCGGATCGTCCGTGCCGTTGCTGCGGAAGTACGGCGACACGTCCGCTTCGCCGAATTCCTGCGCCATCGACTTGCGCGGCACCAGGGCATGATGAAGCGAGCGGTTGAGCCGCTCCGCTTCGCTGAGCACCTGTTTGACTCCAGGCTTGCCCGATAGAGCGTCGCATCCCACGACCAACGCGCCGCCGGCGACGGTGCACAGGTTTCGCAGGAATCGCCGACGCGAGCCGCTGCTGATCATGACCGGATCTCCGGCTCGATCCGATAGCGCCCGGTGATCATCGAGCGCAGGTTGTTCCAAAGGCCGGTGACGATCACCTCGAACACGTGAATCGATACGAATATCACCAAGAGCGTTGCGGTCGCGAAGTGCAACGTGCGCGCTGACTGCCGGCCACCGAAGATCGCGACCCATCCGGGCAGGACGGAATCGAGCCACGGCGACATCGCGAGGCCGGTGAGGATCATCAGCGGCAGCAAGCCGAAGATCACGACCAGATAACTCAGCTTTTGCAGAATGTTGTAACGCCGTGCGTCCTCGCCGCGCGGGCGATGCAATCGCAGATGTTCCATGAACGAAGGACCGAGCGAGTGCCACTCCCCGTTGTGCACCGAGAGGTCGCGTGTAAGGTGGCGACTCGCGATCGAGTACGACACGTAGGTCGCCAGATTGAGGACAAGCACCCAGGCGAAGAAGAAATGCCAGCGCCTGCCCATGGCGAGCCACTGCGTCGAGGGCAATGTCGCCCAGGAGGGGAATCCGCCGTCGATGGCGAGAATGGGCCCGGCGGCCGTGTATGAAGATTGGCCCCAATACAGATTCGGATGCGCGTTGAAAATCTGCAGGCCGCTCATCAGCAACACGATCAGAGTGATCGCGTTGATCCAGTGAGTCACGCGAATCATGAGCGCGTGACGTTGGTAGAGAGACTCATCCACGGTCGTCCGCCGCTCTCGCAAGGGTCTGAGTTCGATAATTCAGGCCGAGCAGGCAAGTTCCGGGAGCGATGCACGCGCACATCGTCGGCTCGAACATAAGTGTCGCGGGCTTTGTGGTGGGCGCCGGCGGGGCGTAGCATCTCCTCACACGGAGCTCATCCGAAAGCAATCGACCTGAGCGGGAGAGAGCGATGGCGGACCCGGTCTCATGGCACCTCGTCGGTGACTATTTCGAGAATTGCAGTTGCAGCGTCCTGTGTCCGTGCCTGGTGTCGGCGGCCGCGCCGTTGACCTCACGGCCGACCGAAGGCTTTTGCAATGTGCCGTTGATCTTCCATATCGAACGTGGGCGCTACGGCGACGTCGCGCTCGATGGGCTCAACGTACTGGTCATTCTTCACTCACCCGGTGTGATGGCGGACGGCAATTGGTCGGCGGCCACTTACATAGATGAGCGAGCCGACGATCACCAGACAGAAGCTCTGGCTGCGATCTTCAGCGGCGCCGCGGGCGGTCCGATGGCGGCATTCACACCGTTGATCGGCAAGCATCTGGGCGTGAGCAAAGTCCCGATGACATTCCGCATCGACGGCAAAACACGGTCCGCGGAAATCCCGGGGGTTCTGCATATGTCCGTCGATCCGTTGCCGACCATGCATCCCAGCGGAGAGATGTGGGCGAACCTGGGTCATCCGGTCAGCGGTGACAGAATGGCGCTGGCGGTTGGAGCCGCGGGCAATACGTTCAGCGATCGTGGCATGCGCTGGGATAACTCGGGCAAGAACGGCCTGTATGCGTCCATCCGCTGGTCCAACCAGTCTTGACGCACGCTCCAGCGACGGCGCCTTGGAAGCATTGCTGCGGCGGGATCGTTTCATAGTCGCGGGCGCCCTCGGTGTCCTCGCCGCACTGGCGTGGGCGTATGTGCTCTGGCTCGCCGCCGACATGAACATGGATGGTATGAACATGAGCGGCTTTCGCATGATCCCTTCCGGCATCGGGGCGATGGCGCCGGCGGCCGCGCCGTGGAGCGCTGTCGAGTTCGCTTTCGTGTTCGTGATGTGGACGGTAATGATGGTCGGCATGATGACGCCGTCGGCGGCGCCGATGATTCTCATGTATGCCCAAGGGGTCCGCCAGGCCCGTGCAGATCCGCAAAGAACCGCAGGCAAGCCGCTCGCCGCAACCGGTTGGTTCGCCGGTGGCTACTTGCTGGCCTGGACTGGTTTCTCGCTCGCGGCGACGCTCGTTCAATGGATGTTGGAACGGCACGCTCTGCTCGATGTGCGCATGGCAAGCGCCAGCTTCCTGCTCGGAGCGGCGGTCCTGATCGCGGTGGGTATCTACCAGTGGACGCCCATCAAGGACGCCTGTCTGGCCCAGTGCCAGACCCCGTTCCGATTCCTGATGAGCCACGGCGGATTTCGTAGCACTGTCTCAGGATGCCTGCACCTGGGCTTTCTTCACGGAGTCTACTGCGTCGGCTGCTGCTGGGTGCTGATGGCGCTCTTGTTCGTGGTCGGCGTCATGAACGTGCGCTGGATCATGCTTCTGACGCTGCTCGTGCTGCTGGAGAAGCTCACTCCTTGGGGACGGTGGGTCGCACGCAGCGCCGGCGTTGCGTGTGTCGTTGCCGGGGCTTGGATGGTGGCTTCGGGCTCCTGAACGCTGCTCGCGGTCGACGCCTGCCTTGATGACCCGGCGCCGCATCGTTAGCATCGTCTGGAGCACGCAGCGAGTTGCAAATGCCCCAGATGATCGATGCCCGAAGCGATACCGTCACGCGTCCGACGCCGGCCATGCTGGAAGCAATGATGTCGGCGCAGGTCGGCGACGACGTCTATGGCGAAGATGAAACTGTCAACGCGCTCCAGCAGCGGGCGGCGGACCTGTTCGGCATGGAAGCGGCGCTGTTCTGTCCGTCCGGCACGATGACCAACCAGATCGGTATCCGGATTCACACGCGGCCGGGCGACGAGGTCATCTGCGATGAGCTCTCCCATGTGTACCTCTACGAGGCCGGCGGCATCGCCGCCAATAGCGGCGCTTCGGTTCGATTGCTGAAGGGCGATCGCGGGCGCTTCACGGCCGAGCAAGTACGATCTCAAGTCAACTCCCGGGTCGACGTGCACGCCGCCTGGTCGCGGCTCGTCGTGGTCGAGAACACGGTCAACAAAGGCGGCGGGGCCTGTTGGGATCTCGCGGAGCTGCGGCGAATCCGCACCGTGTGCGATGAGCATGAGCTGGCGTTGCATCTGGACGGCGCAAGAATCTTCAACGCGATCGTCGCTCGCAATGAGTCGCCACGCGACTACGGTCGCTTGTTCGATACGATCTCCATCTGCCTGTCGAAGGGGCTCGGCGCGCCGGCAGGCTCGCTGCTGTTGGGCCCTCGCGAGCTCATTGCGAAAGCCCGTCGTCAGCGAAAGATGATGGGCGGAGGAATGCGCCAGGCCGGCTATTTCGCGGCCGCGGGTCTGTTCGCTCTGGAGCACAACGTCGAGCGGCTGCGCGACGACCATGCGAAAGCGCGAACGCTTGAGCGAGAATTGCGCGGCCTGCCGTTCGTGTCCAGTGTGCTTCCCGTCGAAACGAACATCGTGATCTTCACCATCGAGCCGCGCCTGGGCACCGAAGAATTTCTGCGTACGTTGCACAGTCATGGGATCAAGGCGGGCAGCATGGGAGAGGCGACGATACGCTTCGTGATGCACCTCGATATCAGCGACGACCAGTTCGGCTCGCTGGTCGATCAGCTGCGTAAGCTCAAGCTCGGCTAGCGCAAACAAGTCATCTTCGGACGAAGTCGAGCATATTGAGACCTCCGGCGATGCTCACGGGTGCGCTTGTGCGCCTGCGCGTCGACAGAACTGAGAACTGCGCCGAATCTTCGTTCCGAGCTTCGGATCTACGCTGTGCGCACCGTTATCGAGGGGAACACGATGTTGCGTTCAGCTCTGCCCATCGCATTCGTTGCTGTCTCGCTCGCCGCTTGCTCCGCGGTGGGACAGCTTACCGTGAAGGACTATCAGGCCAAGTCGGGTGAGCGGATCGTGGCGGGCCAGGCCGAGCCCAAGGGTGAATATCAGTGCCAGAAGCTCGCGCAGGAGAAGCAGGAGTGGGGCTTCAAAGGCAACCTCGATCGCGCGGGGGCCGCCGCGCAAATCACACAGGTTGGAGTGGATGCCGCTCCCGCGAAGGGCGCGAACTATGTGTATGTGATGCTGCCGAGTGAGAAGAGCATTGGCGGGTTCAACGTCAACGCCTTCAGCGATGCGCAGGTCGCTTACTTCAAATGCTCCAATCTGCCGACCCGGGCCGGCTGAGCGCCTATTCGTTACGTTGCGCGCCGATCAGTAACATGATCGGCCGCTCCAGCTCCTCGGCCAACTCGGGACATTGAGCGATCTGCTCAGGAGTGGGGACGAACTCTTCGAGGTGCCGCAGCGTGAAGCCGCCATCGATGAGCGTATTCACCGTCGTCCCGATCGTGCGATGAAATTTCAGCACGCCGTCGGTGAACCAATGCGTCCGGCGCTCGCCCTCGATGAAGTAACGATCGACCGGCCAGGATTTTTCGCCATGCTCATCGGTCAACCAGCGTGGCTGCCGGGCGGCCATGAAGATCGGATGCTCGATGCTGAAGACGAAATCGGCACCAGGGACGAGCGCACGATGGATCGCGCGAACCAGCCGGGCGAAGTCCTGGACATAGTGGAAGGCCAGAGAGCTGTAAGCCACGTCGAATGACGCCTCGGGCAGCTCGAGCGTGTCGAGATCTGCAATCCGATAGTCGATGGCTCGATCCTGTGTGCTGGCCGTCGCGCGCTTGATCATGTTCTCGGATAGGTCGAGCCCGAGGACCGACGCAGCGCCGTGTTCTCGCGCCCAGCGTGCAAACCAACCGAAGCCGCAGCCCAGATCCACGACTCGCTTGCCCGCCAGATCGGGGAGCATGGCGCGAAGCGCGGGCCATTCCGGAGCGGCCGCGAGCCCATGAACCTGCCGAGGCAGTTGGGTGTAGCCCGCGAAGAAGGTCGGATCGTCGTAAATGTTCTGTGCCATGCGCGTCACCTGCTCAAGGTTCGCCCGCGGGACCCACTTTGAATGCACCGATGTCCGCGGTCGTCAAAGGACGGATGTTTCTCATCGCGTCTTCACCGACCGGGCCGAAGGGTCGCGCCGGCGACGGCCCGGATTGCTCGAAAACCGAGAGCGGATACTCGCCGACTCGGGTCGCACCGGTCGAGCGCAACCAGCTGGCAAACGAGTGGGCGCTGGCAGGATTATCGAACACCAGGCGCACGGCGCCCAGCGTGGGATCGAACAGGGCGAGCCGCTCCTTGCGAACCGCGTTCTTGGAGGCGAGGCCCAGGTCCCAAAGCGGCTGGCGTAGAGCCTCGCGATCCACCAAGGTCATCCGAGCCTGGCTCGCGCAGACCCATTCATCGCCGGTCTCGGCAACGCGCACGACGAAGCTCAAATCCAGCGTGGCTTCGACCAGGTCGAGCCCGGGAGGGTGGCGCAAGGGAATCAATCGGGTGGCGACTCGATCGCTCGACAACGGTGCGCCATCTTCCGTCCACAGCGCTGAGAAATGCACGACCGTGTCATCCACGGCCACTCCGCCCGGCATGATGAGCAGATCGACCGACTGACCGCCGGCGAGATCACGACGTCCCTTCGCGACGCGAGTGATCTTGAGTTGCCCGGGAGAGGAGACCACAGTCGAGGTTTCCTGCGAGCCCGGGTCCGGGGTCGCAAGCTCGAAGCGATCCCAGCCCAGCAACGTGCCTCCGAAGGTCGCGACGCTCAACGTGCTCCAGACGATACGATCGTTTGGGCGCAAGCCGCTGGGCGTCACGGAGACCAGCAAACGTCGTCCCAGAGATCCGCGGGTAGCGATCGATGTTTGATGCAGGCCGGTGGCCTGCAAGTCCAGTGGGCGAACCTCGGCCTGCAATGTCACTTGCCCTTCGAGAGTCGCCGGACAGTTGTATGTTGGATAGCCGCTGGTGAACTCCGCGCGTTGCGGAGGAGTGCCGCAACCGGTGAGTGCAATCGCGGGCAGCAAGCCGGCGAGCAGGCGATGTTTCATGATCGGCTCTCGCAGTTCAGTCTTGCGCAAGTTTGAACGTGACGGCGAAGCGCCCCCACATCCGATACGGCGTTCCATCGATCGTGCCCGGGTCGAGACGCCATTTGAACGTTTCGTAGAACGCCGCGTAGTCGAGGTCGGGATAGCCGCTCGACCGTACGATCGCGGCGTCGGCGACAGAGCCATCTTCCAGCACGTGCAGCTTGAGCACGACCGTGCCGGCTTCTCCCAGACGGCGCGATGCAGGTGGATATCTGGGCGCAGAGAGGGGCTTGCCGGGATTGCTCTTTGGCAGGATCACCACGCCTGTGGAGCTCGATCCGGACTGGAACAGCTGCAGGTTGCTCGTATAGCTCACAGGCTCGGCGGGCGATTGAATCGCGGCAGTGGCCGTAACGATGGGAATGAGCGCGCATGCCATCAATACAGTCTTGAGCGCGCTCGCCCGACCTGCGCCGGTCTGTTTCAGGATGCGCTCGATCCTCAAGCTCAGCGAGCGGGCCCGAATCATCGGCACCAGGTCCGCGTGGACTAGGGAACGTTGCGCGAGACTCAAGAGAATCCGCGCATACGTCGTGCGCTCATCGCGAACATCGTCAGCTCGACTGGCGAGGGCGGCATCGTCGCTGACGTGCTCATTCAGCAACGCGAGGTGACGCGCCAGCCACCACGCAAACGGATTGAACCAGAACACGCCGCGATAAAACTGCGCCAGCCACTGCACGTAAAAGTCCCTGCCATTCACGTGCGATCGCTCATGCGCGAGCGCCAGTCGTTGCGCTTCGGCACTCCAGTCCCTGAAGTCCGACGGCACGAGCACGGTCGAGAAGACCGTCGCCGGCGAGCTCACTTCGTTGCTGATACGAACATCCAGCGAGCCGTGGACAAGCCGCGTGGCCCGTTGTCGGATGCGCCAGCATCGGGCGACGCCGATGAACTGACGAACAGTAAGCGCGCTGGAGACCGCGATAACGATCGTGAGCAGGGCGATGCCCCAGATGGAGATGGACTCGGGGTCGGGCAAGGCCACCAGATCGGTGTAGCTCGCCGTGAGGACCGGCGCTGGCACGGGCGAGAGCGAGATCAGCTCCAACAGCGCGGGCATCGAAACCACCGACAACAGAACGATCCGCCAGACCGTCCGCTCCAGCCGCGCGTCCCGCACATGCAGTGCCGTCACGGCCAGAAACACCAGCAGCCCCAGTGCAATGGAGCGGATCGTGTATTCAGCGATCAGAGCGATCACGGCTGCGCTCCTGTCGAGCGGGCTGTGTATTCAGCGGCATGAGTCATCATGGCTGCGCTCCTTTCTTGGAGCGGGGCCGCCGCGAACCGTCTTTGGATTGCTGTTCCGCTTGCTCGATCGCATTCAGCAGCCGATCGACCTGGCTGCGGTCCACCATCTTGGCGTCGACCAGCCCGACCAGCACTTCGTCGACCGAGCCGTCGCAAAACCAGTCCACGATACGTTTGATGGCGCGCGCGGCTACTTTGCGCCGAGGTTCGGCGGCCTCATAGATGAAGGTCCGATTCTCGACTCGGTGGCTCACATAGCCCTTGGCCTCCAGCCTGCGGAGTACCGTGCGAACGGTGGTTTCCTTGAGTCCGCGTGCCAGTTTTTCGCGCACGGCTTCGGCGCTGAGCGAGCTGTGCGCCCATACGATCTTCATCACGGCGCGTTCCAGCTCGCCGAGCTCGGTCTTGGTCGCTCGCATGGGAGTGTGCTACCTCCTGTAGTGTTACAGACGGTAACAGATGCGCTCGTGAGATTTCAAGCGGGGGCGCGCCACCATTGAGCACGCGGAGGATCCGCTGGGGTCGCGCCAGAGCAGCGAACGTCCCTCTCTGCACCACATCGATCGCATCGGAACGTTTCTTATGGCGCTGCCGGCCATGGACAGCGACCACCAATCGTCGTGAATGAATGATCCGAGTTCAACCGTAAGCTGATGAAACATCGCGACGTCCGGTCGCAAATATTGCGATAGGCGCTGGTTTGCGTCGCTGTCCCGTGAGCGCGGCCAATGCATCTGGCCGACTTATTGCAATGTTTGCTGTTGCGCCGTCGATGTCAGTGCGAGCGGCTTCCGGTCAGGCCGCACCCCGCACGCTGTGCCAGCCGATCCAAGGCAGGAGCGGCTGGCATGCGGGTCGTCATTGACGACGGCGCCATTCAAACACCCCTGTTCGGAGGTCATGCCATGAACATGAATCACACGAAGGGGCGCAACGCCGCGCACCGCTGGCTCATCGGTCCCATCTCAGTCACCGGCACGATACTTTCGCTGGCTGTCTCACAAGCACTCGCGGATGGAGGCAAAGACGTAGAAGAGGTCGTCGTGACCGGCTCACGCGTCTCCGGAATGAAAGCCGTCGAGAGCTCCTCTCCGGTGCAGGTTCTGGACGCGGCGGAACTGGAGTCCGCCGGCAAGCCGGATCTGATGAACGCTCTGGCCAACACCGTGCCCTCGTTCACCGCCCAGGCGTTCGGCGGCGACATGGCCAATCAAACATTGCAGGCGAAGCTGCGGGGCTTGAGCCCGAATCATGTGCTGGTGCTGGTGAACGGCAAGCGCCGCCACACCACGGCGAGCCTGGCGGTGCTGGGCGGACCCTATCAGGGTGGCGCCGGCGTCGATTTGAATTTCATCCCGGTGGAGTCGATCGATCATCTCGAGGTGCTGACCGAAGGCGCGGCAGCCCAGTACGGGACCGATGCGATCGCCGGCGTGATCAATATCAAGCTCAAGAAGGACGATTCAGGCAGCGGACTCAGCTACACGCATGGCGGCTACTACGCGGGTGACGGCGACACCGATTCGGCCTCCGGGAGCATCGGATTGGCGCCCTCGGCCAATTCCTTTCTCAACATTTCGGGCGAGTCGCGACAGCACGCAAATACCGATCGCGGGGGCATCGATCCTCGGGTGGTAAACCCGGCGAACATCGATCCCGCCAGCGGCGCGACGTATCCAAACACGAATATGCCGTTTGCCAAGGGCTATCCCTACCTGAACAACATATTCGGCGACGCCGAATACGATATGAAGCTGGCGTCGTTCAACAGCGGCATCCGGCTGGGCGACAACATCGAGTTGTATTCCTTCGGCACCTGGGGCGAGAAGCACGCGGGCTCCTTCGAGAACTACCGGTTGCCGAGCCGCGTCTCACACACGAATCCCGATACGGGCGAAGTCACATACCTGTATCCCTACGGCTTCGACCCGAGAGAGGAGATCGAGGAGACGGACTATCAGATCGCGTTGGGCATCCAGGGCGGCGTCGGTGAATGGCGCTGGGACGTTGCATCCACCTATGGCAGGGACGAAATAGATATGTTCACGCGAGACAGCGCCAATGCCTCGCTGTTCGCGGCCACGGGCGCCACGCCGACCGACTTCTACGATGGTACTTACACCGCGTCCCAGTGGACGACGAGCATCGATATGGTCAAGACCTTCGATCTGGGTATGGCGGGTCCGCTGAATTTCGCTTTCGGCGCGGAATATCGCAAGGAGACGTGGCAAGCCGCCCCCGGCGATGCCGGTTCCCGTTATCTCGAAGGCGGCCAGTCCTTCCCTGGCATCGGGCTCGCGGACGCCGGCAGTTTCGAGCGTGATAACGTCGCGGGCTACGTGGATTTTTCGCTCCATCCGACCGAAGCGTTGCGAGTCGGGTTCGCGGGTCGTTACGAAGACTACAGCGACTTCGGCGACACTGCCGTCGGCAAAGCGACACTGCGATACGACTTCGGTCCTTCCTTCGCACTCCGCAGCACGTTCAGCACCGGTTTTCGCGCCCCGACACTCGCGGAGTCGTATTACTCGGCAACCAACGTGGGGCCGACCACCGCTTTCGTCCAGATGCCGCCGAATTCACCGGCCACAGCACTGCTCGGCCTTGGGTCGGGGCTGCAGCCGGAGAAATCCACCAATTATTCCTTCGGCTTCGTCATGCGGCCGATGGACCGCATGGCGCTCACCTTCGACGTCTACGAGGTGGAGGTACGCAATCGCATCGCTGCCACCAGTACCTTCTACGGCACCATCGATGGCGAGCTGTTCTCGCAAGCCATCGTGGACGCCATCATCGCCAACGGCAACGTGCTCGACCCCGAAGTCACTGCCAGCGGCGATACCGGCATCAATCTGTTTACGAATGGCGTCACCACGCGGACGCGCGGCGCGGATCTCGTGTTCGATCTTCGGACCGAGCATGGCCCGATGCAGGTCGACTGGAGCATCAGCGCCACTTATAACAAGACGGACGTGACCGCCATTCGCGCCACGCCGCCGCAGCTGGGCACCTCGCAAGCGCTGTTCGACAAGGCGGCGCTCTCGGACCTCCAGGACACCGCTCCGGAATATGTGCTGAATCTGGGAGGGATGTTCAGGTGGGACCGGCTGAGCGTGAGCGTGCACGAGCTGATCTATGGCGAAGCGTCGCAATTCGAGAACGACGGTGGCGCCACCAATGGCGAGATCATGTTCTATAAAACGACCATCGGTGTCACGCCGATCACGAATCTGGAAGTCTCGTTGCAGGCCATGGAAGGTCTCACATTGACGCTGGGCGCCGTCAATCTGTTCGATGAGATGCCAGACAAGCGCAACGATACCTACCGTGCCGTTCAGTTCCGCGATGGCGATAACGGGGCCGTCTCACAATATCCCTCGTTCTCGCCGTTCGGTATCAACGGCGGTTATTACTACGGCAGAGTGGCTTACAAGTTCTGACCTCGCGGCCGGTGGGTGAGCGTCGACTTCACCCACCGGCGCGGACTTGTCTCGCGAGCTGTACCTCGATCTCCACCAGCATGCCGGGCGCAACCAGTCCCGCCACCTGCACCGTCGAGCGCGCCGGCAGATTGGGCTGTTCCTTGGTGCCGAAGAACTGTGAGTAGGCCGACATGAAGCCGGCGAAGTCCATGCGCCCGCCCTTGGCGGGATCGCCGACCAGATAGACGGTCATCGCGATCACGTCCTTGAATCCCAGGCCAAGCGCATCCAACGATTCCTTGATCCTGCCAAATGCGCTGAGCGCTTGAGCCTGGGTGTCGCCCCAGTATTCCGGCGATCCTTCGACGGCTTTGGAATCGCGCGGAGCCGGCGTGATGCCACTGTGAAAAATGATCGTGGTTCCAGCAGGTACTTCCACGGCGCGCGCGATTGGAAATTTCGAGCCGCCGGTGAGCGCATGGCGTATCGGCTCGGCGGCACTCGCGCTGGACATGAATGCGAGAGAGGCCGCGATCGCGGTAGCGAGTCGAATGCCGGACATATCTGATTGCTCCTTGGCGGATGGGAAAGAGTCAGCGACGTTCGCTCAGTGTATTGATGTAGGCGACCACGTCGTCGATGGCTTGTGAATCCGGTAGCGTCGCTGCGAGAGCGCGCATCTGAGCACCTTTAGTATCGCGATGATCGCTCCCGCGCAATCCTGCCTTGAAGTTCCGGAGCTGCGTGACGAGATACCAATCCGTGCGACCGGCGAGGGCCGGTGCTCCCAGCGTTTGATTGCCTTCGCCGTTCGAGCCGTGGCAGGACGCGCATGTCTCGTACAGACTTCGTCCGCGCGCCGCGTCCCCGGCGACAGTCATCGGCGGTGCTTTTGGTTTGAAGCCGGCGACATACGCGATTGCTGCGGAGATCGCAGCCTCATCACGTAATCGAATGCCGATGGGCTGCATCTCCTGACCCGCCGCATCGTCCGGATGCGTACCGCGCAGCCCGTCGCGAAACGCTTCGAGTTGGCGGCGGATGTACCAGGGCTCCATGGCCGATATCTTCGGCGCGCGAATCGCAGGATTGCCATTGCCGTGTGCCCCGTGGCACACGGTGCAATAGGAGAGGTCGCCATCGTCGGCGGCAATGGCAGTGCTGATGAACGCAGCTGTGGCGATCAACGGCAGCCAGGATTTGTATGCGGTGTTCATGCCGCCACCAAAGGGTCTGCTTGTTCGCGCACGCGTCTATCGATATCGGCGATGGCATGAAAGGCGGAATGGATCGCGCCCTCCTGCCAGCCCGAGTGGTAACTGAGCTGATCGCCGATCAGGTAATGACCGCCGAGCGGAGCCTGCAAGCGCTTGAACCATTGCGCGCGTACCGACTCTTCCCATCGCGCGGAGCATCCGAGCATGTGGTTCATGCGATGCCAGGGAATACTCACGCCGGTTTCGACGTAGCCGCCGTAGCCCGGATGCAATTTTTCGCCCTGCCGGATCGCCAGCTCGATGCGTCGATCGGGCGGCAGGCGGGCGAATTTTTCACCGATCTCGTCCTCGAAGGTATAGGCGCCGAGCATGACGCCTTTCTGTCGATGGATGCCGTGTGCCGGATACCACAGCTGGGTGATGTCCTGCATGGTCCAGGAGATCCCGCCGTAGATGCCCTCGCGTTCCCAGAAGCGTTCTTTCATTTGCAGGCCGATCTTGAACAGCTTGCCACGCTGTACCGCCGTGAAGCCGTCCGCGTACTCGGCCGGAAAGTTATGGTCGATGCCCGCCAGCAATGGCAGTGGAATGCTGTTCAGGCAGTAGTCCGCCTTTAGCAGCGTGCGTTCGCCCTTGTGTCTGAAAACGATGTCGACTCCGGCGTCGGTCAGACGCACGGATTCGACCTGCGAGTGAGTGCGCACGCAGTCGCCGACCTTCGCCATGAATCCGGCGACGATACGGTCCATGCCGCCCACCGGCTCCATCATCATCGCGGACTGATCGTCCAGTTCGCCGAAACTCATCACGTACATGAATCGCGAACGCATCAGTTCCGCGATGGGCAGCGGCTGCTTGAGCGTCTCCGGACTGGTGTAATCGTGCCTCGCGAACCCGGCGCGCGCCGAACCGATATAAGTGAAGCGCCCATCGAGCTCGCCGAACTGTCGCACGTACTCGAGCAGTTGCGTGTAATCGGCGCCGGTGAAGGGGGCGCTCATTTGTTCCGGCTTCAATGATTTCGCGAGCAACTCGGCGATGAAGCCGCGCGTATCCGTGATGTATTCGCGATTGCGGATGGGGCGGCCATCGAACATCGCGTCGTCCTGGATCAGCGCGCTGCGATTGTCATTGATGAAGGGCGCCAACGACACGCCGAGCTCCTTGCAGTAGCCGAGCAGAGCGGAGTGATGACCGGGAATGCGGGCGGGACCGGCGTTGAAGTACAGATCGGGATCGCGATCGAACTCGCACCGGCGCGGATAACCGCACTCATCGATCAGATCGCCACCGCGCAAGGTGAGATTGCGACCGCCAGCGCGATGTGAGGCTTCGATGATTTGTACGTCGTAGCCCTTGTGTCGCAACTCGTAGGCCGCTGTCAGACCGGCGATTCCGGCGCCGAGGATGACGACCTTCTTACGTCGTTTGCCGGTCAGTGGCGCGATATCCGGGCGGGACGCGCGAGTGACGGCGGGTAACAGTCCCAATCCGAGCGCGGCCCGATAGACGGCCGTGGTGCCGCCGAAGGCACCGACCATGTGCAGAAAGCCACGTCGCGACAGTCCCTGGTTCATTGCGGTGGGCCACCCTGCTAATGAGATCGCCCTCCGGACCATTCAAGCGATGTGCCAGCTCGCCGGCAGCAACAAATCCGCGAGTTTGCGTGAATCTCTCGCCTCAGGCGTGCGCTGGGTGCACTGTAACGGATCGCTGGGTAGCGAGCTTTGCCTTAGTTGCAGGCAGGGTTGGCGCGGCGGCCTCTCCAGCCGCGCGCATTGCCGCTACGAGGTGCGCAGCCCGCGCTGGATGAGAATGCGCCAGATGTCCTCGGCCGAATCGGCGTAATCGAACAGCTGCAGATCCTCCGGGCTGATCATCGATTCTTCCAGCAGCACGTCGAGATTCAACAAACGCTGCCAGTAGCGACGATCGTACATCACGATGGGAATGCTCGGCGCCTTACCGGTCTGGCGCAACGTGAGCAATTCGAACAGTTCATCCATCGTGCCGAAGCCGCCCGGGAACACCACCAGCGCGTTGGCGCGCATGGCCAGGTGCATCTTGCGCATGGCGAAGTAATGGAAGCGAAACGTCAGCTCGGGCGTGGTGTAACGATTCGGCAGTTGTTCGTGCGGAAGCGTGATGTTGAAGCCGATGGTGGGCGCATGGGCCTCGAACGCACCTCGATTCGCCGCTTCCATGATGCCCGGACCGCCGCCGGTCGCGATCACATTGTCTCGCCAGCGATCCTTGGGAGCCTTCGCGCCACCGCGCTCGCTCGCGATCCGTCCGAACTCACGCGCGGCTTCGTACCAACCCAGCTGTCGCTCCATCCTCCGCAACTCCGCATCGTCGGGCTGGATCGCGGCCTGCCGCCACGATTCCATGCGCTCCGGCGAAGGCACCCGCGCGCTACCGAAAACGATGATGGTCGAACGCACGCCCCAGTCCCGCAGCAGCAGATCCGCCTTGGAATACTCCAGGGCGAAACGCGCGGCCCGCATCTCGTCGCGTAGCAGGAAGTTGGTGTCTTCCACGGGCAGCAGGAAGCTGGGGGAGTTGAGTTGGTCGGCTACCTCGGGAAGCGGATTGGGCATGATCTGGGCGGGCCTGGGTCGGAAAGTCGACGCGCGATTTTGAGAGATGGCGCAGGTCGGTGCAACGAGGAACGCCGGGAGGTGCCTGATCGTTACGTAGTCACGCTGCACGTGTTACACGAGCTTCAGAGATGGAGGCCAACCACCCGACGCATCGACTGAGATCGCCGACCTGGCGAGCCGCGCTGAAATGGACCGCGCTCGGCATCGCCGGCTTGCTCGTTCTGCTCCTGCTGGTACTCGCGTTCGCCGACTGGAACCGACTCAAGGGACCGATCGAGCGAATGGCCAGCGCACGCTCGGGACGTGTGGTGAAGATCGATGGCGCGCTCGACGTGCATATCTGGTCGCTCACACCCCGGGCCAGCGTCGAGGGCCTCGTGATTGGCAATCCGCCGTGGGAAGCGGATCGCCCGATGGTGCGCGTCGAACGACTGAACGTGCAGTTGAAACTGCTGCCGTTACTCACCGGCGACATCATCCTGCCGCGAGTCGAGCTGGTTAAGCCGGTCGTGTACTTGCATCGTGATACTGAGGGACGGGCAAACTGGACGTTCGAGAATACGCGTCCCAGCAATGCACCCGCGGGTGAGCCGCCGAAGCTGCCAGTGATCCGGGATTTTCTGATCGAGGCCGGTCGCCTGACGATTCGCGATGAGATCCTTAAACTCCAGGTCGATGGCACCGTGCAGGCGCACGAGTCCATTGCCAAGGATGAAAAGTTCGCCTTCCGCGTTCAGGGCAAGGGGACCATCAACGAACAGCCGTTCCAATTAAACGTCGGCGGCGGGCCGTTGCTCAATCTCGATCCGGACGAGCCGTATCCGTTCAAGTTGCAAGTGCGCGCCGGGGACATTCGCGTCGAGTCCGACGGCAGGGTGAAAAAGCCGTTCGATCTGGGGCAGCTCGAGCTCAATGTCCACGCCAAAGGCGGCGACCTCGCCGATCTTTACTATCTGACGCAGCTCGCGTTACCCAACACGCCGCCGTTCGAGCTGTCCGCGCATGTCGTGCGCGACGCGAAGCTGGTCAAGGTGACCAAGCTGGCAGGAAAGATCGGACAGAGCGATATCACGGGTGAGCTCAAGGTCGATGCGTCTCGCAAGCGAGCAGCGGTGACCGGAGATTTGCAATCTCAGCAGTTGCGACTCGCCGACCTGGCGGCGTCACTGGGATCGGAGCCGGCGACTGCGGGCTCCTTGCAGGGCAAGGACAGCGCCTCTAAGCCATCGACTGCGAAACCCGCAGCGAAGAATCCGAATGCGCGTTTGTTTCCCACCTCGCATCTGCAGGTCAACCGGGTTCGGGCCATGGATGCGGATGTGCGCTTCGAGGCGCGGAAGATCGATGCGGGCTCGGTGCCCATGAAGAAAGTCGCATTCCACGTGAAGCTGGATGACGGCGTGCTTGCGGTTTCGCCGTTCGCATTCGAGCTGCCGCAGGGTCAGCTCAGTGGCAGCGCTCGAATCGACGCTCGGGGCAAGGTTCCGGAGACGAAGCTGGATATTCGATTGAAGGATCTGCAGCTCGATCAATTGAAGAGCAAGAAACCCGGTGCGCAGCCGCCACTCGCCGGCGTGATCCAGGGGCGGGCGACCCTCGAGGGTC